>NZ_JBELMO010000035.1:0-30374 GCF_042095715.1 Qipengyuania sp. | reverse complement strand
GGACATGCGCGTACCCATCGCCAGTTGCCTTGCCTGGCCGCAGCGCATGGATACGCCGTGCGATCCGCTGGATCTGGCCGCGATCGGCAGCCTGACTTTCTTCGCACCGGACGAGGTGCGTTTTCCGGCAACCCGCCTTGCCCGCGAAGCGGCGCAGCAGGGCGGGGCTGCGCCCGCCGTGCTCAATGCGGCGAACGAAACCGCGGTCGCGGCCTTCCTTGCCGGTAAGATTGGGTTCACCCAGATTGCGGTAAGTGTGGAGCGGGTCCTCAATACAGGCAATCAGCCGCCCGCGCCGCGTTCGCTGGACGATGTGCTGGCGGTGGATGCCGCATCCCGCGCGCGGGCCCGCGAGACATTGGAGCTGGCCTGACCTTGGACGCATCGATTCCCTTCTGGATGTATATCATCGGTTTCCCGCTGCTGCTGGGGCCACTGGTTACATTGCACGAACTTGGCCACTATCTGGTCGGCCGCTGGTTCGGCGTGCATGCGGAGGCTTTCTCCGTCGGTTTCGGGAAGGAAATCGCCGGTTTTACCGATCGGCGCGGCACGCGCTGGAAGCTCTCCGTCCTGCCTCTGGGCGGCTATGTGCAGTTCAAGGGCGACATGAACCCGGCCAGCGTGCCCGATGCCGATGCGGTGGCGCATGCCAGCGCGGAGGAGTGTGTGGGGAGCTTTCACCATGCCCCACTGTGGCGCCGTGCGCTGATCGTGTTTGCGGGGCCCGCGACGAACATCCTGGTGACGCTGGCGATTTTCGCCGGTTTCTTCATGTTCGTCGGGAAGCCCGTTCCGCAGGCGCCGGAAAGCCAGCTTACCGTCGCTGGGTTCAGCGAGGGCTCGCCCGCCGAGGCGGCGGGGCTGGAAGTGGGCGATCGGATCACCGCCATCGATGGCGAGGTGATGGACGATTTCCGCGATCTGCAGGAAGCGGTGATGCTTTATCCGGGCAAGCGTCTGGATGTGAGCTTCGAGCGTGACGGGGCGGAACGCACCATCCCGATCACTGCCGCCAGCGTCGAGCAGGAGGATCGCTTCGGCAATGCTTCGCGCATCGGTCTGCTTGGTGTCCGCCCCGCCGGCGTCTCCTTCGCCTATGAGCGGATGGGGCCGATCTCCAGCATCGTCACGGCGGGGGAATACAGCGTCGGCATCGTGCGCATGATGGTGACGGGCATCGGCCAGATCCTGACCGGCGAACGCTCGGTCAAGGAACTGGGCGGGCCGGTCAAGATCGCGAAATACTCCGGCGAACAGCTCAGCCTGGGTCCGCTGGCGTTCATCAATTTTGTCGCGCTGATCTCGCTTAACTTGGCATTCATCAACCTGTTGCCAATTCCCGGTCTCGACGGTGGGCATCTGGCTTTCTACGCGGCCGAAGCGGTCCGCCGGAAGCCGGTCGGCCCGCGCGGATTGGAAGTGGCGTATCGCACCGGCATGGCCATCGTGCTCATGATGATGCTGTTCGTCACGGTGAACGACCTGGCGAGTTTGCCCCTCTTCGGCAAATAACCCGGGGTAAAGGGCTGAAGGGACGGGAACAGGCTCAGCGCACGGGTTGATTGCGCGGCAACCTTCGGGCAATGGGCGGCCTTTGCCGACCCGGCCTGCCGGATGGCGCTTAATGCAGCCGGGCATCGAGCCGCTTTTCCAGGTCCGATGAAGTGAGGGACAGGACTTCCTTGTCAAATGGTAATCTAATGACCGTTCGCGCACGATCGCGTGTTTCCGCGACGGGATATGCCGCGCTGCTTCTGGCCGGATCCGCTCTTGCGGGGCTGCCGTCGGCCGCTTTCGCGCAGGACCAGGCGGCGCAGCTCGCTGCCCCTGCGGCGACGCAGCAGCAGGACGTCGTCAGGACGATCGCGGTTTCCGGGGCGCAGCGCCTCGAACCGCAGACGATCCTCAGCTACATCAAGCTTCGCACCGGCGATGTGTGGACACAGGCGGTGGGCGACGAGGTTCTGAAGGATCTCTACGCGACGGAACTGTTCTCCAACGCGAGCGTCGCCTTCGATGACGGGCAGGTCACGATCACCATCGTGGAAAATCCGGTGATCAACCGCATCCTGCTGGAAGGCAACAAGCGGATCAAGAACGACAAGATCCTGCCCGAAATCAAGCTGGCGCCGCGGCAGATCTTCACCCGCTCCAAGGTACGCGCCGACGTTGCGCGCATCATCGAACTTTACAAGCGCCAGGGCCGCTTCGCCGCGACGGTAGAGCCCAAGATGGTTCAGCTGGCGCAAAACCGCGTGGACGTGGTGTTCGAGATCAACGAGGGGCCCAAGTCCAAGGTCCGCCAGATCAACATCATCGGCAACGAGGCGTTTTCGGACGGCGAGTTGCGCGGCGAGATGATCACCAAGCAGGCGCGGCTGACCACCTTCCTGAGTTCCAACACCAGCTACGATCCCGATCGCTTGGCCTTCGATCAGCAGAAGCTGCGCCAGTTCTATCTGACGGAAGGGTATGCCGATTTCCGCGTCGTGTCGGCGGTCGCGGAGCTGACACCTGACAAGCGCGACTTCATCATAACCTATGTGGTGGAGGAAGGGGAGCGCTATAAGTTCGGCGACGTGAAGGTCGACAGCCAGCTTCGCGACTTCGACAGCGAGCGCATGACCGGCAATCTGTCGATGAAGACCGGCGAATGGTACAACCAGCAGCGGGTCGAGGACACGGTCGAGCAGCTCAACGATCTTGCCGGCACCTTCGGATATGCCTTCGCCGACGTGAACCCGCGCATCTCCCGCAATGCGGAAGATCGCACGATGAATGTCACCTTCGAAATCCAGGAGGCGCCGCGCGTCTATGTGGAGCGGGTGGATGTCAACGGGAACACGCTGACTCAGGACAAGGTCGTGCGGCGCGAATTCCGCCTGGTGGAAGGCGATGCCTTCAACACGCTCGCGGTGAAGCGCTCGACCGCTCGCATCAACTCGCTGGGCTATTTCCAGGAAGGCTTCGAAGTCACGCAGGTCGACGGCAGCGCGCCCGACCGAATCATTCTGGAAGCCAATGTGGAGGAGAAGGCCACCGGCGAACTCCAGCTTTCCGCCGGTTTCTCCTCGCTCGAAAGCTTCATTCTCCAGGGTTCGATCAGGCAGCGCAACTTCCGCGGTCGCGGGCAGACGGTCGGCCTCAGCCTGAACTATTCGTCCTATTCGAAATCGGCGCAGGTGAGCTTCACCGAACCTTACCTGTTCGACAAGAACATTTCCGCCGGCGTCGATATCTATCGCCGCGACTACAACAACTTCAACTTCGCCAGCGGGGATCGTAACACCACGTTCCAGCAGACGACCACCGGCGCATCCCTTCGGCTGGGCGTTCCGCTCACCGAATATGCCTCCCTCATCGGCAGCTACACCTTCAACATCGACGATGTGACGCTGGACGAATCGACCTATTTCTCCGACCGTCAGAATCCGCCGTTGCTCGAATGCGATCCGCTGCTGGCGGGCCGCTATCTTTGCGACGCGCTTGGCAATCGGACCAGCTCGATCCTCGGTCTTACGCTCGCGATGGACACCACGGACAGCCGCATCCGGCCCACGCGCGGGCGGTCTATGTCGGTGACCGGTGAATTCGCGGGCCTTGGCGGGGACGTCAAGTTCCTGCGTATCCGCGGCCGTGCCGCTCAGTTCTGGAATATCGGCAGCGGATTCATCTTTTCGCTCAAGGCAGAGGGTGGCGCCATCCGCAGCTTCGAGGACCGCAGTCTTCCCGGTCAGGATGATGTCCGTCTGACCGACCGTTTCCAACTTGGCGAACCGCAGTTCCCTGGGTTCGATATTCGAGGCATCGGTCCGCGCGTGCTGCGGTATTTCTATGATGGTGAGGGCAAACTCATCACCGATCGCGAACGCAGCGGCGATGATGCGATCGGCGGCAATGCCTATTACTTGGGCAAGGCCGAAGTCGAGATTCCCCTCGGTGAGGGTGTTCGTCAGTTCGGGATCAGGCCCTCGATCTTCGCGGCGGTTGGCGCCTTGTGGAACGTGACCGACCCGATCACACAGTCGAGTCCCTATCCTGGCGGCATCGACTTCCCGTTCCGCGATAGCGATGGCAATGCGCTCTATACCCAGGTAACCACCGCCGCCCTGAACGATCAGGGGCAGTGTATACCATCCGCGACAACGGTCGTGACGAATCCGATCAACCCGAACCCCCCAGCCTGTGGCGGGGCGAGCAACACGCCGCTGACCCGCAATATCGGCCCGTTCCAGGAAGTTTTCCTGGGTGATTCGCCGTCTCCACGCGTCTCTGTGGGGATCGGCGTCGACTGGAATTCTCCCTTCGGCCCGCTTCGCATCAATGTGGCGAAGGCGATCAAGGTCGTGGAGGGCGACGATCCGAAACTTTTCACTTTCAACGTAGGAACCCAGTTCTGATGACCAAGATTTTCAAACTCGCCGCCATCGCACTCGCCAGCACAGCCATGGGCGTGGGCGCTCCCGCCGCCGCGCAGGTCGCCGGCATCGCCACCGCCAGCCCGGAGCTGGCCATCGCCCGCGCAGCCGCCCGTAACACGGGTTACCAGCAGATCGGCACCACCTATCAGGCTCAGATCACGCAGATCGGCACCGTCCGTCAGGAAGTCGCCACGCTTCAGAAGAGCCTGGATACGAACAATGACAACCAGCTTTCCGACGCGGAAATCAATGCGAAGCCCAATGTGGTCCAGCAGATCCAGCAGAAGGAGCAGCAGCTTCAGCAGATCAGCCAGCCGATCACGATTGCGCAGACCTATGTGCTGGACCAGCTCGTGCGCGAGTATGATGCGGCGCTTCAGCAGGTTGTCTCAGCCAAGAAGATCCAGATGATGCTTTCGCCCGACGCGATCCAGTGGGCCCCGCCGGCCGTGGACGTGACGAGCGACATCGTAGCGGCGCTCGATGCGCGCAAGCCCACCGTGACCACCGCGGTTCCTGCTGGATGGCAGCCTTCGCAGCAGGTTCTGCAACTCCAGCAAGGGATCCAGCGCATTCTGATCGCCGCCGCGCAACAGCAGCAGGCGCAGGCCCAGCAGGTCAACCAGGCGCAGCCGACCGGCCGCTGATCTGGTGAGCGATATCGGCCAGACGTTCGATGTGGTGGAGGTGCTGAAGCGCCTCCCCCATCGGTATCCCCTGCTGCTCGTCGACCGCGTGATCGAGATCGTCCCCGACGAGCGGATCAGGGCGGTGAAGGCCGTCACCTTCAACGAGCAGTTCTTTCAGGGTCACTTTCCGGGTTCGCCGATCATGCCCGGCGTTCTGCAGATCGAGGCCTTGGCGCAAGCTGCCGGCGTGCTGGCGATCGAGACGCTGGGACTGAAGGATTCGGGACAACTCGTCTATTTCATGGCGATCGAGAACGCCAAGTTCCGCAGCCCCGTAACGCCGGGCTGCCTGCTGGAGCTTGAGGCGAGCTTCGTCCAGAAGCGGTCGAAAGTCTGCAAGTTCGCCGGCAAGGCGAGCGTGGAAGGCAAGACCACCTGCGAGGTCTCCTTCACCGCCATGATCGCGGACGCCCCGAAATAAGGTTGCAATTTTGGGTCGTCGCGGCTAGGGGCCGCGCCTTCCCGTCAGACAGCTGGATCGGTCGGAACCGCTCCGAGCTATGGAGATATGCCATGAAGGCCGAAACGCATCCCGATTACCACACCATCACCGTCAAGATGACCGATGGTACCGAATTCCAGACCCGCAGCACCTGGGGCAGCGAGGGCGACGTGCTCGCTCTGGATATCGATCCCACCAGCCACCCGGCGTGGACCGGTGGCAAGCAGCAGATTCAGGAAGGTGGCCGCGTTGCCGCTTTCAACAAGCGCTTTGGCGGATTGTCGCTCAAGAAGAAGTGAGCGCCGCTTCCGGCACGATATCGAAAGGGCGGCCCCGGCGGGCCGCCCTTCTTCGTTTGGGGGTTCGCGCCGCCCCCGGGAGCGCGGGTCGGCAGGCCGCCCGGCACCCCCAGAAAAACCATTTTCCTACATGGCACCGGCTGTATATGTGGCTTGATTCGTTCCTGCTTTGTTCGAGGAGATTACGGATCATGCCAAACCAGACTTTCGACGCCGCAACCAAAGCCCGCGCCAACGGCTGGACCCCGGAGCGACGTGACCGGTTCCTGGCTTCGCTGGCGAGCGGTCTATCCATTACCGCGGCCTGCGCCAGCGTCGGCCTGTCGCGGGAAGCGGCTTACAAGGCTCGCCGCCGTGACCTCGATTTCGCGCAGCGCTGGGCAGATGCACAGACATCTGCCAGCCACGCCGCTGGGCAGGCGTTCCTTGATAGCCTGCCCGAAACACTCCGCACCAGGTTGGCGCAGAACGTGATTTCGTCGTGAGCGTGTCGGCGAGGGCATTATTCGCAGGACCGGGTCAACTGCGTCAACGCGATGTCAACCTGGCCCGGTTTCCGGCGGTGGCCTGAGCTAAGTCCGGGAGCCCGTTACCACCCGCCGGGATTTTCGCGGTACCATTTGGTGATGACGTATTTCATTCCCTTGCGCACCTTCATGCCGTGATGCAGCGTGTTGGGGTTGGGGCTCCCGTCGGACCAGCGATTGTTCCAGCATACGAGCTTGCCCGCTTCGGGGTGGATGGACTTGCCGATGGTCTTGAACCGGGTCGCTCCGCCGCTTTCGACGTCGTTGAGATAGACCATGAAGGTCCAGGTGCGTTGCCCTGCGACCGAGCAGTATTTGTCCCAATCCTCGCCTTGGGGGTTGAAGTAATCGCAGTGCGGCTTGAATTCCTGCCCCGGGGCATAGCGCTGGCCCTGCACCGGCTCTCCGTAGTCAGGATCGATCCCGTTAAGTTCGAACAGGAGGTGTTCGAGCGCCTTGGTCTCGGGAAGATCCGGATCGAGATCGCAGGTCTCGCTCGTCCGGAAATAGGTATCGCCGTTGAAATCGGCGAGCGTGGATGGCCGCCGATCCGCCTCGATGCGCGCGATAAGATCGGCGGCGAGGGCGGGCGGCACGAACTGGCGAAGCTGGAAGAGTTCCATCTTGTCGCTGGGCAATCGCTGCATGCCCGGCCTCGCCAGCAGAATGTCTGCGGAGGATTCGCCTGCTCGATCCATGGGCTGGGTTTAAGGGCGCGAACCGTCCTCCCGCAAGCCCGGGATAGATCATTGCGCGATCCTACCGCGATATGGTTTTTCGCTTCCCAAATGACGGGGATTGTGCAACAGGCAGCGCCCGCTGCGCACCGCGCTTGACGGGGCGTGCGCGGAGTCTATCAGCCCCGTTTCACGCGTGGGTCAGGCCCCCGCGCGGGGGCATGTGGCGATCGTAGCTCAGTTGGTTAGAGCGCCGGTTTGTGGTACCGGAGGTCGCGGGTTCAAACCCCGTCGATCGCCCCAGTCTCCCCCTTTTGAACGATTGCCGCATCATGCGGCCAAGCGAACGGGATTAGACGCGCATGACGGCATTCTGGACCGAGCCGGATTACGATTCCCACGAGCTGGTGCAGCTCGTCCGTGACGAGGCTTCCGGCCTTACGGCAATCATTGCGCTGCATTCCACGCATCTGGGCCCGGGCGCGGGCGGCACCCGTTTCTGGCATTATGCCGAGCCTGGCAACGCCATGCGCGATGCGCTGCGCCTGTCGCGGGGCATGAGCTACAAGAACGCCATGGCCGGACTGCCGATGGGTGGCGGCAAAGCGGTGATCTTGGCGGATAGCGCCAAGAACAAAACGCCGGCGATGCTGGCGGCCTTCGGCGATGCTGTGGAAGCGCTGGGCGGCCAGTATGTTACCGCCGAGGATGTCGGCATTTCCGAAGAGGACATGGTCGCGATCGCTAAGCGGACCGATTACGTCTCCGGCCTGCCGGTGGAAGGCGACGATGCCGCGGGCGGCGATCCCGGCCCCTTTACCGCCATGGGTATCTATCACGGCATCAAGGCTGCGGTTCAGCACAAGCTGGGCAAGGACAGCGTGGAGGGCGTGCATGTCGCGATCCAGGGGACCGGCAGCGTGGGTGGCGGCGTCGCCCGACTGCTGGCGAAGGACGGGGCCAAGCTGACCCTGGCCGACGTGAACGAGGATCGGGCCCGTGCGCTGGCCGCCGAACTTGGCGCCGATACGGTTGCGGCCTGCGCGATCATGGGCGTTTCCTGCGATGTCTTCAGCCCCAATGCCCTCGGCGCGATCCTGGACGAGGAAGGTATCGCCCGCCTGGATTGCAAGATCGTGGCTGGCGGCGCGAACAACCAGCTTGCCCGCGACCGGCATGGCCCGATGCTCGCCGAGCGCGGCATCCTCTATGCGCCCGATTACGTGATCAACGCCGGCGGCATCATCTCGGTGACGATGGAATATCTGTGCCGCCACAAGGGCGCGCCCTGCGATCTCAATGAGGTTCGCAAGCGCATCGCACTGATACCGGGTAGGCTGGAGGAAATCTGGCGCGAAAGCGATGCCAGCGGGTTATCGCCGGATCAGGTGGCCGACCGAATGGCGCAAAAGCTTATCGGACGCTGACGCCAGCCCTTGCAGGCTGCGGACGCTGCTGCCAGAACCGCCGCGGACGGATTTCCCGATGCATGGTTTTGCCAATCCCAAGCGGTTTCTCGCGCTGGCTCGCTGGCTCACGCCGCTGTGCCTGCTGGCGGGTTTCGCGCTGACGGCCGTTGCCCTGCTGTGGGGCCAGTCGGTACCCCCCGATCGGCTGATGGGCGAAACCGTCAAGATACTGTTCCTGCACGTTCCCTTTGCTTGGCTGGGGATGGGGGGGTGGAGCGGCATTGCGCTGGCCAGCCTGGTCTATCTCGTCTGGCGTCACCCGCTGGCGGCGCTGGCGGCGCGCGGCATCGCCGTTCCAGGCGCAGTATTCACAGTCCTGTGCCTCGTCACCGGGTCCATCTGGGGGCGGCCGACGTGGGGAACCTGGTGGGTCTGGGACGGTCGCCTGACCAGCATGCTGGTGCTGGCGTTTCTTTACCTCGCCTACATAGCCTTGGGGCAGGCGGCTGCGCGCGAGGGCATATCGCAAAGAATTCCCGCGCTGTTCGGCTTGCTCGGCGCGGTCAATATTCCGATCATCAACCGCAGCGTCGTCTGGTGGAATTCGCTGCATCAGCCGCCCAGCATCACCATGGGCAAAAGCGCGATCGACGCTACCTATCTGGCACCGCTGATGGTTTCGACGGTAGGGTTTTCGCTGCTGTTCGGCGGGATCGTGCTTGCCCGCATGCGCGCGCTTCTCGCGGAGACACAGGCCGAGGCGCGGCTGCGGCGCAAGGCCCTGGACCTGGAGCCGGCCTGATGCGGGAGGCACTGGACCAGTCCGCCTTCGTGCTCGCCGCCTATGCGATCGGCCTGGGCGGCACGCTTGCGACTGCGCTGTGGAGCTGGCTGGCGATGAAGGCCGCCGAGAAGAAGCGTGAGCGGGCTCGTGATCAGGGGCGCAGGCGGTGAAGGCGAAGCATCAACGCCTGACGCTGATCGGCCTGGCTCTGCTCGCACTGATCGCGGCGGGATTGCTCGCGGCCTGGGCCTTGCGCAATCAGGCGAGCTATTTCTATCTGCCCGAGCAGATGGCATCCGACCCGCCCGCGGTCGGACAGGCCGTGCGGCTTGGTGGGATGGTGCAGACCGGTTCGCTCCAGACACTGGCGGACGGGGTTACGATCAAATTCCTCGTCACGGGCAAGGGTGACAGCGCCGTGCCCGTGCGCTTCTCTGGCATCGTCCCGGACCTCTTCGAGGAGGGATCGGGAGTTGTCGCAGAAGGTAGCATCGGGCCTGACGGCACCTTCGTCGCCTCCAACCTGCTTGCCAAGCACGATGAGAATTACATTCCGCGCGAATTGGAAGGCATGAGCGAAATGCAGGCGGCCAAGGTCGCCGAAGAGACGACGGTCGGGCTGCAATGATCGCCGAACTCGGTCTTTGCGCCTTGTGGCTGGCGGCTGCTTTGGCGGCGCTTCAACTCGGCGCGGGCGCGCTGGCGGTCAAGGCGGGCGACGATGCCGAGATTGCGGCGCTGACCCGGCCGGCCGCCGTAATGCAGGGGGCAATCGCCACCTTCGCGTTCCTGATGCTGATCTGGGTCTTCGCGATCACGGATCTTTCGGTGAAGCTCGTCGCGTCCAACTCCCACACCATGAAGCCGCTGATCTTCAAGATCGCGGGCGCCTGGGGCAATCACGAAGGTTCCATGCTGCTGTGGGTCACCGTCATGTCGGCGGCAGGTGCGCTCATCGCGCTGATCGAGCGGCGCCTGCCGGAGCGAACCATGCAGGCGACGCTGGCGGCGCAAGGGTTCGTGGCGCTCGGTTTCTATGCTTTCCTGATCCTGAGCTCCAATCCATTCGAACGGCTTCCGGCGCCTGCCATCGAAGGGGCAGGGCTCAATCCGCTGCTTCAGGACCTCGGGCTCGCCTTTCATCCTCCGACCCTGTATTTCGGCTACGTTGGGCTGTCGGTCGCATTCAGCTTCGCGGTCGGCGCCATGGTGACGCGCCAGGTCACCCCTGATTTCGCGCGTGCGATGCGCCCCTGGGTGCTGGGGGCATGGATATTCCTGACGCTGGGGATCACCGCGGGCAGCTACTGGGCCTATTACGAATTGGGCTGGGGCGGCTGGTGGTTCTGGGACCCGGTAGAAAACGCATCCCTGATGCCCTGGCTGGCTGCCACGGCCCTGCTGCATTCCGCCAGCGTCCTGGCCGCGCGCGACGCGCTGCGGGCTTGGACGATCATGTTGGGGGTGGTGGCGTTCTCCATGAGCATGGTGGGCACATTCCTGGTCCGTTCGGGCATCTTGACCAGCGTGCACGCCTTCGCGGTCGATCCGGAAAGGGGCACATTCATCCTCGGCCTGCTGACCATCTATATCGGCGGCGCGCTCCTCTTGTTCGCCCTGCGCGCAGGCACGATCAGCGAAGGCGAGCGCTTCAGCGTCACCAGCCGCGAGGGCGCGCTGGTCTTCAACAATGTGATGCTGAGTGCGGTTCTCGCCATCGTGCTCATGGGCACGCTCTATCCCCTGCTGACCGAAGCCTTCGACGTGCGTGTTTCGGTGGGGCCGCCCTATTTCAATCCGGTGGGTGCCATTTTCGTGATCCCGATGCTGATCGTGATGGCGGTGGGGCCGCTGTTGCGGTGGCGGCAGGATTCGATCGGACGGATCAGCCGCGAAGTGGCCATCGTGGGCGCCGTGGTGCTTGGCATCCTCGTCCTGCTCGTGGTGCTTGCTGGCGTAGCTCTCCTTCCGCTGCTGGGCCTCGCCCTTGCGGGTGGCTTGGCGGTTGCGAGCTCCCTGCCGCTACGCGGGCGACCGCTGCGCCGTGTGCCGCTCGCGACATGGGGAATGGTCGTCGCGCATTTCGGAATTGCCGTGGCCCTGTTCGGCATGGCCAGCGAGAGTAGCTTCAACAAGGAGCGTCTGGCGGCCGTCGTGCCGGGCCAGAGCGCGCAGGTCGGCCCGTGGACGGTCACGCTCGACGATGTCGCGCCGGTGGCAGGACCGAACTGGACCGCGATAGAGGGCACGCTGACCGCATCCTATGCGGGGGGCCAGCCGGTCGTTCTCAAGCCGCAGGCTCGCAATTTCTGGTCGCCGCCGCAGCAGACCAACGAAAGCGCGCTGGAGACTCGCTGGAACGGGCAGCTCTATGCGGTCATCGGTGAACAATCGCCCGATGGGCGGTGGCAGCTGAGATTGTGGTGGAAGCCCTTCGTCACTCTGATCTGGTATGGCGGCGCTCTGGTGGCATTCGGGGGGCTGCTCTCCCTGATCGGGCGCGTCATGACCGATGTGAAGCGGCGTAGCGTGATCCGTCGCGGTGCGGAACGTCGCGCCGCCACTCGCGCCCTGCAGCCGGAGCCCGCGGAATGAACAGCTGGCGTCTCTGGGTTCCGCTGCTGGTCTTCGCAGGGTTTCTGGGACTGGCCGGCTACATGCTGACCAAGCCGAAGGACGAATTCGTCGAAAGCCGGATGATCGGCAGGGACCTGCCCTATTTCGAGCTTCGCCCCGCGACATCGGACCGGCCCGGCCTTGCGAGTGCCGGATTCGCCGATGGCCAGCCACGCTTGCTCAACATCTTTGCGAGCTGGTGCCTGCCCTGTGCGGCTGAAGCGCCGCAACTGGCCCGCCTGGCGGATAGCGGTGTCCAGATCGCAGGCGTGGCCATCCGCGACCGGCCGGAGGACGTGGCCCGCTTCCTGGACCAATATGGCAACCCCTATGTCGCGATCGGTGCCGACGATCTGTCGGAGGTACAACTTGCGATTGGATCCTCCGGCGTGCCGGAAACCTTTGTCATCGATGGCGCGGGGCGGATCGTCTACCAGCACATCGGGGATATCCGGGCGGATGACGTGCCCAGGATCATCGAAGAGCTCGAGAAGGCCGGGGCATGAGGCTGATTTTGCTACTGATACTCGCGTCTGGCGCGTGGCCCGCATCGGCACAGGATAGCATGCCGCCGGCACCCTATGCCTACCGTCAGCTCGACGATCCGGCGCAGGAGGCGAAGGCGCAGGATCTGATGGAGACGCTGCGCTGTCTCAAATGCCAGAGCCAGTCGATCGCGGACAGCGACGCGCCCATGGCCGGCGACATGCGCAGCCAGGTCCGTATCCGGATCGCCGCGGGCGAGGAGCCCGAGGAAATACGCGGCTGGCTCATGGAGCGCTATGGCGATTACGTGAGCTACAAGCCCGAAGTCAGCAGCACGACCTGGCCGCTGTTCGCCGGTCCGCTGATCCTGGCGCTGATCGCGGGCGCGCTGCTGTGGCGCAGGCTGGGGCGGAAACGATGATCTGGCTGCCATTTCTCATCCTCACCGGGCTGGTGTTCGCGGCTGCCGCGCTGCTGCTGAAACTGCCCCGAAGCGGATACACCCTATTCGCCGCCGCACTGGTCTTCGGCCTTGCCGGATATGCCGCGCAGGGCGTTCCCGGGATGCCCGCCGCGCCGGGACAGAATGCGCGCGAGAATGGCGCGGACGGCGAACTGGTCGTGGAAGGGCGGCGCGAGTTCTTCGATCCCGATACACTCCCCTCACGCTCAATGATCACCTCCGACGCATTCGCGCGGCGGGGCGATTTCGAGAATGCCGTGGGCTTCGCCCGTGCGGCGGCACAGGAAAATCCGGGCGATATCGAGGCGTGGACCGGGCTGGGCAACGCGCTGGTCGAACATGCGGGCGGTCAGCTGACGCCCGCCGCCATCTATGCCTATTCCCAGGCAGAGTCGCGCGCCCCCAACCAGCCCGCGGCCCCCTATTTCATCGGATTGGCGCTGCTGCGTTCGGGTCAACCGGAGCGCACACGCGAAATCTGGTCCGAACTTCTGGCTGCCGCGCCCGAGGATGCCCCGTGGCGACCGGCTCTGGCGGAGCGGCTGGCGCGACTCGAAAGTCTCATGACGCAAGGGATGCCCGCGCGGTGACCCGCTATGGGACGCTGTCGCAACAGCGTTGCGGGTGCCCTGCGTTGCTGCTAGGCGCCCGCGCTGCCGCGGCCGATGGCGGCCCAAGCCAGGACAAGCCGATGCAAGCGGGTTCGCTGTCTCTATGACCGACAATCACGGCGTACCGTCGGAACTGGCGGGCGATCCCGCGCAGATCGACACGCATGAAGCCGATAACGCCCACGGCTCGGGCTCCAAGGTTGCGCTTGCCGTCGGTGCTGTCGGCGTGGTGTTCGGCGATATCGGCACCAGCCCGCTCTATGCCTTCCGCGAGACCTTTCTCGGATCGCATTCGCTGGCGATCGACAAGCTGCATATCTACGGCGTGGTCAGCCTGATCTTCTGGTCGATCCTGCTGATCGTCTCGCTGCAATATGTCGTCATCCTGATGCGTGCCGACAACAAGGGGCAGGGTGGCACGCTGGCGCTCGTCGCGCTGCTGTCGCGCTATATCAAGACCCAGCGGGGCACCTTCGTGGTGGTGATGCTGGGCGTCTTCGCGACCGCGCTGTTCTACGGCGACAGCATGATTACGCCCGCAATTTCCGTCCTCTCGGCGGTCGAGGGCCTCAAGGTGGTGAATCCCGCGTTCGAAGCCTTCGTGATCCCGATCGCGGTGGCCCTTCTACTGTTCCTGTTCCTTATCCAGCGACGGGGCACGGCGACCGTGGGCAGGCTCTTCGCCCCGGTCATGCTGGTTTATTTCACCACGCTGGCCGTGCTCGGCATCATCCACATCATCGCCTATCCCTATGTGCTGGCGGCGCTGAACCCGTGGTACGCGGTGCAATTCTTCATATCGGACGGGTATATCGCCTTCCTGGCGCTGGGCTCGGTGGTGCTGGCCGTCACGGGGGCGGAGGCGCTTTATGCTGACATGGGCCATTTCGGCAAAGGGCCGCTGCGCCTTTCCTGGTTCGCGTTCGTCATGCCGTGTCTGCTGCTGAACTATTTCGGCCAGGCGGCCATGATTGCGGGCATGGACCCGGCCGAGACTGCGAAGGCGATGGAGAACCCGTTTTTCAACATGGCGCCGGACAGCCTGCGCCTGCCGCTGGTGATCCTGGCGACCTGTGCCACTTTCATTGCCAGCCAGGCGGTGATCTCGGGCGCTTTTTCCGTCACGCACCAGGCCATCCAGCTGGGCTTCATCCCGCGCCTGACGACGGAGCACACCAGCGCCGCCGAACGCGGGCAGATCTATATCCCCTTCGTCAACAATGTGCTGATGGTGGCGGTGATCGTGCTGGTGCTGATGTTCGGCAGCTCCACGGCGCTTGCCTCCGCCTATGGTATCGCGGTGACCGGCGCGATGTTCATCGACACCTGCCTGATGGGCGTGTTGCTGCTGGCGGTGTGGAAGTGGAAATGGTGGTTCGCGGCCCCCGTGTTCCTCCTGTTCTTCTTCGTCGACGGCGCGTATTTCGCGGCCAACCTGCCCAAGGTTCCCTATGGCGGCTGGTTCCCGCTGCTGATCGGGGCGATCGCCTTCACCCTGCTGACCACCTGGGCCAAGGGCCGCCGCCTGATGCGCGAGCGGATGGCGGAAACGGCGCTGCCCATCGGTATCTTCGCCAAATCGGCCAAGAACAGCGCCACCCGCGTGCCCGGCACCGCGATTTTCATGGCCAGCCAGTCGGGCGGCGTGCCCAGCGCGCTGCTCCACAATATCAAGCACAACAAGGTGCTGCATGACCGCGTGGTGATCCTGACGATCGAAATCGCGGACGTGCCCTATGTGGACCCGACCAAGCGTTGCGACATGAAGGAGCTGGGCGACGGCTTCTACCGCGCCATCCTGCGCTATGGCTTCATGGAAGAAACCGACGTGCCGGAAGGGCTGAAGCACATGGAACGCTGCGGCGGCGAATTCGACATGATGCAGACCAGCTTCTTCCTCAGCCGCCAGACGCTGATCGCCAGCGACAAGCCGGGCATGCCGATCTGGCGCGAAAAGCTGTTCGCCTGGATGCTGCGCAACGCCGCCACCGCGATGAGCTTCTTCCGCCTTCCGACCAACCGCGTGGTGGAACTCGGCAGCCAGATGGAGATCTGAGGCGCGGAGCAGGTTTGCGGGCCTTGAGCAGACAATCGGCTAACGACCCAATTGCGGACATTTGTCACCAATGGTATCCTGGGCTTGATCGACTTGGTGTTTGAGACGAAGGCCGATGCGTCACTTAAAAGCGCTTTTCTGGCGTATTGCGCACGCTCGTTACAACGGCAGGAGTCCATCCCGCTTTTTCGAGGTAACGTGGTACTGCTATGCAGGGATATTCGCGTTTGGATGGGCGTTCGCCCTCGTTACAAACTGGTCGGCTAATCAGCACCATCTGCTGCGTGCAGCGTTAATGGTAGCAATTCCGCTTCTGATAGGGCTGGCGATGCGCAGGATTAGGGTGGAACGCGAGAAGGGTAACGACGCGCTTTATCGGAAGCGGGTTCAATACAATGGCTGACCGTTTCCGCGAATTGGCTTTTTGCGAGCACGGAAGTCCGCTTCCCACCCCAACTCCGGTCGTTAGTGGTCAGCCGCTCATTTTCTGAAAACCGACCCGCCGACCGCCCTTCTCGCGAATTGCATTTTTCTCTGTCCTACATCGGCCGAATCTGTCTTAACCTCGTCGATGCGCAAGCCTCCCGCCCATCGATGCCGTCGTAGGCCGCTGTTCTTTCGGCCCGTGCCTTTATGCGCGGGGACCGATGGCTGGAGCGAAGAGCGGCAATGCGGTTTTCTGGCGGGCTTGTCTTGGACTGGATTGGTGACCGCGGCGGCGTGCGGCGTGGGGATGACGCGGGCGAGCGCCTACCGCCCGCGAGAGCGGAAAGGGGCGGGCAGTTTCGCCGCCGCCTGGGATCATGTCCTCGGCACCCTCGGATCGGGGCGGTGGAAGCAACTTACGGCGGATTTCCCGAAGGTGACAGATCGCGAGCTGCAAAAACGACTTGAGCGCGGCCTCGTCAAGCCCGTCATCTATCAGGGCCGGGTATGCGCGATCCGCCGGAAGTCCGACGATTCCGCGCTTTTCCGTCTGCTTAGGCGCGAGGGCGGGTTTACCGATCCCTATTGGCGAAAGGGCCGTTAATGAGCCGGGCAGAGTTTTGTAAAACCCCCCGGTGTGCGGTCCATGCCTTGGGTCGATCAGCCCGTGGGCGGTTCGTCCTTCACGACCTTTTCCTTGTCCTCCAGGCTGAGACCATGGCGCAGCAGCATGGGAATCTGCGTGAAAGTGAACAGGAAGGAAAGCGGCATGAAGACCCACAGCTTGGCCCACAGCCAGTCCTCGAAGGTCAGCGTGGCGCGCAGGATCTCGTTCAGCCCCGCCAACGCGAAGAAAAACACGCCCCAGTTGCGGGACAGTTTGAGCCAGCCTTCGCGATCCACCCCTTCGAAGGCGGCTTCCAGCAGGATCTGCAACAGGGCCTTGCCGCGCAGCCAGCCGCCGATCAGCACCACGCCGAACAGCAGGTAAATCGCGGTCGGCTTGAACTGGATGAAGCGCTCGTCGCGCAGCCATATGGTCAGCGCGCCGAAGCCCACGATGAGCGCGGTCGACAGCATCAGCATCGGCGAAATCTTGCCGAACTTCCATTTCGAAAAGGCCAGCGCCACCACAGCTGCGATCATGAAGGCGATCGTGCCCTGGATCACCGCCGAAATCTGGCCGAGCGCCGAATCGCCATCGGGCGAGCTCAGCTTGTAGGTGACCAGGAACACCACCAGCGGTCCGTAATCGACCGCCACGTTGAGCCAGCCGGTTTTGGGTTTGCCTTGGGTGCTCATCAGGCCACTCCCGCAATCACGCGCGCCACCAGATCGGGATCGAAGGGCCGCAGATCGTCGATCTTCTCGCCCACGCCGATCGCATGGATGGGCAGGCCGTATTGCTCGGCTGCCGCCACCAGCACGCCGCCGCGCGCGGTTCCGTCCAGCTTGGTCATCACCAGGCCGGTCACGCCGGCAACCTCCTTGAAAACATCGATCTGGGAAAGCGCGTTCTGGCCGTTGGTGGCATCGAGCACCAGCACCACATCATGCGGTGCCTCGGGATTGAGCCGGCCGAGCACACGGCGGATCTTGGACAGTTCGTCCATCAGTTCGCGCTTGTTCTGCAGCCGGCCGGCGGTGTCCACGATCAGCGCGTCCGTCCCCTTGTCGGTCGCGGCCTTCACCGCGTCGAACACGATGCTGGCCGGGTCGCCGCCCTCCGGCCCGCGCACCAGCGGAACGCCGACCCGTTCGGCCCAGGTGGTAAGCTGGCCGATGGCGGCCGCGCGGAACGTATCGCCCGCCGCCAGCATGACGGAGTAATCGTCTTCCTGGAATAGATGGGCCATCTTGGCGATGGTGGTGGTCTTGCCGCTTCCGTTGACCCCGATCACCAGGATCACCTGGGGACGGGGAAAGGCGGTGATTTCCAGCGGTTTGGCCACCGGGCGCAGGATGGCGGCGATTTCTTCCGCCACCGCTTCGCGCAATTCCCGATCGGTGATTTCCAGCCCGAAGCGCTTGTCGGACAGCTTTTCGCGGATGCGCGCCGCGGCGGCAGGGCCGAGGTCAGACAGGATCAGCGCATCCTCCAGCTCGTCGAGCGTCGCCTCGTCGAGCCGGGCGGTGCCGATGACGCCGGTGAGATTGGTGGACAGCCGTTCGGAGGTTTTGCGGAAGCCGCCGAAGAGCCGCTGGGACCAGCTGGTCTCGCTCATACTAGAATATCGTCCTGGACGGATGTGGGTGTGATCGTGGCGATGGTGCCGGGCGCGATGCCGGGCGTTGCGACACGGGCATAATTTTCCGCATAGCCGGTTCCACCGCGTTCGGCGAGGACGTTCAAGGGCCGCCCGATCAGCGACGCCAGCCAGTCGGCGCGGGTCGAGGCCACCGCATCGCGCACTTCGCCCGAACGCGGCTTCTTCAGCGCCTCATCGACCTGCGGCATGCGGGCGGCTGGCGTGCCATGGCGCGGGGAGAAGGTGAAGACATGGCCGTGAACGATGCCGATCTCCCGCACCAGCGATACATTGGCGCGGTGATGCTCATCGCTCTCGGTGGGAAAGCCCGCGATCAGATCGGCGCCGACGGCTATCTCGGGCCGGCGGGCGCGAAGGCGCGCCACCAGATCGACCGCGTCGGCCCGGCTATGGCGCCGTTTCATCCGCTTGAGGATCAGATCGTGCCCGTGCTGGAGCGAGAGATGCAGATGCGGCATCATGCGCGGCTCGTCTGCCAGGAGTTCGAACAGCAGCGGGTCGATTTCGGCGCCGTCGAGCGACGAGAGCCGTAGGCGGGAGAGGGAAGGGCAGTGCGCAAGGATGGCGGCCACCAGACCGCCCATTTTCGGCGTCCCCGGCAGGTCTGCGCCCCACGAAGTCACGTCCACTCCGGTCAGCACGATCTCTGCCGCGCCGCGGTCCAGTGCCTGCTCGATCTCGGCAAGGACGGCAGGGATCGTCAGCGACCGGCTGGCCCCTCGCCCCTGGGGAATGATGCAGAAGGTGCAGGCATGATCGCAGCCGTTCTGGATCGCGACGAAAGCGCGGGTGCGCCCGGTCTTCGCTGGTACGGGCGGGGGCGGCTTCGCTCCGTAATGCCGGGCTTGCAGCTTCTCCGCATTGGGTATCAGCCCGTCGACCTCCGCCATGTCGGCCAGTTCTGCGCGTTCGGTCTCCGCCGCGCAGCCGGTTACCAGCAGCCTCGCGTCCGGATAGGCGCGCCGGGCGCGCCGGATGGCCTGCCTCGTGCGCCGCACCGCCCCGCCGGTGACCGAGCAACTGTTGACCACGACCATATCCTCGCGACCACCCAGCATCGCGCCGATGCGCTCGCTCTCGGCGATGTTGAGGCGGCAGCCGAGGCCGATAACGCGCGGCGCGGTCATGCGTATTGGCCCCATTCGAACTCGCCGCGAAAGCTCTCGGTCGCGGGGCCGGACATCTTGATACCGGTTTCCCCATCCCATGCGATGGTCAGCGTGCCACCGGGCAGAGCCACTTCGACGCTGCGGCTCACGAGGCCGCGCCGCATTGCCGCCACGGCGGTGGCGCAGGCGCCGGTGCCGCAAGCGCGCGTGATCCCGGCGCCGCGTTCCCAGACCCTCAGCCGGATGGCGCCATGCTCCGTCACTGTGGCGATATTCACGTTGATCCGTTCGGGAAACAGCGGATCGGTCTCGATCACGGGGCCGATCCGCGCCAGATCGACCGCATCGCAATCGGAAACGAAGAACACGACGTGCGGATTGCCGACATTGACCGCCGCCGGGGTCTCGAGGTCTTCCCAGCCCACGGGCATGGCCGATGTATCCATGGCATACGCCAGCGGAATTTCCTGCCAGTCGAAGCGCGGCATGCCCATGTCGACCGTGGCCCCGGCCTCTTCCGGACGGACGGAGATGATCCCGCCGCCCGTGGCGACCCGTGCAGGTTCGCCCAGAAGCGATGCGACCGCGCGCGAGGCATTGCCGCAGGCTCCCACTTCGCCGCCATCCTGATTGAAGATACGCATGCCGACATCGGCGCCGGCATCCTGCGTCGGCTCAAGCAGGATCAGCTGGTCACAGCCGATCCCTTCATGCCGGTCCGACAGATTGCGCACAACCTGCGGATCCAGGGCAGGCAGGGACTGAGCCCGCGCGTCCAGGACGACGAAGTCGTTGCCCAGTCCGTGCATCTTGATGAAGGGAACCCGCATGGCCCGCGCCACCTAGGGCCGAAGGGGCGGTGCGTCCAGTTCGAGGACGGGTCAGCCGGCTTTCTGGCGCTCCGCGTCGATGGTTTTGGCTCCGACTTCGGGTAGCGAGTCGATATCCGCATCGGGCGCCAGAAGGTCAAGATCGGCCAGACGTGCGATGACCTTGCGGGCAGGTTCGGGGCGGCCGTAATGATAGCCCTGGCCCTTGAGCTGGCCCATGGATCGCAGCATCGCGAGGATCTGCTCGTCCTCGACCCCCTCGGCCACCATCGGCAGGTCCAGCCCTTCACCCATTGAGATGATGGCGCCGAGGAGCTTGCCGGCGTCGGGCCCCTTGAGATCGCGGATGAAGCTGCGATCGATCTTGATCCGGTCGAAGGGCAGGGTGCGCAATTGCGAGAGGCTAGAATATCCAGTGCCGAAATCGTCCAGCGCCACCTTCACGCCCTGATTGCGAAGGCTGGTCAGCGTGCTGCGCACCATGCCAATGTTTTCGTGCATGGCGGTTTCGGTGATTTCCACTTCCAGCCGGGAAGCAGGGAAATTGTTAGCCAGCAACAGCTTGACCATCTTTTGCGAAAACCAAGGATCGCGCAGCTGCAATGGGGACACGTTGACGGCCAGTGTAAGGCTGGGGTGCCAGTCCCGCGCGTCGGCAAAGGCCTGGATGAGCAACTGCCGCGACATCTCGTCGATCAGGCCCATGTCCTCGATGATGGGGATGAATATGTCCGGGCTCACGAGCCCCAGTTCGGGCGATTCCCAGCGCGCCAGCATTTCGAATCCGGTCAGCTTGCCATCGTCGAGATCGATCTGCTGTTCATAGAAGGGCACGAAATCGCCCCGTGTCAGACCACGCCGGATCCCGGCTTCCAGCTCCCCGCGGAAGCGCTGCTCATATTCCATCGCGGGTTCGAACCATTCCAGGCGGTTGCGACCCATTTTCTTGGCCTGGTACATGGCAATGTCCGCGTGGTTCATCAGCTGCTCACCGCAGTCCGGGCCGGATGATGTAGGTGTGCCGCTATCCTGCGTGGTGGCGATCCCGACCGATGCGCTGATCTCTACCGAGACCTCGCCGGAAATCACCGGCTCTGCCGCAATGGCGACGATGCGCTCGACCAGAGTTTCCACCTCGGCATGGTCAGCGGTCGAGTAAGCCAGTGCGAAGGCGAATTCATCGCCTCCCAGGCGCGCCAGAAGGGCGCCCACCGGCAGAATGTCGGCGAAACGCCGGGCGGTTTGCAGCAAGACCGCATCGCCCAGCTGATGCCCATGAAAATCGTTGATGTTCTTGAAATTGTCGAGGTCGATCATGGCCACCGCGACGTGCTTGCCATCCACCGTGGCAGCCGTGATCAGCGCGGTCACTTCGGGCGTGAAGCCGCGCCGGTTGAGGCATCCGGTGAGCGGATCGGTCAGCGCCAGGCGCCGCGCCTCCTCTTCGGATTGGCGGCGCTGCTCGAGCTCCCGCGACAGTGCCTTGTATCGGCTCCAGCCGAGCAAGATCAGAGCGACATTGAGGATAAGCGCGTTGGCGAGAAGGATCTCGGGCCCCGGCTGCATTCCCCGCCAAGCCTTGACCAGTTCGGGCACGACGCTCCCGCCGATGCCGACGAACAATACGATCGCTGCGGCAACAATGCCCTGGGTGAGAAAATCATGCCTCTCCCGCGGGGGCTCCCCCTGGGCCTCGGCTTGGCGATCCCCCGAATATGCTCGTTTCGCGGACAACAGCGCCCTCATACTTGCCGTTGCCCCGGGTCTAGCTCTACGGCCTCTAAGAACCCGTTAATTCGAACTTGACCAAGGCACCGCTCCCCGGTGCCCTTAAGAACCGCGAGGCACGATGGCGCGCTATTGGCTGATGAAATCAGAACCCGACGTCTACAGCTGGGACGATCTCGTCGAACAGGGCGAAGGGACCTGGGATGGGGTCCGGAACCACCGGGCCAAGAACAACCTGGCTGCCATGAAGGTGGGGGACAAGGCGTTCTTCTATCATTCGAACATCGGGCTTGAGATCGTCGGGATAGTTCAGATCAGCGTATCCGATATCACCGACCCGACCGACCCATCGGGCAAGTGGGCTGCCGTGAAAGTCAAACCGCTTCAAAAGCTACCTCAGCCTGTCACACTCAAGGCGATCAAGGCGGAGCCTGGCCTGGAAGAATGCGAGCTGGTTCGCCTTTCGCGCCTCTCCGTTGCGGAACTGACTGCAGAAGAATGGAGCCATATCTGTGCGATGGGAGGGATCGAGTAGCCCAACTAGAGTTCCGCAGCCCGTGCGAATGCGGCGCTCAACTGCCCCTCTTGTCGGGAACTTAGAGAGGTCCGGCCCGTTTTATTCTTGAACGCGCCGCAAAAACGCAGGCGCAGCAATACAGGAGACCTCTCATGGGTGAACTGACAGACAAGATCAAAGGCAACACCAACGAAGCCATTGGTGAAGCGAAGCAGCAATCGGGCGATGCAGAGACGCGCGCCGAAGGCCGCCAGCAGGAAGCCAAGGGCAAGGCCCAGCAGTTCGAAGGCGAAGTAAAGGGCAAGCTGGGCGACGATATCTGATCGTTCTTCAGCATTGCTAGAAAACGGGGCTGCCCTTTGGGGCGGCCCCTTTTTTATTTGGGCGCCCGCAATCCGCTGATGGTTGCGCCGCTCGCTGCGAGTTGTTCGACGTCGATCACGCAATGGATCAGACGCACACCCTTCATGGAGTGGGCCTTGTCGAAGGCCGCGACGAATTCGTCAGTGGTCGTCACGCGCTCCGCCCACGCGCCATAGGCTCTGCCAAGCATGGCAAAGTCAGGATTCGAAAGCCGCGTCGCGCTTACACGACCGGGAAACTCTCGCTCCTGATGCATCCGGATCGTGCCGTATGCGCCATTGTCGACCAGAATGACGATCATGTCGCAGTCATGCTGTACCGCAGTCGCCAGTTCCTGCCCGTTCATCAGGAAATCGCCATCGCCCGCAATGGCGACCACACAGCGATCCGGGAAACGGCGCGATGCCGCCACCGCTGCGGGCACTCCATATCCCATAGCTCCCGCAGTGGGCGCCAACTGACTGGGAAAGCCGCGATAGCGCCAATAACGATGCCACCACCCGGAAAAATTGCCCGCCCCGTTGCAGATAATCGTATCTTCCGGAAGGCGATCGCGCATGGTCTCGACACATGCGGCCAAGTCCAGCGTGTACCCGCCACCGCGCGGCGTATTCCACGCTTCCCAATCGGCGTGCGCCTCTGCCCCGGCGTCGAACGAAATGACATCGTCATCGTCCCATAACGCGGCGGTCTCGGCAAACTCGTCCATCGTGGCACATATCGCCAGATCGGCGGGATAGACCCGGTTCAGTTCCTCAGGGTCCGGATGAACGTGGACGAGGGTGAAGTCGCCGCCCTCGGGCGGTGGCAGGGTGTAACCGTCGGTAGTCGCCTCTCCCAATCGGGCGCCGACAGCGATGATCAGATCTGCCGATCTCACGCGTTCGACCAGTTTCGGATTGGGACCATATCCCAGATTTCCGGTATAGACCGGAGAAGCGGGATCGATGGCGTCCTGGCGTCTGAACGCGGTTGCCACGGGCAATCCGACACGCTCCGCGAAAGCCTGAAAATGCTCGCGCGCCTTCGTGTTCCATCCCGCACCGCCAACGATGGCGATCGGCGAGGCTGCGTCTGCCAGCAGAGCCATCAAGGCTTGCATGGCATCGGGGCAGGGGGCTTGCGCGGGGCGGGCCACGAACGGTCGCGGTCGGAGGCCTTCCGGGACGCCATCGTTCAGCATGTCTTCGGGAAGCGCGAGCACGACCGGCCCGGGCCGTCCTGAAATGGCGGTTGCGTAGGCTCGCGCCACATATTCAGGGATGCGCGCTGCATCGTCGATACGAGCGGACCACTTGGTTGTCGGACCGAAGAAGGCAGCAAAATCCAGCTCCTGGAAACCCTCCCGGTCGCGCATCGAACGGTCGACGTCGCCTACGAAAAGGATCATCGGCTGCGAATCCTGGAAGGCGACATGCACGCCGATGCTGGCATTCGTCGCGCCTGGGCCGCGGGTGACGAAGCATATCCCGGGGCGCCCGGTGGCGGTTCCGTCGGCGCAGGCCATGAAAGCCGCCCCGCCTTCCTGACGGCATGTGACCAGATCGATCTCGGGCCGGTCATGCAGCGCGTCCAGGACCGGCAGGAAGCTTTCGCCCGGCACGGTGAAGATGCGATCGCACCCCTGCTCTGCAAGGCAGTCGACCAGGAGGCGGGCGGCGCCCGGTGTGGGGCGGGGGGATCGGGTTTCAGCCATCCCCCGGCCGGTAGCCGCGTGGCCCTGCGCTGGCAATCGCATGGCAGATTTCTTGCCGTATCGCTAACGAGCATGGTTAATGTTTCGTTACGGTACGCGTCCCGCAAACGCGGGGTCCCAATGGTTTCCGAAGCGTTAAAGCGACAATCGAGTTTACGTAGAAAGCAGGAGAAAAACCATGAGACGCGCCCTGGTCCTCACCGATGAAAGCGCGCGGCATTCCTTCCGCGCCACTTTGCCCGCGCACATCCGCAAGGCGGACGCGCCTGCTGGCAAGGCGTTCGATTGGCGCATCACGGCCGGTGACATCCGGGGTGTCGCCAGCGTTTATTTCACGACTTTCGCGGCGGTTCTGGCCTTTATCGCCTAATCGTTTGCCGGCGGCAGCGAAAGCGCCTGCTCGACTGTGTGTAGCTTGCGCGCCAGCGACGCGCTGATCAGGCACATGGCCGCGCTCAGCAACAGATGCTCCGCGATCGGCAGCCCCGCGGCGGTAAGTCCGATGGCCAGAAGAGACCCGCCCACCATTGCCCCGGAATTGACGATATTGTTCGCCGCGATGGTACGCGCGGCCTGGTCGGGGGAGACCTTGGTCGTGAGAAACGCATAGAGCGGCACCACGAACATGCCCCCGGACACCGCAATCCCCAGCAGCATAAGCATGAGCAGCGGCGCGCCCGGATGGGCGACGAAATCCGTCACGCTCAGCAGATCCGTCGACGATCCAGCGTCCCAAGACTTCGCCACGAAGTAGAAGCCCACCACGAAAGCGCCCATGACCAGCACCGAAACAGGAGCATGGCGGGCCGAAACCTCCCCCTTTAGCAGCTGATTGATGGCGACCGAACCTATCGCGACGCCCACCGAGAAGATCACCAGAAACAGGCTGGCGACTTCCTTCGATGCCATCAGCGTGTTTTTCGCCAATGGAGGAAACTGGATGAACAGCACCGCGCCGATCGTCCAGAAGAAGCTGATCGCAAGGATCGCGAAATAGACCTCGGGGTGGGACATGGTGCCACGGATGACGGTGATGGAGCTGGTGATGGGGTTCCAGTCTATCCGTTCGATCTCTCCCTGCGCGGGGGCGGGCGGAACCCACCGCGACGTGAGATAGCCCACCACGCTTGTCCCGACGATGCCGAGGGCCGCCACTTCAACCGGAATCCAGCCTGCCAGAATCGTTCCGACGAGAATCGCCAGATAGGTGCCGGCTTCCACCAGACCGGTGCCCGACAGCACTTCTTCCTTCTTCAGATGCTGTGGCAGGATGGCGTATTTGATCGGGCCGAAGAAGGTCGAGTGCACCCCCATGGCGAAAAGGGCGGTCAGCAGCAGGGGGATCGCCAGGCTGGCAATGACGGGATGAGGAGCAGTTACCAAACAGCGCCCGCCGCCCGCTCCGCAGGCGACATCCTGCCAGGCGATGAGGAGCCCGGCTGCCCCAACCATCATGATTCCTATTTCCGCCGCCTTGATCAGGCGAATGATCTTCGCCTTGTCGCGCATGTCGGCGAGCTGGCCTGCCATGGCCGACAGAACGAAGAACGGCAGGATGAAAACGCCCGAGGCAATGGCGCTGAAGGCGGCCTCCTTAGCTTCGTCGTTATAGACGCTGTAGACCACGAACAGCACCATCGCGGTCTTGTAGAGATTATCGTTGAAGGCATTGAGAAGCTGCGTCACGAACAGCGGCAGGAAACGCCGGCGGTTCAGGAGCCTTGTGGACGTGGTCATGCGGGCATGCGGCTCTTGTAACCTCGGCTATCTTCCCATCGCCCTAGCAGGACTGTGCCCTGTCACAAGAGCGAGGGTTTCCAGCCGGGCCAACTGACGGTAGGCAGGGCGGGCGATCATGCTGACACTTCCCAACCTCCTCACGCTTTCGCGAATTCTGGCTGTGCCCTTTCTCGGCTTCCTGTTGTGGTGGCCCGATTGGCGTCTGGGCTATGCGCTGGCTTTCGTTCTTTACTGCATCATCGGTTTCACCGATTATCTGGACGGCTATCTGGCGCGCGCGCAGGGCGCCGTGTCGAAGCTGGGCCAGTTTCTCGATCCCATCGCGGACAAGATAATGGTTGCTGCGGTGATTCTGATCCTGACCGCGCAGGGATATCTGCGTGGGCCCTATGTGGGGGACATGCATGTCATCGCCGGACTGGTCATCCTGATCCGCGAAATCGCGGTTTCGGGCCTCAGAGAATTTCTGGGTGGCTTGCAGGTGTCGATGCCGGTGTCGAAGCTGGCCAAGTGGAAGACGACGTTTCAGCTCGTCAGCCTGGGCGCGATCATTCTTGGCGGCGCGGTCCACGGACCGCCGCCGGGCGCGGAAAGCCTGGTCGTCAGGACCTTGGCGGAACAATGGATCCATCTCGTCGGCCTCACCAGCCTGTGGGCCGCCGCGATCCTGACCTGCATCACCGGCTGGGATTACCTGCGGGTCGGCCTTAAACACATGGACTGAAGATCGTGCGGCGCAGGTCGCCTGAGTAGCTTACCCCGCCCTGAGTTCCTCTGATAGCAGCTCGAATTCGGAACCGCGCGGGGAGTTCTTGCGCCAGATAAGCGCGATTTCGCGGGTGGCATTTTTGGCTTTCAGAGGCCTGGCCACCACATCGGTGCCGTCCAGGATCCCGGCATCCAGTGCCATTTGCGGCAGCATGGTCAGACCCAGGCCGCCATTCACCATCTGCACCAAGGTGTGCAGACTGGTGCCGATCATCGATGCGGACCCGCGCAGTTCGGGCCGGTTGCAGGCGGCCAAGGCATGATCGCGCAGGCAATGCCCGTCTTCGAGCAGGAGCAGCCGGCCATCTTCCACCATGCTGGGGGGCACTTCGTCCGGGGGATCGCGGGGATCGTTCTTGGGGAAGGCCACGAAGAGGCGATCATCGGAGATATGCGCCGATTCCACCTCGCCGGTGTGGAAGGGCAGAGCCAGCAGGACGCAATCGGCGCGGCCGTGGTGCAGGGATTCCACGGCGGCATGGCTCGTTTCCTCGCGAAGCTGGAGCTTCAACTCGGGGCGCTCTTTGCGCAGGCGCGGCAGGATGCGCGGCAGCAGAAACGGCGCGATCGTGGGAATGACGCTCATGGAAAGCTGGCCGGTCAGCGGCTTGCCGGAGGCCTGCACGAGATCGGTAAGCTCCTCCGCCTCGCGCAATACGCGGTGCGCCTTGGCCACGACCTGATTACCCAGCTGGGTGAAGCGCACGACGCGGCGACTCCGCTCGACCAGCGTCACGCCGAGAAGCGATTCCAGCTCGCGGATGCCGGCGGAAAGCGTCGATTGCGACACGAAGCTCGCCTCCGCGGCGCGGCCGAAATGCTGCTGCTCGTGCAAAGCCACCAGATACTGGAGCTGTTTGAGCGTGGGCAGGAACGCCGTCATGACGTGAGGTGACCGCGAACGGAATGTGTCGGGCGACACCGGATCGTTGGTCCGTAATGCTCAATAGCAATCGCGCCGAACGGATGGTGGGACACTATTCCACCACTTCCTGCTCGGTTCGCGCCGCATCTTCGGCTTCAACCCGCGTCATGGCGAGCTTGCCGTTCTTGACCGCGAAGGCGAGCTTTCCTTCCACCAGATCAAGCGCGTCCGCACCGAAAACTTCCCGGCGCCAGCCTTCGAGAACGGGCAACTTTCGGACGCCGGCGGCCAGTGCCTCCATCTCGTCGGACCGGGTGAGAAGACGCGCGGCAACGTCGATCTCCCGCGCGCGGATCTTGAGGAGAAGCTTCAGAAGATCCGCGACCAGCGCGCCTTCCTTGCCCAGCGGCGCGCCGGGCTTGCCCTTTTCGGGCAATTCGTCCTTGGGCAGCGGCTCGGCCCCTTCCAGAACCTTCATCAGCCGCTTGCCGATATCGTTGTCCTTCCAGGCGTTGGAAAGGCCGCGGACTTTCGCCAGGTCCGGCTGGCTCTTGGGCGGGTGGCTGGCAAGATCGGCCAGCGTTTCGTCCCTGATGATCCGCCCGCGCGGAATATTCTTGTGCTGCGCCTCGCCCTCGCGCCACGCGGCCAAGGCCTTGAGGCGGCCCAGAACATGCAGATTGCGGCCCGGAGAACGGATGCGCTTCCAGGCCAGGTTCGCATCATTGGCGTAGTTGGCCGGGTCGGCCAGCTTTTCCATTTCCGCATTCAGCCAGGCACCCCGCCCGGTCTTGATCAGTTTCTTGAGGATGCGCGGGAAAATATCGGCCAGATGGGTGACATCGCCGATAGCGTATTCGATCTGCCGATCGGTCAGCGGACGCCGGCTCCAGTCGGTAAACCGCGCACCCTTGTCCACGGTGAAACCCAGCCAGCTTTCGACCAGATTGGCATAGCCGATCTGTTCGGACTGGCTGATCGCCATCATCGCGATTTGCGTATCGAATATGGGGTGGGGGGTCTTGCCGGTCAGATTGTAGACGATCTCCACATCCTGGCCACCGGCATGGAAGACCTTCAGGACATCCTCGTTGTCGACCAGCAGGTCCAGCAGAGGCTTCAAATCGATGCCATCGGCAAGGGGATCGACCGCGGCGGCTTCTTCCTCGCTCGCAATCTGGACCAGGCACAGTTCCGGCCAGTAGGTATTCTCCCGCATGAACTCCGTGTCGACGGTGATGAATTCATGCTTGGCCAGGCGTTCGCAAAGTTCGGCGAGGGCTTCGGTGGTGGTAATCAGCGGATGTATCTTCATCGGTCTTTCTTCTGTCGTGTCGGGCGGAGTACCGCCCCCCGGCTGCGCGACTTCTTGACAAAGCTGCGGCCATACCCTGTTAGCGCGCCCAAATCCTGCTAGAGGCACAGCCATTCGCGAGCGCCCTAGCGCCATAGCTCCCAGTTCGGAAAGAGTTTAGATGCACGCCTATCGTACCCACACCTGTGCGCAGTTGTCCGCGGAAAATGTCGGCGAAACCGTCCGCCTGTCGGGCTGGGTGCATAATAAGCGCGATCACGGCGGCGTATTGTTCGTCGATCTGCGCGATCATTACGGCATCACGCAGATTGTTGCGGATAGCGACAGCCCCGCGCTGGAAGTGCTCGAAAAGGTGCGGCTGGAATCGGTCGTCACCATCGATGGGACGGTGAAGGCGCGGGCCGCCGAAGCGGTCAACACGAACCTGCCCACCGGAGAGATCGAGGTATTTGCGCGGGAAGCCACGGTGCAGAGCGCAGCCAACGACCTGCCGCTGATCGTCAATTCGGCGGAAGATTACCCCGAGGAAACGCGCCTCAAATATCGCTTCGTCGACCTGCGTCGCGAGCGAATCCACCGGAACATCGTGCTTCGTTCGGGCGTGATCGCGTCGCTC
The DNA here is from genome assembly GCF_042095715.1 of Qipengyuania sp. Lineage (GTDB taxonomy): Bacteria > Pseudomonadota > Alphaproteobacteria > Sphingomonadales > Sphingomonadaceae > Qipengyuania. The sequence goes on along the minus strand of NZ_JBELMO010000035.1, from coordinate 648 downwards.
CGCCGCCGCATGATCGAACAGGGCTTCACCGAGTTCCAGACGCCGATCCTGGGCGCGTCCAGCCCCGAAGGCGCGCGTGACTATCTGGTCCCAAGCCGCCTTCACCCGGGTCGTTTCTACGCGCTTCCGCAGGCGCCCCAGATGTTCAAGCAGCTACTGATGGTTGCCGGCTTCGACCGCTATTTCCAGATCGCGCCCTGCTTCCGCGACGAGGATCTGCGCGCCGATCGCAGCCCGGAGTTTTATCAGCTCGACTTCGAAATGAGCTTCGTAACCCAGGAAGACGTTTTCCAGGCGATCGAGCCTGTGCTGGCAGGCGTGTTCGAGGAGTTTTCGGCCGGGAAGACGGTAACGCCCGCCGGGCAGTTCCCGCGCATCCCCTACGCCGAGGCGATGCTGAAATATGGCAGCGACAAGCCGGATCTGCGCAATCCGCTGATCATCAGCGACGTGACCGGCCATTTCGAAAAGAGCGGCTTCGGCCTGTTCGAGAAGATCGTGGGCACAGGGGGCAGGGTCCGCGTTATTCCCGCTCCCGGCACGCATGAGAAGAGCCGCAAGTTCTTCGACGATATGAACGACTGGGCGCGCAAGGAAGGCTTTGCGGGGCTGGGTTATGTCACCCGCAAAGGAGGGGAATTCGGCGGC
>NZ_JBELMO010000034.1:0-30582 GCF_042095715.1 Qipengyuania sp. | reverse complement strand
GATCGGACATGCGATTTCCGATGCTCATCGGGCGATCTTCGCTTAGGAGGCGCTTCGTCGTCGACTCGGGCCATAGCTGGCTCCAGACGCCGGGGCGCAAACCCGTTGAAGGGCACAAACCATGAGAATTCGGCCATGAAAATCGCCATGCTAGCGCGTAACGCGAAGCTTTATTCGCATCGGCGCCTGGTGGAGGCGGCGGAGGGGCGGGGGCATTCGCTCGACATTCTCAACACCACCCGCTGCACCGTCAACATCGCCAGCCATCGTCCGACCCTCGTCTACAATGGTGAGACGGTCACCGGATACGAGGCCGTTATCCCGCGCATCGGCGCGTCAATTACCAATTATGGATTGGCCATCCTGCGCCAGCTCGAAATGGGCGGAGTGTGGTCCCTCAACGAAAGCGTCGCCATCGGTCGCAGCCGCGACAAGCTGCGTTCGATGCAGATCTTCGCCAAACATGGCCTGGGATTGCCGCTTACCGCTTATGCCAACGATCCGGGTGCAGCGGAATCGATCATCAAGGCGGTCAACGGCCCGCCGGTGGTGATCAAGCTGCTGGAAGGCACACAGGGAATTGGCGTGGTGCTGGCCGAGACCATGAGCAGCGCCAAGTCGGTCATCGAGGCCTTTCGCGGCGCCAATGTAAACATTCTGGTTCAGGAGTTCATCAAGGAAGCCGGCGGCACCGACATCCGCGCTTTCGTCATCGGCGGCAAGGTGGTGGCGGCGATGAAGCGCACCGGTGCGGCCGACGACTTTCGCAGCAATCTTCACCGCGGTGGCAGCGCGCAGCTCATAAAGATCACGCCCGAAGAACGCAGCACGGCTGTCCGTGCGGCCAAACACATGGGACTGAATGTGTGCGGCGTGGACATGCTTCGCAGCAATCACGGCCCCGTTATCATGGAGGTCAATTCGTCCCCCGGACTGGAGGGAATCGAGGCCGCCACCGGCAAGGATGTGGCTGGCATGATCATCGATTTCATCGCCACCCATGCGAAATCCGGCAAGACGAAGACCAAGGGCGCGGGATAATTTTGGCCAATCAGTAACTGGCCTCATTTCGGATGGAGAAGGGCGCCAATAGGCTGATCGAACCGGTTTTTTCTCCGGTTTGAAAAGTGCGCTTTTTGAATGTGCGTTTTTGCTCAGTATAAAACCTTGTTAGAAAGCCGCCGGCCCATGGACCGGCGACTTTCGTGAAACGCAAGATAAACTTTAGGCAAGGCGAAGGTTTGCGGCCGACCCTTTCCGGCGGCGCATTGCCGTGCCCAGGACACCAAAGCCCAGAATCATCATTGCCCAAGTTCCCGGCTCGGGAACAGCGCCTGCGACTGCTTGTGCCAGGGTCAAATTGTCGGCTGAAGGCCATACAAACCCGGACGATGGCTGAGTTGTCGAGGCGCTGAGCGAGGTAATCGTTCCAGTGGACGTGAAGCCGCGGAAGCTGGAGGTGTTGGGATTTAGGATGACCTCGATGACGCTGCCCGTGTTGTCCGTTACGGTCAGCGTAATTGCGCTCGCAAACGACGGTGAACCGCTGATGTCAGACCCGAAAAAGAAACCGCCGATAGCGGAAACACCCCCGGTGAAATTTGAAAAAACGAGGGGGTTCGTCGCCCGATTGGTTGATATGAAAATGTTGCCAGCATCACTACCCGGAAACAGACCATCGGCCGCGGAAATCTGATAGCCGTAGGCCCCCACTGTGCGGTTCAGCGGAGAGTTGTAATTTTGTGAGAATAGGTCGTTGAAGGTGTCGACCTGAGCACCGGTAACTGCGCTGTTAAAACTACCTTGCGTAGTGAAAACCGTGATCGCCGCGTTCGCACCGCCCGAGATGCAGAATGCGGCTGTTGCGAGAAGTGCACGTGAAACTTTCTTCATTACGAGATCCCCCATTGATCGGCGCGAGACTCGGTCCGCCGATGGTAAAACTTTATCGTAAATTGCGGCCTAGACAAGGAGGTTACGGCTAGGGGAACGTCCCACTAGGGGACAAGCGCAATCGGCAATGCGTATTGCGGTTCAAACCAAGGACGAGCCCACTTCGTAAGAAGGGAACTCGTCAGAATACTGGTAAGTCTTCCTTTGCGAGGGGCGGCCCGCACTTACGCGCCGCGAACTTGACTGCGAAAAGAGCCCTATCTGCTTCCGGTCGATTTCATCGGAACGGCGGCTCGTTGAACGCACGCAGCTTACGACTGTGCAGGCGCGGGCCTTCTTCGCGCAGCAGCTTGCATGCCGTCACCCCGATCTGGAGATGTGCTGCGATCGCCTCTTCGTAGAACTTGTTCGCCTGTCCCGGCAGCTTGATCTCGCCATGCAGTGGCTTATCGCTGACGCACAGGAGCGTGCCGTAAGGAACGCGGAAGCGATAGCCCTGACCCGCAATCGTGGCGCTTTCCATGTCCACGCCTACCGCGCGGCTGAGGCTCATGCGGCGCGCGCTGCTGGTGTAGCGCAGCTCCCAGTTGCGGTCGTCCGTGGTCACCACCGTGCCGGTCCGCATCCGGTTCTTGAGATTGCTCCCATGTTCACCGGAAACCATTTCGCTTGCCACGGCGAGCGCCTGCTGCACCTCGGCAATGGCGGGGAGGGGGATCTCGGGCGGCAGGACGGGGTCGAGAACGTGATCGTCCCGCAGATAGGCGTGGGCGAGGACATAATCACCGATCTTCTGACTGGGCCGCAACCCGCCGCAGTGCCCGATCATCAGCCATGCTTCAGGGCGTAGCACGGCCAGGTGATCGCAGATCGTCTTGGCGTTGGACGGGCCCACACCGATGTTCACCAGGGTGATCCCGCCGTGGTTCTCCCCGATCAGGTGATAGGCCGGCATCTGGTGGCGCCGCCAGGCGGTGTCCGAAAGCTGCGCCCGGGCATCTTCGGTCCGCTCGGTGATGTAGAGTCCGCCCGCTCCGGCCAGCGCGGTGCAGCCATCGTTGCCCAGCTGCTTGCCGGCCCAATCGACGAATTCATCGACATAGCGGTGGTAGTTGGTGAACAGCACGAAGCGCTGGAAATGGTCGGGACTGGTCCCGGTGTAGTGGGCCAGGCGCGCCAGGCTGAAGTCCGTGCGCAACGCGTCGAACAGGGACAAGGGGATGGGGTCCTCCGGGTCTTCCAGCACGATTCCGTCAGCCAGCTCGTCGCCGATGAGCGCGAGTTCGGTGGAGGGGAAGTGGCGGGCGATTTCGGTCGGATCGACCCCCGCCAGCTCGGCGCCTGCCTCACCATCGAGGACATAGGGAAAGGGGATCTCCTGCGCGCTGGTGCCGACCTCGAATTCCACCTCGTAGTTCTGGTCCAGCAGCTCCAGCTGTTCCGAAAGGTAGTCGCGGAACAGATGGGGGCGGGTGATCGTGGTGGTGTAGAGGCCGGCGGAATTGAGGCGTCCGAAGGCGCGACCGCGGTTGGCCGGCTGCTCACCGCCGCGATAGCGGAGCCGCAGCTCGGGATAGGTGTAGGACCCATCGCGGCGTCGCTCGCTGGGCGGCAGGCTCTTGTCGCGGCCATAGGCGAGCACGTCTTCGCGCAGGCGCTGGACTGCGGCGTCATAGACGGATTGCAGTTTGTCGAGACTTGTTTCGATCGATTCCATCGGGGCTCCTTTGGCGCAGCTCTGTTCTGGTGTGGTGACAGGCCCTGCCATGACGGAGCCTGTTTGTAAAAAGGGCGCGGGAAGCATCAAGCCGCCCGCGCCCTTTGTAATGAAGGTGGAAGGAACCGCTTAGTCTGCGGTTTCGTCCTCCGACGCGGTCACGCCATCCTCGAAGAGCTCGGCGGGGATTTCGCCCGGCTCGAGATTCGCGTTCGTGCGGTTGGCCGCGGCCTGTTCCTCGATCTGCGCCTGTTCTTCTTCGAACATCTGCGCCAGCACGTCGACGCCCTGGCGTTGCAGCTCGGCCTCGTCTTCCGAACGAGCGACATTGGCCTTCACCGTCACCCGGACTTCCGGGTGGAGGGCGACGGTCACGTCGTGCATGCCGATCGCCTTGATCGGGTGGCCCATGATGACCTGCTTCTTGTCGACGTCGTAGCCCTGCTCTGTAAGGCCAGAGACGATGTCGCGGACGTTGACCGAACCGTAGAGCTGGCCTGCGTTCGACGAGGCACGGATCAGAACGACCTCGGCGCCGTCGACCTTCTCGCCCTGCTTCTCGGCATCCGAGCGACGCTCAGCATTTTCCTTTTCCAGGCGGTCGCGGTTGGCCTCGAACACCTTCTTGTTGGCGTCGTTGGCGCGCAGCGCCTTCTTCTGCGGGAGCAGGAAGTTGCGGGCATAGCCGTCCTTGACGGTTACGACGTCGCCAATGGTGCCCAGTTTCTCGATACGTTCGAGGAGGATGATGTCCATGTCTCTTCTCCTCTTACTTCACGATATACGGAAGCAGGCCGATCTGGCGTGCACGCTTGATCGCCTGGGCGAGCTCGCGCTGCTTCTTGGCGCTGACGGCGGTGATGCGGCTCGGCACGATCTTGCCGCGCTCGGAGATGAACCCCTGGAGCAGGCGCACGTCCTTGTAGTCGATCTGGGGAGCATCCTTGCCGGCGAACGGGCAGGACTTGCGGCGGCGGAAAAACGGGCGGGCCATCAGTCGCGCTCCTCACGGGCTTCACGGCGCTTACGGTCGCGCTCGTTCTTGCGCATCATCACGCTGGGGCCGCTCTCGTGCTCGTCGACACGGATGGTCATGTAACGGATGACGTCTTCATTGATACGGGTCTGGCGCTCCAGCTCGGCAACGACGGCTCCGGGGCCCTCGATGTTGAGCATCACGAAATGCGCCTTGCGGTTACGGTCGATCTTGTAGGCGAGGCTCTTCAGGCCCCAGGTCTCCGTCTTGGTGACCTTGCCTTCGTTCGCTTCCACGATTTCCGTTGCGGTGGCGGCCAACTGGTCGACCTGAGCCTGGCTCAGATCCTGGCGCGCCAAAAAGACATGCTCGTATAGAGCCATGTTCCTTGGTCCTTTCACACTGCCGATCGCTGACTTGCCGCGCGGATCGCGGTTTGCCCCTCCGGCCTTCTTCGAAACCCGCTTGCGAGCGTCTTACGCGCGCCACAGGCAGGGAACGCGGCCAAATAACGGGGAATGGAGAAAATGCAAGCCTTGTCGTCGGCGCCCTTGGCGGGCAGGGCCAGCTTTTCAGTTTGCGGGGAATACGCGAATGCCGGGTGGTTTGGTAGCCTTGCTTGACGATGTGGCGGTGATCGCCCGGGCTGCGGCCGCCTCAATTGACGATGTGGGCGTGGCCGCCAGCAAGGCAGGTTCGAAGGCCGCAGGGGTGGTGATCGACGACGCAGCGGTGACGCCGTCCTACGTCACCGGCCTGGAACCGGCGCGCGAATTGCCACTGATCTGGGGCATCACCAAGGGCAGTTTGAAGAACAAGCTGCTGATCCTTCTTCCTGTTGCGATCCTGCTGAGCGAATTTCTGCCTTGGGCTGTTACGCCCTTGCTAATGCTGGGCGGCGCGTTCCTGAGCTTCGAGGGCGCAGAAAAGGTCATCGAGAAGCTGGGCGGAAAAAAACAGGGCAAGACCCTGGAAGATGAGATCGAAGATCCGGTCGCATTCGAAAAAGCCCGCATGGCCGGGGCCATCCGTACCGATCTGATCCTGTCGGCCGAAATCATGGCAATCACCCTTAACGAGGTCTCTGCTGAAACCCTGGTTACCCGGATCGGCGTGCTCGCAGTCGTGGGCATCCTCATCACCTTGGTGGTGTACGGGAGCGTAGCGCTGATCGTGAAGATGGACGATATCGGCCTTCACCTGGCGAAGCAGTCATCTGACTTCACGCAGAGCGTGGGCCGCGCACTGGTGTCTGGTATGCCTCGGGTGCTTACCGTGCTATCTACCGTCGGGACCGTCGCGATGCTTTGGGTGGGCGGGGGAATAATCATCCACGGGCTGCATGAGCTTGGATTCCACTTGCTGTCCGGGTGGAGCGAAGGCGCGCAGCATACGCTTGCACAAGCGACCGGCGCGCTGGGCGGTGTGTTCGGCTGGCTTGCCGGCGCAGTAGTGTCTGCCCTGGTTGGCCTGGCGCTCGGCGCAGTCCTGGCCGCGGCGCTCCATTTTGTCCCCCTTCCAGGTCGCCGCGCCCATTGATTTATTTCGGGTTCTGCGATTAAAATGTCTTTACAACGAATTTAGAAGGTTTGGCGTAGTTTACCCTTTCTGCAGGCACGGGGCCGCAGAAACGGCGGGCAGGGGACGGATCGGTGGGGAACTTGCGCCTGATCGTGCTGGCTGCGCTTGCCATCGCGACAGTGACGTGGTTTTCGATGGCACCCCCCGCACCTCCGCGTGCCTATTCCCTTGTAGAGGAAAGTTGCAGCGGCGGCGCGGCAACCGCTGCGGATGCGCTCGCAATTCCGGAATCGCACCTCGACTGCGGAGGCGACCGCTTTGACAGACGCGAGCGTTTCGTCCGGAGCCGCAGCTATGTCCAGCGTATGGGAGAATTGCCCCCGGGCGAGATCGTTCTGCAAACGGACCCGACCAGTTTCGATTCCATGCTGGTCCGTTTCGGTTACGCCGACGGTAAAGCAAATACGGTTACCGTCGACACGCAAATGACCGCACGCAACTGGGATGCCAACGGCAATTTCTGGATCCCCGTGCCAGAGAGCACATCACCGCTTGCCACGATCGATCTGGTGGTGGAGCGGCCGCAATCATCCGCGGTTTTCGAGCGCATGGAACTTGTGGGCTTCGAGGCCGCATCCCGCCTGAATTATATCCACACCCTCTTATATATCCTGATCTGCGGCTTGCTGATGGGCCCGATGGTATACGACGTACTTTTCTACCGCGTGCTGAAGACGCAATTCATCATCTGGCATATGATTATGACGGCGGGGACGTTGGTTTACGTCCTGTTCAATTCCGGGCTGGTCCTGCTGATCTGGCCGGAATTTCCCAACCAGATCAGGTTTCCTTTGATTTTCATCGCGATTTCGATGGCCGTCGTCAGCCTGGTGCGTTTCTCGCTTCTGATCTTGGAGCCCGGCGCGGTACCGGCACGTATCGCACGGTTCCTTTCGGCCGCTGCCCTTGCGAACCTTAGTCTTGCGGTCGTGATGCTCTTTGATTTCGAGATCCTGCGCGGGCGGATCATCGATATGTATCTGATCAGCGTGTTGCCTGTCATTGCAATGGCCATCGCCATGCTGAGCACCGCCATCCGCCGGGGAAGCAGGGTAGCGAGTTTCCTGACAGTCGCGTACTTCGGGTTTGTGGTCGCGGGGCTGATGCAGGTCGTCTCCAGCCTCTCAGGGTACCCGTTTTTCTCAATATTGGACAACACGATTTACTGCGCGCTCGTGGTTCTGGTGATTGGAACTTCGGCGGCTGTCGGCGATCGGTTTATGATCATCAAGGCGGAACGCGATCGCGCCCATTTACGCGCGCAGCAACTCGACACCATGGCCAATACCGATGGCTTGACCGGCCTTCTCAACAGGCGCGCCTTCGACCAGCACCGGCGATTGCCATCCGGGAGAGCGCTGCTGCTCGCCGATATCGATCGCTTCAAGGCTGTCAACGACACCTATGGGCACCAGCGGGGCGACGGCGTGCTTATCCGCGCCGCCAGGATCCTGGAGAAGAGCGCGGGAAAGAGAGGCGAATGTCAGGTCTATCGCTTGGGCGGCGAAGAGTTTGCCGTAGTCTGCCGGGCGGAGACGGAGACGGCCATGGAGAATGCCGCAGAGCGCCTGCGGGCCGCCATCGAGAAAGGCGGAGAAAACAATGGCGCCCCCGATATGCCCCCCATCACGATCAGCATCGGGGCGGTCATCGGATACGGCCAGCTCATGCACGTAGCTTATTCGGATGCCGATCAGGCGCTTTATCGTGCCAAGGCGGCAGGTCGAAACAGGGTCGTTATCGTTGAAGCCGACTCGGTTCCGATCACCTGACCTGTCAGTCGAGCCGAGCAAGCAGCTCTTGCGCGAACGCGCTCAACGTATCGTCCCTGGCACCCATGATGACGATGCGGTCACCCGGACCCGCCAGATTGGTCAACCTGTCGCCCACGGCCTTGCGCGTGGGTATGTGCTCGGCCCTGCCGCCGTGCTCCCTGATCAGCTCCACGATCCTCGCGCTGCCCTCGGTGCGATCGGCCGTGCCGCCGAAATACACCGGATCGGAAAGGATCACCATATCGTCGGGATCGAGCTCGCGGGCGAGCGTTTCGGCAAGCTCCGCACCCATCTGGCGCAGCGGCCCATAGCCGTGGGGCTGGAAGAAGGCGATGACGCGACCGGGATGCGCTTTCAACGTCCGTAATGTGGCGGCGCATTTTTCCGGGTTGTGGCCGAAGTCGTCGATTACCGTGATCAACGAATGGGTCGTGCCAACGATGTCGAACCGGCGTGCGAGCCCTTCGAATCCCGCAAGCGCCTCCACTGCAGCCCCGACCGGGATTCCCGCCGCGGCTGCTCCCGCAATCGCCGCCAGGGCGTTGGAAAGATTGTGCCTTCCTGGCAGTGCCAGACGGAGCGGATATTCGCCGCCTTCGTGCCGGTCCACCACCATGGCGGCTTGCCGGACGGGGCCTTCGGCGATGCTCCCGGATACAATGCCGATCTGGGCCAATTCCTGATCGACACCGAAAGTGATGGCGTCGTTTGCGTGGCGGAGCAAAGCGATCGCCTCCGGATCGTCAGCGTTCACCACGCCGATCCGGCTGCGCGCGAGATAGGCGCCGAAAAGCGCTCTCAATTCTTCCATCCCCATGTGGTCGAGGCTGACGTTGAGCAAGACGCCGACTGCCGGGCGGTAGAGCGCGATGGACCCATCGCTTTCGTCCACCTCGCTCACGTAGAGACTTTGGCCGCCGGCGACCGCGCTCGCCACGGGCCGATCCGCGCTGATGAAGTTCTTCATCACCGCGCCGTTCATGATTGTCGGATCGCGGCCGCGCGCGCTCAGGATCCAACCGAGCATGCCGGTCACGGTCGATTTGCCGCTGGTGCCCGCCACCGCGATCCCCGCGCCGGCCGTGTTGAACAGGATGGAATTCAGTTCGGCGCGTGTCATGCGCAGACACCCGAATTCACTGGCGCGCGCGATTTCCGGTACGCTATCCTCGATAGCCGCGCTCGCGACGACGACCTGATCGGGCGACACGATGCCGCTGCCGTCTTGCGGATGCATGACGAATCCGGCGCCTTCCAGCGCCGCAAATTTCTCGGGCGTGCGGCCTTGATCGAAGCTACGGTCTGACCCTTCGACTTGGGCGCCGCGGGCTTTCAGGATTTGCGCCAATGGCAGCATGCCCGATCCGCCGATGCCGACGAAAAAGAACGGGCGCGCCAACAGCTCCTCTGGGCTGGGGAAGTCGTTCATATCATGGGCGCTATTGCGTTGTGTCCGCCCTTGCAAGCGCGCTAGGGCTTTGCGTGTGAGCATACGCATCGCGATCTGCGCCCCGGCGACCCCCATCACGCGCGAACAGGCGCAGGCCGTGTCGGCGCTCGCCGCGGCTGAGTTTCCCGAGCTTGAGCTGAGCTTCCATGAACAGTGCTTCGCCCAGGAGGGCCACTTCGCCGGTCCGGACACGATGCGCATGTCCGCATTCCTCGAGTGCGCGAACGATCCGGGAAGCGATGCAGTCTGGTTCGCGAAGGGCGGTTATGGCTCCAACCGGATCCTCGATCCAGCGATCGGTTCCCTGAACGCCCATGCGGGGCGCAAGAGCTTCCTCGGATATTCGGACTGCGGATTTCTGCTCGGTGCGCTCTACCGCAACGGCATCGGCGCACCGGTCCATGCCCCTATGCCGCTCGATATCAAGCGCGAGGGCGGGGAAGTGGCCGTTGGGCGATCGCTGGCCTGGTTGGCAGGCGAGGGAAGTGGGATCGAGCCCGATCTGGGCGATGGTCCAGTCGCCGCCTTCAACCTCACCACGCTCGCCATGCTGGCGGGTACGCCTTTCATGCCTGACCTCACCGGGCATGTCCTGATCGTGGAGGAGGTGGCCGAGCATCTCTATGCGATCGACCGCCTGTTCTTCCATCTGTCCCCGCTGCTTTCGACCCTTGCCGGACTGCGCCTGGGCGAAGTGACGGCGGTGCCGGAGAACGACCGGCCCTTTGGCCAGAGCATAGAGAATATCGCGAAGTCCTGGTGCCGGCGGGCGGGGGTGCCTTATCTCGGGCGGGCTGCGATCGGGCACACCGCTTCCAACAGGATAGTCCCCTTCGGCCTTGCCCGCACTCCCCACGGGGCATAAGCGGCCTCCAACGCGATTGGAGAGATGTATGATTGCCTTCGTCTTCCCCGGGCAGGGGAGCCAGAAACTCGGTATGGGGGCCGACCTTGCACAAGCCAGCGAACACGCGCGGCACGTCTTTGAAGAGGTTGACGAGGCGCTGAAGCAGAAGCTTTCCGCCGTGATGCGCGACGGCCCCGAATCGGAATTGACGCTGACGTCCAACGCGCAGCCCGCCATCATGGCCAATTCCATCGCCACGCTGCGTGTCCTGGAGAAGGACTTCGGCCTCTCGCTGGAGAACGCGGCGGGCGCCGTCGCCGGGCACTCGCTGGGCGAATACAGCGCATTGTGCGCCGCAGACTCCTTTGGCCTTACCGCGACGGCCAAGCTGCTGAGATTGCGCGGCATCGCCATGCAGGATGCCGTGCCTATCGGGGTGGGCGCGATGGCGGCCTTGCTGGGCGCCGATATCGACAAGGCGACTGTGCTTGCTGAAGCGGCGGCAGAGGGCCAGGTTTGCGAGATTGCCAACGACAACGATCCGACGCAGGTCGTAATTTCCGGGCATCGCGAGGCGATCGACCGTGCCATCGCAATGGCGAAGGACCACGGGATCAAGCGCGGCATCAAACTGCCTGTTTCCGCTCCGTTTCACTGCTCGCTGATGCAGCCCGCGGCGCTGCGCATGAAGATGGCGCTGGGCGACAATCCACCCAAAGAATTTACCGTACCTCTCTATGCCAATGTCACCGCTGGCAAGGTCACCGATCCGGCCGAGGAGCAGGAACTGCTCGTCGAACAGGTCACCGGCCGTGTGCGGTGGCGCGAGAGCGTGCTCGCCATGGTCGATGACGGTGTGGAGCATTTCGTGGAGGTGGGTGGCAAGGTGCTGGCCCCGATGATCGGCCGCATCGCGCCCGATGCGAAGACCACCAGCCTGGTGACCATGGAAGACCTCGAAGCCTTCGCGAAGGAGAACGCGTGATGTTCGATCTCACCGGAATGACCGCACTCGTCACCGGGGCGAGCGGCGGGATCGGTTCCTCCATTGCCCGCGCGCTGGCGGGGCAGGGCGCGCGGCTGGCCCTGTCCGGCTCCAACGGCGCCAAGCTGCGCGCCTTCCGTGAACAGCTCAACCAGGAGATCGGGGGCGATCATGTCGAGATCACCTGCGACCTGTCCAACACCACGCAGGTGGAGGAGCTGGTTCCCGCGGCGATCGATACGCTGGGCAAGCTGGACATCCTGGTCAACAACGCCGGCATCACGCGCGACAATCTCGCCATGCGGATGAAGGACGAGGAGTGGGACGAGGTCATCCGCATAAACCTCGAGGCTGCCTTCCGCCTGATGCGCGCCGCCGCGCGGCCCATGATGAAGGCACGCTTTGGCCGCATCGTGTCCGTCACCAGCGTGGTCGGCGCCACCGGCAACCCCGGCCAGATGAACTATGCCGCTGCGAAGGCCGGCCTCACGGGCATGACCAAGAGCCTGGCGCAGGAGCTGGCGAGCCGCGGCATCACCGCCAATTGCGTCGCCCCCGGTTTCATCCGCACCGCCATGACCGACGTCCTGCCCGATGCGCAGAAGGACGCGCTCAACGCCCGAATCCCCGCCGGCCGGATGGGTGAGGGCGAGGAGATCGGCGCCGCCGTTGCCTTTCTGGCGAGCAAGGAAGCCGCCTATGTCACCGGGCAGACGCTGCATGTGAATGGCGGCATGGCGATGCTGTCCTGACCGGATCGATGCGGAGCCTTTTGCAAAGGGGATTATCCCCAAGCAATTGAGCCTCCTGCGCCGCAAGCCTTGCAGGGGATGGCAGCATGGCTAAGGTTCCCTGACGAAATTCCGGCGCTGGGTGGGCGATTCCGGCCAAACCCGCGCCTTTGGAGGGCAAGAGACCACCCATGAAGGCCACTATCGAACGCGCGACGCTGCTGCGCTGCCTCTCCCACGTCCAGTCCGTGGTGGAGCGCCGCAACACCATCCCCATCCTGTCCAACGTGCTGATCGAAGCCGGATCGGATGGAGATCTCAAGGTGATGGCGACCGACCTCGACCTGCAGGTGGTGGAGCACATGAGTGCAGCCGGGGTCGATACGCCCGGCGCGGTAACCGTTTCGGCGCACCTGCTGTTCGATATCGCCCGCAAGCTGCCCGAAGGCAGTCAGGTCAGCCTGGAGGTCAGCGACAACCGCATGACCATCAAGGCCGGGCGCAGCCGGTTCCAGCTGCCCACCCTGCCGCGTGACGACTTCCCCGTCATCGTCGAAGGCGATCTGCCGACCAGCTTCGAACTGCCTGCCAAGACCCTGGCCGAGCTGATCGCGCGTACCCGCTTCGCGATCTCGACCGAGGAAACCCGCTACTATCTCAACGGCATCTTCTTCCACGTTTCGGACGAGGATCAGCCGGTGCTGAAGGCCGCCGCCACCGATGGGCACCGGCTTGCCCGCTTCACCCTGCCGCGCCCCGCCGGGGCCGAGGGGATGCCCGACGTGATTGTGCCCCGGAAGGCCATCGGCGAACTGGCCAAGCTGCTGGAGGAAGCGGGCGACGGCAATGTGCGCATCGATTTGTCCGCCAGCAAGATTCGCTTCACCCTGGGGGGCGAGGGCGGGGTGGTCCTCACCAGCAAGCTGATCGACGGCACCTTCCCCGATTACTCCCGCGTGATTCCCACCGGTAACGACAAGCTGCTGAAGCTCGATCCCAGAAGCTTTTATGCCGGCGTGGACCGTGTCGCCACCATCGCCACGGAGAAGACCCGCGCGGTGAAGATGGGCCTCGACAAGGACCGTGTGACCCTCACCGTTACCAGCCCGGACAATGGCACCGCGAGCGAGGAAATCGCCAGCGAATACGGCGCGGACCCGCTGGAGATCGGCTTCAACGCCGGTTACCTCAAGGACATCCTCGGCCAGATCGACAGCGACATCGTGGAGATGCACCTGGCCGACGCGGGCGCGCCGACGCTGATCCGGAAGGATGAGAACAGCCCGGCGCTCTACGTACTGATGCCGATGCGGGTCTAGGCATCCGCGAATCAGTCGCAGTTCGCGCGGAAGTTCTCACTAAGTTCAGGCCAAAACGCACCGCGCTGTTGGACTTTCGCCGTCGGATCCTACTGCGATCGTCCGCCCAAGGCTGAGGACGGGTCGGCACAAGCCATGCCGGGAGGTTGGCCACCAGCGACCCTCGCCGTTACTTTGGCGGGAGCGGATGACGGCGATCCGGTGGGACTGTGAATGGTGGGGCGGGCCTGGCTCGAAATTGCGGGGCCGGAGCGGGTATCGATTATCCAGATCGGCACACCCGGATCAAACTCTGATGCAGCACAAGGGCGGTCATGGCGGGGAGGGTTGCCTTGCGCGAGCCCCTGCCATGTCTTCCCGCGCGGGTGATCGCTACCGCGCCAGCATCCACGTCCATTGCGCCGCGGTTACGGATGGGTTTGCGCGAAAAACTCTCCGCCCATTTCGCTCCGGCCACGCTTTCAAAGCGGAGGCAACGCCAGCTTCGTGTACCCTCCGCTGAATATGTTCCCGCCGTTGAGGCCCGGCGAGAGCGGGAAAGATATAACCTATATGATGCATTTTGTCAATGCGAAACGAGAAGGGTCTCCGACCAACCCATCCTGGGGTTTGTCGCGGTCTGGCATTCACTTTAACCGCTGCGGTACATTGGACTTGCCCGGTGGGGATTGCCGAGAGGAGGACTTACGCTGAATGAAGGCTAACCCTGTTGTCTCGAACGCAGCCGACGCCGATGACTGAAGTGGTGTCAAGCTGCCGTCAGGCTTCCCCGTTGCACTGTGTGCTTTCATTCTGCTGAGATTGGGGATTGAAGATGATCTCGATCAAATCGCAACCACCGTCGGAGATCATCGGCAGATCACGGTAATTGTCGAACCAGCGCGACTGGTCAGCCTGTCCAAACAGCTCTCTAGTCGCACCTTCTTGGTCTTCTATCTTTGCCTTCTCGGCGTCAGTGCATGGCCGTGACTCAAAGTCCTCAAGCATGACTTCGCAGCCGTAGTCGCTTTCGCGAGCCTTCGCCGGCTGGGGAATGACATTAACTGCCATCACCCACCCATCAGGTGGCAAAGCATAGTTGCGCGAGTATTCTCCGAGCGCCCTTGCGCCAGCGGGTAACTCAACTGCCGTTTCGACAGCCCGCATGACCAACTCGTGTTCCGAGGCCTCCTCCTGCGAACATACTGCTCCACTAATCAGTGCAATAAAGTAGAATAGAGCTCTCATTGAGGGCACAATTACGCGAATAGCCGATGGCAGCAATCGGGCCGTTAGTGGACTGCCGCATCTTGGGCGGCTTCCCTGCGTAACTGCCGGTCGGCTGACGGGCTCATTGCCTCGTCGCTCGGAAGTGCGAGATTGGGATGAGAAACGCGTCACAATCAACGGTCATCGCCGATCCATTTTGGGACGAGCCCACGATTTGGGAAGAGATTGATTGTTTCTTCGAATTACAGAATTATGAACCCATTCGAGAGCCCGGCATCACGCTACGCGGCTCGGGGGGAAATTCATGAAAACTTCAATATCTCTCGCTGTTGCTGCGGCAGCGTACCTCTCTGCTCCCGCGATGGCCTCGCCCGTCCTCGTAGACCCAGGTGCAAGCTCGGCGCTCACCACCATCGACTTCAACAACCCCGGTGTCTCACCTGGAAGCAGGATCACCGATCAATACGCTGCGCAAGGCGTCACCCTTTCCGGCGGCGCGATCTATGCGAGCCAAGCATACAGGGACTCACTCGGGAGCCTCCATGCGGACAATTTCACCGGACCAAACAATGGCATCGCGTACTATGACTTCGTCTTCAACGGAGTCGTCACCTTTGCCGGGCTGAAATATGAGTCGAACATCTCGGAGACCACGACCTTTCAGGCTCTGCTGAACGGAGTTGTCGTGGACTCTTTCACTTATTTCAATCCCGATTGCTGCCGCACCCCGGAGTTTGTCGGCCTAAC
Source organism: Qipengyuania sp. (assembly GCF_042095715.1). GTDB lineage: Bacteria > Pseudomonadota > Alphaproteobacteria > Sphingomonadales > Sphingomonadaceae > Qipengyuania. Next base: position 15,352 of record NZ_JBELMO010000034.1, on the reverse strand, counting down.
CGGTGTGTCTTTCGATACGTTTCGTATCCGGGATGTCGGGAGAAGAGATTTCTACATCGACGATTTCCGTTTCGGAGCCTTGGCAAATGGAGCCGTGCCGGAGCCGACCGCTTGGGCGCTTATGATCCTCGGCTTTGGTGCTGTGGGCGGGGCGATGCGGTCGCGGCGGTCCTTCTCCAAGGTCACGTTCGCTTAAGACTGCAAGTATCCGGTCGGCGCGGGGATCCTGTCGGCCGGGTTAGGCGAACGCGGCGGCCGTACCGTCAGCCTCGGTTGCGCCGACTTGGCGAACCTTTGAAAAGCAATACCCCAAAAGATACCCCCAGGGACGGCGGCTGTCCGGGACCCGAGTGATCACATCGAAGGTCAGAAATTGGGGTGGAAGGGGACGGCAAGCAGACAGCTAAAAAACGATCCATCCATCAGCAAGGTCATCAGTGAATTGGATGAGCCCATTTTCGCCAAGGTCCGTCGCTGTGAAGCTTAGCTCCTGCCCGTCATCAAATATCAAGTTGAGCGCACTCTCTTCGACCTGAACCCCTTCGATTTTGCGCTGAATAAGTCGAGGCAGCATCGAAGGGGGGTCGCGGAACACATCGCCCAGCTTATGTCGCGCACCATCTAGGTCTTTGTGCTCAAAATCCTTCATCGCGTGAATTTCGCCACCACCCCACCAGATAAAATGAATTCCCGACGTTTCGAAGGCGATACGTGCGACCTCCTTGCCCACGAGGAAAGCAATTTCGCTATAAGGTGGGAGCGCCATGCCACGGTGTGGCTCGCTTCTCGAATGTCCGCAATGGGGTCGCAAGCAGTCGTTCGCAGGTCTGTCCGAGAATCTTGTTCGCAATCCGCACCATTACCTGCCTCCGATCTGGTGGGCGGAGGGCAACGGCCAGCCTCTACCGCGCAAAGATATGGCCGACGACCCGCTCAATCCCTCCCTCGACCCCTGCTGATCATCGTTCGCACACCCCTTCACAAGCCAGCGCAAGCCGCTATAGGAGCGGGCCGCTGCTGGGGCGTAGCCAAGCGGTAAGGCACCGGTTTTTGGTACCGGCATGCGCAGGTTCGAATCCTGCCGCCCCAGCCACAGCGTTCCCGATCCTCCCCCGCACCTCCGAATGGCTCCCCCCCCCCCCCGGCAAGGCGCAGGGTTGCTTTGCGCCTAGGGCGTGACCTTCTTCCCCTCGAAATCCGACGGAGAGTGGCGCTCACGCAGTTGCTCGTCCTCTTCGCCCCAGCCCATGTCGACCATCGCCGGGGCATAGGAGCGAGACAGCCGCACCGCGCTCATCACATTGACCTTCCAGTGGCGATCCCACGTCTCGTCGTCGGTATCGAAGAAATCGACCGGCTCGAAAATCCCAGCATTGTTGACGAGGATGTCGACCGGGCCGGGGTGGCGGCGTGGATCGCCTTGCACCCTTGCGCCGTGCCGACATCGCCGGCCACGGTCTGCGCGCCCGCCGCTATTTGCCCGGCAGCCTCGGCGGTGCGGCCTTCATCGCGCCCGTTGACGAACACGCGCGCGCCGCAATCGGCCAGCGCTTTGGCGGCTGCAAAGCCGATCCCGGCGGTGGAACCGGTCACGAGGGCCGAACGGCCCGAAAGGTCGAGTTTCAATGTCTGTCTCCTGACTGGATGAGTGTCACCAACGCATCGGCGATCGCGCGGTTGCTCTGCGCGCCGGGATGGAGCCGGTCGCCGCTGTCGTAGGCCGCCAGAAGCCGCACCGGATCGGCCGGATCGGCGAGCAGGCGATCGAGATCGAACAGGGTAGCCGATCCGTGATGGGCGCGCAGCCAGTCGTTGAACGCGCGGCGCAGCGCGTCCTTTTCGGTTGTCCAGTAATTGCCCTCCATCGGTGTGCCGGGCAGCGCATCGCCGAAGGGGGCGATGGTGGAGAGGATCATCCGGGTGCCGTGAAGCTCCGCCTGCGCGGTCAAATTGCGCACCCCGTTCTGTAGTGCGGCGAGGGTCACCATAGGCTCGTCGGGCCGGAAGGGCGTGCCGGGCCAGGCGATGTCGTTGGTTCCGATCAGGACCACCACCGTGTCCACCCGCGGCAGCGCGAAGACTTCGCTCGCGATGCGTTCCAGCACCGGCTGCCCCATGCCGGGCGAGAGCAGGCGATTGCCCGAGATCCCCGCGTTTACCACCGCGATGTTCTGGGGGACAAGATCCTGCGCCAGATAGTCGGGCCAGCGGGCCATCGCATCCACCGGCGCGCCGTTGCCGTCGGTAATCGAGTCGCCCAGCGCCACCACGTCCCCGCGCGCCTCGGCATCGCCATAGACGGCCGACAGGGCGAGCCGGGCGGTCATCGAGCCCTCGGCCCCATTGGCGGTGACGAAGCGGCTGGTCTCGCGCGCGTCCCAGTGGAAGTCGCCGCCGTGTTCTCCGGCAAAGCGAATCCGCACGGCGATCCGGCGGCAGCCATCGATGGCGACGGGGTCGCTGAGCGCGGTCGTGCCGGCCGGCGCGCTTGTCCGTGCCAATTGCGAGAAGGTGAGCGGTGCGTTGCTGTTCCCCGCGCCTTGATCGAGACAGCGCACCGTTCCGTTCGCCAGCTCGAGCGGGCCTTCCCCGTAGCGGTTCGAGAACTCGATCCGGACATGGTCGCGCGGCAGCGCGAGCGTGAGCGGCTGGTCGACCGTCGTTCCCTCGATCTGCGCAGGCAGCCCCGTTTTGAAGAAGGAACTCTCGTCGTCCCACACGCGCTGCGGGCTGGCCGTCCAGAGCGGAACCCATTGATCGCCACTGGGGTGAGTAGCCTGGGCGTGAGCCGCCTGGGGGATCATCAGCCCTCGAGGGCGAGAGGAAGTGTTGCGGTGAGCGGCCTGCGCGATGTCATGGTGTGGTCTCCGGTTCGATGGTGAGGAAAGCGATCCCCGCGGCAAGCCCCGGCGGGACTGCGGCGACGAAGAAGAGGGCGGGCAGGCCCCATCCGGCGCTCAGCACGAGGCCGCCGATCCATGCACCGATGGCGTTGCCCAGATTGAAGGCAGAGATGTTGAAGGTGGAGGCCAGCGCCTCGTCCGCGCCGCGCGCCTGCCGGATCGTCCATGCCTGGATCGGCTCTTTTCGGCAGCGATACAACACCTCGACACAGTATCGAAGAAAACGGCCGCCGGTATCGCTTGTGCCGGGGCGGTCCGAAGGGAGCGCGACGCTTCTCTTGATCGGGGAGCACTGGTTTGGCGTCCCTGTTTCGCAGGAAATTTTTAGGCCATTTCACAATTGTCCCGCCCCAGAAAAGGCGAATTACCGTATTGCAGCAAGTAAAGGCAGGAAAATTCGCGGATTTTCGCGACTTATGAAGCAGCGGCCAAGCCTGGTCAGCCTATCGGGGTGCGGGTAGCTGGTCTCGGGCCGGATCCCGGGACCGGCGTCACTCTCGTGGTGGGAGCGCGGCGGGCTGCATTACGCGGAGCGATGCGCCAGACCGTGTTCGAGACATCGTCCGCGACGAAGAGGACGCCGCGGGTCGGATCGTAGGTTACCCCCACGGGGCGCCCGCGCGCATTGCCATCCTTCAGGAAGCCCGTGACGAGGTCGATCGGCTTGCCGCTGGGGCGACCACCGCTGAACGGTACGAACACGACCTTGTAGCCGGAAGGATCGGTGCGGTTCCAGCTGCCGTGCATGCCGACGAAGGCCCCTTCGGCAAATGGCCCGCCGAGACCGCCGTCGGTCGCGAAATCGATTCCCAGCGAGGCGACATGCGAACCGAGCGCGTAATCCGGAACGATCGCGGCCTTCACCGCGTCTGGCCGCGCGGGCTTGATACGCGTATCGACGTTCTGACCGTAATAGCTGTAGGGCCAGCCGTAGAAGGCGCCTTCGCGAACCGAGGTCAGGTAATCCGGCACGAGTTGCGGACCCAGCTCGTCACGCTCGTTGACTACCGCCCAGAGCCGCTGGCTCCAGGGGTCGATTGCGAGCGCGGTCGGGTTGCGAAGCCCGGAGGCGAAGATTCGGCTCGCGCCGCTCGCGCGATCGATCTCCCATATTACCGCCCGGTCTTCCTCGACGTCCATCCCCCGTTCGCCGACATTGCTGTTCGAGCCGATTCCGACATAGAGCTTCGATCCGTCGGGACCGGCGGTCATCGCCTTGGTCCAGTGATGGTTGATCTTCGATGGGAGCTTGGTGACCTCCGTTCCGGCACCTGCGATACTGGTCGAACCCTCCGTGTAGGGAAAGCTCACGAGATTTCCCTGATTTGCGACGTAAAGCGTGTTGTCGACAAAGGCGAGGCCGTAGGGCGCGTCGAGCCCGTCGATGAAGGTCGTCTGCAGATCGGTCTGGCCGTCGCCGTCGATATCGCGCAGCAGTGTGATTCGGTCGCCGCCCTCGACCTCGCTTTTGCCGCGGCTTTTGATCAGGCCTGCGATGATATCCTTGGGCCGCAGCTTGGGTGCCTTCCCGCCCGAACCCTCGGCCACCAGAAGATCGCCGTTCGGCAATACCAGCATCTGGCGCGGAATTTTCAGGTCCTGGGCAATGGGGGTCACCGTGTAGCCCTCGGGTACGGTGGGAAGATCGCCCTCCCAACCCTCGGGCGTGGGTATTTCCATCGCGGGGATCAACGCGTCGCGTTGCTCGGGAAGGTCAGGCCGCGCACCGGTCTGGTCGAGATCGGGATCGCTGCTTTTCTGGCAAGCGGCGAGCGCGACGGTGAGCGGCAGGGCAAGGAGTAGGAGCCGGTTCACGCGCGCTTCTCCACCGAATATGCACCGCGATGAGCAATGGAGGCCGCGACGAAAGCGAGGATGGTGCACAGCACAGATAGGACGAGGCCGAAGGTTTCAACCGAATGCCAGCCGTCACGCGCGTGCTGGAAGGCGTTGATCACGCCCAAGATGAACATCGCGGCGACCACGCCGAGATAAAGCGTGCCCCGGTCGCGCGCATGGCCTGCCCGGCCCACGAACAGGCCGATTACCGCCCAGGCGAGCACCAGTCCGGCGAAGAAATCCGCCCCGGCGATCAGCCAGGAGGAGAAATTGCTCCACTGGATTTCGGCGGTGTTAAGATAGGCGATGTCGCTGAGCAGCGCCGAGGGATAGAGCGCCACCGGAAAGGCCAGCAGGATAGCGTGCATCGGGTTAACGGAGGAACGGGAATGCGTGACGGTTCGGTCCATGCGGCTCTCCTGTACCGATCGGGTCCTTTGTCCCTAACCCACGAGGGCAGGGAAGGTGCCGAAGACGACGGCCGCTGCCGCCAAACCGATCATACCCGCGGCCAAAGACGAACGCGGATGCGGCAGTCCAAAGCCCCACCACGCCAGTACAGCCAACGCGCCGATGCCCGCGACCACCGTTATGATGCGGGCGGCGGGCTGCCCCGGGAAAACCAGAACCGCGCCGTAGCTTACGGTAAAATGCGCGGCCCATACGAGAAACGCGAGCAACAGCGTGCGGTAGATCGCAGGCCGGTCGATCGCCTCGTCAGCGTGATCTGAGGCAGGCTCAGCCACCGGGAAACACTCTCGGCAGAACGGTGAAGATCAAGCCCTGCAGCGCAGAGAACATGATGAACCGCGCGACCACGTCCATTGTGACGTTGGTCGGCGTAGTCAAGATCCCACGCGCCTCGCGGAAGGCCAGGTAGATAGCCATGATCACTGCAACGATCACGACCTGGCCTTGGAGGACCGCCAGCATGAAGACCGCCGCCCCCATACCGCTGGCGGTGGGCAGGAGCCCGGTCGCTAGCCAGCCGGTCACGTCGAGGTACAAGGCGCCGACCAGCAGGGCTGCGGCCGTTGCCTCGAGCATCCAGGGGAGGTCCTCGGCCATCCGTCCTTCCTTGGTGGCAAGCAAGCGACGCCCGCCCCAGGCGGACACAAGCGCGAGCACTTCGACGCCGACGATCAACGCGGTCTCGGTAAGCGGCGGCGGCGCGCTCCAGACCTCGGGATTGATGCCGTAGAGGTAGAGATAAGCGAAGACGGCCATGAAGCCGATCATGCCGATCACCACCATCAGCGTGTTGAGCGCCCACCAGCCGTGGCTCTTTGGCCCGGTGATCGCGATGGGCACGGTAATACCGCCGCCGATCTCCGCGTCCTCCTGCCTGATCGGTCGGTCGGACTCCCACAGCCATCGCAGCGTACTGACGACGGCGACGATCCCGCAGAATATTGCGAAGGCATAGCCCTGCACGGTCAGCGAGAGGAAGAACAGCGCGGTGAACACCGCCGCCGAGAGCGGCCATGGGGATGGGCCGGGCATGAGCTGGATATATTGCGGTTCGGCCATGACGGTCGAGGTGATCAAAGTCTCCCGCTGGCCGGTCGCCGAATTGGGCAGGAAATAGCGACCCTCTTCGACCTCCCTTGAAATCTCGGGCCGGTCCCACAGCGGATCGCGCGAGGTCACCAGCGGGATCGAGCGGGTCGAATACAGCCCGGTCGGCAGCCATTCGAGCGTGCCACCGCCGTAGATATTGCCTGCATCGTCATCGACGGTGAAACGAAACCGCCGCGCAAGGTCGAACAGGAAGAGCGCGATACCCGCCGCCATGACGAAGGCCCCCACGGTCGACACCAGATTGAGCACGTCGAGATCACGACCCGGCAGATAGGTATAGACCCGGCGCGGCATTCCCATCAGCCCGGTTAGATGCATCGGGAAGAAGGTGATGTGGAGGCCGGCGAACATCAGCCAGAACACCCACTTGCCCACCCGCTCCGACAAAGCCTTGCTGCTGGTCATGCCATGCCAGTGGTAGAATGCGGCGAACACCGGGAAGACCATCCCGCCCATCAGCACGTAATGTAGATGGGCGACGATGAAATAGGTGTCGTGCGCCTGCCAGTCGAACGGCACCATGCCGACCATCACTCCGGTCAGCCCGCCCATGGTGAAGATCACCACGCTGCCGACGACGAACAGGGCAGGCGTGGTCCATCTGATCCTGCCGCTGGCGAGCGTGGCGATCCAGCAGAACACCTGGATGCCCGCGGGCAGGCTCACCGCCATGCTCGCCGCGGAAAAGTAGCCCGCGGAAACGCGCGGCATGTCCGTGGTGAACATGTGGTGCGCCCAGACGCCGAAGCTGATGAACCCGGTCGCCACCAGTGCCAGCACGTTCAGGCGGTATCCCACCAGCGGCACTTTTGCGACCGCGGCCACCATCATGCTCATGAGGCCGGCGGCTGGAATGAAGATGATGTAGACTTCCGGATGACCGAAGAACCAGAACAGGTGTTGCCACAGCATGGGGTCGCCCCCGCGCAGCGCGTCGAAGAAAGGCCAGTTGAATGCTCGCTCTATCTCCAGCAGCATGGTGCACAGGATCACGCTTGGGAAGGCGACCACGATCATCACCGCGAAGACCAGCATGGCCCAGGCGAACATCGGCATCCGGTCGAGCGTCATTCCCGGCGCGCGGGTGCGCAGCACGCCGACGATGATCTCGATTGCCCCGGCGATGGCGGAAATCTCTATGAAGCCGATGCCGAGCAACCAGAAATCGGTGTTGATCCCCGGGCTGAATGCGATGCTGGTGAGGGGTGGATACATGAACCACCCTCCATCGGGCGCGAGGCCGACGAACAGCGAGAGGAAGAACATCGTCCCGCCGATGAAATAGGCCCAGAAGGCAAATGCGGAGAGGCGCGGAAACGGCAGGTCGCGCGCCGCCAGCATCTGCGGCAGCAGCATGATCCCTATCGCTTCAACCATGGGCACGGCGAAGAGGAACATCATCACCGTGCCGTGCATGGTGAAGAACTGGTTGTAGGTGTTAACGCCCAGGAAGTCCTGCATCGGTGCGGCGAGCTGCACGCGCATCCCCAGCGCCAGAATGCCCGCCGCGAGGAAGAAGCCGAAGGCGGTGACGACGTACCAGAAACCGACGTAATTGTTGTTGACCGCGGTCAGTCGCGCCCAGCCCTTGGGCGCGGCCCAGATCTTTTCGAGCTCTTCGACCTCGCTGTCGGGCCTTCTCTCGGTCGGGAAGCGATCGTAGAGCGCGGGATCGAACCCGGTTTCGGACCTCACTTCTGTTGCCCGAGCCAGATCGCGATCGCTTCCAGCTCTTCCGCAGCGAGCACGTCATAGCTCGGCATGCGGTTGCCGGGCTTGATCGACTGGCTATCGCCGATCCAGCCGATCATGGTGCCGCGATGGTTCGGCAGAATACCGGCACCCAATGTGCGGCGCGAACCGACATGTGTCAGGTCGGGTCCGGCAAGGCCGTTCGCCTCGGTCCCGGCGACCCGGTGGCAGGCCGCGCAGCCGCTTTTCATGAATAGCGTGCGGCCCGAAGCGACACCGGTTGTCCTCTCCATTGCTTTTTGTTCAGAGGCGCGCAACCGCTGCTCTTCGTCTTGCTCCGTAGAGCCGGAGAACGGCGTCTCCTGCGACGTTTTACCGAGCCGGACGGCCACTATCCCGCCGTTGCGCGCAGAGAACCATTGCCGGAAATCCTCGGCCTCGTGTGCCACAGCGACGAAGCCCATCAGCGCATGCTGCCCGCCGCAATATTCGGCGCACACTCCGCCGAACTCGCCCGCGCGATCCGCTTCGATGCGAAGCAGCGTGCGGCGACCGGGTATCATATCCTTTTTGCCCGAAAGATGCGGCACCCAGAAGCTGTGGATCACATCGGCGCTTTCGAGTTCGAGCACGACCGGCTGACCAACCGGGATGTGGATTTCGTTGGCGTCCTCCATCACGACCTCGCCCGAGGGGTCGAGGTACTGGACGCGGAACCACCACATCTCGCCCGTCACCCGGATACGCATTTCGTCGCCGCGGATCGGTTCGGTCAGGCTGGCAGTCAGCGTCAGCCCCCAGACCAGCAGCGCGGTCAGTACGAAGCCCGGAAAGGCCACCCCGCCGATCCAGATCGCGCGCTCTCCACCCAAACGGGCTTTCCAGCGCTCGGGTCCTCTGATCGCCACCCACAGCGCAGCAACCACGATCGCGGTAACGATCAGACCGAGCGCGAACAGCGACCACGAAAGGGTGGTGACCTTGGCCGAATAGGGTCCAGCCGGGTCGAGGACCGGCGGCGGCCACCCCCACAATGCGTCAGTCATGGTCGATCCCGTAAAGATAAGCTGCAATGTCCTCTGCTTCCTGTTGGCTTACAGGCATGGGGGGCATGGCGGAACCGGGCTTCACCTCAGGGGCATTGCGGATGAAGGCGGCCAGAATATCGGGGCGGTTGGGCAATGCGCCGGCAATCAGCCCGACATCGTCGAAGCCTCTCAGCGAGGGGCCCAGCCGGCCAGCGGGCCAGTCGAGCCCCGGAATTTCGTGGCAGGAACCGCAGCCTGCGCGCTGGATAGCCGCGAACCCGCGCGCCTTGGCATCGGAGGACGGTTCGCGCCGGGTCTCCACAGGATTCTTGCAGGCGGACAGGCTGGCGCAACCAATAGTGGCGACGATTGCCATGGTTCGACGCCAGCTTTCAGCCCTGGTTCGTGCCTGGGGGCCGGGAACCGGACGATCCCGCCTTCCGTTCCCGGGGGAACGATGTACTTCCGCCCCGTTCCGCTGATCCTCGCCGCCACCGCTGCATTGCCTGCTTGCACTCCTGCGCCCGTAGACAGTCGCTTCGGCCATACCGGACAGCTTATCGCGCTTTCTGGAGGCGATGCCGGCCCCCAGGCGGCGTGCCACACTTGCCACGGCCTGGATGGCGGCGGGGATGGCGCGCTGGTCCCGCGTATCGCGGCGATGGACGCGGGCTATCTCGTTGGTCAGCTCGGCCACTATGCCGATGGCCGGCGTCGACATCCCCAGATGACTTGGCTGGCCGGGAGGCTGAACAGCGCTGAACGGCTGGCGGTCTCCGAATACTATGCCTCGATGCCAATGCCCCGGACCGAGCGGATCCTCGCAACGGATCGGCAGTGCACGTCCGGCAACGCGGCCGTGATCTATCACGAGGGACTGCCCGAACGCGGGCTCGCCTCCTGCGCTTCGTGTCATGGCGGGATGGGACAAGGCGAAGGGACGGGAAATCCGTCGCTCGTAGGACAAAGCGCAGACTATCACGCGGAGCAGCTCCACCGCTGGCGCAAAGGCGAGCGATACGGCGATGCGATGAACGTCATGCACGATGCCGCGTCGAGATTGCACGAGGAGGAAATCATCCCGCTCGCGGAGTATATTGCGTATGGTCCGGGGCAGTCTCGTCGTCGCGAATCTCCGGAAGAATGCCCCTGACGACATCGTCGCGGTCCCAGAAATGATGTTTCATCGCCGCGCCGACATGGACGGGCACGAGCAGCGCGAGGCCGAAGACCCCCAGAACATGGAGGCTCTCAGCCCAGTCAAGCACCTGGAACTGCCAGGCGGGCGAGAGCGTGTGAAACGGCATCGGCGGCACCGCGAACAATCCCCCCACGCTCAGCGGCTCGACTGGCTGGATCGCCGACCACATCGCCCAACCGCTCAAGGGCAAAAGCGCGAACAGGGCATAGAAGAAATAGACCGTCAGATGCGCCGCCGTGCTCTGCCAGCCGGGCGCGTCCGCATCGTTGATCGGATCGGGCACGAACAGCCGCCAGCCGAAGCGCAGCAGTGCCAGCAGAAGGATCGACAGGCCGAGTTCGCTATGCAGTTCGTAGGTAGCCAACTTGCTTCCCCCGACAGGGTAGCGCGACATGAGCCAGCCCGAACCGAGCTGGAACAGCACCAGCACTGCCATGATCCAGTGGAACCACACGCCGACCGGCGAATACTTGCCGTTTTCGGTGTAGCTCACCGCCCAGCGACGTACGAGGCGATGCAGCTTCATGCGGTAACGGCCCGTGCTCCCAGCGACCTGTAGAGTATCACAAGCGCGGCGAACAGATAGACCAGGCTAGCAGGCGCCCACATCACGATGCCCGCGATCTGCTGATCTTCAAGCGGCGACAGGTTCCAGCTCTGCGTCGTTAGCCAATGCGGCGCGTATATTGCGCGGTGGGCGAAGGTCAGCAAAGCTCCCAGCGCGCCCATAGCCACCATGGTCGCCAGCAGGGCGATGGCGGCGCCCGGTGCCGGTGTCCGCACGACTTTAACCCACCATAGTGCGGCGGATGCAGTAATACTGGTCTGCATTAGCCAGAAAACAGCATCGCTACTCATTACGGCCTCGTAGAGCGGCGGCGCATGCCATAACCAGAAGGTCAGCGCGTGAATGGCCGTCCAAATCCCAAGCGATCCCTTGATCGACACACGCTCGAGCTTGACTGCCGCGACAACTAGGGGGGATAAAAGGGCTGCGAGGATGACATCGTGCACGATCCGCACGGTGAACAATGCCGAACCAAGGGCACAGAACGGGCTGACGTAAAGGAACACGAAAACCGCAAGGGCGCCCAACGCTGGCCGGACCCTCAAACGGTTGTGAAACATGTAGATGGCGGCGAGCAATGCCGCGATGACGAGGATCATCTCCGGAGCGATATTCCACCGGGACCACCACTCGGCAGGGATTGGCGCTTCACCGCAATAGGGGATCCAGATCGACAAGATGTGACTTCTATTCCACACTTTGTGCAAAGATATAACCGCCCGCATCCGTTTCCACCAGTTAAACCCATGCGGATTATGAAACTCTGCACGCGTCGTTCTGAGTTTCGATATTTCGTGTTTCTATGGGAAACGCTCGGCACAGGAGCGTCAGCGGTTTATGCTTTGACGGTCAATGGATGAGCGCTTTCAGGCATTTACCATTGTCGCTGGGAACAGGCGAAATTGGGGCGCATAGCGGACATCTTTGATACAAGCGCAGAAATGTCCCAATGATTACAGTGCACATCTTCATCGCGTCTGGTTCGCTATTCCCTGACGGTCCGATGTTCCTGGTCCACTGCGATGCGGGCTGGTCGTACAATCGCAGGTTCGTCGCGGGGTCTAATTCCCCGGCGCCTGATGTTCCAGTCGGTGCATGTCTTCGTCGCTGAAGCCGAAATGATGGCCGGCTTCATGAATTACGACATGGCGAACGATGGCCTCCAGCGAAACGCGGGTCTCGCGCATTTCTGCCAGCAGGGGTTGGCGAAACAGCCAGATCCGGGGGGGAAGGGTGCCGTTATCCCAGATCGATTGGTCGGGGACCGGATGACCTTCATAAAGGCCGCTCAGGTGCCAGCGGTTGTTCAGCCCCACGGATGCGAGCTGCTCGTCCGTGGCGAAATCCACGACTCGCAACACGACATCGGACAAGTCTGCCTTGAACATCTCGGGCAGGGTGTCCAGAACGCCCTTGGCGAGACCTTCCATCACCGTGATACTCGGATCGGTTGTCATGCCACGAATGTGGGCGTTGACTGACCTTGCTGCAAGCCAACCCTGATCCGCGATCCATGGTGCAGGTTTGCCGTTCGGGTATTGCGCAGTCCACATGTGTGTTTCACTGCAGGCGCGGCAAACGAGGCGCCGGGGCCAGGACCTTAAAAAAGAGCTCGGGACATCGACGACCGCTTGCCGGTAAGGCCAATAACTTCGACGCTTTGAGGGATTAGAAAACTTGGCGGATTCCGACGGACCGAACAGCCGCGCATCGCAACTCGGTGATGGCGTGGACGAGGCGGTCTGGCGATACGCGCTCGCTGAACGGGCGAGCGTTCTCATCGATGCGGAGGATTATTTCGAATGCATGCAGGACGCCATGCTCAAGGCGGAGCAGCGCATCCTTCTGATCGGCTGGGACTTCGATACCCGGATCCACCTCAGCCACGGCCGGAGGTGGTGGCAGCGACCTTTCCGCAGCAATCACCCCTCTCGACTCGGCAGTTTCGTTACCTGGCTCGTGCGTCATCAGCCAGACCTCGACCTGCGTATCTTGGAATGGCGGGTGAGCGTGCTGAATTATTTGACGCGCGGGATCATGATGTGGGATTTGCTGCGCTGGTTGCGTCACAGGCGGGTCCACTTCAAGCTCGACCATGCGCACCCGATCGGCTGCTCCCATCACCAGAAACTGGCGATCCTGGACGGCCGATTGGCCGTCTGCGGTGGTATCGACATGACCGAGAAGCGATGGGACACACGCGATCATCTTGAAGATGATCCCCGTCGCAAGACGGCAGGCGGCGGTGCCTACGGCCCCTGGCATGATGCAACCATGATGATGGAAGGCGACATTGCGGGCGCCCTAGCCGACCTCGCTCACGACCGGTGGTATCGGGCGGGTGGAGAAAAACTGCGCACCCTCGAACCGGTGTCCGACAGCCGGTGGCCCGACAGGCTGAGCGTGCAGTTTGAAAATGTCGAGGTGGGCATCGCGCGGACCCGTGCCTGTCATCGCGAGTGGCGCGAGGTCAGTGAGATCAAGGCACTGTTCCTGCGCCATATTCGCGGTGCAAAACGGTTCATCTATGCTGAGAGCCAGTATTTCGCCTCTCGCGCGGTCGCAGAGGCCATAGCAGAGCGGCTAGAAGAGGATGATCCGCCTGAAATTGTCATCGTGCATCCGGCGCATGCGGACGGATGGCTCGAACAGCAGGCAATGGATCACGCCAGGGCCGAATTGTTTCGCGCGATCAAAGCCGTTGACCGGCATGACCGTTTCAGTCTCTGGACTCCATTCGCCGGCGATACGCCAATATACGTCCATGCGAAATTGATGATAATCGACGACGAGATCCTGCGGATCGGTTCGGCCAATCTCAACAACAGGTCGCTGGGGCTCGATAGCGAATGCGATGTATTCATCGATTCAGCGCGTGAGGGGAACGCTCACGCTGTGGATGGGATAGCGCATTTGCGGTATTCTTTGCTGGCTGAACATCTTGGAATTGAGGAGGACGGGATTCCCGGTCTTTTGCGGGAAGCTGGCTCCATGCGGGCAGCGATCGAAAGCTTTGGGCGCCAGAACACGCGCCATCTTCGGCCCTACGAGCTGCCCGCGATGACCGGAGCCGCAAGGGCCATAGCCGATCTCGAAGTTCTGGATCCCGAAACGCCAGGCGAAATGTTCGAGACCTTTGCGAGGCGAGGACTGTTCCGTAAAGGGGGCAGACTGGCCCGTCTGCGGGATCGGGCAAAGAGAATTAGGAAGAAAATACGATGAGCAGCCTGGTTGGTCCCGATGAAGATAATCCGACCGGAAAACCTCCCGTCCCGGATGAGGTGCAGGCGGCTATCAAAACCCTGATCCAGTGGGCAGGCGACGATCCCGAACGCGAAGGATTACTGGACACGCCCGCGCGTGTGGCTCGTGCCTGGAAAGAGTATTGCCTCGGATACCGGGAAGACCCAGCGGTCCATCTCAGCCGCGTCTTCGAGGAAGTGGGGGGCTACGACGAGATCGTCCTGTTGAGGGATATCCCCTTCCAATCCCATTGCGAACATCACATGGCGCCGATTATCGGCAAGGCCCACATCGCCTATCTTCCCACCGATTTCGTGGTGGGAATTTCAAAGCTCGCGCGGGTGCTTCATGGATTTGCGCGGCGTCTTCAGATCCAGGAGCGACTGACCGCCCAGGTTGCCCAGTGCATATGGGACCATTTGCAGCCCCAGGGAGTCGCGGTCGTGATAGAAGCCACCCACGCCTGCATGACCGCCAGAGGCGTGCGTACGCCCGGTGTGACAATGACAACCAGCCGAATGATGGGGGTCTTCCGCGATGATCACCGGAGCCGGGAAGAAGTTCTGAAACTGATGGGCTTCTAAATGGCACTGCGCGAAATCGCGCGGGTCATAGATCGCGCCGACACGACAAGGGCGGCACGTATCTCTTGAATTAAGAGGACGTGCCGCCGTTGCGTGTGGCGATCAACTGGGCTTGATCAGAGCTGCCCCAGCATATGTTCGGCGCTCGATACCGAGAAATCTCCCGGTTGTTCGACGTTCAACTCCTTCACCACACCGTCCTCGACGATCATCGAAAAACGCTGGCCTCGCTTGCCAAGACCGAAACCGCCCATGTCGGCTGTCAGGCCTACCGCTTCGGCAAAGTCACCGTTTCCGTCGGCAAGCATGGTGATGGCATCTGCGTTACCCGCCGATTTCCAGGCCGCCATCACGAAGGGATCGTTGACGGCCGTAGCCACGATTTCATCGACGCCCTTGGCCTTCAGATCTTCAGCCTTCTCGACGTACCCGGGAAGGTGACGGGCAGAGCAGGTCGGGGTGAAGGCTCCGGGCACGGAAAACAGAGCCACCTTCTTCCCCTTGAAGTAGTCGCTCGTCTGGACCTTCTCGGGCCCCTGTTCGCCGGCCTTGATCACCGTCACGTCTGGAAGTTTATCACCCACCGAAATCGCCATAAATTGTCTCCGTATTGTCGAGATCCCCGACTTAATGCTCGCCATGTGATCCGCAAGCGTTCCGGCGCCGGTAAATTTCGGTTCGGCATGGAAGATGGGGTGCCGCACAGCAGCGGC
>NZ_JBELMO010000033.1:0-30701 GCF_042095715.1 Qipengyuania sp. | reverse complement strand
AGCGTAAGCATCGGGCGCAGGCGCTTGCCCCCGCCCGAAATCAGGTGCCCGGCCAGCGCGGGGATCAGCGGGATCTCGCTCTGCATCCGGTCAAGGATCACGGCGTTGACCGAATTCATGCCCTGCGCCGTGAGCGCGAGCATCGGTTCGAGCGAGGGCGGGTCCTCGCGGCGCCGCTCGGGCAGGGAAACGACGTCGGCGCTCATACGCACGCGCACATGGATTGCCCGCTGCTGCTTGGCAAGACGCTATGTGTCGCTATCGTGGCGCGGATGAGCGACACTCCCGATCCCGTGCTGGCCGGTTTCCGCAAGAGCATCGACAATATCGATGCCGCGCTGATCCATATGCTGGCAGAGCGTTTCCGCATCACCCAGGCGGTGGGGGCCTACAAGGCGAAGGCCACCCTGCCCCCCGCCGACCCCCAGCGCGAGAAGCTTCAGATCGCCCGGCTGCGCAAGCTGGCGGAAGACGCCGACCTCGATCCGGAATTCAGCGAAAAATTCCTGCGCTTCATCATCGACGAGGTAATCCGCCACCACGAACAGGCGCGCGACGGATGAGCGCGGCGGCGCGAACTAACGGCGCGGCAATTGCAGCCGCACCAGCAGTCCGCCCAGATCCTCGCTTTCGCCCAAGGTGACATCGCCGCCGTAGATCGCGGCGACATCGCGCACGATGGCGAGGCCTAGGCCTGTGCCGGGCTTGCCGGTATCGAGCCGGGCGCCGCGGTCGAAGATGCGGGCATGTTCGCGCTCGGGGATGCCGGGGCCGTCGTCCTCTACCCACACGGTGCACAGGTCGCCGCCCGGTTCCGCATCGATGGTCACGAACACGCTGCCACCGCCGTACTTGGCCGCGTTTTCGACCAGATTGCCGAGAATCTCGTCGAGGTCCTGCCGCTCGATGGCGACTACCGCAGTCTTACCGCCCGCGATGTCGAAGCGGGTTTCGGGATAGAGCCGCTCCACCGCGCGCCGCACCGCCTCGGCGCTCTCTCGCACCGGGGTTCGCGAATGGCCAGCCGCGCGGCGACCCACGGCACGGGCGCGGGCGAGGTGGTGATCGACATGGCGCTGCATGGTACGCGACTCGCGCATCACCGTGGCCTCCAGATCCGCGGCATGGGCAGTCGCGGCATTGGTGAGCACGGTCAGCGGAGTCTTGAGCGCATGGGCGAGATTGCCCGCATGGGTGCGCGCCTCGGCCGCCTGCCGGTCGGTATGGGCGAGCAGCGCGTTCACTTCCTCTACCAGCGGCTGGACTTCGAACGGCAGGGGTTCGTCGATGCGGCTCGCGCCGGTGCGGCGCATGTCCTGAATCGCAGCGCGCACCCGGCGCAGCGGACCGAGGCCGATCCAGTTCTGCAACACCGCCATCGCGAACAGGCCGAGGCCCAGCACCGCGAAACTCCACACCAAGATGGAGCGGATGCGCGCGATCTGGTAATCCAGTTCCTCGCGGCTGGCGGCCACCACGAACCACCACTGCGTGTCGCTGCCCGGCAGATAGACGGACCGTTCGGCCACGCGCAGCGGCTCTCCGGGAAACTGGTTCGAATCGTGGATGTGAATGTCATCGTCCTGATGATCCCCGTCCACTTCCAGCGAACGATCCCACAGGCTGCGGCTGGGATAATCTTCGCGCCCCTTCCCGCTGATTTGCCAGTAAAGGCCGGAATTCGGCTCCAGGAAGCGCTGGTCGCCAAGCTGGCGATTGAAATAGACGTCGCCGAAGGGATCGATCTCGGCCGAGGAGATCATCGCGGTCAGCATGTAATTGAGCTGATCGTCGAAGTTGCGCTCGACCAGATTGGTCAGCGTGCGGTCCAGCGCGAAGCCGCCCGCCAGCAGCAGGATCGCGATCCATGCCGCGGCGATCGCCATCATCCGGCCCGCCAGGCTGCGGCGGGCACCGAACCGCCCTGGGCGCGGAATGGCGGTTACGGGGCCGCCGTCCGCTCCCACGCCGCGGTCAAGGCCGGCGTCATCGCCCTTCGGCGCATCGGCCTCAGGCGCGCGGCTGGTCGGCGGGATCGTCGAGGCTGTAGCCAAGTCCACGGATCGTCGTGATGGTTTCGGCACCCAGCTTCTTACGGATGCGCGTTACGAAGACCTCGATCGTGTTCGAATCGCGGTCGAAATCCTGATCGTAGATATGCTCGATCAGCTCGGTGCGGCTGACGACCTTGCCCTTGTGGTGCATCAGATAGCTCAGCAGCTTGTATTCCTGCGCGGTCAGCTTGACCGGCTCGCCCGCCAGCGTGACGCGGCCAGAGCGGGTGTCCAGCCGAACATCGCCCGCGGTCAGTTCGCTGGAGGTGTTGCCGGAAGCGCGGCGGATCAGCGCGCGCAGACGCGCGATCAGTTCTTCTGTCTGGAACGGCTTGGCGAGATAATCGTCCGCGCCCGCGTCCAGCCCGGCCACCTTGTCGGACCAGCTGTCACGCGCGGTCAGCACCAGCACCGGGAAGGTGCGGCCTTCCTTGCGCCACATGCCCAGCACGGTCAGCCCGTCGATTTCGGGGAGGCCGAGGTCGAGCACGACGGCATCGTAATCCTCGGAAGAGCCGAGAAAATGGCCGTCTTCCCCATCGGTGGAGAGATCGACGGCATAGCCGTTCTGTTCCAGAGTCGATTTCAATTGCTTGCCGAGGGTCGGTTCGTCCTCGACGATCAGGATGCGCATGCGAAGGTCTTCCCCCGATTGACTGGTCTTTCACCCGATTGGGCTTTTAGCATGAACGCGTCAACGCGACCTGCGGTTTCCCTCACCAGCTCTTCTGAACAATCTTTCCGGTGCGCGCATCCACATCGACGAACAAGACGTGCCCCTTGCGGATGAACTTGAGGCGGTAGGCCATGGCAGTCGAATCGTAGGCGAAGCCGAGATATTCGGCATCGCGCATCATCGGCAGGATGCGCGCTTCGATCTCGCGGGCCTTGAGGATGTGGCCCGCTTCCATCTCCTTGCGCGCCTCGCCCTGCTCCGACCGACGCTGCTGCGCGTCGACCGGCAAGGCGAGCGCCCCTGCGACGAGGGTAGCCGCGGCGGCGGAAAGGATCACGGTCTTCACCATGGGGCCAACTTGCGCGCGGACCCTTGAACCGACCGTGAATACCCCCGCCGCCATCGGTTCAGCGGGTCATTTCGAAGGTGGTGGTCACGGTAACGGAGGTTCCCACCAGCCCGGGTTCGACCGGGGTGGACACCTTGGCGCCGGTCACCACGATCTCGCCGCGGTCCATCATGGGCATGGGGCGCATGGGCTGCACGTTCTCGCTCACCTGCAACAGGCGCACCCCGGTATAGCCGGCCCAGCGCGCATATTCCTGCGCCTGCTTCTGCGCATTGTCGAAGGCCGCCTTGCGGGCCTGGGCGCGCGGCGCCGTGTCATCGTCGATCGAGAAATCGGGGCCGCTTATGTCGGTGGCCCCGGCCGCGACCAACGCATCCAGGATACGCCCCGTATCGGGCACCTTGCGCAGCGTCACGCTGACGCGGTTGGACGCCTGATAACCGCGGAAGATCTGCTTGCGGGTCTGCTGGTTGTAATCGTACTGGGCGTTGAGGTTGATGCCCTGGGTCTGGATGTCGTCGGCAGGAATGCCAAGCGACTTGATCCGCTTCACCACGGCATCCATTTCCTTCGCGTTCTGCTCCATCGCCGCGACCGCGGTGGGGGCCAGCGTGGTGACGCCCGCGCTGATATTGGCGATATCGGGCTTCGCGCGCACCGTCTCGGTCACCGAAAGCTCGACCAGCGGGCCCTGCGCGGCCAGATCGACATTGGCCGCGGCGGCCGGGCTGGCGATGGCGGCTGCGGCGGCAAGAGGCAGAAGAACTCGATTCATGCGGTATTTCTCCATTGGATGGACCGGCACCATGGGCGCCCCACCCCTTACGCGCTGCTGAACCGGCTTGTTCCGGGCGCCTACCCGCCCTACCTCGCGCAGCCAATGGCGCAACCACCTATCCTCTCCTGGGAAAACCTTGGCCTGCAGCAGGGCGGCCGCTGGCTGTTCGACGGGCTGGACCTTCACATCGGCCCGCGCGACCGGCTGGCGCTGATCGGGCGCAATGGCGTCGGCAAGACCACGCTGTTCCGCCTGATAAACGACGAGATCGAATCCGACCGGGGCATCCGCAAGGTGAAGCCCGGAACGCGCATCGTGACGCTGGAGCAGGATCCGGATTTCGGCGCTCATACCAGGCTGATGGACTGGGCGCTGGCAGGCGAGCACGCCCCTGCCGAGCACGAGGTGGAGGCCATCGCGAGCCAGCTCGGCATCGACATGAGCCGGGCCTGCGAGGGCGCGAGCGGAGGCGAGCGGAGGCGCGCGGCCATCGCCCGCGCACTGGCGCAGGAACCCGATCTGCTGCTGATGGACGAGCCCACCAACCACCTGGACCTTTCCGCGATCGAATGGCTGGAGGACTGGCTTACCCGGTACAAGGGTGCGTTCGTGGTCATTAGCCACGACCGGACGTTTCTGACGCGGCTGACCAGGGCGACGCTCTGGCTCGACCGCGGAGCGTTGCGGCGCAAGGACGTGGGCTTCGGCGGGTACGAGGCGTGGGAAGAGCAGGTCTATGCCGAAGAGGCCCGCGCCGCCGAGAAGCTGGACGCGAAGCTCAAGATCGAGGCGCACTGGCTGGAGCGCGGGGTGACCGCGCGGCGCAAGCGCAACCAGGGCCGGCTGGAGAAGCTGTGGCAGATGCGCGCCCAGCGCGCCTCCATGATCGCGGGCGCGGGCACCGCCAAGCTGAAGCTGGCGACCGAGGAGGACTTCAAGTCCAAGTCGGTGATCGTGGCGGAGAACATCACCAAATCCTATGGTGAGCGCACCGTCATCAAGCCCTTTACCCTGCGCATCCAGCGCGGCGACCGGATCGGCATTGTCGGTGCCAATGGCGCGGGCAAAACCACGCTGCTCAAGATGCTGACCGGAGAGCTGGAGCCCGACAGCGGGACGGTGGAGATCGCCAAGACGCTGACCGGCGTGATGATCGATCAGCAGCGCAGCCTGATGAGCTCCGACCGCACGGTGCGGCAGGTGCTTGCCGAGGGCGGCGACTGGATCGACGTGCGCGGCAACCGGAAGCATGTGCAGGGCTATCTCAAGGAATTCCTGTTCGATCCCGGCATAGTGGACATGAAGGTGGGTGTGCTTTCGGGCGGCGAGAAGAGCCGCCTGCTGCTGGCGCGCGAGTTCGCCAAGGCATCGAACCTGCTGGTGCTGGACGAGCCGACCAACGATCTCGACCTGGAAACGCTGGACCTGTTGCAGGAGGTCATCGCGGACTACGAAGGCACCGTCCTCATCGTCAGCCACGACCGCGACTTCCTGGACCGCTCTGTCACCGTCACGCTGGGGCTCGACGGCACGGGCAGCGTGGACGTGGTTGCGGGCGGTTACGAGGACTGGGCGGCACGCAAGCGCGAGGCGGTCGCCGCCAAAGTGAGCCCGGTAAAGGCCGAACAGGCGGCGGCGCCCGCGAAGGCGCCCCCCGCCCCGCCGAGCAGCAAGCTGTCCTACAAGGATCAGCGCGACTACGAGCTTCTTCCCCAGCGGATCGAGGAGCTGGAAGCCGCAGTCGCCAAGGGGGAGCAGCTGCTTTCCGATCCGAACCTCTATGCCTCCGACCCTAAGCGCTTCGCCACCATCTCCAAGGGGATAGAGAACGCCCGCGCGGAAAAGGAGGCGGCGGAGGAACGCTGGCTGGAACTGGCCGAACTGGTCGAGGGATGACGCTTCAGGCCGAGATCGCCGCCTGCCGCCACTGCGAAGCGCATCTGCCCCACGGGGTCCGCCCCGTCGCCAGCTTCAGCCCGACCGCGCGGCTGGTCATCATCGGGCAGGCGCCGGGCAGCAAGGTCCACGAGAGCGGCATCCCGTGGGACGATGCCAGCGGCAACCGGCTGCGCGAATGGACGGGCCTGTCGAAACGGCAGATGTACGATCCCGCGCAGGTCGCGCTGGTGCCGATGGGCTTCTGCTATCCCGGGAAGGCCAGCGGAGGCGACAAGCCACCGCGCCGCGAATGCGCGCCGCTGTGGCATCCGGCGATCATGGACCTGCTGCCACAGGACCGGCTGACGCTGCTGGTCGGCACCTATGCGCAGGCCCGTTACCTGCCCGGCGCCAAGACGCTGTCCATGACCGAGCGGGTTCGCCGGTTCGCGGACTATCTGCCCCGCTTCCTCCCCCTGCCCCACCCCGCCTGGCGCAGCACCATCTGGATGCGCAAGAACCCGTGGTTCGAGCCCGAGGTGCTGCCCCGGCTGCGGGAGGCGGTGGCGGCGCATCTGGGCTGAGGGGAATAGCCTACGATTGAGGCGGGCCTGGTTCAGCCCAGCCCCTCGGCCTCCATGGCTTTCTGCACCGCCGGGCGCTCCATGTTGCGCGCGCGGAAGTCCTTGAGCGATTGCGGCAGATCGACACCCATCTTGTCCGCCCACAGCGTCGTGACGAAAAGGTAGTTGTCCGCCACGCTGGGGGAATCGCCCACCAGCCATTCGCTGCCGTCCATCAGTTTTTCCGCCAGTTCATATTTCTTCGCCAGCGTCTTCTTCGCTTCGGCCTGTTGGGCATCGTCCGCGCCGCCGAACAGCGGGCCGTAGCTGCCATGAATTTCGGTACCGATGAAGCCGATCCATTCGAGCATATCGTAGAAAGCATGGCCCTTGGGCGGCCCCTGCGTCTTGTCGGCCAGATACATCAGCACGGCGGGGTTTTCGGTAATCAGCCCATATTCGCCGGTATCGATCAGGGGGACATAGCCGCGCGGACTGATCTCGTAGAAATCCTTCCCGCCTTCGGTCTCGTGCGTTGAGAGATCCACCTTCACGGCTTCGAAATCGGTGCCGCCCTCGATCAGCGCGATATGGCTGGCGAGGCTGCAGGCGCCGGGGGAATAATAAAGCTTCATTGTGGGTCTCCTGTGGAATGGCGTTCATCGGCCCAACGGGCGACAGCGCGCCAAGGTCCGCACAGTGATGGAAACTCGCGCGAAAATCCTTTGAAGTTCACAGTAAGTTCAGGCCAAAACACGCGCTTCTCACTCACCCGGAAGGCGGTAAAAATCCGCCACCCGATCCAGTGCCAGTCGAAGCACCAGCTTGCCCGAGCGGGCGGGCCATTCCAGCGCGCGCTCCGCATCGGGCAAGCTTTCGCAGGCGCAGACCACGCGCCACAGCACATCGTCCAGCCCCTTGCCCGCCGCCGCCATCGCGCCATCGAAGCGTGCGCGCGCGGCGATCTGCCTTTCGGTGGGGGACAACCCGGCATCGCCCCCGCCCGCGATCCGCACCGGATCCCACTTCATCGTGACCATCGGCGGCAGCCCGGCCCGTTCGTAATCCGCGCGAAGGCGCTCGCCCGCATCGAACAGACGGGCAGACAAATGCCCGCGCGCATGAAGCCATCCCATTGGAGATTCCGCCAGATTGACCGTTACCGAGCGGCGGCGGCGCGACGGGCGCCCGCGGCGGCGTGGCCCCTCAGGCGTCAGTTCGCGGGTAACGAGGTGCGGTTTCATGGCTGCGAATCTCCCGATAATCGAGCTTTTCCACTTGCAATGGTTGCGGTGATGTAGGAAAGAAAAAAGCACCATAGAGGTTAATTCAGGGCAGAAATCATGATCAATCGCATTCGCATCATCCGCAAGCAGAAGGGCATGACCTTGGCGGATCTGGCCGAAGCCTGCGATCCGCCCACCACGCCGCAGACCATCGGCCGCATCGAAACCGGAATGCGCACGCTCAGCACCAAGTGGATGGACCGCATCGCCACGGCGCTGGGGGTGGAACCCGAACTGCTGGTACGCGGCGAATCGGCGCAAACCGCGCAGGTCGTCGCCGCGCTGGGCGAACGCGGGGCGGAGGCGCTGGCCAAAGTCCACGATGCCCTGCCCCCCACCGCCATGGGCGGGGCGGGCGATGCGCTGATGGTGGTGCAGGTGGATTACCCGCATGGCGAATACCGCCCCGGCGATCAGGTGTGGCTGCGGGAAATCGCGCCCGAAGATGCCGGCCGCGCGGTCAATCGTGACGTGCTGGTCCCGCGCAAGGCGGGCCGCTTCGCCTTCGGCCGCCTGATCGACCGGCGTGGCGACAAGGTCGGCATCCTGCCCCCCGGCCATGGCGAAAAACAGGTGGTGGTCGAAAGCCCCGCCTGGATCGCGGTGGCGGAGATGCTGGTGCGGCGGCTCTGAAACGCTCGTACGCAATGCCATTTTGGACCGTCGGCGATATCGCTGGCATGTCTTGCAGATAATTGCAGGACCGGCGCGGCCGCTTTATGAGAACGCCGTTCGGTTACCCTTCAGGTTTATAAAGCCAATAACCTGAAAACTCGGAGCTCCAGATGAAAAGCCTGTCTCGTGCCGCTGTCCCCGGCGCGATCTTCCTTTCCCTGACCGGCCAGGCCCCGCCCGCACCGTCGCTCGCAGAGGACGGCGGCGATTTCTGTGCGCGACTGGCCAAGGACATCGGCTTCGAAGATACCAAGATCGTCGATGGCCACACCGTCTGGAAGGCCAAGACACGCTGCCAATCCGGCAGCGTGGCAGACAGCTGAGCGCGTTGTCGGACGATCCCCAGTCAGAGCGAAGTGGCCGCGGCTTGATCCCATCTTTCCTCCTTGCGGCGATGGTCGCCATCGGCATCGGAACGGTAGCGGCGCAGTCGGCGCCCGCCCCCGCGCCCAGCTCGGCCCCCACCCCCGCCGCCCCGGCCCCACAGGCCCCGGCGGTGGAGATCTACGATGCCCGGATCGTCGCCAGCTATCCGCACGACCCGAAGGCGTTCACCCAGGGCCTGCTGTGGCACGAGGGCACGCTTTACGAGAGCACGGGGCGCGAAGGGCAGTCCGATGTCCGCCAAACCGATCTACAGACCGGCAAGGTAATCCGCCGGCAGCCCATTCCCGCCGATCAGTTCGGCGAAGGGCTGGCCCTGCTGCGCGGCACGCTGTTCAGCCTGACCTGGAAGGATGGCGCGATCCATCGCTGGCGTCTGAAGGATCTTGCCCCGCTGAAGAGCCACACCGGCTATCCCTACGAAGGCTGGGGCCTCACCACCTTGGGGGATGCCCTGGTGGCCTCCGACGGCAGCAGCAATCTGCGCGTGCTCGATCCGAAAACCCTCGCCGTGCGGCGCACGATCCCGGTGACCTACAGTGGCAAACCGCTGACCATGCTGAACGAGCTGGAGACGGTCGACGGGCTGATTTTCGCCAATGTATGGATGACCGGTTTCGTGGTGGGCATCGATCCGGCGACGGGCGCGGTGCGGCGCGTCATCGACCTGCGCGATCTGCCCAAGCCCACCAGCGCGGAGCGCGATGCGGTGCTGAACGGCATCGCCTGGGACGCAAAGGCCCGCCGCCTGTTCGTGACCGGCAAGCTGTGGGACCGGCTCTACGAGATCGAATTGATCAAGCGACAGGAACCGGAGCCGGTGCGCTAAGGCGCCTGGCTCACCTGCCGATTACAAGCCGCAGCGGCCCGTCGAAGTACGGCTGCGTGCGCAGATGGCCGTATTTCTCGTCCCACCGCCCGTCCTCCAGATCGGCGGACAGGGCCTCTACGAAGCGGTCGACCGCCGCTTTCGGGACCAGGCTCCAGCTTGAGCAGGCCAGGCGCGCCGCTTCGTCCAGAAAGGCTTCCGGGCGGCCGTAATAGGCTTCGTTGAAGCCGTCCGCGCATTGGAGCGGCACGGGGACCGGCATCACATCGACCGGGCCGCCCAGCGCGGCGGCGATACGGTCGATCGCCGGGAAGCGGCTGGCCTCGATCTCGCGCACCTCGGGGATATAATCGCTCAGCCAGTAATCCATCATCATCGCCGGATCGCACACCAGCAGGACAACCGGCCCGCGCGTCACGCGCCGCATCTCCGCCAGCCCGCGTTCGAGGTCCGACCACTGATGCACGGTGACCGAGGCCATGGACGCATCGAAGCTGGCGTCTGCAAACGGCAGGTTCTCCGCCACCGCATCGATCGCGGGGCTCAAATGGGCGGGCCGCTGCGCCCGCATGGAGGCCGATGGCTCCACGGCGGTGACATCGCGGTCCACCGGCTCGTAAGACCCTGCCCCGGCCCCGACGTTCAGGACCGTCTTGGCATCGCCGAGCGCGGCAAGGATCTGCGCAGCAATGAAAGGGTCTGGCCTGCGAAACCGGCTGTAGGTGCCGCCAATGCGGCCATAATCGACATCGCCCGCGCTGCCGTCGCCATGCCGTCCGCTCATCATTTAGCCCCCCCAGATCGTAAGGCTGCATGTTGCCGCGTCGGAACGGAAAGACAAGGCGCGGCGTCAGCAGCCTGCCTGCCGCGCGGGCTAGCGGGTCAGTGCGCTCAGCCGTTCGACGAAGGCGCGCGAGGAGGCCTGCAGCTCGCCGACATTGCCCGCCAGCGTGGCGGAAGCGGAGCGCAGATCGTGCGACAACGACTGCGTGCGGCGCGCGTTCTTCGCCAGTTCGCCGCTGCGCGCCGCCATTTCGTGGAAATCGACCGCTGTCTGGCGCGTGGTTTGCTCCATCCCGTCGGCCAACTGGCGCTGCGATGCCACATCGTTGCGGATCGCGGCGGCCGCGACCGAAAGCCTGCGGATCGCGCCATCGATGCTGGCGAAGTTCTCAGCCGCGTTGCGGGAGCCGGTCTGCACATTGGCCAGCAGCGCCTGAATATTGGAGGCGGTGTGCGCGGCTTCCTCGGCAAGGATCTTCACCTCCTGCGCCACAACGCTGAAGCCCTTGCCCGCCTCGCCCGCCAGCACCGCCTCGATGGTGGCGTTGAGGGCCAGCATGTTGGTCTGGTCCGCGATCTCGGCAATGGCCAGCGTCGCGCGGCCGATAACCACCGAACTTTCGGTCAGCTCTTCCACCGCGATGCCGCCCGCGCGCGACCGGCTGGTGGCATCGTCCGTCAGGCTGTGCTGTTCACCGGTGTTCTTTGAGATATTGCCGATCGAGCTGGCCAGTTCCGTCATGCCCGATGCGACCGACTGGACCGCCCCGCTCATCCGCTCCGCGATGGCCGCCACCTGCACGGCATCCTCGCCGGTCCGGGAAGAGACGGAATCGATGGCGTATGTCGCCTCGTCCAGAATGCGCGACGTTTCGGCCAACGCCCGCGCAACGCGCGAGACGGAGATGTCGAAGGCTTCGCCGACTTCCTGGAACTCGCGGCGGCGTTCGTGCTGCATGGCTTCGCGCAGCGCGCGCTCGTGGCTGCTTTCCTCCAGCGCCGCGCGCGCTTCGTCGGCGAGGCGCGCCATCTCGTCGCGCGAGGTGCCGATCTGTCGCAAGGTCCGGGTCAGGCCCAGCGACACGATGCCCAGGATGGAAACCTGCGCCACCACCGCGAGGGCATGCACCATGACGCGCGGCAACCCCCCGCCCCCGGCGAAGACCCAGCCCGGCGCCAGCACAGCCAGCACTGCATGATGAAGCGCGATGAGGCACGCCGCCGCCACCAGCGGTCGCAGATCGCACAGCACCGTCAGGCTCGCGAGCGCCACAAAGAAATACATGTGCATGTCGACCTGCCACACCGCGCCGCGCATGGCATAGAGCAGCAGCGCGGGTTGCGCCGCGGCCATCAGGCCCACGGCCATCCGCGCCAGCGCGTCGGAACGGCCCTGCCTTGCGAAGATCGTGGGCGCGACATTGATCGCCGCGCTTGCCATTGCCGCCTCCAGCGCGCCCTGCCCCATCCACAAGGACAGGCAGACCAGCGCCGCAGTGGCGATCCACCCGCCGATGGCGATTCCGACCACGCCGCTGCGGCGCAGGCTTTCGAGTTCGCGCGTCACACGGCGGCTCCGATGCATCCCGCATCGGGCACGGCGAGCAGCAGGACATCGCCGCCCGCCACCGCCTCGCGTGCTGTGGATCTATTCGCGTGAATCACGAAGGAGCCTTCCAGCGGCCCTTTGGCCAGCAAGCGGATGGAGGGCCGCGAAAGCAGGGCGGGCAACGCCGTGCGGGCCTCACCCGACAGGGGCACGGCCAGCATCTCGCCGGCAGCGGGCGGGGTCAGCAGCAGCGCCGCCAGCACTGCTGGCGCGGCCACCAGCGCCGCACCCCCGCCGAGCGAGCGAGAAAATGCCCTGACGGCCGGGAAACGCACGGCTTTCATGGCCGCCGCCTTATGCGCGGTTTGGTTACGGAGCGGTAAACCGCCCCGCCCGTCGAGCCCACAGCGACGGAGACCTTCCATGCACCCCGCCACCACGAGTCAGAAGGGAACGATCAGGCCGCAAGCCGCGCCGCCGCTCGCCGCGGGGACCGCAGCCCCCCGCCGATCAGGCCGAAGCCCAGGACCATCAGCGCCCAAGTGCCCGGTTCCGGCACGATGCCCGAACATCGGGTTTGCGCAAAACCGCCCTATTTGGGACGTTGCTACAGAATGCGGTTGCCTTGGCCCGGGGCCGCTCAGGCTTCGCCGCGCGCGATGCGCTCCTGCTTTTCCGCGGCGGTTTCGGTGGGGACGAAGCTGTTATTATTCACCCCGAACCACACCAGCAGCGGCGCGGCCATGTAGATCGAGCTGTAGGTACCCACGAAAATGCCCAGCGTGATCGCGGCGGTAAGACCGAACAGGCTTTCCGGCCCGAACAGCAGCAGCGGAACCAGCGCGATCAGCAGGGTGAGACTGGTCATGACGGTTCGCGCCAGCGTTTCGTTCACCGACAGATCGAGCAGCTCGGGCAGCGGCATCTTGCGGTATTTCTTCAGATTTTCGCGGATGCGATCATAGACCACGATGGTATCGTTCAGCGAGTAGCCGACGATGGCCAGAATGGCGGCGATGATTTGGAGGCTGAATTCCAGCTGGAACAGCGCGAACATCCCCAGCGTCAGACTGACGTCGTGGAACAGGGCGAACAGGCCGCCGAGGCCGAACTGCCATTCGAAGCGCAGCCAGATATAGCCCGCGACCGCAATCATGGCGAAGAGCAGCGCCTGCACGGCCTGGCTGCGGAATTCGCCCGCCACCTTGCCCGAAACAGTATCGTTGCCATCCCGGCGGGCGTCGGGATATTCGCTGGAGATCGCCTGGATCACCTGTTCGCCGATGCGGGTCGCCGCACCGGGCGTGTTTTCCGCCTCTTCGGGCAGGCGAACGCGGATCGACACCTGATTGTCGGCTCCGAAACGCTGGATGGTGGGCTCTCCGAAACCGAGACCGCCCACCAATTCGCGCAGCGAGGCGATCGGCGCCTCTCGCTGCTGCGTGAAGGTGAGCCGCACTTCCTGGCCGCCGGCGAAATCGACGCCGTAGTTCAGGCCCTTGGTCATCACCAGGCCCCAGCTCGCCGCGATCAGGATCAGCGAGACGACGAAGAACGGCACCCGCCACTTGAGGAAGTGGATGTTGGTATCGTCGGGGACAAGCTTGAGAAGTTTCATGTCGTGTCAGTCCCTCAGATGTTCAGGTCTGCCGGGCGCGCCTTGCGCAACCAGGATGCCACCCACATGCGAGTCATCGAAACCGCGGTGAAGACAGAGGTGAAAAGGCCAATCACCAGCACAACCGCGAAGCCGCGGACCGGGCCGGAGCCGAAGATGAACAGCAGCGCGCCGGCGATGAGATTGGTGACGTTGGCATCGTAAATGGCCCGGCTGGCTTCCTTGTAGCCGGTTTCGATCGCGGTCACCACGCGGCGTCCGCGCTTGCGTTCTTCGCGGATACGCTCGTTGATCAGCACGTTCGCGTCCACGGCGGCACCGATGGTAAGCACGAAGCCGGCGATGCCGGGCAGCGTCAGCGTGGTGTTGAGAATGGCCATGATGCCCAGGATCATCAGCACGTTCAGCACCAGCGCGAAGGTCGAATAGATGCCAAACCGCCCGTAGGTGGAAATCATCAGCACGATCACCAGCAGCGATCCGATCGCCATCGCGATCATGCCCTTGCGGATCGAATCGGCGCCAAGATCGGGGCCCACCGTGCGCTGTTCGATCACGGTCAGATCCACCGGCAGGGCGCCGGAGCGCAGCGCGATGGCCAGATTGTTGGCGCTTTCCGGCGTGAAGCTGCCCGAGATGCGGGCGGCGCCGCCCAGGATCGGTTCGTTGATATTGGGGGCGGAAATCACCTCGTTATCGAGGATGATCGCGAACGGCTTGTTGACGTTCTTGGTGGTGAGATCGGCGAAACGCTTGCCGCCGGTGCTGTCGAACTGGATGTTGACGAGCGGTTCGTTGGTCTGCGGATCGACGCTGGCATTGGCGCCGACGAGATTGTCACCGCGGATGCCGCCCAGCCGCTTTACCGCCAGGCTGGTGCCCTGCTGGGGCGATCCTTCGGCGAAGGGGAATATCTGCGATCCGGGAGGGGCGATGCCCTGCGCCACGTCGCTCGGCAGCGCGCCTTCGTCGACCAGCTTAAATTCTAGCTTCGCCGTCTGGCCCAGCAGCTCCTTGAGCGCGCTGGGATCGGAGAGGCCGGGAACCTGCACCACGATGCGGGTATCGCCCTGGCGCAGGATGGTCGGCTCGCGCGTGCCCAGCTCGTCGATACGCTTGCGCACCACTTCCACCGCGACATCCATCGCGTCCTTCACCGCCACTTCAAGCGCGGCCTGGGACGGCGTCAGCACGATACGCGATCCATCGACCACGCTCAGCGTCCAGTCTTGCGACAGGCCGGATCCGTTCATGATCGGCATCAGCACTTCGCGCGCCCGGTCGATATCGCCCGGGTTGCCAAGCATGAAGCTCAGTCGTCCGCCGCGGGTGGACACGTCGCCGATCTGGATCCTGGGTTCTGCACCGCGCATCGCTGTGCGGACCGATTCCTCCATCGTCTCCAGCCGCTGCTGCGCGACCTGCGCGGTGTCGGCTTCCAGCAGGAGATGGCTGCCGCCGGCGAGGTCCAGGCCCAGATTTATCGTGGGACTGGGAAGCGCGGCGGGCCAGCGGATCGAGGTGAAGGACAGCAGCGAGGGGAGCGCAGCGAGCATGAAGATCGCGCACAAGGCCCAGTAGAACGCTTTCTTCCAGGTGGGATAGTCGAGCATGACGGCTGCGTTTTCCCCGCGCTCAGTCGTTGGCGGCCGCGCCGGCGGCGCCGGGCTTGATCACATCGCCGATGGTGGACTTCACCGCGCGCACCTTCACACCCTTGGCGATTTCCAGTTCGGCATAGGTATCGTCAACCTTGGTGACCTTGCCCACGATGCCGCCGGCGGTGACGACTTCGTCCCCGCGCTGGAGCCCGGCAACCTTGGCCTGGTGGGCCTTCTGCTGGCGCATCTGCGGGCGAATGATCAGGAACCAGAAGATCGCGATCATGCCCACGATGGGCAGCCAGCCCATCCATGCGGGTGGGGCGTCGGCGGCGCCGGTCGTGGCGGCGGCGAGGATATTCAGCATCGTGAAGAAGAACCTATCGGGTCGTTGCTTGCAAAGTCATCCCCGGCGCATGTTGCGCGGTGATGCACGAAATGCGGGCGCGCCTAGCAGCATTGTAATCGCCCTGCAACGCGGCTTGCGATGCGCGCAAGGAACATGTCCCGCAAAGAACAATGCCGCGCTCA
The DNA here is from genome assembly GCF_042095715.1 of Qipengyuania sp. Taxonomy (GTDB): domain Bacteria; phylum Pseudomonadota; class Alphaproteobacteria; order Sphingomonadales; family Sphingomonadaceae; genus Qipengyuania. The sequence goes on along the minus strand of NZ_JBELMO010000033.1, from coordinate 15,147 downwards.
GACCGCTTGCCATCGCCGCCAGCCCCCGCTAATGGGCCGCCCTCCACTGGAACGGGACGTAGCGCAGCCTGGTAGCGCATCACACTGGGGGTGTGGGGGTCGGAGGTTCGAATCCTCTCGTCCCGACCAGTGGACTTACCCTCTCATGACCGACGCGGACTGGCATGGCCCGCTTCAGAACCAGAAGCGGACCCCTGCCACCAGGCTGGTGGCGCTGACATGTTCGCCGGCTGCACGGGCATAATCCGCGCTGCCGCCCACGCGCCATTCCTGCGCCACACCGACATAGGGGGCGAATTCGCGTGCGATCTCATAGCGCAGGCGCAGGCCGATCTCGACCGAGTCCAACCCGGCGCCGATGCCGAGCTCCGGCACGTCCTGCGCGGACAGGTTCAGCTCGGCGCGCGGCTGGAGAACCAGGCGCTGGGTGATGAGCTGGTCCAGCTCCGCCTCGGCCCGTGCCGTCAGATCGCCCTCGTCCGATAGGAACAGGGTGCCGTCGACCTCGAACTTATAGGGAGCCAGGCCCTGGATCCCGAGCGCGAGATGCGTGCGGTCGGGCCCGGCAGAATCGTGGCGCAACCCAGCGTTGAGATCGAACCATGGGCCGATGGCGTGGCTCCACAGCGCCTGCACCTCGGCCTGTTCCGCCTCGCCTCCGAAGCTGCCCTCCCCCTCGCTCTTGATGGTCAAGCGGTCGAGATCGCCGCCGAACCAGGCCTGGCCTTCCCACAGATAGCCGTCCTGCCCCTCGCGCGCCCGATATTCGAGGCGGTCGATCATCAGGCTGGCGAAGCTCTGGCCCCCATTCTCATGGACCAGCGCCCGACGAGAAGGAGCCATGGCTGCGGCGCCCCAGATCGCATCGGCGGCGCGCGGCGGCCCCGAACCTGCTGCGGCAGGGGGCGGAAGCGTGGGAATGGGCTCCATCGCCATGGCGCCGTGATCCATGTCTGCGTGATCCATGGTGGCATGGTCCGTAGACCCATGACCCTCTGCCTCGTGATCCATGGAGGAATGGTCCATCGCCTCTGTATGACGGGGGGAATCAACCGGATCCGACGCTTGCGAGTCTGCTTGTCCCTCGCAGGCGTTTTCGGGAACGGCATGGCCCATCGCACGGTGCCGCTTCGCTTCCCTCTCGCAGTCGGGCTGCGCAGCAGCCTGCTGGCTCTCCGCTTGCGCCGTGGGCATCGCATGATCCGCATGGCCCTGATGCCCTTGGGCGAGCGCGGGGGCCGCCGTGCCGGCGAGCAGAATTATCGCGAACACGCGCATCAGCTTTCCCCCACCCGCTCGATATCGGGCTCCTGCGGGGGTTTTCGCACCGTCACCACCTGGAACATGCCTGCATGCATGTGATAGAGGAGGTGGCAGTGAAACGCCCAGTCGCCCTGCTCGTCCGCGGTCAGGTCGAACGTGGCGCTGCCGCCGGGCTGAACGATCATGGTGTGCTTTTGCGGCTGGCGGTCGGCGGGCGCGCCGTTGACCAGTTCGAAGAAATGCCCGTGAAGATGGATCGGGTGCGCCATCATCGTGTCGTTCACCAGCTTAACCCGCACCCTTTCGTTATAGGCGAAGCGGATCGGATCATCGGAAACGGCAGTGAACTTCTTGCCGTCGAACGACCACATGTAGCGTTCCATGTTCCCGGTGAGGTGGATTTCCATTTGCCGGGAAGGCTGGCGGAGGTCGTCGTTGGGCTTCAACGCAACCAGATCCCTGTAGGTGAGGACCTTGTGGCCCACGCCGTCGAGGCCAATGCCGGGATCGCCCATGCGGTCGACCGGATTCATCGACACCATGTCGATGCCGGGGCCGACCTTCACGCTGGGCGGCAGCTTGGAGACGTCGCGCATGTCCATGCCATGCATGTCCATGGTGCCCATCGCCATCGCGTCCGACTCGGAGCTCGCGGATGGCATGGCATGTCCCATCGCCGCATGATCCATCTCGCCGTGATCCATGCCGCCGTGGTCCATCCCGCCCATCCCCATATCGGCCATGGTCAGCAGCGGCGGATCGCGCAGCGGCGGTACCGCTGCCCGCGCACCCGGTATGGTGGCAAGCGTCGCCAGAGCCATGCCTGACCGGTCCATGCTTTCGGCGATGATGGAATGGGCCGTGGCGGTCGGCTCCACCAAGATGTCGTAGGTTTCGGCCACCCCGATCTGGAATTCCTCCACCTCGACCGGGCGCACGTCCTGCCCGTCGGCGGCCACCACGCGGAACTTCGCGCCGGGGATCCGAAGGTTGAAGAAGGTCATCGCGCTGCCGTTGATGATCCGCAGCCGCACGCGCTCGCCCGGGCGGAACAGGAATTCGGCCCCCTCCCCTGGCCCGCGTCCATTGGCGAGATAGGTGTAGGTCGATCCGGTCACGTCCAGGATATCGGTCGCCATCATGCGCATGCGCGCCCACATGCGCCGGTCCTCGCCCGATAGGGGATAGTCGTCGGTCCAGCTCGTCTGCTGGTAGTTGAAGTACCCCTCCCCCTTCTTCAGCTTGCTCATGATCGCATGGGGATGCCGCGGCGTGAATTCGCTCAACAGCAGCACATGGTCCCGATCCGCCTGAACCGGGTCGCTGCCTGCCGGGTCGATCACGATGGGGCCATAGTGCCCCGCCTGTTCCTGAAGCCCGGAATGGCTGTGCCACCAGTAGGTGCCGTGCTGGCGGATGGGAGGAAGGTCGTAAACGAAGGTTTCGCCCGGCGCGATGCCCGGAAAGCTTACGCCCGGCACCCCGTCGAACTGGAACGGCAGGAGCAGCCCGTGCCAATGGATCGAGCTGTCCTCGTCCAGCGTGTTCGTCACGCGCAGGCGCACCGGCTGCCCTTCCTTGAGGCGGACGAGCGGGCCGGGAACGCTGCCGTTGACGGCGATGGCGTGTCCGGTGCGGCCCTGCACCATGCGTGATCCCTCACCGATGGTCAGCGCAATCTCCCGGCCCGACACTTCGTCGAACCCGGGGCGAATCGCGGAATCGTGCAGATCGGCACCGCGCGCCCAGGCGGGCAGCGCCATCAGGCCGGTGCCGAGCGCGCCCGTGCCGAGCAGCCGACGGCGCGACAGCGAAGATCCAATCATGTTCAGGCCGCTCCTTCGATACGGAACCAGATTACCCCCCGGCGGTATATAGGCAAGACAGTCACGCCTTCCATAAGTTCCCTATGAAACCGGAAAACCATAGCTCCATCGACCGTCAGAGTACCCTCAACCGGTTGCGCCGGGTCGAAGGCCAGGTGCGCGGAATCGCCCGCATGGTGGAGGATGAACGATACTGCATCGACATCCTCACACAGATGCAGGCCGTGAAGGCAGCCTTCGCCAAGGTCGAGAGCGAAATCCTAAAGCAGCATGCCGCCTGCTGCGTGGCCGAAGCCATTGCGAGCGGCGATCCCGACGAACAGACGCAGAAGTTCACCGAACTGGTCACCCTGTTCGAGAAAGCGAGACGATGAGCGACCGCAAGCAAGCTAGGAAAGCCACCGTTTACCGGATGGTGATGCCCGAACACATCTGCCCCTATGGGCTCAAGACCGTGGATCTGCTGAAACGCGAAGGCTTCGAGATCGAGGACCATCATCTCGAAACGCGGGAAGAGACCGACGCCTTCAAGGCCCGGTATGAGGTGGAAACGACGCCGCAAACCTTTATCGGGGGTGAGCGCATCGGGGGCTACGACAAGGTCCGGGAATATTTCGGCAAGACACCGCTGGACCAGGGCGAGGACGCAACGAGTTACCAGCCGGTCATTGCCATCTTCTCCATGGCCGCGCTGCTGGGTCTGGCACTGAGCTGGTATGCGTTCGGCGAGCTGCTTACCATCCAGGCGGCGGAGTGGTTCGTCAGCCTGTCCATGGCGTTTCTGGCGGTCCAGAAGCTGCAGGACATCCGCAGCTTCTCGACGATGTTCCTCAATTACGATCTGCTTGCGCGGCGGTGGGTGCGATACGGATTCATCTATCCATTCGGCGAAGCGCTGGCGGCCGTATTGATGGTCGCGCATGCCTTGCCCATCATCTCGGTGCCTGTGGCGCTGTTCATCGGCACGGTGGGCGCGGCCAGCGTCTTCAAGGCCGTCTATATAGACAAGCGGGAACTCAAATGCGCCTGCGTCGGGGGCGGCAGCAACGTACCGCTCGGCTTCGTATCGCTGACAGAGAACCTGTTCATGATCGGCATGGGTCTGTGGATGGGCGCCCGCGCGCTGGGCTGGATCACGGTATGACGGGCAGGGCTGTCGATCCGATCCCGAACCAGAAGGAGACTTGATCTTGCAAGACCGCACTGGGCACCGAACGCAACCGCACCAAGGGCACGATGGGGGCGGCAATTACTGGCGCTTCATGGCGATGGTCGCAACCTCCACCGTCATTATGTTCTTCCTGATGTACGCCAACACCTTCGAGGCCGATCACATCTTCTGGAGCGAGACGCGCTTCTGGATGATGTTCGTCATGGGGGCGATGATGATGGTCGTCATGCTGCTGTTCATGTGGAGCATGTACCGCGACCGGCGAAAGAACTTTATCATCCTGGGCGTGGGCGCCGTCGTCTTCGCGCTGGCCCTATGGCTGGTGCGCAGCCAGGCGACCGTGGACGACAGCGAATACATGGCGGCGATGATCCCGCATCATTCCATCGCCATCATGACCAGCGAACGGGCGCATCTGCGTGATCCGCGCGTCCGCAAGCTGGCCCACGACATCATCCTCGCCCAGCGGCGGGAAATCGCGCAGATGCGATATCTGATCGCCGATATCGAAAAGAACGGGGTGAGAACGTCGGAACACCTTCCCGACGGCGTCGCCGCACCGGAGGGAGGGACGCGATGATCCGCCTAACGATCGTCGCCGCAGTCCTCGCTCTGGGGCTGTCGGGTTGCAATCGAAACACCGCAATCGGCAATGATCGCGAGGCGCAGGTGGACCCTATGCCGACCGCAGCCCCCGTGGAACCTGCCGCCGCCGCGCTGGCAAACGTCGCGAGCGAAATCATCAAGCCCGAGACGATGTCCAATGCGGACGTGCGGAAAATCGGAGGCCGCGAGGGCAAATGCGTCTTCACCTTCACAGAGGTCGCCTACCCAGCCTTCATCTATCAACCCGGACGTCGCGGGGTCATCAAGCTGAACAGCAAACTTGTCCCCCTAAGTGCGGCGGGTGAAAACCGTTATGAGAGCGGCGGGCTCCTAATCGTGACCCAAGAGGTTGACGCAACCGGAGATGCCGGTCGGCAGGCTCTCGACCTGATCGTCGTCCCGCCGGGGGCCCGGGATGAAATCGGCTACAGAGGCTATGTAGCCTGCACGAAACCATAACGATATTTCTATTAATATATATTTTTCATAGCGCTAAGATCGATATCTAGACGAAATTGAGATTGAAACGCAGGAGTACACGGACGTGACCGAGAATTAATCTCGAGTTCTGACGTATATATCTGTAATAGCGCTACTTTTTACGCTAGCTAGAAGTAGCGCGTAACCGAAAACCGTATGCGTGGCGCCTTGGAGCTGGTTTCGTACCGGTCTCCGGTCAGCGGGGCGGCCACCTCGAAGCTGGCGTCGGTCTTGCGGTCCACGTCGAAACGGATGCCGCCGCCGGCCGACGCCAGAGTGCCGCCGCCGGTTCCGCTGGACAGGTTCGACACCTTGCCCCCATCCACGAACGCGTAGGGTTCGACGCCGTTGATAGGCCCCACCTTCTTCAGGTCGTAGCTCACCTCGAGGTAACCCATCACACCTTCATCGCCCGAACGCTCGCTGTAATCATATCCGCGACCGTACCGGGCGCCGCCCAACCCGATCTCTTCGGAAACCAGCAGCGGCTTGTCGGCCAGCTGCGAGCTGACCGAGATGGTTGTGCTCGCACGCCCGGTGATCGGTGCGGACCATTGCGCCAGCATGGCAAGCGATGTGAAGGTTCCGTCCGCATCGCTGCGCGATCTCATCGGATCGCCAGCCTCGGTAGCGCTCAAGATGTCGAGACCGTGGGAGACTGTGATCCGGCTTTGCAGACTGCCTCCAGCCAGCTTGGTGATGCCTGCCCACCCGACACGGGCCACGGCAAGTCGATCGCGGCGCGACAGGGTGTCGGCGCGTTCCTGCCGCAGCTGGCGAAGCGAAAAGGACGCATCGACCCACAGGCTGCTCCTGACCGTCCGCTCCAGGGGGCGGGACACGCCCGCCGAAGCCATCCAGCTTTCTCCCGTAAGGTCGAACTGCTCGAGGTAAGACCCTGGTTTGCTGCGTGAAAACGATCCCGAGACCGAAACCTCGGTACCGCCGTCGTCGGCGCGTTTTGCGTAGCGGACACGGGCGAAGCCGAGCTCGCTCGGTTCGGGAAGCGCAGACAGGAGATAAGCCTGAAGGGAATCGTCATGCGAGAACAGCCCGTTAGCCTGCACGAATGCGAAGCTTTCGAAAGGCCCGATAGGCTTGGTCGAATCGTTGTCGAAGCTGAACTGACCACGGAACCGATCGTAGAACCCCTGAACCACCAGAACATTGCGTCCCGCGTCACGCCGGATGGTGGTTTCGCGAATGGAAATCCCGTCCACGTCGCGTGCCAGCATAAGGGCGCGCTCCAGCTGACGGACAGTGACGGGCGCGCCGGTGATCAATCCACGAAGAATGGCTTGTATCCGCCTGTTTTGAAATCCCTTAACCTCGATTTCGTCGACCTGGCCTTCGTCGATCTCGACGCGCAGGATGGCGCCCTCCAGTGACTGAGGTATTACGCTCGCCGACGCCAGGGGAAACCGCTTGCGGGCACGGTCTGCCAATCTGTCGGCCAGATCCGAAACTTCAGTTGACGATAAGGTTTGCCCGATAAAGCTCTGAACTATATCTGAGAAATTCGAGTTTCGGAGCTGTTTGAGCCCCGTGATCTCAATGGCGCCGACGAACAGGTTTTCGCCAGTTGCACCTTGGGCCGTTTGCTGGCTCTCCACCTCGGGCGTGGTGACGGGAGCAGTTCTCAAGCTCTCCACCTTGCGATCTTCGAGGCGTGTCGGCTCGACGCGATCAAGCACCTCCTGCGCCGAAGCGGCGTAGGGACCCGTTAACCCGATCAAGGCAAGAATAAAGCTGACAATCCAGCGCATGGCGATCCCGGACGGCGCGAAAAAGAAGTCGCCTATGCGGGTTAATCGTTGAGAAAACATAAAAGACCTGAAGCGGTTAACTCTGTCCGAAAAGGATGTGTCAGCACCCGGCGCGGTAATGTGACCACGTAATCGCGCGGAGTCCCCAATGATCAAGTCCATCACCCGCCTCGCCGTTATCGGCTTGATGTGCACCTCCAGTACCCAGGCCATCGCCCAATCGGCGGACTGGGTCGTCAGCGAGGTACGTGGCGCGGTGACCATCGTGAGTGCGAAGGGAAGGACCGCGGCCAGCCGCGGCGCACCCGTCAATATCGGCGATACCGTCGTGACCGGAGCCGGCGCACGCGCCGTTCTGGTGCACAAAAAGGATTTCGTGACCGTGGCGGCCAACAGCCGCATCCGCATCCCGGCCGAAAAGAGCGGGTCGGCCATCACCCAGTTCTTCCAGGAGATCGGCAACGCGATCTTCAATGTCGAGAAACGCGGCACACCGCATTTCTCGGTCGACACTCCTTATCTGGCGGCGGTGGTGAAGGGCACCGTCTTCTCCGTCACCGTGGGGGCTGACCGCACATCGCTTCAGGTTACCGAGGGCGCAGTCGAAGTCGCCACCAACGACGGCGGTGCGCGCGAATTGATCCGACCGGGATCGATCGCCATGATCGCGGCGTCCGACCGTTACCGGCTGAATATTAGCGGTGATCAGGCGGCGGTCGTGGACTCGCCCGCCCGCGCGGAGGCACCTGCCGATGCACCGGGCGCGCCTACCGAGCCTGCCGGGACCGTCACCGCTCCTGCTCCCGATGCCTCGGGCCCGGCATCGTTCGAGCCGGCCGCCGTCCAGATCGAACAGGTCATCAGCAGCAAGCCGGTCGATCTGGCCTCGGCAACCAACGGACTGGTCACCGGTCCTTCTCCGGTCGCCATCGCGGCGGTGGGGCTGACCAAGGCATCAATCGTCGAAACGGCGGGCGGCGGAATCGTAGACGCGGGAGCAGCAGCCCCGCCCTCTGCGGCTGTCATAGCCCCCGCTCCGGTTTCGGAGAGCGCTCCGGCGGGACCCGCCGCCCCCACCAATCCGCCTGTCGAACTCCCCGCTCCGGCAGCGGCCGATGATATCGGGGAGCCTGCAGATGCCGGGAAGCCAGCAGACGCAGGGAAGCCAGCAGACGCCGGTGGGAAGTCAGAAAATGTTGGTCAACCCGCAGATGCTGGAAAGCCGGGGAACACCGGTAAGCCCGATGACGGTGGCAAACCGGACAATCCCGGCAAGTCCGAAGACGCTGGAAAACCTGCCGACACTGGCAAGCCTGAAGACGCTGGAAAACCTGCAGGTACTGGCAAGCCTGAGGACACTGGCAAGCCCGAGAATGCCGGAAAACCCGACACGGCCAACAAGCCCGACGCCCCCGGTAAGCCGGACGACGTTGGCGCCGCAAAGCCCGACGATACCAGTGGACCAGAGGCTGGAAAGCCTGAACACGCAGGCAAAGCCGAAGACGTAGGCAAACCGGAAGATGCGGGTAAGGCCGAGAATACCGGTAAACCCGATAAGGCCGGCAAACCCGACTCCGCTGGCACACCCGAAAGCTCCGGGAAGCCAGCCGATAGCGGTGGACCCGAAAACGTCGACAAGACCGAGAAAGGCGGCAAACCGGAGAATGCCGGCAAGCCTTCAGACCTCGGAAAGCCCGAGGATGCCGCTATCGGCAAACCCACAGACGCAGCCGGTCCCGAAGCGACGGCCATGCCGGTGGAAGTTAGCAAGCCCGAGACCACCCCCGATAGCGTCATTATACCCAAGCCCGAGGCACCAGTCTCGCCCGAAGCACCGGTCAAGCCCGAAGCACCGGTGAAGCCTGTGGAACCGGGAAAACCCTTGGGCGCGCTCGACCCCGTCCCTACGCCCTTACCGGACGCCGCACCGCCTATGAAGGACGCCAAGCCGGATCATCTCATAGATCCCGCAAAACTGCTCGACAAGGTGCTGACGACTGTCAAGGATATCGTGAAGCCCGGCAAGCCTGACGGATCGCGTCGGTAAGGCGCGGCCCGGAACGTGCGAACCAAGTCCATGTCAGCAGGACAATCCGACAACGATGCTCCGAAATGGAGGCACGCCGCGCTGACAACGGCTGCGGCGGCCATCGCGGCGTGTGCGCTTTGGCTGACGGGCATGCTTTCGCCCTTCGAACGGGCGCTCCAGTCCACCTTCTTCGCCACCCATTCGTCCGATGCGAGCGGCCAGGTGGTGCTCGTCGAAATGGATGCGGCCAGCCTTGCGGCCATCCGGCGCTGGCCTTGGGACCGGCGTCACTATGCGGCCGTTGTCGACCGGCTGAGCGCGGCGGGCGCCCGCTCGATCGCCTTCGATGTCGACCTCTCGACGGGTTCGCACGCCGTCGCGGACCGCGCGCTGGCCAGCAGCTTCGCCCGGTCGGACAGCCAGATCATCCTGCCAACTTTCTCTCAGCGGGCCAGCCATGCGGATGTCCGGATGCTAGATTCGCTTCCGATCCCGGCGTTTCGCGAATCCGCCACCCTCGCCTCGGTGTCAGTGGTGCCCGACATTGACGGCCAGGTGCGGCGCATGCCGCTCGGCACCGTCACTGCGGACATCCCGCGGCCAGCCCTTTCGGCTCAGATCGCCCAGCGCGGCGGGACCGCCGGACAGGCCTTTCCCCTCGATCTCTCCCTCCGCCTTTCGACCATTCCGCGGCTCAGCTTCATCGATGTGGAACGCGGCGAGTTCGCCGGTGCGAGCGTGGCTGGCAAGGATGTCCTGATCGGCGCCACCGCGGTGGAAATGGGTGATCGATACGCGGTCTCCGGATATGGCGTGATCCCCGGCGTCCTGATCCAGGCAATGGCAGCAGAGACCTTGATGGCCGGCGTGCCGATGGAAACCGATGGTCTCGCCATGCTGATCGTAGCCCTGGGCCTGTGCATGTGGATCGCCCGCACGCCGCGCAAGGCGGATGTCTTCGCCAAATTCGTGTTCGCAACGGTTGCGCTGGCAGGAGTAATGCTGGCAGGCTGGATGTTCCTGCGCGTCCTGATGGGGATGGCTCCGGCGCTGGCCGCAATTTGCGCCGCCACGGGGCTGCGGCTGCTGGTGATATACCGGCAGGAACAGGCTTTCCGCCACACGCATGACCTCGAGACGGGCCTGCCCAACCGCCACGCCATGGCACGTCCCCAGCCCGGCGACGAATTCACCATCGTGGCGGCGATCGGCAATCTCGATCGCCTCCAGGCAGTCCTGGGACCGGAGGGCGCCGCTCAGGCCGTGCGGGGGATCGCCGATCGGATCGCGGTGGCGAGAGGGGGCAGGTGCATCTATCGGGTCGAGGAGAAATCGCTCGCTTGGATCCACACCTTCAACGATGGCCAGCCAGAGGCGGTGTTGCCCGATCTTGCCGAACTGCTGCGTCAGCCGGTCGAGATCGCCGGTCGGCCGGTCGATGCCCAGATCGCCTTCGGCATCGCCGCCGCCGGTTTCACCTCCGAAGCGACCCTGGCCGCCAGCGAGGCGCTGAGGACCGGCGAGCACTGGCACTACCACGAGGCGGCGGAACGCGCGGCGCTCGAACAGCAGATTTCGCTGATGGGCGAACTTGATACCGCTATCGCGCTCGGCCAGCTCGAAGTCGTCTATCAGCCCAAGCTTCATCTCTCGTCCGATACGATCGACGCGGTCGAGGCGCTGGTGCGCTGGAATCATCCCGAGCGCGGCTATCTGCGGCCCGATACCTTCATCCCGCTGGCGGAAACGGCGGACCGGATCGACGACCTTACCCTGTATGTGCTGCGCCGGACGATCGATGACCTGAGCGACTGGTGCGCGCGCGGGCTTGTCCTTCACGCAGCGGTCAACATCTCGGCGCGCCTGCTGTCGAACCCCCGTTTTATCGCAGCGACCGAGGCATTGCTGGCTGGCACGGGTGTCCCGCGCACCCGCCTGATCTTCGAAGTTACCGAATCCGCCGCCTTCCTGGACGCGGGTCTCGCCACCGAAGCGCTGCAATCGTTCCACGAAATGGGCGTCGCCATATCGATGGACGATTACGGCACCGGACAGTCCACTCTCAGCTATCTGAAACGGCTGCCGCTGTCCGAACTGAAGATCGATCGCAGCTTCGTGCAGTTCGCGCATCGTGAGCGCAGCGATGGCCTGATGGTGCGCTCGACGGTGGATCTGGCCCACGAGCTTGGTCTGCGCGTGGTGGCCGAAGGAGTAGAGGACGCCGAATGCATGGCGTTCCTGCGCAGCATCGGATGCGATTATATTCAGGGCTATCTTATCGGCAAGCCGATGAGCGCACTGGATCTGGCAGAGATGCTGGAGCGCGGCTTCAAGCAGGCTGCGTGACCGGGACAACGCTCGCTGGGGTCACGGCTCTGCGTGGGATATGTAATAAGGAAAGCACTGCCGAAAGGGCCGGTGCAGCGCCGAGCCATCCCTGATCGGCTCGATTATGGCTTGCGCAATCCGGCCATCAGGGTTTCGACCGTATGCCGGCGATACCGTTCGTGCAGCGCATCGTCAGCCACTCCGGTCCCCCCGAACACCGAAGACAAGGTGAAGCGATTGCAATAGAGGCCATCGGCTGCGCCGACAGCATTGAAGTAGAACAGCTTGGGGTCGACCGGGCGGAATTCCCCGGACGAGATGCCTTCTTCGATGATCGTCTGCTGCGCATTGGCGAGCGGCTTGAGAAGTTCCTCCGCTATATAGCGCACGCGTTCGGGCGAAGAGTCCCGCACCATCAGCTGGATCAGCCGGTTGAGATAGGGGATCTGGTAATAGGTATCCAGAATGCCCTCCAGATGGATGCGCATCCGCTCGGACGCAGTAACATCAAGCCGCAGCAGCGCCGACAATTGGCGGATCCGGGCGGTCAGATCGCGGTCCAGCAGGGCAAGCAGCATCCCTTCCTTGCTGCCGAAATAATAGCGGATCATACCGTGATTCACCTGGGCACGCGCGGCGATATCGAGGATCCCGATCTCCACCGTATCGAATTCGCGCATCAGGGCACCGGCCGCATCCAGCAGCTTTTCGCGTATGGCGCCCCTTTCCATAGTCCGCTTTGCGCGCATTTCGGCCCCGTCGTTCGGTGTGTGAAAGCAGCAATCGACCGCGCTCGCAACTGCCCTTGCCCCTGGTCTCGCGGGCGATCCGGTCTTGACCCGGCACCTCGCCTGCGCAGATGTGCAGTCCCGGCAGCTCGCTATCGTGGACGCTGGCCGCCGCGCTCCACAAGGGGAAATCGCCTCACATGACTATTCTGGAAGACGTTGCGTTGGCTCATGCGGAGCTGCCCACGGGTGTGACGCTGCGCTACGCGGAGATGGGCACCGGTCCGCTGGTGATCCTGGTCCACGGATTTCCTGAAAGCTGGTACAGCTGGCGACATCAGATTCCCGCCCTCGCCTCTCTGGGCTTCCGTGTAGTGGCGCCGGATGTCCGTGGGTATGGGGGGTCATCCGCGCCGGATGACGTGGAAGCCTACTCGCTGGAGGCGCTGGCCGGGGACATGGCGGCCCTCGCGGCGGCTCTGTCGGAACAGCCGGCCGTCATCGTCGGGCACGATTGGGGCGCGCCGATCGCCTGGACGTCCGCCCTCCTTCATCCCGATCGCTTCCGCGCCGTCGCGGGCCTGTCGGTCCCCCATTCCGCGCCCGGCCCGCTGAGCGCGGATGTGCTTCAGGATCAATTCTTCACCCAGCGCGGGCGCTGGTTCTACCAAGTCGATTTCCAGAACGAAGGCGTGGCCGAGCGGGAGCTTGAGGCGGATCCGGAAGCGGTGATCCGCCAGTTCTACTACGCCTTGTCGGGCGATGCGCCCGAGGGGACCTGGCCCACAGACAAGAAACCGGGCGACGGCCTGCTGAAGGGTCTGCCGGAACCGCCCATGTCGCTGCCCTGGCTTGACCACGACGATGTGGCCTATTTCGCGTCCCAGTTCCGCCAGTCCGGCTTTCGCGGACCGCTCAACCGCTATCGCAACCAGCGCCGCGATCACGCCATGCTGTCGGCGCTGGACTCCCATGTCATCGCGCAGCCCAGCCTGTTTATCGGCGGCACCAGCGATCTCGCCACGCGCCTGGCCGGGCCGGATGCGCTCAAGAAGCTGCACGCCCTCCTCCCGGACCTGCGCGGCGTCCATATGCTGGAGGGCTGCGGCCACTGGACCCAGCAGGAACGCGCCGAGAATTGCTCGCGCTTGCTGGGCGAATGGCTGACCGGTCTGGGTTAGACTTAAACCGCCAACCCCCTCGCCCGTGGGGTCCCGTTGCTATCGGTCGCCGCGCCTGCGCTGGAAATCGATTTTTGTTTCCTGTTATTTTCCGTGAGCTTTGCGGACCTATCTCGTCGCCCGGCCATTGTCGGCAGCAGGAGGACTGAAGCTTGCCCAATCCGATTACCGTCAATGGCGCGCCCCATCCCGTTCCAGACGATCCGCGCGTCAGCCTGCTCGATTTCCTGCGGCACCAGTTGCAGCTGACCGGGACCAAGAAGGGTTGCGACCATGGCCAGTGCGGCGCCTGCACGGTGATGGTCAACGGCGTGCGGATCAATTCCTGCCTGACGCTCGCGGCCATGCACGAAGGCGACAGCGTGACTACGATCGAAGGGCTGGGAACGCCCGATGCGCCCTCCCAGATGCAGCAGGCTTTCCTGGAGCATGACGGGTTTCAGTGCGGCTATTGCACGCCGGGCCAGATCTGCTCCGCCACCGCCCTGCTCGAGGAAATCGCGCTCGGCTGGCCGAGCGATGCCTCTTCCGACCTGGAAGGCCCCATGGAGCTGACCGGCGAGGAGATCCGTGAGCGCATGAGTGGAAATCTCTGCCGCTGCGGCGCCTATACCAACATCGTCGCTGCCATCGAAGAAGTCGCGAAGGAGGCCCGCGCATGAGGCCTTTCGCATTCCAGCGAGCCGAAGGGCTCGATCACGCGCTACAGATCGCCCAACCCGATGGGGCGACGGCCATCGCCGGCGGAACCAATCTTCTCGATCTCATGAAACTGCAGGTCGAAACCCCCGAAACGCTGGTCGACATCAACCCCGCTGGCATGGCGGCGATAGAGGACGATGGAGAGGGTGTGCGCCTGGGGGCTCTTGCCACCAACACCGCCACCGCCGTAAATCCGCGCATCAAACGCGACTATCCCGTGCTTTCCCGGGCCATTCTGGCCGGGGCCACGCAGCAGTTGCGCAACAAGGCGACGAATGGCGGCAATCTGTGTCAGCGGACGCGCTGCTATTACTTCACCAATATCGATCAGCCTTGCAACAAGCGCGAGCCCGGCTCCGGCTGCGGCGCGCTCAAGGGCATCGCCCGGCTGCACGCGGTGCTGGGAACCAGCGACCAGTGCATCGCCACCTATCCGGGTGATATGGCCGTGGCGCTCAGCGCGCTGGATGCAACGGTCCATATTGCCGGTCCGGCCGGCGAGCGGACCGTGCCGGTGCGCGATTTTCACCGCCTTCCAGGCGATACGCCGTGGCGCGACAACGTGCTGGAAGCAGGCGAGCTGATCACCGCCATCACCCTGCCCCGCCCGGTCAAAGGCAAGCAGATCTATCGCAAGGTACGGGAGCGCTCCTCTTATGCTTTCGCGCTGGTTTCCGTGGCCGCGATCGTAGCGATGGACGGGGACAGGATAGCACGTGCCGATCTCGCCTTCGGCGGGCTGGCGCACAAGCCATGGTACGATCCGCGCATTGCGGAGGTTCTCATGGGTCAGGTGCCCGATGCCGCCCTCTTCGATGCGGCCGCCGACGTTCTGCTCGCGGATGCCCGCGGGTTCGGTGAGAATGATTTCAAGATTCCGCTCGCGCGCCGGACGCTGGCGGCGGTGCTCGCGGAAGCGACAGGAGTGGACCTATGACGCAGCATCTCAAGCAGGACGGACCCGTCGACGACAACCGCCTGGATACGATGCACCAAGGTGTGATCGGCAAGCCGATCTCCCGGCTGGACGGACTGGCGAAGGTTACCGGCACCGCACCCTATTCGGC
>NZ_JBELMO010000032.1:0-30818 GCF_042095715.1 Qipengyuania sp. | reverse complement strand
CCGTTCATGATCGAGGCGTCCTACTCATGCGTTTCGTCCCAGGTGTAGACCGCGCCCTTGCCCGCGTTGAACTTCTCGTCCTCCTCCAGCCGCAGGATCACCGCGGTCACCGCGTCGAGCGAGGTACCGCCGTTCTCAAGCACCTTTGACCCGGCCACCAACGCCGCCTCGAGCGCGGCGCGATAGGCGGCATCGCGTTCGGGGGTCATGTCCTCGCGCGCCAGCGTGCCCGCCCCGCCATGGATGGCGATGGACCAGCGGGGCGGCGCCGTGTCCTGCTCGCCATGGTGATCGGCAAGAGCGGAGGCGGCGAAGGCGAGCGCGAAAAGCGCGACGAGGCGGGAGACGATGCGTGTCATGTGCCCATGGCTACCACGCCTTGCGCCGGGAGCCAGCATTTCCTTGGTTTCGCCCGCCGCCATGACCATATGAGGCCGCGAGAGAGACAATGGAGAGAAGGCGATCATGAGCGATTTCGGTTTCGAGAGCACGGCAGACGAGGTGCTGGCGGACAAGGACCTGACCGGCCGGACCGTCTTCGTAACCGGCGGCTATTCCGGCCTCGGCCAGGAGACCGCACGTGCCATGGCGGCGAAGGGCGCGCATGTCATCATCGCCGGACGCGATGTGACCAAGCTGGCCGCCGCCGGCGACGAGATCGCCGAATCGACCGGGGGCAAGGTGGATACGCTCAAGGTCGATCTCGCCTCGCTCGACAGCGTGCGAAAGGCCGGTGAGGAGGCGCGTGGGCGGTTCGACAAGATCGACATCCTGATCAACAACGCCGGCGTGATGGCGGCGCCCAAGGGCACCACGGCGGATGGCTTTGAAACCCAGTTCGGTACCAATCATCTCGGCCATTTCATGCTAACGAAGGAACTGATGCCGCTGGTGAGGAAGGGAAGCGGACAGCGCATCGTCAACCTGTCCAGCCGCGGCCACCACCTCGACCGCGTGCATTTCGACGATCCCAATTTCGAAAACCGCGATTACGATCCCTGGCTGAGCTACGGTCAGTCGAAGACCGCCAACGTTCTGTTCGCGGTCGGGCTCGAGGAGCGCTTCGGAAGCGACGGCATCCACGCCTATGCCCTGCATCCGGGCGGCATCCAAACCAATCTGGGCCGCCATATGAGCCAGGAGGACATGGCGAACCTTCGCGAACGCGCCCGCAAGAATGCCGAGGCGAACGGGCAGAAGCCGCAGCCCTTCAAGACCGTTCCCCAGGGCGCCGCCACCACCTGCTGGGTAGCCACATCGCAGGATCTGGAAGGGCGCGGCGGATTGTATGCCGAGGATTGCCAGGTCGCCGAAGTCGATGACCAAAGCCGCGTGGGCGGCGTCCGGTCCTATGCCGTGGACAAGGCTGAGGCCGAGCGGCTGTGGGCGCTCAGCGAAGAACTTGTCGGGGAGCGGTTCGAAGCCTGAGCTTCTCTCCGCAAGCCCCTACTCGGCGGCCATGCTTAGCAGAGCGACCTGTTCCTTGAGACGCTCGATTTCCAGTTCGTAGAGCCGCGTGCAGTCGATCCGCTGGGGACGCCTGCCGAGCGCGACGGGTGACCCGCGCATAGGCCATCGCCTCGCGATCGCGGTCCTGGGGATAGGTGAAGAAGGTGGATGCCGAAGGCGGTGTCGGAAGTTTCGACCCGCTGCGCCCCGCCACCCCTAGATCGAGATAGCTTCCGCTCGAATTGATCGGCTGACGGCACCGGGTGCCTTCCGCCGTTTCGATCCGCTGCGTAATCCTGTGTCACCAGAACTATAGCCAGCGCAGCCGGCGGAAAAGGATGAGCAACCCGGCCAGTACGGCGGCGCATAGCACAACCACTCGCCAGAACGCTTCCGGATCGTCGGTGCCCGGCATCCCGCCGACATTGATGCCGAGCAGACCCGTGAGGAAACTGAGGGGCAGGAATACTCCCGCGACGACGGTGAGCATGTAGGTAGCGTGTTCGCTGCTGGCGAGGCTGCGGGCGCGCAGTTCGTCCTGCAGGACGACGGCGCTTTCCTTGCTGATGTCGATATCGTCTAGATAGCGGCGCAAACGGGCGATGGATTCGGCGATCTCTCGCCGATCGTGATCCTCGAACCAGGGAGGCGAGTCCCGACTGATATGTTCCAGCGCCTCGTGCTGGGGCGACATGTGGCGTTGCAGTGCCAGACAATTGCGCCGGATGGTGGAGATGCGCTTCAGCATGCCCTCGGGATTGTCTTCAGGGTCCTCGTCCTCCAGCAGGTCGATCACCTCGTTCATGTCGACGATCGACTGGTTCATCCGCGCGATCATCAGTTCGGCGAGCATCGTGATGGTGGCGCCAGCATCCACCGGCCCTGTGCCGCGATCGATATTGGCGAGGACCTCGCGCGGGGTCTGGAGCGGATGGCGGCGCAGGGTGATGAGCCGGGCGCCATCGCACCACAGCTGCATCGAGATCATATCCTCCGGCTCCGCACCGGGATTGAAATTGATGCCGCGCAGCGTCGCGATCAACGCATTCCCTTCGGCGAAGGCACGCGGGCGGGTGTTGTCGGATACCAGCAGCTCTGCGGTGGGTTCGGGAATGGCGAAGCTGTTTTCCAGCCAGTCCTGCACACCGGGCTGGATGCGGCAGACATGCAGCCACAGCACCTCGCCCGGAGCGTCGGGCTGCCAGTTCTGCACCTGATCCCAGGTCACCGGCCGCCCCCCGCCCCGCCCGTCCAGCACCCGCCCGAAAAGCAACGGGGTTTCGGAATTCTGACTGTCGGTGAGTTGCGCTGCGTCCTGCATGGCGGGCGCTCTGCCCCACTTGCCGCCCCCTGTCACCCGGAGAAGCCACCCGATTCCGTCCCACAGGTGCCCTTGCTTCCACCAACGACAAACCCGGCCCGACCAAACACATTGCGGCGCGGGTGGCTAGCGCCCATCACTGCGCCCGGTTCAAAATCCAGGGGACACGCAATGAAGACTTTCACCAAGGTTCTGGCGCTTTGCGGCGCCGCGCTCGCCACCGTCCAGCCCGCCGTTGCGCAAGAGGCTGCGACCGCCGCGGCGCCGGCAGCCGCTCCTGCAGCCCCTGCCTGGATCGAACGCAGCAACGACTACACAATGCAGCTTGCCATGCTCGACGCCAAATATTCGCCGGAGCGCGCCTCGTCCGCGGGTTACGAGCAGTTCGACGGCAAGACCTTCGACATCTCCAAGGACAGCGATCTGGCGCAGCTCGCGAGCTACAAGGATCTGCGGGCGAAGTTCGCGGCCGCTCTCCAAACCGAGAGCGATATGCATGTGAAGCAGGATCTCGCCATTCTGATCGACACGCTGGACCAGCGGATCGAAGGGATCGAGCTCAACCGCAAGCTGATGCTGGACTGGTACGACATCCCGCAAGCGGTGGTGGGCGGGGTCAGTTCGCTGCTCGGCGAACAGATGCCCGATGCACGCCGCGCCAAGGCGGTGGAACTGCTCCAACGCTATACGGGCACCTATCCCGGCACCACCGCCTATACCGAACAGGCGAAGGCCCGCTTCGAGGAGAGCAGGGGCGACGGCAAGATCGGCCCCTACGACGTGGAGTTGAAGGAGGCCGTCGGCAAATTTCCGATCTACGCGCAGGGTATCCGCGAGCTGTTCGAGAAATACGACATCAAGGGCGCGGAGAAGGCGCTGGATGCGATGGATCGCCAGTTCGCCGACTACGCCGCATGGACAAATGCCAAGGTGCTGCCGCTGGCGCGCACCAACCCCCAGGAACCGCGCGAGCTCTATGCTCTGAGGCTGCGCGATGTCGGCATCGATATTCCGCCGGAAGAAGCCGCGTCGCAGGCGCGCAGCGGCTTTTACGAACTGCGCCAGCAGAGCGATATCCTCTCCGCCCAGGTGGCGCAGAAGTTCGGCTATCCCAATAACGACTATCTGAGCGTGCTGGGCGAGCTGAAGAAGCAGACCATCGACGATGCCGAGATCGAGGCGTATTATCGCGACATCAATCGCCAGATCGAAGCCAAGATGCAGGCCGCGGGCATTGCCGATGTCCCGGAAAGCGACCTCAGGATGCGGCTGGCGACCGCTGCGGAAGAGGCACGCCAGCCCGCGCCGCACATGATGCCGCCGCGCCTCATCGGCAACACCGGCGAACAGGGTACCTTCATCCTCACCAAGGGAGACAGCACTGCCGGCGGGGGCGAGGCTTACAACGATTTCAACTTCCCCGCCGCCGCATGGACGCTGAGCGCGCATGAAGCGCGCCCTGGCCACGAGATGCAGTTCGCGGCGCTGGTCAGCCAGGGCGTGAGCCTGGCGCGCCTCCTATACGCCTTCAACAGCGTGAACGTGGAAGGCTGGGCCCTGTATGCAGAGGCCGAGATGCTGCCGGAAGAACCGGTGGAGGGTCAGCTCATCGCCACCCAGTTCCGCCTGCTGCGGGCAGCCCGCGCCTTCCTCGATCCCATGCTCAATCTCGGCCAGATCGATCGCGCCGAGGGCGAACGCATCCTGCGCGAGGAGGCCGGCTTCTCCGCACCGATGGCCAAGCAGGAACTGGACCGGTACACCTTCCGCATGCCGGGTCAGGCGGGCGCCTATTACTACGGCTATCGCAAGCTGATCGACCTGCGGGTCGAAGCGGAAACGCGGCTGGGCGACAAATTCGATCGCAAGGCCTTCAACGACTTCCTCCTGGCGCAGGGGATCATTCCCCTGAACCTGGTCGCCCAAGCGGTGCGCGAAGAGTTTATCCCCGCCCAACTGGCCCGTTGATTTGACGCGGTGACCGGGCGCAGGGGGGCGGTTCGCCTCCTCGCCCGCACCCGTCAGGCCGGACGGCGGCGCTTCATGCGTTCCGGGTCCGGTATGTATTCAGCCTCCAGTTCGGCGGCCATTTCCGGCGCGACCCCCAAGCTGCGCAGGGCATATTCCAGCGCGCGTTCCGGCGGGCATTCCAGGTCGGGCAGTACGCCTGTCCCTTCCCAGTCCCTTCCCGTCAGCGGATCATAGGTCCGCCCGATGGAAATGAACGCGGAAAGTCCGCCGCCAAGCGAAACGCCCCCTCCGAAGTGATTGGCGCCCGCCGTGTGGCTGCCCACCAGCCTGGCCCGGCCCGTATGTTTCATGGCCAGCGCGAAATGCTCGGCGGCGGACGCCGTGCGTTCGCTGGTCAGCAGGACGATCCTGGCATCGCGCAGTCGCGGATCGTCGTTGGGCAGCGCCCAATGCTCCCGCACGGTCTCCCGCGCCGTGCCGGCAAGCTTTCGCATGGTTGGTCCGTCCCCGAACGGCGTGCCGTGCTCTTCTTCGACAGAGCGGCGCATGGCCATGGTGACGAGGCGCGTCTCCTCGCCGAACAGCCAGGGGAAGATCACGTCCATCTGCGCCAGCCCGCCGCCGCCATGCGTTGTGAGATCGAAGATGATCGCTTCGGCATCGGCATGGTCGGCCATGAATTTGGCGACGTCGGCGGTTTCCTGATCGTCGGGCAGAAAGGCATTGATTCGCAGGAAGGCGATACCGGGCGCGATCCAGCCTCCGCGCTCCAGAACCGGCGGATGACCCTTGCCCGGCGCATTACCGCCGGTTTGGCGACGCTCGTCCTCTTTCTCGACACGCAGATGGCCGTCAGGAGCGACCGCCTGGAGATCGGCGGTCATCATGCGCGCCGCGTCCATCGGGAGCTGGTCGGCATAGCGGCCCGCAGCCACATTGGCGCGCAGCATCGCTGCATAGGCGGCGCCCTGTGCAGGATAGACGAATGCCTTGTCGAGCTCGTCCGCGAGGCGGCAGGCCGCGCCCGACGGCATATCGGCATGATCGCTCCCTGCTGGACCGCAAGTCGTCTGCGGGGCGGGCGGGCTGCCGACATTCTTAGCAGAAGCGACCGATGCGTTCGACATGGCTAGGCCCGCAGCAAGCAGGCGCGTAAAAGGATCAGACATCATAAATTCCACTCTCGGTTGTGCCGCCCGCATGCGAAAGATGGCTCGCTCGTAACACAGCGAACCGACCAACCGCCGCTACCGGGCGACATCGGGACGAACCGCGATTCCGGATCGACGGGTGCCAAGTCGCTGTCCTATTGCCGCAGGGGCTGGTATGGTCCCTGCATGACCCGCGCCGCTCGCATTATATCTCGCGTGGCCCTATGTTCGGGCCAGAATGCCCCCGGTCCGGAGCGATTGTCTTGTCTCTGGACCGTGGTCCAAGTGGTCCATGTCTCGCAGGAAAGTACCTGAGTTTATGAACGCGATACGCCCCTGGCGCAGCATCGAGCGGCGAATCAGTCGCCAGATCATGGTCGGAAAAGTGCCCGTGGGCGGCGATGCGCCGATCACTGTGCAGACCATGACCAACACGCCGACTGAGGATGTCGGCGCCACCATCGACCAGATCCGCCGGTGCGAGGATGCGGGCGCGGACATCATCCGCGTGTCCTGCCCCACGGCGGAGGCGACCGAGCACCTCGACAAGATCACCCGCGCGGCACAGGTGCCGATCGTCGCCGACATCCACTTCCACTACAAGCGCGCTCTGGAAGCGGCGGACAAGGGCGCGGCGTGTCTGCGCATCAATCCCGGCAATATCGGTTCAAGCGAGCGCGTGGCCGAAGTCGTTCGCGCGGCCAAGGCAAACGGCTGTGCCATACGTATCGGCGTCAACGCGGGTTCGCTGGAGAAGGATCTGCTGGAGAAATACGGCGAGCCTTGTCCCGAAGCTCTGATCGAAAGCGCGCTCGATCACATCAAGCTGCTGCAGGACCACGATTTCCACGAATACAAGGTGGCGGTGAAGGCCAGCGACGTGTTTCTCGCGGTCGCCGCTTACCAGGGTCTGGCCGATGCGGTGGATTGCCCGCTCCATCTCGGCATCACCGAGGCAGGCGGATTGCTGGGCGGAACGGTCAAATCCAGCATCGGCATCGGCAGCCTGCTGTGGGCCGGGATCGGGGATACCATCCGCGTCTCGCTTTCGGCGGAACCGGAGGAGGAAGTCCGCGTGGGCTTCGAAATCCTCAAGTCTCTGGGTCTCCGGACCCGGGGCGTGCGTGTGGTCTCATGCCCCAGCTGCGCGCGGCAGGGTTTCGACGTGATCCGCACCGTCGAGGCGCTGGAAGAACGGCTTCAGCACATCAAGACGCCGCTCTCGCTTTCGGTTCTGGGCTGCGTCGTCAATGGCCCCGGCGAAGCGCGCGAGACCGATATCGGACTGACCGGCGGCGGCAGCGGCAAGCACATGGTGTATCTGTCCGGCCTCAAGGATCACCATGTCGAAGACGCAAACATGCTCGACCATATCGTCGCTCTCGTCGAGAAGAAGGCGGCCGAGATCGAGGCAGACATGAGCGATGCCGGACAGGCCGACGTCGTGGTCGAGGCTGCGGAGTGATTAACCCGGCGCTCAAGCGTGCTGTGCTAATCCATACATCATGAACCGTCGCCATCTCCTGAAATCGGGGGCCGCTGCCGCGACCACCCTTGCGCTGGGTCCGCGCCTGTTCGCGCGGGCCGCGCCCGCCATGTCGCGCGATGCGCAGCTTGCCGCCATCGCGCGGCGCGAACTGGACCGGGCAGGCGCCAACCTGTGGCATCGCGATCTGGTCGCCATCGCGGACTTCGGGCTGCACAGTTCTCACGAGCGGTTCCACTTCGTCGATCTCGCCGCCGGGAAGGTCGAAAGCTATCTGGTGTCGCACGGCGACGGGTCCGACCCGCAGCACGACGGCTGGCTGAAGCGCTATTCCAATGTGGAAGGATCGCATTGCACCAGCCGCGGCGCCTATATGACGCGGGGGTGGTATGTCGGACGCTACGGTACGTCCATCCGGCTGGATGGCCTGGACGACACCAATTCGAACGCTTTGCCGCGTGCCATCGTGATGCACCAGGCGAATTACGCCACGCCTGCGCATATCGCGCGCTGGGGCCGGCTTGGCCGCTCGAACGGATGTTTCGCCATGGGACCGGAGCAGTTCGACATGGCGCTGATCCGGCTGGCGGGCGGACGCATGCTCTATGCTGAAAGCCTTGGGATCGCTGCCGACGGCAGCACGGCCCCCCCGCCCTCCGCGCAGACAAAACTTCTGCGGCGGGATCCGGCCGAAGGCACCTTCGACCGGACCAATCCGGGGGCTTACTGACCCCTCAGGTCTGCAGATCGTCCACGATCTCGACGACTTCCTCGTCGGTCTCGCGGGCGCGGTTCTGCTGGCGCGGCTGATCGAGAGCCGCCAAAACCGGGGCATCGCGGTCATAGACGTCCTTGAAGGTGGTCAGCTTCCCGTCGACATCGGTCGCCATGGTGAAATAGGTGAGATAGACCGGCCACTGCTTCTGCAACGGATAGCGGGTGTATTCGCCGCTGCCGGTGATATCCTGAACCTCTTCCTGGATGGCCGGAATATCGTCCTTGGTGGTCATGTTGCCCAGCATGGCCATGGTCATGGCCACCTCGCGCGCATTTTCCACGCGCACGCAGCCATGGCTGAGCGCCCGGTTGTCCTGCTGGAAAAGCTCGCGCGCCGGCGTGTCATGCAGGAAGATGGCGTGTTCATTGGGCATGTCGAGCTTCATCAGGCCCAGCGAATTGGAGGGTCCGGGCTGCTGCACCACGGTGATCCAGCCGTTCTCGCCCTTGGTGGCCTTGTAACCCGCGCTGCGAGCCCATCCAGGATTGTTCAGCACCTTGTTGCCCAGCCCTTCGCCCTTCACGATCGACTGCGGCACGGTCCAGGTAGGGTTGAAAATCACCGCTTCCACCTGTTCCGCCAGCTGCGGGGTTGCGGTGCGGCCGGGCTTGCCCACGATCGTTCGATAGCTCTTGATGATGCGGTTGTTCACGGTCAGCCGCAATTTCTGTTCCGGAATATTGGTGAGCAGATAGAACTTGCCCAGATCCTGCGGCAGCCAGCGCCAGCGGTCCATGTTCGCCCGGATCAGCTTGATGCGCCTGGGATCCTTGGCGGTTGCCAGCTCCGACCTCAGCTGGGCAAAATCGGGATTGACCGGGTTCAGCGCGCGCAGAGTGCTGGCGATCTTGCCGGTCGCAACGGCGGCATCGAGCAGCTTTTGCGTGGGCATGCGATCGGGATCGGGATCCACCACGAACCATTGGCGCCGCGCGTCCATCGGCGTACGCCCGTCGCGCAGATCTTCGACCAGCCATTGGAAGGTACGGCTCGCCTTCTCATTCAGCGCATCTCCGCGCCCCGCGGCAATGGCCGCCTCGAGTGCGGGAATGTCGTAGTCCTTGGGGTCGAGCCCCTCGACTGCGATCCCCTTGGCGAAAGCGACGAGCGCCTTGGCATTGGCCACGGTCCAATTGGCGAGGATCGGCGCCGGCGGCGCAGGCAGGGGCTGGACAATCTCGCCGGGGGTGCGGTTGACGATGTCGCCGAAGCTCTCGTCCACGGTCTCACGCTTTTTAGGCGCTGGTGCGGGGAGCGTCGCGGTCGTCGAAGCATCGGGTTCGGGCGGCAGAATGACCTGCGGTGCCTGCTGGGCTGCAAGCGGGCTCGCGATCAATGCGCTGCCGAGGAGTATCGTCTTGAAAGTCATGTGGTCCACCAAATTCCCCGTTCGGGCAGTTACGGGCGTCAAATAAGCCATATAGCCCCGCTTTTCCATCGGCGCGGCTGAAGCGGCGGTGAATTGTCGGTTGGGGCGTGACCATATCGTGGCCAAGGGCTAGCGCAGTGGAATGGCACGGAGCAATCTTTCGCTGCCGCTTTTGGCGGCGCTTCTCGGCGTGGCCTGCCTGTCGCTGATGGATGCATTCATGAAAGGCGCATCGCTGGCCGTGGGGGCCTATAGCGCGGCCTTGTTGCGTGCGGTCATCGGAGCGGGGATAATGCTGCCCGTCTGGGCGGTTGCAGGCCTGCGCCGCCCTCCACCCAAGGCGATGAAGCTGCATGCCGAGCGCGGCGTAGTCTCCTGCTTCATGGCGCTCACCTTCTTCTACGCGCTGACCAAACTCCCGATCGCGGAAACCATCGCAATCAGCTTCGTGGCGCCTCTCATCGCTCTTTACCTTGCGCGTATCCTGCTCGGCGAAGAGATTCGGCCGACCGCCATATGGGGATCGGTTCTGGGGTTTTGCGGCACGATCGTGATCGTCTGGGGGCGTCTGGGACGCAGCGACCTGGATCAGGACGCCCTGCTGGGGCTGGGTGCCATCACGGTTTCGGCCCTGCTCTATGCATATAACTTCATCGTCATCCGCCGGCAGTCGGTTCTGGCCGGCCCGGCGGAGATCGCATTCTTTCACAGCTTCGTGACTGCGGTTATCCTTGGTGCGGTGGCGCCATTGTTCTTTGTGAACCCGGACGCGACGGTTCTCTCTCATACCGGCGCTGCGGCGGCGTTGACGGTCGCCGGGTCGATGGCGATCGCGTGGGCCTATGCCCGGGCAGAGGCGCAATATCTCGTTCCCATGGAATATTCCGGCTTCCTGTGGGCCAGCCTGTTCGGTTGGGTGTTTTTTCGCGAAGCGCCGGCTCCGGCCACGATCCTGGGCACGGCCCTGATCGTTGCCGGCTGCCTGATCGCGGCAAGGCGAAAGCGGCCGGAACAGACGATGGTTTAGGGGCGCGATGGCCGCTGCGCTCTTGCATTTCTGCGCGCCAAAGCGCAGGGCGCGGGCACGTTCCCGTGCCCCTGCGCGTTGGCAGGGTGACAGCTCCAGAAAGAAAGGACAGGCTCCCGCATGACCGAGGTCGGCAAGGACACGCTCAACACCCGCTCTACACTTTCCGTAAACGGAAAGGATTACGCCTATTATTCCTTCGCCAAAGCGGCGGAGAAAATCGGTGACGTGTCCAGGTTGCCGTTCAGCCTCAAGGCTTTGCTGGAGAACATGCTCCGCTTCGAAGACGGCGGTTTCACGGTTGGCGAAGAGCACATCCGCGCTATCGCCGACTGGCAGAAGAACCCCAAGACCGGTCGCGAAGTCCAGTATCGTCCAGCGCGCGTCCTGCTGCAGGACTTCACCGGCGTGCCCTGTGTTGTCGATCTGGCCGCCATGCGCGACGGCATCAGCGCGCTGGGCGGCGATACCGCCAAGATCAACCCGCAGGTGCCGGTCAATCTCGTCATCGACCATTCCGTTATGGTAGACGAGTTCGGACACCCCAAGGCGTTTCAGCACAATGTCGAAATGGAATACCAGCGCAACGCCGAACGCTATGACTTCCTCAAGTGGGGCTCCAAAAGCTTCAAGAACTTCTCCGCCGTGCCCCCGGGCACAGGCATCTGCCACCAGGTGAATCTCGAGCACATCGCGCGCTGCGTGTGGTCGAGCGAGGACCCCAAGGGCAATCTCATAGCCTATCCCGACACCTGCGTGGGCACCGATAGCCACACGACCATGGTGAATGGCCTTGGCGTCCTCGGCTGGGGTGTCGGCGGGATCGAAGCCGAAGCCGCGATGCTGGGCCAGCCGGTCTCCATGCTCATCCCGGAAGTTGTCGGCTTCAAGCTGACGGGCAAGATGGCGGAAGGGATCACCGCCACCGATCTGGTGCTGACCTGCGTGCAGATGCTGCGCGAAGTCGGCGTGGTCGGGCGTTTCGTCGAGTTCTATGGGCCCGGCGTTTCCAACCTCAGTCTCGCCGACCGCGCGACGATCGCCAACATGGCGCCTGAATACGGCGCGACGTGCGGTCTGTTCGGCATCGACGACAAGACGATAGAGTATCTGCGCCTGACAGGCCGCTCTGACGATCAGATTGCCTTGGTCGAAGCCTATTGCAAGGAGCAGGGCCTGTGGTTCGAGGCGGAGCACGAGCCGATCTTCACCAAGACCCTCGAACTCGACATGGGCGAGGTTGTACCCAGCCTTGCCGGGCCCAAGCGACCGCAGGACAAGGTGGCGCTGCCCGAGGTTGACGAGTTGTTTAATTCGCAGCTGAGGGATCTTTACAAGAAGAGCGCGCCCGTGCGGATCGATATCGAGGAAAGCGGCCATGACGTCGGCGATGGTGACGTCGTCATTGCCGCCATCACGAGTTGCACCAACACCAGCAATCCCGATGTGATGCTTGCCGCCGGCCTGGTCGCCAAGAAGGCGCACGAGAAGGGCCTGAAGCCCAAGCCTTGGGTAAAAACCAGCCTTGCCCCCGGATCGCAGGTGGTAACCGACTATCTGGTCAAAGCGGGCCTGCAGGACCACCTCAACGCAATCGGTTTCGACCTTGTCGGTTATGGGTGCACCACCTGTATCGGCAATTCCGGTCCGCTTGCCCCGCCGATCTCGAAAGCGATCAATGGCAACGACATCGTCGCCGCCAGCGTCCTTTCCGGCAACCGCAATTTCGAAGGCCGCGTCAGCCCCGATGTACGCGCCAACTTCCTCGCTTCACCGCCGCTGGTCGTGGCCTACGCGCTCAAGGGCACGGTGACCGAAGACATTACCGAGACGCCGATCGGCCAGGATCAGGACGGCGCTGACGTCTTCCTCAAGGATATCTGGCCCTCCAACGATGAGATTGCCGCCGTACGGATGGGCGCCGTGGATCGCTCCATGTTCGAAAAGCGCTATGCCGATGTCTACAAGGGCGACGAGCATTGGCAGGCCATCAGCGTCACCCCGTCGGACACGTATCAGTGGCGGTCGGGCAGTACCTATGTCGCCAATCCGCCCTATTTCGAAGGCATGGGCATGACTCCCGATCCGGTCCGGGACATCGTTGAAGCGAAGCCGCTACTCGTCCTGGGGGACAGCGTTACCACCGACCACATCAGTCCTGCCGGCTCGATCAAGGCGGACAGCCCGGCCGGAAAGTGGCTGCAGGAACGCCAGGTCAGCCCTCAGGACTTCAACTCCTATGGCAGCCGTCGCGGTCAGCACGAGGTGATGATGCGCGGCACATTCGCAAACATCCGCATCCGCAACGAAATGGTGCCCGGAACGGAAGGTGGCTGGTCGAGCTACAAGGGCGAGACGATGCCGGTGTACGATGCCGCCATGAAGCACAAGGAAGACGGAACACCGCTGGTTGTCGTCGCAGGTAAGGAATACGGCACCGGATCGAGCCGCGACTGGGCGGCGAAGGGCACGATCCTGCTTGGGGTTCGCGCGGTGATCGTCGAAAGCTTCGAACGTATCCACCGTTCCAATCTCGTGGGCATGGGCGTGCTGCCGCTGCAGTTCAAGGAAGGCGAAAGCCGGCAGACCTTGGGCCTGACCGGTGAGGATACCTTCACCATCCACGGACTGGCGGATCTGTCGCCAAGTCAGGACGTCACCGTGGAGGTCACCCGCGCGGATGGAAGCACGACCAGTTTCACCGCCCTTTGCCGTATCGATACCGCCAACGAGATGGAGTACTATCGCAACGGCGGCATCCTGCAGTACGTGCTGCGAAAGCTGGCAGCCTGAATCTTCTGTCGCGCCTCTTCGGAGGGCGTCAGGACCCGCAAGCCGACCCCGCCGCACTGGCGCGGGTCGGCCAGAAGGTGCGTGAGAAGCTGGCGCAGGACGAGAGGGTGCAGGCCCTTGGCGGGGATAAGGCCGATATCTACACCGTCCCCGCTTTTCTTACTCGCCAGCAATGCGCGAAGCTCGTCACCACGATTGAAGCGAGGCTTGGCCCCTCCACCCTGTTCCATGACAGCAGCGGTTCGATGGGGCGCACCAGTTCAACGCATTTCTTCGCGGCAGGCGAACCTCAGACCGAAAAATTGCGCGGCAAGATTTGTGCCTTGTTGGGATTGGACGCGGCGCACGCCGAGCCGACCCAGGGCCAGCGTTATCTGCCGGGTCAGGAATACCGGCACCACTTCGATTTCTTTCGAGAGAAGCGCGAGCACTGGCAAACCGAGCGGCTCAGAGGTGGGCAGCGCACCTGGACCGCAATGGTATATCTCGACGCGGTCGAATCGGGGGGTGCCACGGACTTCCCACGCCTCGAACACGCGGTCCAGCCGGAGCCCGGTATGCTGATTTGCTGGGACAACATGGATCGCCAAGGCAAGCCCAACGTAAATCTATCGCACGCAGGTCTGCCGGTTGAAGCTGGTGAGAAACATGTCGTAACGCAGTGGTTTAGGCTGAATCCTTGGCGACAATCGGCGAAACAATCTTAGGTCGGTGGGTAAGCTTTTCAAAAAGTTCCCGACCTTCCCATTTTGGGGCAGATTATGTCCACGCAGCGCTTGCAACTTGGTTAACTTTCGTTAGGGTTTGGGTATCCGGCTCATTGTCGGATGGGGAACCTACAAGGAAGGGTCTATTTATGTCGAAACTACGCAGCGCCGCCCTGGCGGCGAGTGCGCTGGCGGCTGTGTCCGCCGCAACACCCGCAAGCGCTACGACGATCGTTCTGAACGGTCTGGAGAATATCCGTAGCTACGAAGCCCAAATCGGATATCAGATCGCTGCGGCGTACTGGGAAAACATGCTCACCAACGATGCGACCGTGGTCTTCGATGTGGCATTTTCCGAACTGGACGATGGCATCCTCGGCTCCACCGGAAGTGCACGTCTCGATGTGGCTACTTCCACCGTGTATGCGGCGATGGCCGCGACCGGAAATAGCGCGCTGGACGCTTCTGCGCTGGCATCTTTGAGCGCGGAGATCGCGGCCGGAGGCGGTACCGGTGTGAACATGCGCTTGTCCCGCCTCGATGATACGTCGGTAACGTACTTCGATACGACGCATGGGCCGGGTTCCAACAACGACACGACCTATGCCAACACCTCAGTGTTGAAGGCGATCGGTCTCCTCGATGATCTGGAGTCGGATGCTTCGATTACCTTTAGTTCACGGTATGCCTTCGATTTCGATCCCTCTGACGGTATTACTGCCGGGTTCCAGGACTTCATCGGGGTTGCGATCCACGAAATGGGCCACGGACTCGGCTTCGTGTCGGCGCCGGACTTCTACGATGTCTACGGTTGCCCCAACGGCCCTGCTTGCGGACTCTACACCGATGAAGAATTCCAGAATATCGGTGGCCTCAACAGCACGCTCGACTTCTTCCGCTACAACAGCAGCGGCGAGCTTGACTGGTCGGTCGGGTCGGACAGCTATTTCTCCATCGACGGCGGTCTGACCCAGTACAACGGCGACTCGGGCTTCTCGTCTGGCCGTTACAACGGCGATGGCTGGCAGGCTTCGCACTGGGAAGCGCCCCGCGTTAACCCGGGCGTCGATGACCGGTTTACGTGCAACAAGACCAACCGCCTCGGGATCATGAATCCGTACCTGTGTGGTGGACAAACGGGTGATGTGACGAACAACGACATCGCCGCATTCGATGCGATGGGCTGGAACACCCGTATCGATGCCCTGACCGATCGGGGTTACTACCAGAGCTCTGGCGATATCTATAATCAGTTCATCGGTGGCTTCGTGCCAGAACCGTCAACGTGGGCGCTGCTCATCCTCGGCTTCGGAACGGTCGGCGGTGCGATGCGTCGGAAGGCGCGCGCGCAGGTCAGCTTCGCCTGATTGCAGCAATCTTGAGATTGAGGGGGCGGCCGGAAACGGTCGCCCCTTTTTTAAGTGGCATCCGCGCGCCCACTCGGGTCAGAAAACGCGTTCGCCTATTTGCCGTTTTCGAACAGGCCGCCCTGCTGGCCTGAAGGCGGGTCGAGACCCAAATGGCTCCAGCCGCCTTCGTTGAGACACCGCCCGCGGGCCGTTCGGGCGATCAGGCCGAGCTGAATCAAATAAGGCTCGATCACCTCCTCCACCGTGTCGCGCGGTTCACTCAATCCCGCAGCCAGTGTTTCCACCCCGACCGGCCCACCGCGATAGATATCGGCAATCATCGTGAGATAGCGCCTGTCCATCGCATCCAGCCCGAGAGAATCGACTTCCAAACGGGTGAGCGCCTTGTCCGCCAGATCGCGGTCGATCATGTCATCGCCAGCGAAATGGGCGAAGTCACGGACTCGGCGGAGCAATCGGCCGGCCACGCGCGGAGTCCCGCGGCTTCGGCGCGCGATCTCTCGCGCGCCAGCTTCGTCGACACCTATGCCCAGGAGGCCCGCCCCGCGCGTCACCACACGCAGCAGCTCGTCGACAGTATAGAAGTTGAGGCGGATCGGGATGCCGAAACGATCGCGCAGCGGCGTCGTCAGCAATCCTTGCCGGGTTGTTGCGCCAATCAAGGTAAACGGCGGGAGATCGATGCGAACCGACCTTGCGGAAGGACCTTCGCCGATAATGAGATCGAGCGCACGATCCTCCATCGCCGGATAGAGAACCTCTTCCACCACGGGATTGAGCCGGTGGATCTCGTCGATGAACAGCACATCGTGAGGTTCGAGATTGGTGAGCAGAGCGGCAAGATCGCCGGCCTTTGCGATTACCGGCCCGCTGGTTGCGCGAAAACCGACGCCGAGCTCCTTTGCGACGATCTGCGCCAGGGTGGTTTTCCCCAGGCCGGGAGGCCCGAAGAACAGCACATGGTCCATCGCCTCGCCACGCGACTTTGCCGCCGCGATGAACACGCGCAGGTTCTCGCGCGCGCCCTGCTGTCCGACGAACTCCGCCAGCGATCTCGGGCGCAGCGCCGCATCGGGATCACCGTCAATACGTTCCGCCGACAGGAGCGGCTCTTCGCTCAAACCTCCACCTCATCGAACAGGCCAATGTACGTTTCCCGATGGCTCAGATCGCCGACTTTCTCGTCGAGTGCCTCGTACTTCTGCGCGAAGGTGCGCTTGAATGCGGCGTAGGCTTCGCGTGAGGCCCAACGGTCGATTGTCTGATAGACGCCAGGTCGCTCCTTCGCCCGAAGCAGGCGCGTCTCGAGAAAGCCCTCGCTCTCCGCGAACAACCGCGCCCATGGCCCCCCAGGTGCATAAGCGCGCTCGAAAGCCTCCCGGTTCGCGTCCTCGATGGCGAACTCCCAGATGACGTTACAACTCATCGTCTTATGGCTCCCGATCGAATGGGAGGGCAGCGAAAACAGCCACCGTGGTGGCGCAAAGGAAGGGTGGCATCATGGCGTTCCCTTACTCCGCCGGGCGGGCTTTGCATAATAGTCCGCGATCTTGGCGACGATGAAGGCCAGGCTCACCGCCGCGGCTTGGTAGAACGGCACGAACAGAAGCACGAGCGCGCTCTGGGCATCGGGCTCGGCCGCGAACATCGTGCGCCATTGCAGGTAAAAGCCGTAAACGGCGATGGCCGCCACGGTGACGCAAAACAGATGATAGACATGGCTCTTTAGCCAGCGCGCCAGCCACAGCCCCACGACCACCGGGGAAGCAACGACCAGGAAAAAGACCAGGCCCCCTATCCACCAGGCCGGATCCTGCGGTTCGCCCGCACGCAGTACAAGCGCCAAGCCAGCGAGCGTGTATAGCGCCGCGCAACTGCGGCGAATTGCGGAGCGCCCGGTCACGCCGCCGCCCTCTTGAGGGCCACCCTTATCAACTCCCCCTCTCCAGCGCCCTCGCCCAGTTCACCCACCGCCTCGGCCACGGCGCGACTGGCGACGGCAGGTTTGAAACCGAGATTTTCCAGTGCGCTCACCGCATCGGCACTGGCCCTTCCCGCGGGCGCAGACACCGCACCGGACGCGCCGCCATTCGGGATGGTCCCGGCCTTGTCCTTCAGTTCGTTGACGATACGCCCGGCGAGCTTCGGCCCGACCCCCTGCGCGCGGGCTACGCTGGCAGCATCGCCGCGGGAGCATGCAGTGGCGACATCATGCGGGGAGAGCGCCGAGAGAATCGCCAGTGCCACTTTGCTGCCAACGCCCTGAACCCCTGTCAGCAGACGAAACCAGTCGCGCTCTGCGGCCTCGGCAAAGCCCAACAGGCGCATGTCGTTCTCCGACACCTGGAGATGGGTGAAGAGGGTACAGGCCGCTCCCTTCTCTCCCAGCGCAGCGAGCGTCTTGGCGCTGCAATGGACGAGATATCCGACGCCAGACACGTCGATTATCGCCCAATCGGCGCCGGTATCGTCGAGGATCCCCTTGAGCTTCGCAATCACCAGCCTGTCCTGCCCCTGTCCACACCATTTGAACAGGGGGAGAACATGGTTTTGCTCAGGGTGTTTTCAGCTTTCGAGCTGGCGCAGCAGGCTGCGCACATCGCCATCCATATCGGCGTCGCGCTGGCGCAGGTCCTCGATCAGGCGAACCGCATGGATAACGGTCGAATGATCGCGCCCTCCGAACTTGCGGCCGATTTCAGGATAGCTGCGCGGCGTCAGAACCTTTGCAAGGTACATCGCAACCTGGCGTGGGCGGACGACCGCGCGGGCTCTGCGCTTGCTGCTCATCTCGCTGCGGTCGATACGATAGAACTGGCAGACCGTGCGCTGGATTTCATCGATGGTGATCCGGCGGCGGTTGGCAGAAAGGATATCGGTGAGCTGCTCCTCTGCGAGTTGCAGCGATACTTCCTGCCCGGTGAGCTGGGCGTAAGCGATAAGCTTGTTCAGGCCGCCAACCAGCTCGCGCACGTTCCGCGTCACGGTGCGAGCGAGAAAATCGATGACATCTGCGGGTACTTCGAGAGGGGCGAAGCGCGTAAGCTTGGCCTCAAGGATCTGGCGACGCAATTCGATGTCGGCAGCTGCGATGTCGGCCACGAGGCCCATCGAAAGGCGGCTCAGCAGACGCGGTTCGACCCCGTCGAGCGCCTGTGGGGCGCGGTCGGCCGCGAAGACGAGGCGCTTGCCTTCAGCCAGCAGTGCGTCGATCGTGTATAGGAGTTCCTCCTGTGCGCTTTCCTTGCCGATGATGAACTGGATGTCGTCCACCAGCAGCAGGTCGAAGCTGCGGAGCCGAGCCTTGAATTCCAGCGTCTGCCTGGTTTTCAGCGCCTGCACGAACTCCACCATGAAGCGCTCCGCGCTGCAGTAGAATATGCGCGCACGCGGGTGTGCGAGCAGGAAAGCGTGGCCGATGGCGTGAAGCAGGTGCGTTTTGCCCTGCCCGGTTGCCGCCTTCAGATAGAGCGGCGCGAACTGGGGCTTTTCGGTGGCGGCCATGCGCTGGGCGGCATTGGCGGCCAGCACATTGGCCTCGCCCGTGACAAAGGCGGCAAAGGTCAGTGACGGGTCCAGTCCGACCGAACTTGTAAAACCGGAGTCACCGATCGTGTCGGCAGCGATTGCCATCATGGAATTGTCCGCACCGTCGTTGGCCGGGCGGCGGCCTTCGGCGTGCAGGCGAATATCGGCAACCTGACGGCGTCCGGGCAGTACGCTGATCTTGATGTGGCGTACGTCGGCGGACGCGATCTTCCAGGCGAGGCTCAACCGGTCATGAAACCGGTCCCTCACCCAGTTCGCGGAGAACTCTGTCGGGAGATAGAGGTCGAGAGTACCAGTTTCATGGCAAAGTGCACCCAGCTGGATCGGCTTGATCCACTGGCTGTGCAATTGATGTCCAAGATCTTTTCGCAGTCCTTGACTGATGTCGGCCCAATCGGCCGCCAGGTTCACGCTCTCCGCATCTTCCATCAAATCGTCCTGCATCTTGCGCTCTGCCCGCGCAGTTTCGAAAGTCTTAGCCATCGGAAACGAACCACCCCCGTTGACCAAATCGTGCGATCCGGCC
The DNA here is from genome assembly GCF_042095715.1 of Qipengyuania sp. Lineage (GTDB taxonomy): Bacteria > Pseudomonadota > Alphaproteobacteria > Sphingomonadales > Sphingomonadaceae > Qipengyuania. The sequence continues at coordinate 11,321 of NZ_JBELMO010000032.1, read as the reverse complement.
TGCTGCCATTGTGAAGTCCAGACATAGCGATGCCGCCACCGGGAATCGCCATCCCGGCGCCTGATCTTCATCTTCCAGTTTGTTGGTGCTCAGGCTGTCCCGCCCCGAGCGGTTTGGTGGTGATAAGTCGGGTTTCGGGTGATTCACAAGGGGGCACTGGCGAAATATTTTAGAAATATAATATTGACACTGCGGTAACCCGCAGCCCCCCGTTCAAGCCTCTGAAAACGGGGATTTTATGGCCATTTCAGCCCCTCCGCGTCGGCCTTTTGACAGGCGAATCGGCAGAACTGCGTGCTTCTCTGCCCGGCAACATTACAGGCCTGTTTCACCGATGTTGCAGACAAGCGAAGGGGCCCTCGCGCCCATGCGCGAAGGCCCCTCAGAAGCTTACGCTTGGAAAGGGTTAGAGAGCCGAGACGCGCTTGGACAGGCGGCTCATCTTGCGGGCCGCGGTGTTCTTGTGCAGCACACCGCGCGCTACGCCCCGCGCCAGTTCCGGCTGAGCGCCATTGAGGGCGGCCTTGGCCGCATCCTTGTCGCCGCTTTCGATCGCGCTCTCGACCTTCTTGAGAAAGGTGCGGATGCGGCTCATGCGCGCGCCGTTGACTTCGGCGCGGGTAGCGTTGCGACGGATGCGCTTGCGGGCTTGGGGCGTATTGGCCATCTGTGTACGTCTCGTTCCTGGTGTCTCATACCGGCAACGCGCCCAAGGGCCGTCCCGGTAACCGAATCTCATGCGAAAAGCGGCGCAAGAGGCGCCGGAAGGCGGCGCACATAGGGGGCAATCGGCGAATCGTCAATCTCTGTTTGAAGATCCGAAATGCGAAACTGACGCCTGGGCGCCGAGTTTGGACTATTTCTGGCAGAGCGGACAGAACCATGTGCTGCGACCACCTTGCACGATGCGGCGAATGCTCCCGCCATCATCGCGCCGGCATGGCTCACCTTCGCGGCCATAGACATCGAAGCGCGCCCCGAAATAGCCCAGCTCTCCATCGGGTTGGGCGAAATCCCGCAGGGTGGAGCCACCCTCGGCGATGGATTGCTCCAGAACCGCGCGGATCGCCGGAACGAGGCGCTCGAGCTGCGGGCCCGTGACACGGCCGCCCGCTTTGCGCGGATCGATCCCGGCCCGCCACAGCGCTTCGCAGACATAGATGTTGCCCAGGCCCGCTACCACGCGCTGATCGAGCAGCATCAGCTTGATCGCCGGTTTCCGGCCGCGCGTAGCCGCACGCAGGCCCTCTTTGCTCAGCCCCGGCCCCAGCGGCTCGGGCCCGAGCGCAGCGAACGGCGGCCAGTGTTCGAGCGTTTCTTCCGCAACGAGATCAACCGACCCGAAACGACGCGCATCGTTCAGCGCCAGCTTGTGACGATCGGTTTCGATGACAAGATGATCATGCTTGCCGATCTCGTCGGGATCGATCCGCCAGCGCCCGCTCATCCCAAGATGGAAGACCAGCACATGATCCCGGTCGGTATGGATGAGGCCATATTTGGCGCGCCGCGAGAGATGGGTCACGCGTGCTCCGGTCATCACCTGCACGAGTTCGGGCGGAAAAGGGCGGCGCATGTCGGGGCGGCGGAGGGCCACGCGTTCAATCCCCTGGCCTTCAAGAATGCGCGCCAGTCCGCGCACGGTGGTTTCGACCTCTGGAAGTTCGGGCATGACTGCGCCCTAACACCCTTTGCCCGTCCCGCAATTGCCGCGCCATCGCCCGTCCCGCCAATTCTCGGCGAAAACCGGTTCCCACTTTCCTGATCGATGCTCTAAGGCGGGTGTCATGAGTGATACGGTTTCCTTCGGTTATGAAGAGGTCGCGCCCGAGGAGAAGACCCGGCGCGTGGGCGCGGTGTTTTCCAGCGTGGCGGGCAAATACGATCTGATGAACGATGCGATGTCGGCGGGCATGCACCGGCTATGGAAGGATCGCTTCGTTGCGCGGGTGAAGCCGCAACCAGGCGAAGCGGTTTTGGATATGGCCGGCGGCACAGGGGACATCGCCTTCCGCATGGCCGAGCGCGGTGCCGAGATCACCGTCGCCGATATCAATCAGGACATGCTGGACGTGGGCGTGGAGCGCGCGCTGGAACGCGGCCTCACCGGGCTTTCTTGGTCCTGTCAGAACGCGGAGGTGCTGAGCTACCCATCACGCCAGTTCGACGCCTATACCATCGCATTCGGCATCCGGAACGTGACTCACATCGACAAGGCTCTGTCGGAGGCTTATCGCGTTCTGAAATTCGGCGGACGGTTCTTCTGCCTCGAATTCTCGACCGTCGAATGGCCGGGTTTCGACAAGGCTTACGACCTTTACTCCGAACATCTGGTGCCCAGGATGGGCCAGGCGATCGCAGGCGATGCCGACAGCTACCGCTATCTGGTCGAGTCGATCCGGCGTTTCCCGCCGATGCCCCGGTTCGAACAGATGATCCAGAACGCCGGCTTCATCCAGACGCGGGTCGAACCGATCCTTGGCGGGCTGGTGGCGATCCATTCAGGGTGGAAAGCCTAGCAGTGGCACGCCCCTCCACGCATGTCTGGCGCCTCGGCAAATGGGCGCGCACCGCCGCGCGGCACGGCGCGTTGCGAGGCATCCAGAACGATCCCAACACGCCCGTACCGGTAAAGAGGCTGATCGGGCTGTTCTCGATCGGCACGGTGAAGCGGCGCGAGGCCGACTATGCCGGCGCCTTCCGCGCGATCGGCCCCGCGGCCATCAAACTGGGTCAGTCGCTCGCCACCCGGCCGGATATCGTGGGCGAGGATGCGGCGCGAAACCTGCTGACCCTGCAGGACAACTTGCCCCCTGTCGCATTCGAAGCGATCCGCGAAAGCATCGAGAGCAGCTTTGGGCAACCGCTCGAGGCACTCTATGCCAGCTTCGATCCCGAGCCGGTCGGCGCCGCCTCCATTGCGCAGGTTCACAAGGCGACCACCACCGACGGGCGAATCGTTGCGGTCAAGGTGCTTCGCCCCGGTGTACGCGAACGCTTTGCCCGCGACATCGGGACATACGAATGGGCTGCCGCGCACCTGGAAGCGTTCGGGGGCGAGGCGGCGCGGCTGCGTCCACGCCTTACGATTGCCAATTTCAAGCGCTGGACCAACCGCGAACTGGACCTGAGGCGCGAAGCGGCCAGCGCGAGCGAGCTGGCCGAGGCCATGGTGGGGACACCCGGATACAGCGTCCCCGCCATCGACTGGGAGCGCACCAATGGCCGCGTACTGACGCTGGAATGGGTCGAGGGCGTGAAGATCGCAGATCTCGACGGGTTGCGCGCTGCCGGGCACGATCTGCCCGATCTCGCGCGGCGTCTGGTGCTCGCCTTCCTCAAGCAGGCCATCAGCGCGGGGTTCTTTCACGCCGACATGCATCAGGGAAACCTGTTCGTGCAGGCGGATGGCACCATCGTGGCGATCGATTTCGGGATCATGGGCCGCATCGACCGACGGGCGCGCCAGTGGCTGGCCGAGATCCTCTATGGCCTTATCACCGGCAATTACCGCCGTGTGGCGGAGATCCATTTCGAGGCGCAATATGTACCGGCGCACCACTCGGTGGATGAATTCGCCACCGCATTGAGAGCGGTGGGGGAGCCGATGCGCGGGCGGCCTGTCAGCGAGCTTTCGGTGGGCCAGATGCTTGACGGCCTATTCGCGATTACCCGCGATTTCGACATGCAGACGCAGCCACATCTGCTGCTGTTGCAGAAGACCATGGTCATGGTGGAAGGCATTGCCACCAGCCTCGACCCCGAGATCAACATGTGGGATTCGGCCGCACCCTTCGTGCACGAATGGATACGTGACGAGTTGGGGCCCGAGGCGGCGCTGGCGGAGCGCATCCGGTCCGATACCGAGACACTGCTGCGCATTCCCGCGCTGGTGCGCCGCCTGGAAGAGCAATATCCGCCGCGAGGAGGCGCGCCCGATCCGCCGCCGCTTCCACGCGTCCCGCTCGTCTGGGAAGAAGGTGGAGGCCTCGGCGTCCTGCGCTTCGCGGGATACACCATTGCCGTTGCCGTGGGCGCCGCGGCGGTTGGCGCGGCCCGCTGGTTTGGGTTGATCTAGCGAGCCGGACTGCCGCGCCAGTTCCACTTTCCGATCGCCGAGGCCAGCACCACCACGTGCAAAGTCTCGACCGCCATCGGTTGCCACCATCCCGGGTAAGGCCCCACGATCATCAGGTTGAGAGCGCGGCCGGTGAGCGCCACGAGGAAAAGGGCGAGCGGCGCCACCAGCATGTCGCCGCGCACCTTCCATGCGCCTGCCGCCATGAAGCCGGCTGCGACCAGGAAGAAGGCGGTGAAGTCCGCTCGCAGGCTGGAAAGGCCCATGGCGCCGTCTGCGCCGACTCCGAATCCGATGGCGGAACCTGCTGGATCGGATAGGAAACCAAATCCTAACGCCCCATCCAGTATGACCCCCACAGCGATCAGTATGCGCAATATCGTCGTCATCGGAACCCTCCCCTGATCCGGGGAGGGATAGGCGATGGGCGCCCATAGGCAAAGCCCGCCTCTGTTCGGGTGCTGGTCAAGCGTGCGAGGGGGCGCTAGCAGCGCAAGGATGAGGCGATGGGTTTCAATGTACCGGTTCGCGCCGGAGACGGATCGGCAAGGGCGGGCAGGCCGATGAACGGCCGTGGACCGCGCATTCTGCTGATCGTTGGCGGCGGCATCGCGGCCTACAAGTCGTGCGAGCTGGTCAGGATGATCCGCAAGGCAGGCGGCGATGTGACCTGCGTGGTGACCGAGGGGGGGCAGCAGTTCGTCACCCCGATGTCGCTTGCCGCGCTGTCCGGCAACAAGGTCTACACCAGCCTGTTCGATCTCAAGGACGAGGTCGAGATGGGTCATATCCAGCTCTCGCGCGATGCCGATCTGGTTGTGGTGTGCCCTGCGACCGCCGACCTGCTGGCCAAGATGGCGGCGGGCATTGCCGACGATCTCGCCACCACGCTGATCCTGGCTACCGACAAGCCGGTGCTGACCGTGCCTGCAATGAACGTGCGGATGTGGGAGCATTCCGCCACCCAGCGCAATGCCGAATGGCTGCGCCAAGCGGGCGTGACGGTGATGCAGCCCGACGAGGGCGACATGGCTTGCGGTGAATGGGGCCCGGGCCGCTTGCCGGAGCCTGTCGCTATCCTTGCCGCGATCGCCGGGGAACTGTCGCTCGACATCGCACTGCCTGACGAGTCGCCAGTGGACCTGCCCGCGCTTGATGCGCCGACGAGCCGCGGGCCGGAACGGACAATTGCACGCGCAGCGGCAGACGAGCTGGCGCGCGAGGCGCTGGAGCCCGAGGACCAGCCCGAAGAGGACGGCGAGCAGGGAAGTGGGTCGGGAGCTGGCCGCCTTTCCAATCTCCTTTCCGGCATCATCCCCCGCTCCACCGCGAGACGCAGCCACGAGCAGATCGATGCCGAGCTCGACGAGTTGCCCGACGTCGATCCGATAGATGCCCAAGGCTTTCTGCAAGGGTCGCCGCTGGATCATGCGCCTCCCATCCCGCCCGCGGGAGGGCCGCTGCTCGCCAAGAAGGGCAAGGCGAGTTCCGCGCCGCCCACCGATCCCGCCGCCATCAACCACGAGGTCGCCCGGATGAACCCTGGTGCCGCGCCCGAGCCGATGAGAGACCCCGCGTCGGGCCTCGGGGGTATCGCCGCGCCTGGCGTGGCTAGCGATCCGCTGGCCGGTCAGCCCGAGTTCGATCCCGATCCCGCCCACCGCCCGCTGCATGGCCGGCACATACTGGTCACCGCCGGGCCGACCTGGGAGCCGATCGATCCGGTGCGCTATATCGCCAACCGCTCCAGCGGTAAGCAGGGCTTCGCCATTGCCTCCATGGCAGCGGCGGCGGGGGCACGGGTAACGCTGGTGGCGGGACCGGTGAGCCTGCCCACCCCGCTCGGCGTCGACCGCGTCGATGTAGAGAGCGCCGACGAGATGGCGGAGGCCGTTCGCCGCGCGCTACCTGCCGATGCCGCCTTCATGGTGGCGGCTGTGGCGGACTGGAAGAGCCGCAGCGTTTCGGTCGAGAAGATGAAGAAGCGCGGCTCCGCCCCGCCGGCGCTGATCCTGACCGAGAACCCCGATATCCTCGCCACGTTGGCCGCAGCCCGCAAGCGGCCGCGCTTGCTGATCGGTTTCGCCGCGGAGACGGAGAACGTGGTCGACAACGCCAAGTCGAAGCGCAAGCGCAAGGGCGCCGACTGGATCGTGGCCAACGACGTCGCGCGTGACGAGCAGGGCGGCAGCGTGATGGGCGGCGACTCGAATGAGGTGCACATCGTGACGTCCGCAGGTGTCGAGAGCCTGCCCAGGATGGACAAGACCGAAGTCGCGTGCGAGCTCGTGCGGCGTGCCGCCGAGGCACTGGCCGGGCAGGCGGCGGACGCCGATGACTGACCGCGTGGCCGTTGCCGTGAAGCGCCTGCCGCATGGCGAAGGCCTGGCGCTACCCGTCTATGCGAGCGAAGGCGCCGCCGGAATGGACGTGGTCAGTGCGGAGGATGTCACCATCGCGCCCGGCGCCCGCCACGCGGTGGCGACCGGGCTGGCTCTGGCGATACCTGCGGGGTACGAGATGCAGGTGCGGCCGCGGTCGGGCCTCGCGCTCAAATACGGGATCAGCGTACCCAATGCGCCTGGTACGATCGATTCGGATTATCGTGGCGAGTTGAAGATCATCCTCATCAATCACGGGTCCCAGGGCTTCGCGATCGCGCGGGGGGACCGGGTGGCGCAGCTGGTCCTCGCCCCTGTCGTACAGGCCGCGTGGGACGAGGTGGCCGAGCTTGACGACACCGCCCGCGGCGCCGGTGGTTTCGGTTCGACGGGCGGCCACGCGAAGCTTGGCTAAGAGCTGAGGTTTACTCGGACTTTATATCTCTCCGCCCTCCCCAGCGCGATCTTTCGAGCAAATTCTCACGTTATCGTGCGCAGTCTTGGCCGATCCACTGAAGCAGGCCGCGGCACCCCCCCAGAGCACGGCGAAGAAGGCCAGCACCCCCCATTCGACCTGATGGCCAGGCATGGTCCAGAGCGCAGCCGCGATCCCAACTACGAATTGGCTGACCGATAGGGCCGCCATCACCCAAACCATCGGCCGCGCCCGGAACCACGTTACGAAACCTGCGATCACGGCTCCGCACACCAAAGCGATGAAGGCGAGATTCGTCGCTTCATCCTCGCTCCCCAATATTCCCACCGCGCCATTGATCCAGACTGTCAGAAAGCCGGTTAGCGCCGCGATGGCAATTCCCAGCCTGTGCGGTGCGTTACGGCCGACACACATGGCTACCTCGAACCCAGCGACGAGCGCCGCGAGCAAGACACCGCCGAAAACGAAGTCGCTCGCTGTCCAATTGACCTCCCTCGTATAGCGCATCGCCACCGCCGGGATCAGCAGCAGCGCGGCGGCGGCGCCCCATAGGGCTATACGCCAGCCGTTGAGATTGCGTTTTTTCGATGAGGAAGAGGATCGGGACATGCGTTATACTCCTTGTCGCGGTGTCCCGACTCCTGCAGCCGCTCCGGCCGGAAGGCATGAGCAATTCCTGAGCAATCGCTGAAACCCTTCCCACCGCCCGGTTCGCTCGCCTAGATCGCGGCCATGCCGGATAATACGGACATCCTCGCCTTTGAGAGCTTCGCGCTGGATCGCGCAAATCGGAGACTGACGCGGGATGGTGAGCCGGTGGAACTCGGCAGCCGCTATCTCGACGCGCTGCTGCTTCTGCTGGCGGAACCTGGCGCGCTGGTCACCAAAGAGCGCTTCATGAAAGACGTATGGCGCGGCATCCCCGTGACCGACGAAGCGCTGACCCAGTGCATCCGCACGCTGCGCCGCGCACTGGGCGAACGCGCGGGAGAAGCGCGCTTTATCGAGACGGTGCCCAAGCACGGCTATCGCTTCGTGGCGGATGTGGTGCGCCCGATTGCCTGTGTCCCGGGCGATTACCTCGTCGGCTTCAGTTCTGCCCCACAGGGCGGCCGTATCGCCGGGGCGGCAACCATCGGCGGCGGGCTCGCGGGCGCTCTGGGGGACTATTCTACGGCGCCCTGGCTACCTCCGGCGGCTCGTCGATCCCGGTGATGATCGCGCTGGTCGCGGCGCTCGGCGTGCTGGGCGGAGCAGGCGTGGGTCTTGGCATGGGCGCCGCCTTTGCCTGGCGTGGATCATCCATCGGGGCGCTCCCCGCCGGAGGGGCGATTGGCGGCTTGGTCGTCGGGGCGATCGGATCGATAATTGGAGCAGATGGGATTGCGGCGTTAACGGGGGCCAATGTGCCGCGTATCACCGGCATGTTCGAAGGCCTCCTGCTCGGGCTGGCCGCAGGGGTCGGCGCCATCGTGGCAGTCAAAAGGCCAGGACGGGCGGGGTCGGCATCGGCGCTGGCCGCCGGAGCTGGCGCGCTGTCTGGCACCTTCATCGCGCTTGCAGGCGGCACGCTGCTGGGGGGCAGTCTCTACACGCTCGACGGGCAGTTTCCCGCATCGGAACTTGCCATGGACCGTGTGGGGGCCTTTTTCGCGGAGCCGGACTTCGGGTCGCTCTCGCAGGGGATCACGGCAGCACTCGAAGGCGCGACTTTTGCCGCCTGTATTGCCGCCGCGCTGTCGTTGGCACGCATCGGGCCTGTCGATAGCCCCCCCTGACGAAAAAGGGCGAGCCCGCAGGCCCGCCCTTCATTCGTTTCACTTCCGCCCGATTAGCGTGCGGCGGTTTTTTCCGGCGCGACCGAAATGCGCGTCGTCTGTCCGGACTGGCCCGGGAAGTCGGTGAACATCGCATCGACCAGATTGGGCACCAGATATTGCAGGCGGTTGGAGGTCGAAAGCGCCTGTGCGGTGCCTTCGAACAAACGTTCACCGTCTGCCGCGCGGTCGATCTTCATCTCGATTTCGCTGGTGAACACGGTGTAGCTCTGGATTCCGCGCTCGAAGAATGGATCGTAAAAGCCGAAGGCCCACGGCCCCCCGCGGTAGAAACCTCCACGATAGCGGCCATAGCCGTACCATGGATCGTAGAACGGATCGTAAAAGCCGGTCGAGCGGACCCGCTCACGTCCATTGTCCACTCCGTAATCGAAGCGGACGAGCAGATTGGCCTGTTCGGGCGAGGCAGCCTGGGTGTAACCGAGCTGCCGCATTTCTTCCGCCACATAGCGGGCGTACTGGCTGAATTCGAGCCCGCCCGCGAGCGAGGGATCCTCGGCCACCACGGCGAATGTCACGCCCTGCGGCGCGGGTAGCTGCGTCTGGAAGCGTGTGACGTCGGCGTTGAACGGGCTTGCACAGGCCGCCAGTCCTGCCAGCAGGGCAGCAGTAGAGGCAATTTTCAGGCGGCGCCCCCAATCCGCGATACGGATAGTCATGGTGTGTCCTTTCACTCGGGGCTCGCCCGATGCCCTTGGCATCCTCAAGTCCGGACCCCTAACGCCACGCAGATACGGCGTTGAGCCTCGTCTTATAAACCAAACGGCTGAACGCGGTTTGAATATCTTAAATGTCATATGTTGCACGGTGGTTCCCGCGAGCCATGTGCGCAGGTGATCAGGGCCGCGCAACTACCCAGCGCAGAGGTGTCTCGGCGGCGTCGGTCACGAGGTGGGTATTGGCCGTCCACAGCGTCCAGGGCCGGCCAGCATAGGTCGGCTCCACGTTCTGACGGGTCAACCACAGCTTGCGTTCGATCCGGGCACCGACGCGATAGCGCTCCTCGAACTCGGCGCTCGGGGCCAGGATAACGGGCTTGCCCGCATGTGCCTCGATCTGGTTGACCAGAACCATCAGCTCGCTCTGGATCGCAGCCTCGCTTACCGGCTCCGGACAGAATTCGGTGTCGCCTTCCAGCAGGATGGCCGGTGGCAGCAGATCCGCCTCGCGCGGGACCACGGTCACGAAATTGGCCCCTTGCGTATCTGCCGGCGTACAAGGGTCAAAGACATGCACGGCGCCGACCGCGAGTCCGGCGCGGCGCGCCGCGGCAAGATTGGCGAGGAACGCCCGGTCGAGCCCGGCGCTGCCACGGCTCGCCTCTAGATAAACGAAGCTGGCACCCAGCCCCTTGAGCACGGGAAAGCGAACCGAACCGTCCGCCTCGTCGATATAAGCGCCCTGGTCGGGCCAGCGTTCTTCGGCAGGACGCCAGTGCTGCCCATGCCACCACCACCAGCCCGCGGCCAGCGCGACCAACAGCAGCAGCGCGGTCGCCAGCGGCAGCCGCCAGCGTTTCCTCGCGCCCTTGCGCCGCCGTTTGCGTGCCCTAGCCATGGCTCAGCCCTTGATATGAAGCACGCAGATCAGCGTGAACAGCCGCCGCGCAGTGGCGAAATCGGTTTCCACCTTGCCTTCCAGCCGCTCCACCAGGGTTTCGGCGGCACGGTTGTGAATCGCCCGGCGTGCCATGTCGATGGTCTCGATCTCGGCCGGCGTGGCCTTGCGAATCGCCTGATAATAGCTGTCGCAGATCGCGAAATAGTCCTTGATCGCCCGCCGGAACCGGGCGAGGCCCAACACCAGCTCCTCCAACAGCGTCTCATCGGTATCGGCGATGGTCAGCACCAGCCTGCCGTCGGTCACCGACAGGTGCAGGCGATAGGGCCCGGTTGCTCCGCGTTCGGCCGAGCGGACCGGGCGGAAGGTGTTTTCCTCGATCAGATCGTAGATCGCGATTCGCCGCTCCTGCTCGATATCCGCGTTGCGCCACAGGATCGTCGCCTCGTCGAGCTCAATGTGCTCGATGCGATGGTCGCCTTCGCTTGGCGCGCGTGGGGTGGGGGCGGATTCGCTCATGCCGGTCTGCCGCCTTCGCAGATGCGAAGGGGGCGCGGCAAGAGGGTTGCGCACCCGCCGCGATCGATCCACGCTTTCCACAGGCAGGGCGTTGCACATTTCCGGCAAGGCCGCTTGTCGCTGAGCGTCGGCTCGCCCATGATGAGACGATGCCCGCTACCGATCTTCTCGACCGCCCCCTGGGGGGGGCCTCCTCCGATGCGCCCCAGGACAATCCCGGCCGCCAGCTTCCCTCCAACCTGGAGGCGGAGGCCGCTTTTCTAGGCGCGGTGCTGATCGACAACAAGGTGCTGGAAGAGCTGCCGTTTCCGCTCTCTCCCGACCATTTCTTCGAACCGGTGCATCAGCGGATCTACGCCCGGATCCTGACGCTGGCGGATCGCAACGCGGTGGCCACGCCGGTCACCCTCAAGCCCTATTTCGATGCGGACGAAGGGCTGAAGGATCTGGGCGGTACAACCTATCTGGCGCAGCTTACTGCCGACGGTCAGGGGCTGCTCGCGACACGC
>NZ_JBELMO010000031.1:0-30903 GCF_042095715.1 Qipengyuania sp. | reverse complement strand
GCCGATGCGCCAGTGCGGGCGGCGGCGCGTGCCTATCTCGACGTCAACTGCGCGCATTGCCATCGCCCGGCGGCGGGCGCCTCCAACAGCGGGCTTGATCTGCGCTGGGAGCAGGACGACCCGCACGCGATCGGCATCATGAAGCATCCCGTCGCCGCTGGGCGCGGGGCGGGCAAGCTGCTGTACGATGTAGTGCCGGGCAAACCGGACGAATCCATTCTCTACCACCGCATGGCCAGCACCGAACCCGGCGTCGCCATGCCCGAACTGGGCAAGGACACACTGGACCCCGCCGGGCTCAACGCCGTCCGCGGCTGGATCGCGCAAGGGGCGAAATAGGCCGCGGTTCACGCGCTGTTCCCGTTGCCGCCTGGCGACTGGTGACCTACCTCGCGCGCAGATGACGCTTGCCCCCTTTGCCTCCATCGCCGCCGAGACCCGCGGGCGCGAACACCCGCATCCCGGCGGGGAGACGCGCGGCCCCCGAAGCCCTTTCCAGCGTGACCGCGACCGGATCATCCATTCCACAGCCTTCCGCCGGCTGCGGTCCAAGACGCAGGTGTTCATAGCGCCCGACGGCGATTTCTATCGCACCCGGCTGACCCACAGCCTGGAAGTCGCGCAGATCGGCCGCGTCCTGGCCCGCGCGCTGGCGTTGGACGAGGATCTGACCGAGGCGCTGTGCCTGGCGCACGACATCGGCCACCCGCCGTTCGGCCACGCAGGGGAGCGGGCTTTGTCCGAAGCCATGGCCCATGCCGGCGGCTACGACCACAACGCCCATGCCGTGCGCGTGGTGGCGCGGCTGGAAAGCCCCTATTGCGCGCACGAAGGGCTGAATCTCACCTGGGAAATGCTGGAGGGAATGGCCAAGCACAACGGCCCCGTCGCCGCCCCCAACTGGGCGCTGGCGGAGGTTGATCGCGCCTTCCCGCTGGCGCTGGGTCAGTGGCCCTCGCTGGAAGCGCAGGTCGCCAACCTTGCCGACGACATCGCCTACGACAACCACGATATCGACGACGGGCTGCGGTCCGGCTTCCTCGACCTCGACCAGCTGCTCGAACTGGATTTCGTGGCCGATCTCTGGCGCCGGGTGGAGGCGCGCTTTCCCAATGCCCCGCGCGAGCGGCAGTTGCGCGAGCTGGTCCGCGATCAGATCGGATTGATGGTCAACGATGTGATTGCCACCACGGCGGATCGGGCACAGGGCCTTGCTTCGTCTGAGGATGTGCGCGAAGCGGGCAGGCCGACCGCTGCCTTCTCCGGGGCCATGGCCACGCAGGAGCGGCGATTGAAGACCTTCCTTTACGACAAGCTCTATTACCACGAAGACCAGATCACGACGGCCGAGCGCGCCCGCGAGGTGGTGGCGAAACTGTTCGCGGCCTATAGTCAGGATGCCGAAACCATGCCTCTCCATTGGCGCAAGGCCTTGCCTGAGCAGGAACCCGAAAGGAGCCGCCACATCTGTGATTTCATCGCCGGGATGACAGACCGCTACGCCATCGAGCAGTGCGCGCGGATCTATGGCAGGCTGCCCGAAGGGCTCAGCAATGTCTGATCCGGTCCGCATCGCCCTGTTTGGCGCCAGCGGGCTGGTAGGGGGTGAGGTGATGCGCGCCTGCGTGGGGCGCGAGGACGTGAGCCTTGCGGCCATCGGCCGCCGAGAGGCTGCGCTCCCCCCGGGCGCCCGGATGGAGCAGTTCGTCGCCGATCCCGGCCATTGGGGGGAGGTGATCGAGGCGCTGAAGCCCGCCACCGTGATCTGCGCGCTTGGCACTACCTGGCGCAAGGCGGGCAAGAGCGAGGAAGCCTTCCGCGCAGTGGACCAGCAACTCGTCCTCGATGTCGCGCGCGCGGCCCGGGCCAATGGCGTCGAACGCTTCGTATCCGTCAGTTCGGTCGGCGCGGATCCCCATTCGCGCAGCTTCTACCTCCGCGTGAAGGGCGAGACCGATCGCGACCTCGCCAAGCTGGGCTTCCGGCGGTTGGACGTGCTGCGGCCGGGGTTGCTGCGCGGGAAGCGCGGGGGAGAGCGCCGCGCGAAGGAACGCCTCGCCATCGCGGCGAGTCCCTTCGTCAATCAGCTTCTGGTCGGGCGCTGGCGGGTCTTCCGCTCGATCGATGCCGCAGTGGTGGCGCGTGCGGCCCTTTACTGTGCGCTGCGGCCGGTTGCGGGCCGGTTCGTGCATGACAACGATGCCATTTTGCGCGCCGCGCGCAGCCTGGCCACCCCGATGGCGCCATAGAGGCCTTACGCGCCTGCCGGCTCAGCGCAAATTGCGCGCGCCTAACTGGGAAGGGCACGAACGGTAGGTGAACTGAGGACAAGCCGCCGGGGGAGGGCAGAATCGGACCGAGACACGGACCGCACACGCGGGGGTTTTACAAAACTCTCTCCGGCTGGAAAGATGTGCAATTTCAGGTGCTAAGCGCGAAAATCGCGCGGGATGGTGCCACTTTCGCGTTTTTTCCCAGATGGTCTTGCCGAGGCCGTCGGGCGTTGCTGCGATCACGCATGGTTGCGACTTCGCCACGCGCGCAATCTGGCAGCTGACGAACTGGTGGGGGGCGGACGATGGGAAAGAGCCTGCGCGCTATAGCAAATTGCAGGTGCGGAGGAAACAGAAAGAGAACAACGCGAGCTTTGAAGCTGGACCAGCCAATTGCTCCGCGCGATTTCCGGAGCTGACTGATCGGGTGCGATGCGTCAGCTTTCGGCTGAACACGAGGGGCACTCGGATGGCCGGATTTGGGGTGGAAAGCGGACATTGCGCTTTCTCTATGCGCAACCCTCCAACGCCACCCGATAGCTTATCCCCTGCTTGATTAAGGAAATCGATCTACCAGCAAAGCAGTTTTGATATTGGCCCTTAAAAATAGGCACCTGGACTTCGCGACCATCTGGCAACCTTACCACCACGATAGGGTGGTTCCCATCGTAATCGCTCGCCATTCCTGTCCGCACGACAACGCCCTTTACGGGTGTCCAAGGGTTCGACGCCCTCTCATTGGCGAAATAGAATGCTGCGCCGAGGAGAATCAAGCCGACCGCTGAGAATGCAGACAATTCGAGCTTCCAGTGTTTTGAGACTCCGTCGGCCAGAGCTCACCCCCCTTTTGTGGACCAGACGGTGGCTTGCTATCGTATCTAAACCAACGTCCGCAATGGGGTCGTTTGCTGACAGTCCAGTTTGGGGCCAAAAACGAGCCAAGCGGACGATCTACTTGGTGGACGTGCATCGCAGTTCCGAATGTTCGGATTTTGGGATTGTAAGCGGACTTCGGCCCTAAGGGTGTATTGAGCGGCAGCGAGATGCATCGGCTACGCCGTGCAGGGTGCGTACCGGCTTCGCCTCTATCACCCTATCTCCGGTGCCGACCGGTGCGCGCAGGACGAGCGGGGGCCGTGTCGAGCACGAAGCCCGGATGGTCGAGGTGGTTTGCGTCGGCTCGCCAACCGAAAAGGCAGGCACCGCCAACAAAAAGCCCCGCCGATGGGCGGGGCTTTCGTGGTCCTTCCCTTTGGGAAAGATCAGTCGATCGCGTCTTCGCCGGCCTGTCCGACGGACTGGATGTCTTCGCCCGCGCCCTTGACCGTATTGCAGGCCGTGGCTGTCAAGGTCAGCGTGGCAAGGCCGAATGCCATAATCAGTTTACGCATGGAGTTTGTCCTTTTTCCCGAAGGGCTGTGATCCCACCGTGTGGCATTCAACCCGTTGGCGCTTCCCCGGTTCCCGACGCCGCCCGGCGGGCCAGCGATCGTTCGCGCCATGCGATGACCAGCCCCGCCGCCAGGATCAGAGGCGCGCCGAAAGCCAGGGTCGCCGGCGGAAGCCGTCCGAACACCTGCCAGCCATAGAAGGTGGCCCACAGCAGGGCGGTATAATCCATCACGATGATGGTTGCTGCGTGGCCATAGCGCAGCGAGCTCGTGAGCAGGATCTGACCCGTGGCGCCGGCAAGCGACATCGCGCCGATTATCCCCCACGTGCGAAGATCGTGCGCCTTGCCGACGAAGGGCAGGGCAAGCGCCATCACCGGCGCGGTGAGCCCGGTGAACCAGGCGACGATTGCCCACGGGCTTTCGGTGCGATTGAGATCCTGGATCTGATAGCTGATCAGCGCCACGAGGAAGGCTGCGACCAGTCCCACGAATACGCCCAGCGGGTTGACCATCGAAATGTCTCCGCCCGGCCGCATGACGATCACAATTCCGGCAAAACCAAGCGCCACCGCGCTCCAGCGATAGACACCCACCTTCTCGCCGAACAAAAAGGCCGAAAGCAGCACCGCAAACAACGGGGCGGTGAAGCTGATGGTCGCCTGCTCCGCCAGCGGCAGAAGCAGCACCGATCCATAGACGAAGACCATCCCCGTGATGCCGTAGACCGATCGCCTGACGTGAGCGCCGGGCCTCTCGGTCTTCAATTCGTGCAGACGTTTGGCGGCGAACATGATCGCGAGGATCAGGGGAAACGTCAGCGCCTGCCGCCAGAACAGCATCTCCAGCAGGTGAACGTCGTGCGTTCCCGCCAGCTTGACCAGCATCATCATGGTCGCGAGCGCGCCCGCCGCGGCGAGCCGCAACCCGAGCGCGAGAAAAGGGCGGGGCTGGGCGATGGTGCCGTCCATTCGGGTGCCATAGGGCCGGGCGGGATCGAAGCAAGGCCCCGCCGCCGGGCTTGTTACGCACCGGCCATTGCCGCACGATATCGAAATACCATATCCGCGCGCGATGTCGGACTATTTGCCAGGTTGGATCCTGTTTGCCGCCGAAGCCACCGTGGGCGCTTTATGGGGCGTGGCTTTTCTTGCAGTCGCGC
The DNA here is from genome assembly GCF_042095715.1 of Qipengyuania sp. Lineage (GTDB taxonomy): Bacteria > Pseudomonadota > Alphaproteobacteria > Sphingomonadales > Sphingomonadaceae > Qipengyuania. Next base: position 26,077 of record NZ_JBELMO010000031.1, on the reverse strand, counting down.
TGGTGGCCTTCGTCATGGACCGGCGCCGTCATCGCCGGGATCGCGTCGGCAGACCGGACAGCGTCGGCTGGGTGCCCTGGACCGGGGTTTTCCTGTCCTGCGCGGTGCTGGGCGTGGGGCTACTCGCGGCGTCCGTTCCCGCGCTGATCAGGAGCTGATCGCTTCCGGCGCTTTCCGGTTGCGCGCACCTTCGCGGGCACGCATCTCGACAAAGGACTGCATGAACAGCGCTTCGAAGACCGGGGCCTGCTCGGTGCGGCGCGGCGTTGCCGTGCGCAGCCCATCGCGCGCGAGGGAGCCTGTCGAAAAGAGAAATGGCATGATCCGCTCCAAAGGTGCGGGCCGTGCTTTAGCGGAAGCACCCCGGCCGAGCTTGTATCGGGCCGACAAATTTCACTGAAATTGGAGAAAAAACGGGTTTTGAAACGCTTGCGGCGGAATGCGGCGGTTCAGAGGCAAGCCTCCAGATAGGCCTGATCGAAGCCGAACTGGCGTGCCTTTTCCAAGGTATAGGGGCGTAGGCCGGACGAGCGGAATTCACCGATGATCTTGCCGTCTTCGCTCTCGTCCAGATATTCGAACTTGAACAGTTCCTGCGTCACGATCACGTCGCCTTCCATGCCGATCACCTCGGTGACATTGGTGGTGCGGCGCGAACCGTCGCGCAGGCGCTTCACCTGCACGATCAGATCGACCGATTCGGCGATCTGGCGGCTGATCGCTTCCTTGGGAATCTTGATGTCGCCCATCAGGATCATGTTTTCCATGCGTCCGAGGCACTCGCGTGGACTGTTGGCGTGAAGCGTACACATGGAGCCATCGTGGCCGGTATTCATCGCGGCGAGCAGGTCGAAGCACTCCGCGCCGCGGATTTCGCCCAGGATGATGCGGTCGGGGCGCATACGCAGGGCGTTCTTCACCAGATCGCCGATGGTGATCGCGCCCTGACCTTCAAGGTTGGGGGGCCGCGTTTCGAGCGGCAGCCAGTGCGGCTGTTGCAGCCGAAGTTCGGCGGCATCCTCGATGGTGAGAACGCGCTCGCCCGGGTCGATCATCTTCGACATAGCGTTGAGCATGGTCGTCTTACCCGAACCGGTACCTCCGGAGATAACGATATTGAACCGGCACGCGCCCGCGATCTTCAGGGCGGTACACATCTTCTCGCTCATCGAGCCGAAGCCCTGAAGCATGTCGAGCGTGATCGGCTTTTCGGAAAACTTACGAATCGAGATCGCGGTGCCGCGTAGTGACAGCGGGGGCACGATGACGTTGACGCGCGAACCGTCCTTGAGGCGCGCGTCGGCCAGCGGGGTGGTCTGGTCGACGCGGCGGCCGACCTGGTTCACGATACGCTGGGCGATCTGGAACAGGTGCGTCTCATCGCGGAACTTGATCGGCGCGATGGTGAGCTTGCCCTTCTTTTCGATATAAGTCTGGTCAGGGCCATTGACCATGATGTCGCTGACGTCGGGATCGGACAGCAGCTCTTCCAAGGGACCGAAGCCGAGCAGTTCGTCCACCAGCACCTTTTCCAGCGCGAACTGTTCGCGGCGGTTGAGGGTGACCTTCAGCTCGGCCAGCACCTCCAGGATGATGGGCCGAAATTCCTCGCTCAGCTCGTCCTTGGTCAGCGTCGCGGCGGCTTCGGGGTCGACGCGTTCGAGCAGGCGGGGAAGCACCTGCTCCTTGATCTTGTGGATGCTTGCCTCGAAACCTCCGACCTCCGACTGGCCGGAGTGTGATGCATTCATGCGATCGTTGAGACGGCCCATCGCGTCTTCGGCATTGACCGGGCGGTGGGGTGCGGGGGCTGGCGAGGCGGGCGCGGCGCTCTGGGGCACTTGATTGTCGCCCGCGGGACGGGGCGCATTGGCCGTGCCCCCGGCCTGCATCGGGCGGGCGACACCGAACTGGGGCCGCGCCCCCGGCGCCATGCCGGCAGGCCCGTTCTTCCGTCCGAATGCACTCATTTGCGTCTAGACCCTCGTTAGTGAACCGTCAGCGAAACGGCGTCGTGATCGCAGTACCGCGCCGAGTGTTTCGAGGCCCTGGTCAATAGTTTGGAAACCTTAGCATTGTCCTAAAATCTGCCCTGCGAATGATCGGTCAGATGCGGCGCCGCCATACGGATACCTCCTGCGACCCGACCACATCGGTGAGGACCTGCTGCCCGACCCTTTCGTAATTTTGCTCGACATACGTGCGCAGGAGATCGCGCGTGGTCCAGTTGGGAGTCGAAACGGAGGGCTGCTCGGCCATCACGATTACGCCGGGCTTCCGTGCCAAAACGTGCGTCAGTTCCCGTATCGGATCAGCCCCTATTGCATTGGCCTCCCGCGCGTTGCTGAGATGTTCGGGGAACAGGAAACGACTCCCCCCGCAGGGCGGACCCGCGCGGTAAAGGGCCGGGGTTGCATCGTAGACCAGGATGCAGCTTCCACCAGCATGGTGGGCGATCAATTCGCTTGTCGCCTTGAAGCCGGAGCGGGCCTGCGCGTTTCTGTCCCATTGCTGGCGCGGAAAGCCGCTCACGGCAAAAAGCTGCGCAATGAGGATGGCGGCGATCACCGGTCCAATTCTGGCCCGGTCGAACAGCGCTGCCCCGGCCACGGCCATCGGGGCCGCAAGCGGCAGAGCATAATGATCGTAGAAGTTCGGCACGAGAAGAAACCCAGCCAATGCCGCCGCCACCCACCCGCTCAGGAAGATGGCGATTTTGCGCTCATACAGCCCAAGTCGCGCGCGGCTCCAGAGCACACCGAGCCCGAACGCGGCAACGCCCGCGGCAGGCGCGATGATCTGCAAAAGGTATTTGAGGCGAACCGCGCTGGCCTGCGGGGCGGGGGACGCGGTCTGGAAGACCGACACCATGGTCGCGTACCAATATGTCTGGAACTGGCCCATCGCGAGAAACCATAGCCAGATCGCGACCGTCGGAAGGAGTGCCACAGCAACCAAGGCAATCCCGTGGCGCAAGGTTTTCCAGGCATCACGGCTATCCAGCCAATGGATCGTCATCAGGGCAACACCGAAGAACATCCCCTCCGCGATTGCCGTTGGCTTTACCGTTAGCGCGAGACCGCACAGAAGCATGACCGAAAGGTCGGCCCGGGTGCCGCCGGCCTCACCCGACACGCGCCTGAGAACCAGAAGAGCAGCGAGCGCGACGGGCAAATTGTAGAAGACGGGCGATTGCCCACCCCCGCCAGCCAGCGCGCCGATCACGGCAAGATAGACGATGCCTGCCGCGAAGGCGGCCACCCGGCCGACAAAGCGCGTGGCGATCAGCGCGGTGACGAAGGCCGTCGCCCAGGCGAGAAAACCAGCAAAGATCTGATAGCTCGCCACCGTACCGAACTGAGCGATACCGGCGTAAAGGATGAAGAGACCGGCCGGCTTTCGATCCCAGATGTGCACGTAGGGAATCATCCCGTGGTGCATTTGCTGGCCTACGAGAAGATAGAACGCCTCATCGATATGGTATGTCGGATCGCCGAAGTTCGGCAGGCGGATCAGGATCGTCGCCAGCGCGAGACAACCCGCCAGGACGAGGTTGGCCGAGCGTAGTCCCGAAAGCGGGTGCCACTCCGGTTTCCGCGAGACCGCCGACATGTCGGCCAGGGTGGGCCTGACCGTGTTTGTGGGACCTCGAAGATGAGTGGTAGGATGGATCAAATGTCGCCAGCCGCTGCAGAACGCTGGGAGGGGCACTACCGCAGCATGGTAAATTTTGATTGAACGAATGCGTCTCTGCCCCGCGCCGCCAGCCAGCGGTTACGCTAAATTTACCAAACCTCTCTAGCTCCGGCCTGATGAGCGACGCGTTGGCAAGCTACGAGCCTGATACACCCCGTGTCGCGGCCCGATCAATCGATCCGGTGCTCATAATCGGCGCGGCGATCGGCCTTACGCCGGTCCTCGCCGCGATTATCTTCAGAACCTATGTCTATCACGTTACGCCGGGGTGGCCCGAGGGTCTGCGTCAGCTCGACGTACCGTTCATTCTCGTCGAACTGGCAGTGGTCCTCTGGGCGCGTCAGCGCGGAATGCGCTATGGTGAGATATTCCAGCGGTTCGATCGTCCAGCGAAAATCGCGATAGGCGTGTTCCTGGGGACGTTCTGGATAAGCTCGGCCTTCATCTCGGCTGATCCGGTCTACTCGCTCGTCAGGGCCAGCTATTGGCTGGTACATATCGCGTTCGCCTGCGCGATCTTCCATGTGATCGGGGCGCCGAACCGGGACCAGCTCCAGCGGCTGGGGCTGTTCGCGCTTGCCGGGTTTCTGATTTTCCTGCCAGTCATGGCGATCCATCTAGGCAATGTGCCGGACCCTGACACCGTCCGGGGGGGAAAGATCATCTGGTCTTCCGCGATCCCGGGATGTCTGAGCGTGCGCCACCTTGGCATCTGGGCCGCGCTTGTCCTCGCGTGCGCTCTCGGCTCGCTCTATGAGTTCAATGCGAATGGACGCGAGCGAACATTCGTTTTCGCAGTGATTTTCGCCGCGACGGCCCTACTTTTCTGGTCGGGCACGCGTGGCGGCGTTTACGGTCTGGGCGGCGCAGTGTTCGTCATACTTCTTACGCTGCGAACTTTTCCCCCGCGGCGCGCTATTCTGATTGCGGGGGCAGCCGCGATCCTTGGGGTTCTGGCATCCGAAATATGGTTGCCCCCTGATCCGGCCTTTGGATTTTTTGGTCGGCTAGGCGTCGTTGGAAGCGGTGATCTACAGGAGGTCTCAAGCGGGAGGACGGTCCTTTGGGCTAATATGATGCATGCATTTCAGGGCTCGCCCTTGTTCGGGGTAGGGGAAGGCGCGGTTCATTGGATTGGGAAATTGCACGGGGAAAGTCACGTCCAGCCGCACAATGCGATTGTGCAGATGTTGAGCAGTTGGGGCCTCATCGCGTGCTCCGCCGCGGGATATTTGATGGCCCGTTTTCTGCTTCTGCTTCACCGCGTGGCCAAAGCGAACCCGATCGCGATACCGCTGATGCTTCTCGTCGATTGCCTGCTTGTCATGTCGCTCGTCGATGGCGTTCTGTATTTCTCCCGGTTCATCATGTGGTTTGCGGGCGGTGTCGCTCTGGTGCTCGCTCTCGCCGATAAAAATAGAGAGGTTGGGCGCGTTCCGTCTCATGTAGCGCGCTGACGCCGGACACCCCCCTTGCCAATAATGACCTAACCTGATTTGGCCGCAGCCTCATTGTTTTGGGTCATGTGTTAGATGTGTGGAATAATCGGAATTGTCAGTGGTGACGACGTCGCGGACCGACTGGTGGACGGTTTGCGGCGCATGGAATATCGCGGATACGATAGCGCCGGCGTCTGCACTCTCGATGGTGCAAGGATGGTTCGCCGCCGCGCCGAAGGAAAGCTGGCCAATTTGGAGCGGGTGCTTGCCCATGATCCCGCGCCCGGTACGACCGGCATCGCGCATACGCGGTGGGCCACGCATGGCGCCCCAACCGCCAGCAATGCGCATCCTCACGCTACCGACGAGGTCGCCCTGGTCCACAACGGCATCATCGAGAATTACAAACCGCTTCGCGAAGAATTGCTCGCCGAGGGGCGTACGCTTGAAAGTGAGACGGACAGCGAGGTCGTAGCTCACCTCGTCAGCCGTGAAATCGAGAATGGTGCCTCTCCGAAGGATGCGGTCGCAGCCGTGCTTCCACGACTTCGTGGCGCCTTCGCCCTGGCTATAGCCTTTCGCGCGCACCCGGATCTCCTGATCGGTGCCCGGCTCGGCTCGCCACTGGTGGTCGGCTATGGCGAGGGCGAGATGTTCCTCGGCTCCGACGCGCTTGCGCTGGCCCCGCTCACGCAGCGGATCGCATATCTGGAGGAGGGGGACTGGGTGACGATCACCCGCGACGCCACCGAGATCCGCGACGAGACAGGCAGCGTCGCAGAGCGGGCTGTCGTCCACTCGGGCGCATCGGCCGCGGCGGTCGAAAAGGGCAATTATCGCCATTTCATGCAGAAGGAGATTTTCGAGCAGCCGACCGTGGTGGCGCAGACGCTGGGGTCCTACCTTCGCCCTGCGGAGGGTGTGGTCGCTCTCCCGCAATTCGATTTCGACATCTCGACCATTCGCCGCGTCACCATCGTCGCCTGCGGGACGAGTTTCTATGCCGGGATGGTAGCCAAATACTGGTTCGAACGCTTTGCGCGCGTTCCGGTGGATATCGATGTCGCCAGCGAATTTCGTTATCGCGAGCCAGTTCTGGAGGATGGCGGCCTGGCCCTATTCATCAGCCAGAGCGGAGAGACCGCAGATACGCTCGCCGCGTTGCGGCACTGTCGTCAGGAAGGGCAGACGATTGCGGTGGTGGTCAATGTGCCCACAAGTTCCATGGCGCGCGAGGCGGATCTTTTGCTTCCCACTCATGCCGGTCCCGAGATTGGTGTAGCCAGTACGAAGGCGTTTACGTGCCAATTGGCAGTGCTGGCGGCCCTCGCCGCGCATATGGCGGTCAAGAAAGGGCGCATGGACCGGGCGGAGGAGGCAGAGGTTGTCAGGCATCTCATGGAGGCGCCGGCCGCCCTCAATGCCGCGCTCGATCACGATGAGGACATTGCCGCGATGGCGCATCTTATCGCCCCGGCGCGCGACGTTCTTTATCTGGGCCGGGGTGCAGATTATCCGCTGGCGCTCGAAGGCGCCTTGAAGCTTAAGGAAATCAGCTACATCCATGCCGAAGGGTATGCCTCCGGCGAGATGAAGCACGGGCCTATCGCCCTGATCGACGACCATGTGCCCGTTATCGTCTTGGCCCCATCGGGCCCCCTGTTCGAAAAGACCGTGTCCAATATGGAGGAGGTTCGCGCCCGCGGCGGCAAGGTCGTGCTTATTTCGGACGCGGAGGGCCTTGCCGAGGCGGGCGAGGGATGCCTTGCGACTATCGAGATGCCTGCTGTTCACCCGCTGATCGCGCCGCTGGTTTATGCGGTTCCGGTGCAACTGCTGGCCTATCATGTCGCCTGCGTTAAGGGCACCGATGTCGACCAGCCACGCAATCTCGCCAAGTCGGTGACGGTAGAGTAGCGCGCACCCAGGTTACCGCTTTAAGATTTCGCTATTTTCCGGTTTACCGACGGTTAAAGGCTGCGCGGCTATCGAGCGCCGGTGAGTAGAAAGCTTCACTCGACCGGTGACGATCATCGCAACCTGCCGATCGGCGAGATACTGGGCCTGTCAGGCTCCGGTGCCGTCTGGTCGCGGCTGCAGGGCCAGCAATATGCCCTCCTGGCTCAAAAGGCCTGGGCACGCTTTGCCCTGCATGTTTGCGCGGTGTTCTGCGTTTCCCTGATATACCACGACAAAGTCGAACTGACCGCTCTTGCCGGTTGGGCCGGTGCCGTCATGCTGCTGGTTGTGCACAGCATGCTTATCGACAAATCCCTGCGCCACGCCGATATCAGGGGGATAACGCGCCTCGCCTTCATGCATCACAGCATGAATGCGCTGGCCAAGGGACTTGCCTGGGGGGCGGCGGCGATCCTCTTCGTCCCTTATGCCGACACCGCCACCAATGCCACCGCCTGGTCCTTCGTGGCGCTGCTTGGTCTTGCGGCCGCTACCAGTCGATACAGTGCGCCATTCGGTTCGGTTCTGTTCAGCTGTGGGCTCGCGCTAGGCTGGTCGGCAGGCCTTTTTCTTTCCGGAGATATGTACCTCGCGTCGATCGCCGCTTTCACCGGTTTGTTCGCGACGGCTGCCGCGATTGAAAGTGCGCGTGCGCTGCACCAGGCGCGCGTCGCCGAGCTGGACATGAACGAATCGAGCGAGGTCGTATCGCTGCTGCTTCGCGAATACGAGGATTCGGATGCGGACTGGCTTTTCCAGCTCGACAAGAATCGTCGCCTGCGCTCGGTTTCGCCGCGGCTCGCTTTTGCGCTGGGTCAGGAACTGGGAGAGATCGAGGGCAAAAGCTTCATCGAACTGATTTCCGGCGAGAGCTGGTCCACGGGCCAGTTCGCGCCGAGCCTGCATCATCTCGCGGAAAAACTGAAGAACCGCGAAAGCTTCTCGAACCTGGTGGTCGAGGTTTCACTCGGTGGACAGCGCAAGTGGTGGGAGCTGTCGGGCACGCCGATGCTCGACGAGCACGGCGAATACACCGGTTTCCGCGGGGTCGGGTCCGACGTTACGGCCGAACATGAATCCAGCGAGAAAATCGCCTATCTCGCGCGTTATGACACGCTTACCGGGCTGCCCAACCGGTTGATGCTTCACGAGGCCATGACCGAAGCGCTGCGCTTCGCGGAAAAGTGGCGGACCCGCTGCGCATTCCTCATGATCGACCTCGATCGGTTCAAGGCGGTCAACGATTCGCTCGGGCACATGGTGGGCGACAAGCTGCTGGCGCAGGTGGCGCATCGGCTCGGCGAGCTCATGGGTGAAGGCGAGAGCTGCGGCCGGCTGGGTGGTGACGAGTTTGCGGTCGTGATCCGCGATGCCAGCGACCACGAGCGGCTGGAGGAGCTTGCCCGCAGTATCATAGACGGGCTTTCCGAACCCTATCGGGTGGACGACCACCTGCTCTACGTCGGCGCCAGCATCGGCTCGGCCGTGGGGCCGCGCGACGGGAAGTCCGTGGAAGAGCTGATGCGCAACGCCGATCTTGCGCTCTATCGGTCCAAGGACATCGGCGGCGGCGAGCATTTCGAATATGAACCCTCGCTTCATGCCTCTGCAGAAGAACGTCGCCAGCTCGAATTCTCGCTCCGCAGCGCGCTCAAGCGAGAAGAACTGACGCTGCACTTCCAGCCGGTCGTCGATGCGAACAGCGAAGAACTCGTCAGTTTCGAGGCGCTGGTGCGTTGGAACAGCGCCGAGCACGGGTTCGTCAGTCCTGCAAAGTTCATTCCGCTGGCGGAAGAGACGCGCCTGATCGTGCCGATCGGGCACTGGGTAATGCGCCAGGCGATGATGGAGGCGGCGCGGTGGCCCGCCCCCATGAAGGTCAATATCAATGTGTCCCCGGAACAGTTGATCGAGCCGGATTTCGTGAGCACCGTCGTCCAGTCGCTGGCTACCAGCGGGCTCGCCCCCGAGAGAGTGGAGCTGGAAGTTACCGAAAGCATCTTCCTGCGCGATGCCAACGTAGCCAAACGCGCGCTGGAGCAGGTGATGGCGCTCGGTTGTTCGGTCGCGCTGGACGATTTCGGGACCGGGTATTCCTCTCTCGGCTATCTGAAAACGCTGAAGTTCTCCACGATCAAGGTGGACCGTTCCTTCGTGCAGGGGGCCGCGCAGGACAATCCGGAAAGCCTCGCCATCATCCGCGCCGTCGTCGCAATGGCGGAAAGCCTCAACATGAGCACGACCGCCGAAGGCGTGGAGAACGCAGACGAGGCGGCCATGATACGCCGCATGGGCTGCAACAAGATCCAGGGTTTCCATTTCGGCCGGCCGATGCCCGCCGAAGAAGCGCGGACGCTGATCTGCCGGGTGGAAATGAAAAAGACCGCTTGAATAAGTAAGGTCATGGTGGATGAGCGATTAACGGTCCAATCGCTCGGTAAGCATGTGCGGCATGGCAAGGGCAAAGGCGATCGCTGCCGCCATCGAGATCGCGAGAATTCCCTGAACCACCGCCCACACCAGCACAGATGCGCCGATTGCGGCGGCGATACTGGTCAAGCCGACGGCATTCAGCACGGTACGTGCTCCATAGCGGGTGATCTGCGACCACTGGACCGGCCATGCATGGGTCGTGAGGAAAATCAGTCCGACCGCAAGCACGGGGTTGAGAAACGCAACCGCTATCGCTGTCAGGATGGCTTCCGAACCGCGAGCCTCCGCGCGAACGAGAGCGGCAATGGCAAGGAGCAGTCCAGTTGCGCCCAGAATGGCGAGCAGGGCAGCAAATGGATGGGGAATGGGGGCACCGATGGCGGAACTTAAAATTGCGGCGGTCATCTGCGGCTGGAACAGCATGCTGCCGCCCACGCCGAGAAGAGCAATCGCCCATGATCCAGCGGTCCCAGCGAATTCACCCTCGCGCGCAAAGTGCCAGACGGATAAGCCAAAAAAGAACGTCAAACCTGCGAGCGGTTGCACGATGTAGAGTGCGCCGATCGAGGCGGCGACGAGGACATAGGCTCCGCTTCGACCAGCGCTATAGGCGATGAAACGGCCGGCTTGTTCGTCCCCGGCCCCATGCGGAAAGCCCAGAATGAAAAATACGAGGCCAAGCGGTAGCGCCCATTCTGGGTAAAAACCCTGAACCAGTGCCGCAGCTGCCAGAAGCCCGGGAAAAACAAGGGCCCCGGCGCTGTGCCGGAGCCCTTGGGACGCAACGGTTTTCCCGATGCGCAATTGTCAGTCGCCGCGAGCGGAGGCAGCCTTCGCTCCGATCGCTGTCGTCTCGAGCGCCTCTGCGGCCGGGACGTAGCCTTCCAGCGCACTGCGACGGAGCACATAGCGAGAAAGGATGATGCCATAGAGCAGCTTGGACGAAATATCCGCGATGGAGAACAGCAGCTGGCGAACCACCACCACGTCTCCGCTGGCACCGAGTTGCGGCAAGGCATAGGCTATGGGGTAGAGACCCCAGGTGGCGAGGAAGTACCACCACAGATTTGCCGGCCATGCCTTGATCTCCACCGGACTGTTGGCGATGCCCGCTGTGATCACACCGCGAACTTCCACGATCAGCCATACGAAGAACACCGTCGAGATAACGCCCCACAGGTTCAAGCGAGCGAAATCACCCGTCTCGCCGAACTGGCCCATCAGGCCGGTCCAGATCATCAGCAGCGCCGGGATCGACATGCGGATGATCTTCTTGTGTGTGACGGACCGCGCCAGACCAAACGCAATCGGCAGCTGCGACAGCAGAAGCGGAACGGTGATAGTCCAGTTGCCATAGCGGTAGGCGTTCGTGAAACTCTCGCCATCGGTTGCTGGGACATATTGCCCACCGATAAGCGTATAGGCCGCCTGCCACGTCGTAAATTCACGAAGCAGGCTAAGTCCCGCCGATGCCATCACCACCGCCGACAAGACGGGTACGATCCGGTACCGGGGAGCCAGCTGGAGCGAGCTCGTGAGGAAATAGATAATGAAGGCAAAATGCGCGCCATAACTTACCATCAGGATCAGCGACCCCATGGTGTATTGCCCGCTGGTTAGAGTGACGAGATTTTCAATATTGCCGAATGTATCGGCGATTGCCCCTGTTTGCATGCATAGCCCCTTATACAGACCTTCGCATACGGCGAGATGCCATTTGCAAAGCGCGCGCGCGCCGCAACTTAATTCCGGTTTAATCATTCTGTTCCGGTCGCAAGTTCGAAAAACGCCAAACCAGCAGGGGGCAATCCGTAAATGGCAAATGTGTCGGGCGGAGGGGTAAAGGGCCGCCGCAATTGGGCGTGGCACCGGCTCGTCGCGAATTACTGGTCGCTGCCGATGCTGGCCGTTCTGGCGGCCATTCCGTGTGCGGTGGCCGCATTGGCGATCGACCGGGACTTTTTCACCCAGTTCCTGCTGGGGAATGATCTGTCGCCGGTCGCGACATCCGACACGGCAAAGGACCTGGTGGGGGTCGCTGTTGGGATCAACGCTGCTTTCCTCACGCTTTACTTCTCGATTTCCCTTCTCGTTCTGACCGTCGCGAGCAGCAATCTGGGCGTTCGCCTGGTGGACCGGTGGCTGGACAAGCGGCTGGTCAGGGTCTCTCTCTCAGGTCTCTGCTTCACCCTGGTCTTCTCGCTCGCAATCCTGGGTGCGATCGATGCGGAAGCGCCCTTGTCTCGCACGCCTCTGGGTTCGATCGGCGCGGTCATCGGGTTCCAGGCCATCAACGTGCTGATGCTGTCGGTGGCCCTGCATGATCTGGGGCGCACGATCTTTGTCGATCGGTCGATCCATTATCTCGGCAAAGAGGCGGCCAAACCCGAAAACGAGCTCAGCTCGGGCACGGAATTCGCGGGCGAATGGGGGCAGACGATTACCGCTCCGCGCGAGGGGTACGTGGAAGGCGCGGACCTTCCGCGATTGGCCAGGATGCTGCGTCAGCACGAGGGCGCGATCCGCGTTTGCTGTGCCCCCGGCCAGCATGTGCTCGCAGGAGAGCCGATGTTGCGCCTGCAATACCCGTATGCGGATTGCGAAAAGCTTTCCGACAGCGTGGCGATCGGCGACTTTCGCAGCGATGCGCAGGGCGTGGTCTTCCGCGTTCGCCTGCTGGTTGAAATCGCGGCAAGAGCGCTGTCGCCCGCGGTCAATGACTTCTACACCGCGATAGCCTGTGCCGATCGGCTGGCAAAGGCGATGGAGGGTCAGGCGGATCGCTGGGTCGACGACGGACTTGTCGCCGTGTGGGCAAGGGATCGGCGCTTCGAACTGCCGGGCCAGGATTTCGAAGGCTTGTTCAGGGATCCGCTGGCGGCTCTGCGTCAGGCGGCCTGCGACTATCCATCGGTCACGCTGCGGCTTCTCGATAATATTCGCAAACTGGTGGAGCGGGGCCGCAAAGCGGGACAGCCTGCCGGCCTGACCGCGTTCCTGATCGGGCAAGCGCGCGCTTTCGCCGAACATGCGGCGGACAGGGCAAGCTTTCAGGGCGACCGGGACGATATCATGGCCGGGTTATCGAAGGTCGAATCCGCCGGCTCTTGAGCGCTGCGGACGATCAGGCCCCGACCAGCGCGCCGATCGCGCTTTCGAACAACCGCAGCCCGTCCGTTCCGCCGTGCGCCGGGTCGACCGCGCGTTCGGGGTGAGGCATCATGCCCAGCACATTGCCGGCCTCGTTGAGGATTCCCGCGATATCGCGCTGCGAACCGTTGCAGCCCGTAACATAGCGGAAAGCAACCCGCCCTTCGGCCTCTAGCCGGTCCAGCGTTTCGCTATCGGCGTAATAATTGCCATCGTGGTGGGCGACGGGAATGGAGATTTCCTCCCCCTGATCGTAGCGGGCCGTAAACAGGCTCTGGCTGTTCTCCACGCGCAAGGCCACGTGTCGGCAGATGAACGTCTGGCCTGCGTTGCGCATCAGTGCGCCGGGCAGCAGCCGTGCCTCCGCCAGAACCTGAAATCCGTTGCACACGCCAAGGACCGGCACGCCGCGACCGGCGGCCTGGATGACGCTGCGCATGATCGGACTGACAGCGGACATCGCTCCACAGCGCAGATAGTCGCCGTAGGAAAAGCCACCGGGCAGGGCAATGAAATCGAGGTTTTTCGGCAGATCGGCATCGCCGTGCCATACGCGGAGCGCGGGCGTTCCTGATGCGCGCTCCAGCGCCACCGCCATATCCCGGTCGCAGTTCGATCCGGGGAAAGTGACGACAGCGGCGCGCCAGTTCACGCTGCGGCCCCTTCCAGTTTCTCGATGAGGTAATTCTCGATCACGGTGTTGGCGAGCAGCTTCTCGCACATTGCTTCCAGATCGGAATCGGTGGTGCCGTCAGCGACGACGAGGTCGATGCTGCGCCCCACGCGCACGTCCGACACGCCATCGAAACCAAGCCCGCCCAGGGCATGGTGAACAGCGCGCCCCTGCGGGTCGAGAACCCCGGGCTTGAGGCTGACGTGGACGCGGACTTTCATGATTGTGCTCTCCGGCTGACAAGGGCTGGCGACTGCTGATCTGGCGGCTGCCTATGCCTCCACCAACGCCCGCTAGCAAGGCCGGGCAGTCAGCCCTTCTTGGGTTTGCCGCCGCCCCGCAGCCGTCCGCGGTGGTGGGCCATGTCGACGACTTCGCCGGGGCCGTTGTCGCCTTCGTTCAGCAGGCCGAGACGGCGTGCCACTTCGCGGTAGGCCTCTTCCTCTCCGCCCATGTCGCGGCGGAAGCGGTCCTTGTCGAGCTTTTCGCCCGTGTTGATGTCCCACAGACGGCAACCGTCGGGGCTGATCTCGTCGGCCAGGATGATGCGGCTGTAATCGCCATCCCACAACCTGCCGAACTCCAGCTTGAAGTCGATCAACCGGATGTCGATCGCCGAAAACAATCCGCACAGGAAATCGTTGATGCGGATCGCCATGCTGGAGATGTCGGCCATCTCCTCGCGGCCCGCCCAGTTGAAACAGGCGATTTCCTCTTCGGAAATCTTCGGATCGCCCAGGGCATCGTCCTTGAGGCAATATTCGATCAGCGTGTGCGGCAGCGGTTCGCCTTCTTCCAGGCCCAGCCGCTTGCAGATAGATCCGGCGGCGACATTGCGCACGATCACTTCGATAGGCACGATTTCCACCTGCCGAACCAGCTGCTCGCGCATGTTGAGGCGGCGGATGAAGTGTGTTGGCACGCCGATGTGATTGAGGCGCGTGAACACGTATTCGCTGATGCGATTGTTGATCACGCCCTTGCCGTTGATCGTGCCCTTCTTCTGGGCATTGAAGGCGGTGGCATCGTCCTTGAAGTACTGGATGATGGTGCCCGGCTCTGGACCCTCGTAAAGGATCTTGGCCTTGCCTTCGTAGATCTGGCGGCGGCGGGACATGGGCGGTGCTTTCCTGAAGATTGAAATCGATTAGCGCCGGGGCGCGATGCGGCGCAAGACCGGCGGAATGTCGCCCCCGTTACCGCAAGGGATGGGGAAGGGCAATCAGGCTCGGGAGGCGGCCTGGGGATCGGGCACATCGGTCTCTTCCACGCATTCCACGTGGTCGCCCTTCAGCCGCGCTATCAGCTTGCCGATGGTGGCGCGCTGGACCAGCACGCTGAACAGCACGGCGGCGAAAGTGGCCGCCAGCAGGAGCTCCCGGGTGAGGCCTTCCGGCAAAGACAGGGCCAGCGCCACGGAAATACCGCCGCGCAGCCCCCCCCACCACAGGATGCGCCCCGCACCCCGGTCGGACAGGCGCGTTCCCGGCACGATCTGCGTGGTTACCGTCACCGCCGCGCCGCGCGCGGTCAGCGTGATGGGGATCGCCGCCAGCGCGATCAGGAGATGCGGAATTCCGGGCACCAGGGCGATCAGTTCCAGCCCGATCAGCAGGAACAGGACGGAATTGAGCAGCTCGTCGATCAATTCCCAGAACTTGACCACATAATCCTCGGTCAGATCGCTCATTGCGTGCTCGACGCCCTGGTTGCCGATCCACAGGCCGGCGACGGCCATCGCCAGCGGTCCCGAAAGGTGCAGGTTCATGGCCAGCGCATAGCCGCCCATGACCAGCGCCAGCGTGATCAAAACTTCCAGCGAGTAATTGTCCATGCTCGCAAGCCCACGGAATCCGACATAGCCCAGTGCCAGGCCCAGCAGCACGCCGCCGCCCGCCTCGATGGCGAACAGTCTCGCTCCCTCCGCCAGGCTGAAATCGGCGCCCGTGATCGCCGCATTGAGCAGGATCACGAAGATCACGATTCCCACGCCGTCGTTGAACAGGCTTTCCCCGGCGACGGCGGCCTGAAGGCCGGGCGGGACGGCCTCTTCCTTCAGCACGCCCAAGACGCTCACTGGATCGGTGGGGCTGATGAGCGCGCCGAAAACGAAATACCAGATCGGCGCAATCGGCAGGCCGATCAGCGATCCGACGCCCCAGGTCAGGCCGCCGACGATGGCGGTCGAAAGCAAGACGCCCACGGTGGACAGCAGCAGCACCGGCAACCAGCCCCGCTTCAGGCGTTCAAGGTCCACGTGCAGCGCGCCCGCGAACAGCAAGAAACTGAGCATGCCCTGTAGCAGCGTGTCGGTGAAATTGATGCGCACCAGCAAGCTGGACACCCAGTTGTCGATCATGGTGCCCGGCATCAGCCAATTCGCCACCATCAGCCCGATCGCCGCCAGCGCGCCCATCACGGTCAAGCCGATGACGTGCGGCAGTTTGAGGACATGATGGTTGAAGGTGCCGAACAGCGCCGATGCGACGATCAGAAGGGCGGCGATGTCGAAGGGGGAAAGCCCGTACTGGCTGGCTTCATGCATGGTGGCGTCATGACGGCGGCGAGCGGTAAGGGCAAGGGTGAGGCCCCTCGATTTGCGGAAGCCGGATCTCGGGGCGCGATCATCCTTATTGGCGCGAGCGCGCCAGAGATTCTGGAAAGAGGCGGAAGAAAGTGGTGCCCAGGGGCGGAGTCGAACCACCGACACGACGATTTTCAGTCGTCTGCTCTACCACTGAGCTACCCGGGCGTTCCGGCGAAAGGCTGGGGCGAAACCGCCCGCAATCCATGCGGAAGGCGCGCCTATGGCGAAGCGTGGCGGCTTTGGCAAGGGGGCGATTTCGGGCTTCTTTGGAAAACTAGACCCGCAGCGCTTCCACATCGTTTCGCGGATCGTTACCATCCCGATTGGACTGCCCGGGATCGGCCAGCACCTGTTCCGCAGGGCACGGGCGCCCGCCCATGAAGCCCTGGAAAACCTCGCAGCCGGCGCGTTCCAACGCGAACAGCTGCCATTCGCTTTCCACGCCTTCCGCCATGACAGGCATTTCCAGCTTGCGCCCCAGATCGAACATGGCGTGCAGGATCGCCTCCGCCTTTGAACTTCGAGGGACGTCTTCAACGAAGGATCGGTCCAGCTTGACCCTGTCGAAGGGAAAGCGTTTGAGTACGGACATGGAGGAATAGCCGGCGCCGAAATCGTCCAGCACCAGCCTGACGCCCAGCGCCTTCATCCGTTCGAGCATGACCAGCGCAACGCTCGGATCGTCGATCAGGAGCGTTTCGGTAAGTTCGATCTCCAGCCGATGCGGTTCGATTCCGGAAGCCTTGAGTGCGTCCATTATGCAATCGGGCAGGTCCTTCTGCCGCAGCTGGAGCGGCGAGAGATTGACCGCGACGTGATATTCGGGCGGCAAGGCGCTCGCGGCACGGCACGATTCCCGAAGAGCCCATTCCCCGAGTTGCACGATCAGCCCGCTGGATTCGGCCAGAGGCACGAACTCGCCCGGCGATACCAGCCCCAGCTCCGGATGGCGCCAACGAAGCAATGCTTCGTAGCCTATGATCCGACGGTCCCTCAGCGTGACCTGAGGTTGCAGGAAAAGCGCCAGTTCATCCCGGCCCAGCGCGCCGCGCATGTCGTTGGCGAGCGTCGCCTTGCGCTTCACCTCGGCGGCATCGAACAGATTGTGCAGCACCACGTCGCCCAGCGGATCGGACAGGGCCACCTCGAGCGCCGAATGCGCTTTCTCCTCCACCGCGCCCGCGTCGGCGCCGTCCGTGGGATAGAACGCCACGCCGATGCGCACCTCCACCCGGACGGGGCGGCTCTTGACAACAAGATCAGAAGCATAGCTTGCCGCCAGCCGCCGCATCCGCTGCTCCATTTCGGCCGCGTTTTCGACATAGTCGATACCGGTGAAGCGTCCGCGGCCCTCGTGCGCAACGACTGCGGCGGCGGCCTTCTGGCTTTCGAGCAGCGAGCCCACCAATCTGACCACGTGATCTGCGAAGGAGGAACCGTATTGCGCGCGGAGTTCGGGAAGGTTGGCGATCTGGAAGGATGCCATGGCGATCATCCGTTCGGGTTCGCCCAGTGCAACCCGGCGGGCAAATTCCGCGCGTACCACCTTCATTCGCGCAAGCCCGGTTTCCGGGTCCAGCCCCATGGAGCGGCGGAAATCCTCGTGAAGATCGCGCTGGCTGCTCGCCATCATCATGTCGCCCGCCTTGAGCCCCACCAGCAGCAGCGCGGTCAGCAGCAGAAGCACGGCACTGGCGACAGGCCGCCGGCCGAAGGGTTCGCCCGATTGCTGGCTTTCGACAGCGAACAGGGAGGGGAGCTCGATCGCCAGCGCCCCCGCCAGGGCCGCGCAACCCACCAGCGCCACGAACAACAGGCCAGCGGGTCGCGCCCTTCCGGTGATCCACCATATGCTCAGCCCAGCGATTCCGAGGGTCAGCGCCACATGGGCGGCTGCGGCGGCGGGGGCGTAATGGCCCTGGTCGGCCACCAGCGTGATCTGGAAGGTAAAGGCCAGGATAGGGACGCTGAGCGCGAGGATCGCCAATATCGCCGCGCCCGGTTCGCGCCCCGTGGGTTTCTGCGCCCGGCGGGCATAGCGGGTGGCCAGACCCACGCCCGCCGCGCACAGCGCAAGTGCCAGGCCCAGGGCCATGATCTCTGCTGGAGCTAGGTCGGTCGCGAGGCGATCCATCCCGTCAGGTCTCTCCCCCCATCAGGCGGAAAGCCGGATCCGTCGTCACCGCGCGGCCCGAAGCGAGTGGCGAACGGAGCCGAAGCTCCCGCAACACTGGGCAAATTGGATCAGTGAGTTTGAAGGATTTGCGACGAGGAACAATAGGGGAAACTACGCGGTTTTGCGCCGCTTTCCAGCGCAACTTGCTGAATCCGGCCCCTTGCTCGGCTGGTCCGCCCGACCCTGAGAGAGGAATGCCTCGACCTCCTCCAGCACCTCGCCGCGGATGGTTTCATAGACGGGGTGGCCGGGTTCCAGATCGCGGATGTCGACTAGATGGCGCTCGCGCCGGCCGAGGACGAAGCACAGCATCGCATTGCCCGCCGGATTGCCGGTCGACAGAGCGCGCTCGATCGCGCAGTCCTCCAGCCGCTGCAACCCCCAGCCCAGCGCCTCGTCCCAGGCGGCGGCAAAGCCTTCCGCCCCCGGCCGCGCGCGCAGCTTGTAGAGCGCCTCCATGCTCTTGCCGATGCTGCGCGCGGCCTGCTGCACGATGCCGGTCGCGGCCAGCGTGGCGACGAACCGGCGCTGGAGATCGGGCGTGATGGAATTGCGCCGCGGGTGCGTATGGACGAAAGGCGCGAAGGCGAGCAGCGGATCGTCCTCCTCGGGCAGAGGGCCGGGATTGGCGACGGCACTGCTCCCCTGTCGCGGAATGGCGCGGGTGCTCATGGCATGACCCTCCGGAGGTCAACGGGTCCGAATGCTCCGGGTCGCCTCGGCGAAACGCAAGGCCAAGGGCCGCCCGGAGCGCTTGCGCGGAGGAAGCCACGCGACGCGGACGCATTGTGCCCGGCACCCGAGGGCGCCAGCAAAACCGCCGCGCCGCCCGAAAGCAGCCAAGCGACCCCGGCCCCGTCATACGAATCGTGTGTTGTCATCATGTCCGCAACTTTGCACTGTCGCGAACCAATAGGACAGAATAAAATAACCTAATAGGTTATTCGTTTACGGTCCTTCTGCGGCTGGCACGGGCTTTCCCGTCATGTGCGGGCGGCTCAGGCGAACCGCCGCAAGATCAGCACCAGCAGCACGAGCCCCACCAGCCCGCCGACGAAAATCCACCGCTCCCGCTTCTTGCGCAGCACGACATCCGCCCCGCGCGCATCGGCGGCGTCGATATGGATGGGGTCTTCGGGGTTGTGGTTGGCAAAGGATTCTACCTTGTTGGAACAACGGTCGACGGGCGTGGAATGGCTCCTACGATTGAGGTTGTGAACGAGCGAAATTCGTATCGCTTTAGTGACTTGTGAATAACCGATGATCAATGGGCATTTCGCCCGCAAACTGCACGATCCTAGAAGTGGCGACTGATGAGCGATCAGCGACAACTTTCTGAAAAGGTAATTGCCTCAGTTCATCTTCAACCAATCGATATGCTTCTGCAAAGGAAGGATCGTCATTTTCAGGAGGCGCGAGCGCCAAAAGAACATTATGTGGCCGCAGCTTCTTACGATTCAGAAGGTACTCAAATCGCGTTTTCCAACTCGATCCATGGTCGAATACGCTCAATGGCGTTTTTTGAGAAAATGCGAGAGGCTTGATCCCATAGATCTCGTCAGAGCGATAGGCGAGTGGTAAGATTATCGGGACTACGTCGTCTTCGACCCTAAGATTTCTAAGGTGAGTTATTCCATGTGAACGTAAGGTTGTTCTTAAGTTTTTCGTGAGCGTTGCCTCAAGGTTCTCAGAAGAAGCGAAATTTCGATGTATAAAGCGATCATATAATTGATCGGCAAGATTTTCAATACTCTCCTTGCTTTTCAAAACCCGAGCTTCACTGAAAAAAACGCTTGATTCACGAACTCTATAGAACTCAGAATAGTAACTTTCTTCACTGCCATCAAGAAGGAGGGGGGTTTGACGCACTGCTCGTTCCAAATCCTTTCTTAGATATTTAATTGCCTGACGGTATGCGCGGTAAGCGAAATCATCGAAAAAGTTTTTGATCCGACTAAAGCGCATTGGAGCCAGCCGAAATACAGACCGGCCTTCGCCAATTTCAGTCAAAACAATCCCGACATTTGCAAATTCGCCAGTCTCCGCAAAAGGGCGGAACCTAACTATTGAGTATCTAAAAAGCCCGGTCATCCGAGTTCATTCCAAAATTCGTTCTCTTCCACTCTAGCGAGACCCTGCTTAATCCTCTCGAGCATATCCGGAGCTTCATCGGTCCATGCATAAGGGAGCTCTTCCCATAAGGTATCGATTGAGGTGGTTAATTCCTTCATCTTTGCTTCCAGCTTATCGCGAAATCCGATGAGATCTTTGGTTTTCAACCACGACCCCCGTCCAGCGTGGACGCTTAGGTCGTCGTCCACGTGGGTATCGCTGAAAGCCAGGTTGTGATCAATGGCGATGAGCCGTTCGTCGGGCAATGAGAAAAGTAGATTTACGTTTTCGCCCATGGGAGTGAGCGTTCTGTCGCCGTTCTCAATCCAGTGGTCAAAGACGTATATCTCGGCAAGCGCCACCGGACCGACCTTTTTGATCATCGGCATGGTCAAGTTGTCGGCTGGCTCGATCCATAATGAAGCAAAGCATACCCCAGAACCTAGCGAGCGGTTTACATTGTCGTCGGGAATTGTTCGCAGCAAATCAGGTGGAATCTCGCAACAAGCGAAATCTGGAACAGGCAACCCGAAGCGTTGTCCAAGGGCAGCTGCGATGGCTTCCGCAATCAGTCCGCGCGTTGTCGCATTTCTTCCTTTTACCGCGTAGAGTTCACCGTCATCCAACCGACATTGGTATGGCTCAGTGCGACCGCTGGCTAGGTGTCTAACGACTTCGACAACAGTTTGTTCGCGCAAACGACACTTCTCGTTTCGTTGACAACCATTAACCATGTAAGGCCACGAGGATAGCCCGTCAAACACATGCTACCAGCGCGCATTCTGAACGCGCCCAGATTTTTATTGCGAAAGTTCGAGCTCTTTTGCTCAGTTCCCAAATTAAGCACATCATCCAGCCGCCCAAAAAACGGCGCCCGTCCGGAGACAGGCGCCGCTTCTTTTCTCCGCCCGTGAAGGGCGGCAATGGCGAAAGACTTACTGGGCGGTTTCGTCCACCATGTCTTCGGCCTGGTCGCCGGCTTCGCCCATGGCGTCGGCCTGCATGTCGAGCGTCTCTTCGGCCGCTTCGTTGCCCTGTGCCTCGGCCAGGTCGGCCTGCTCTTCCAGCACGTCTTCCTGGGATTCGTACTGCTGCTCGGCCAGATCCTCCTGAGCTTCCTGCTCGCTTTCCGAGCATGCACCCAGAGTGGCGAGGGCGAGGACCGGTGCGGCCAGCATGAGAGTGTTGAATTTCATAATATTCCCCTTTGTTGGTTCGGTAATGGTGGGCTGCAATCCGCCCGATGGCAAGCCGTAATGGCTATTTTCCGTCAACGACGCGCCTGGCGCCCATCCAGCCCAGGACGAACAATACGATCGTCGCGATGAGGGCGATGACGAAAATGATGATCGCGATATGGGCAAGAGTTCCCGCGATACCGCTGAAGCCCAATATGGCCGCGATCAGCGCGATGATGCCGAGGGCGATGGCCCATCCAAACATTTGACGTTCCTTCCGAAAACTCGCTCGATGGATTGTGCGCGCGTCAGGCGGCGCACGATGCGTGGTTTCGGCCTGAACGGTCTATCGGGGCAGGGGTTCCTCACCGCAGTTGCGGCCGGGACGGCGGGGTTTGGGACTTGACCCGAAAGGCGCGTCCTATTATGCGCCCGCCCATCCGGTGATGGCTCGCTTGCCCTGCCGGTCAGATAGAGCTGAACATTGCCGGTGATGTCCCGGGGCCTGGAGCGGATAGCGACAGGCTCTTTTCTATTGGGGCGGACCGTGAGGCAAGTGGCTCCGGATCAGGTCTGCCTTGCAGAGCTGCGCTTCCCGGTGCTGCGCATTCCACTAGGAATGCCTCGCGGAATGCTTGGGGCAGCCGTCAGAGTAACCCGGTGTCCGTGCCGGGTGGAGCGTTTCAGGCTCGCGCGATCGCCCCCGTTCGGTGCCCTTGGGCGCCCGTTCGACGGCATGATCGGGCGCGTTCCTGCATTCTCCATCCGGTCCAGTGGCACCTTCATACGGTGAAGAGAGAACTCATGCCGACGATCAACCAGCTGGTCCGCAAGGGCCGCGTTCCGCAGAAGGCCAAGAGCAAGGTCCCTGCGATGGAGCAGAACCCGCAGAAGCGCGGTGTCTGCACTCGCGTCTATACCACGACGCCGAAGAAGCCGAACTCCGCTTTGCGCAAGGTGGCCAAGGTGCGCCTGACCAACCAGCGCGAGGTCATCTCCTACATCCCGGGCGAAGGCCACAACCTGCAGGAACACAGCGTCGTGCTGATCCGCGGCGGGCGTGTGCGCGACCTTCCCGGCGTGCGGTATCACGTCCTGCGCGGCGTGCTCGATACGCAGGGTGTGAAGGACCGCAAGCAGAGCCGTTCGAAGTACGGCGCCAAGCGTCCGAAGTGACCATGCCGGGGGCATGGTCATCCTCGAAAGGTCGCCACGGGCGGGCTTGTCGGGGATCCAGTCCCGAGGCCGTTTAGGCTTTCCCGGCCGCCCTGGATCCCCGCCTTCGCGGGGATGACGAGGGGAGGGGCCGGTTAGAGATTTGGAGACAGAGAAATGTCACGTCGTCGTCGTCCCGAAAAGCGGGAAATCCTGCCTGATCCCAAGTTCAACGATCAGGTGCTGTCGAAGTTCATGAACAACCTCATGCTCGACGGGAAGAAGTCCACTGCCGAGCGCATCGTCTATGGCGCGCTCGACACGGTCGAGACCAAGGCCAAGGCGAACCCGGTCGAGGTGTTCCACGCCGCGCTCGAGAACATCAAGCCGCAGGTCGAGGTGCGTTCGCGCCGCGTCGGCGGTGCGACCTATCAGGTGCCGGTCGAGGTTCGCCCCGAGCGTGCCCAGGCGCTGGCCATTCGCTGGCTCATCACCGCCTCGCGCGGGCGTGCGGAAACCACCATGGCCGCGCGTCTCTCGGGCGAGCTGATGGATGCCGCCAACAACCGCGGCAACGCGGTCAAGAAGCGCGAAGACACGCACCGCATGGCGGACGCGAACCGCGCCTTCTCGCACTATCGCTGGTAAACAGGGTGAGCGGGTGGCGGTGTAGGATCGCCGCCCGCATCTCCTGCCAGTCACGTCTTTAAGTAGACACAAAACCTACCATATGGGGGCGGCATCACACGCACCCCCGACCTGACGAGGAATTTCCTATGGCCCGCGACTATCCGCTGGAGCGCTACCGCAACATCGGCATCATGGCGCACATCGATGCCGGCAAGACCACCACGACCGAGCGTATCCTTTACTACACCGGCAAGTCCTACAAGATCGGCGAGGTGCACGATGGCGCCGCGACCATGGACTGGATGGAGCAGGAGCAGGAGCGCGGGATCACCATCACTTCCGCCGCCACCACCACCTTCTGGACACCCGAAGACGCGACCATGGACCCGCGCTCGGATCCCGAAGCGCTTCGTGCGGACATGCCCAAGTACCGCATCAACATCATCGACACCCCCGGCCACGTCGACTTCACCATCGAAGTCGAACGCTCGCTGCGCGTGCTCGACGGTGCCGTTGCGGTATTCGACGGCGTTGCCGGCGTCGAACCGCAGTCCGAAACCGTGTGGCGCCAGGCCGACAAATACGGCGTGCCGCGGATGTGCTTCATCAACAAGCTCGACCGCACGGGTGCGGATTTCTATTACTGCGTGCAGTCGATCATCGACCGCCTCGGCGCGACCCCACTGGTTCTCTATCTCCCGATCGGTGCGGAAAGCGATCTCAAGGGCGTCGTCGATCTCGTCAACAACCGCGGCATCGTCTGGCAGGCCGAAGACCTGGGCGCGAAGTACGAATTCGTCGACATCCCGGCGGACCTCGCCGACAAGGCCGCCGAATACCGTGAGAAGCTGATCGAGACCGTCGTCGAACAGGACGACGATATCATGGAAGCTTATCTGGAAGGTAACGAGCCCGACATCGCGACCCTCAAGAAGCTCATCCGGAAGGGCACCATGGCGCGCGACTTCGTGCCCGTGACCTGCGGTTCGGCCTTCAAGAACAAGGGCGTGCAGCCCCTGCTCGACGCCGTGGTCGATTACATGCCGAGCCCGCTCGACGTGCCCGCCATCAAGGGTGTGCTGCCTGACAGCGACAAGGAAGAGACCCGTCCGTCATCCGACGACGAGCCCTTCAGCGCGCTGGCCTTCAAGATCATGAACGATCCCTTCGTGGGCTCGCTCACCTTTACGCGTATATATTCCGGCAAGCTGACCAAGGGTCAGGTCCTGAACAGCGTGAAGGACAAGAAGGAAAAGATCGGCCGCATGCTGCTGATGCACTCGAACAACCGCGAGGACATCGAAGAGGCATTTGCCGGCGATATCGTCGCTCTGGCGGGCATGAAGGACACCACGACCGGCGACACGCTCTGCGATCCGGCCAAGCCGATCATCCTGGAGCGCATGGAGTTTCCCGATCCGGTGATCGAGCTATCGGTGGAGCCCAAGACTAAGGCCGACCAGGAAAAGATGGGCGTCGCGCTCAATCGCCTTGCTGCCGAAGATCCGAGCTTCCGCGTCTCCACGGACCACGAAAGCGGTCAGACGATCATCAAGGGCATGGGCGAGCTTCACCTCGACATCCTCGTCGATCGCATGAAGCGCGAGTTCAAGGTTGAGGCGAACGTCGGTGCACCGCAGGTGGCTTACCGTGAATACCTCGGAAAGCCGGTGGATATCGACTACACGCACAAGAAGCAGTCGGGTGGTTCCGGCCAGTTCGGCCGCGTGAAGATCAAGGTTACTCCGGGCGAGCGCGGCCAGGGTTTTGTCTTTGAAGACAACATCAAGGGCGGCAACATTCCGAAGGAATACATCCCGGCGATCGAGAAGGGTCTGCGCGAGCAGGCTGAAAGCGGCTATCTGGTCGGCTTCCCGATCATCGATTTCACGGTCGAACTCTACGATGGTGCGTACCACGACGTCGACTCGAGCGCGATTGCGTTCGAAATCGCCGGTCGCGGCGCCATGCGCGAAGTGGCACAGAAGTCCGGCATCAAGCTGCTGGAGCCGATCATGAAGGTTGAGGTCGTGACTCCCGAGGATTATCTCGGCGACGTCATCGGCGACCTCAACAGCCGCCGTGGTCAGATCCAGGGTACCGATAGCCGCGGCAATGCCCAGGCGGTCGAAGCCAATGTGCCGCTTGCCAACATGTTCGGCTACGTCAACGAACTGCGGTCCTTCACGCAAGGTCGTGCCCAGTACACGATGCAGTTCAGCCACTATGACGAGGTCCCGGCGAACGTCGCGGCCGAAGTCAAGGAGAAGCTTGCTTAACTGGCAGGCAGGGTCTAGGGGCGGCGCCTGATTCCGCAGGGCGCCGCCTTCACCTC
The DNA here is from genome assembly GCF_042095715.1 of Qipengyuania sp. Classification (GTDB taxonomy): domain Bacteria; phylum Pseudomonadota; class Alphaproteobacteria; order Sphingomonadales; family Sphingomonadaceae; genus Qipengyuania. The sequence continues at coordinate 554 of NZ_JBELMO010000031.1, read as the reverse complement.
GCGGATTTCCAACTTTCAATCAGAGGTATTTCGTAAAATGGCGAAGGAAAAATTCGAGCGCAACAAGCCGCACTGCAACATCGGCACCATCGGTCACGTCGACCATGGCAAGACCACGCTGACGGCTGCGATCACCAAGGTGATGGCTGAAACCTACGGCGGCGCTGCTGTCGATTTCGCAAACATCGACAAGGCTCCCGAGGAACGCGAGCGCGGCATCACCATCTCGACCGCACACGTCGAGTATGAGAGCGACAAGCGTCACTACGCGCACGTCGACTGCCCCGGCCACGCCGACTATGTGAAGAACATGATCACCGGTGCCGCTCAGATGGACGGCGCTATCTTGGTTGTGAACGCTGCCGACGGCCCGATGCCGCAGACACGCGAGCACATCCTGCTCGCTCGTCAGGTCGGTGTGCCGCAGCTGGTGGTCTACCTGAACAAGGTCGACCAGGTCGACGACGAAGAGCTCCTGGAGCTGGTCGAACTGGAAGTTCGCGAGCTGCTTTCGAGCTACGACTTCGACGGTGACAACATTCCGATCGTCAAGG
>NZ_JBELMO010000030.1:0-32230 GCF_042095715.1 Qipengyuania sp. | reverse complement strand
GTGGGGGTTCCGGGCAATATCGAACTGGCGTGGGAAGCCCACAAGCGCTTCGGGAAATTGCCCTGGCCGGTGCTGTTCGGCCCCGCCATCGATCTTGCGCGCAAGGGCTTCGCGATCAACGAACGCATGTTTACATCGCTGACCAACAGTGGCGAGTTCATTGCCGACAATCCTGCCGCCAAAGCCTGGCTGTTCCAGCCCGACGGCTCGCCCAAGCCGCTGGGCGAACTGGCGAAGAACGAGGAGCTGGCCCAGACGCTGGAAGCAGTCGCGCGTGGCGGGCCCGATGCCTTCTATCAGGGCGAACTGGCGAAATCCTTGGCGCAAACCGTTGCCGCCGCCACTCCCAGGCCGGGCGCGATGACGCCGCAGGACGTGGCGAGCTATGAAGCCAAGCCGCGCGATGCGGTCTGCGGCAGCTATCGCGGCTATCGCCTGTGCGGAATGGGCCCGCCGACATCGGGCGGCATCGCCGTCCTCCAGATCCTGGGAATGCTGGAGCGATTCGATCTTGCAGCGATGGGACCGAAAAATCCGGAGGTCTGGCATCTTTTCACTGAGGCCCAGCGTCTCGCCTATGCCGACCGCGAGCTCTATGCGGCAGATGCCGATTTCGTGCCGGTCCCGGTGGCGGGCCTGCTCGACAAGAGCTATCTGGCCAAGCGGAGCGCCATGATCTCGCCCGAAAAGAGCCTGGTAACGGTCGAAGCAGGTTCGCCCGCCGGGGCCCGGGCCGCGTTTGCCGATGGCGACGAACCCGAAGAGCATGGGACCACCCACTTCGCGGCGGTCGATCGCGACGGGACGATGGTGAGCTATACCTCCACCATCGAAAGCGCCTTCGGCTCTGGGCTGATGGCAGGGGGTTTCTTCCTCAACAACGAGCTGACGGACTTCAGCCGCAACCCGAGCGTGGACGGCAAGATGGTGGCCAACCGGGTGGAGGGCGGCAAGCGTCCGCGCAGCTCGATGGCGCCTTTCGTCGTGTGGGATCCGGAAGGCCGCCCGGTGCTGGCGATCGGCGCGGCAGGCGGAGCGACGATCCCGGTCCAGACCGCGCGCAGCATCATCGGCTTCATCGATTTCGGCCTCTCGCCAGAGGACGCGCTGGGCCTGCCCTTCCTGATGGCCTACGGCAATCAGGTAATGGTCGAAAAAGGAACCTGGCTCGAAGCGGCCATGGACCGGTTCAGGGCGCTGGGCCACACGCAGATCGTGGCGCGGGAAGCGCCGGTGAAGGCGGGCGCGGTCGGCATGGTGGACGGACAATGGCAGTCCGCGCGCGACCCCCGCTTGCAGGGCAGTGTGGATGCCCCGTGATACAGGGATGCTTGCCGTCGGATCGGGGCCAGCCTAAACCCATCGCAACGCAGACAACTGCGACACAAGAATAACGCTCGCGAGGATGCCTGCCCGTGCTTTCGGACATCGATGCCGCCAATAATCTCGTCGCCCTGTTCCTCAAGCGGGCGCAGGAAGGCGGCGATACCCCTTTCCTGGGTGCCAAGCGGAACGGCGAATGGGCCACCATAAGCTGGCGCGAAGCAGCCGACCGGGTCTGCCTTCTGGCGGAGAATCTGCGCAAGCTGGGGCTGGAGGATGGCGACCGCGTCGCCCTGGTCAGCGAAAACCGGCCCGAATGGTGTATCGCTGACCTCGCGATCATGGCCGCCGGCCTGGTCACCGTGCCCGCCTATGTAACCAATACCGAGCGCGATCACGTGCATATCTTGGACAATTCCGGTGCGCGCGCGGTGATCGTGTCCAACGAAAAGCTATCCGTTCCACTGATACCCGCGATCATGCGCACCGGCGTTGTCGAGCACATCGTGACCATGGACGGTATTCGCCAGTATCAGTCGGGCGGCGTGGATTGCCATTCTTGGGCTTCGATGCTGGAAGGCGATGCAGCCGAAGCTCGGCGCGCGGTGGAGCAGCGCATCGCCGCTATCGGGCGAGAGACGACCGCCTGTATCATCTATACCAGCGGCACAGGCGGCGCGCCGCGCGGGGTGATGCAGCACCACGGCGCGATCCTGTGCAACGCGGCGGGCGCTGCCGAAGTGCTGATCAACGATTTCGGGCTCGTGAAGGACGAACGCTTCCTGTCGTTCCTGCCGCTGAGCCATGCCTATGAGCACACCGGCGGCCAGTATCTTCCTATCGGCGTGGGCGCGCAGATCTATTACGCCGAAGGGCTGGAGAAGCTGGCCAGCAATATCGAGGAGACCCGGCCGACCTTCATGGTGGTCGTGCCGCGCCTGTTCGAAGTGCTGCGCACGCGGATCATGAAGCAGATCGAAAAGCAGGGCCGCGTGGCGAGCGGGCTGATGGACATCGCGCTGGCGGTCGGCGAACGGCGCGCGCAAGGCCGCCCGCGTTTCGGAGACAGGGCACGCGACCTCGCGGTCGAAAAGCTGCTGCGGCCCAAGATCCGCGCCAAGTTCGGCGGGCGGATCAAGGCGATGGTTTCAGGCGGCGCGCCTCTCAACCCCGAGGTGGGTATTTTCTTCGAAGCGATGGGGCTGACCATGCTGCAGGGCTATGGCCAGACCGAGGCCGGACCCGTGATCAGCTGCAACCGCCCTGCGGCAGGTATCTCCATGGCCTCCGTCGGCCCACCCCTGCGCGGCGTGGAGGTGAAGATCGCGGAAGATGGCGAAATTCTGGTGCGCGGCGAACTGGTTATGCACGGCTATTGGCAGAACCGCCAGGAGACCGAGCGGGCCATCAGAGATGGCTGGCTGCACACCGGCGATATCGGCCATATCGACGATGGGGGCCGGATCGTGATCACCGACCGCAAGAAGGACATGATCGTCAACGACAAGGGCGACAACATCGCCCCCCAGAAGCTGGAAGGCATGCTGACGCTGCAACCGGAAATCGCTCAGGCGATGGTGAGCGGGGACAAGCGCCCCTATGTCGTGGGCCTGGTGGTGCCGGATGCCGAGTGGGCGTTTGACTGGTGCAAGGAGCAGGGACGCAAGATGGACTGCAGGCAAGCGCAGTCTTCGCCCGAATTCCGCGCCGCGATCCGCAGCGCGGTGGACCGCGTCAATGCGGAGCTTTCGGTCATCGAGAAGATCCGGGGCTTCGCCTTCGCCGACGAGCCCTTCACCATCGAGAACGAGCAGCTGACCCCCTCGATGAAGATCCGCCGCCACAAGATCCGCGAAGCGTACGGAGAGCGGCTGGATGGGCTGTATCGGGGCTAAATTACTCGGTCCCAGTGCAGAGGCGTCGAATCTGGCCGACCTGGCTGGAAAAATCGCTGGCCAATTTGTCGAGCTCGACGAGGGATTGGAGCACTTCCAGCCAGGGCAGGCTCCTTTGGCGCTTCTCCCAGCGTCCATTGATCCGGGCATCTCAGGTCAGAACAAGACCTGCCGATGAAGATTTGATCGTTCCGTGAGCAAGCCCGGTACGAAACTCGCGCCGGTCCCCAATCTTTTTCAGAAGAATCTTCAGCTTGGCCGATCGGGCCGCAAATCGTGGCTCGTCCAGGCATGCGTCGAGTATCGGGAAGCGATCCCAGGCGACGCATGATCCCGAAAGCGTTTCGCCGGCATCCCCCTTGATCGCGAAGAGGCATTGCAGCGCCGTCGCTTCGAGCCGGGCGAAGCGTTCGATCATGGCGCCGCGCCACATCGCGCCCGCCTGAGCCGCTGTATCGGCTCCAACTAGTTTGAATTGCTCCTGCGGAAAAAGCGCCGACACGTTCGCAAGGTGCCATGCAATCCTTAAGGTTCGCTTGTCAGGCCGCCGCTTCCTCGATGAATTCGGGATAGAAGCTCGGCTCGCGTTCCGACCAGCCCGAAGCCGTCGCGGCCGCCTCGCTCAGCGATTGCAGCAGCAGCTTGCGGCGACCCGGTGCGATCTGCGGCAGGGCGCTCGCGGCGCAGAAGGCGCTCGGGAGCCAAGGCCGAATGGCGGCGCCCAGCAGGCGCTCGTAGAGGAAACGGAAGGCGCCGAAGCTTTCGATCCGGTCCTGCGCCAGATCGAACGCAGCGAGGCGGGTAAGCTTGCCACAGAAGATTTCGATGCCCTCTAGACTGTCTTCGTCCGGACGATCGCCCCGCAGGCTCTTCAGTTCCTGATAGGCGACGTACTGCCCGCGGATCGAATTGCATTCCTGGGGAGAGCGGCCCCAGAGGGTAAAGGCGTCACGGCGGGCGAGGCCGATATCGAGACCGCGACGAATGTATCGCTGTTCCGCAGGCGTGAAGCTCGCGAATTCGCGCATCTCCGCGATGGTGATCGACGCGGTATTGACACCAGCCATGCGGGCCTCCTTCGTGATGAAGGTAATCATGCACGCGAGTGGTTAACAGCGCGTAAGCCATAGACCCGCATCACTGCGCATCATCGCGCTAGGTCAGATTAACCCGGCCAGCGGACTGGAAGGGTCCGCATATTTTCGCGTCGCCATGCGTCCCGCGAGATAAGCCTCGCGCCCCGCCTCCACCGCCAGCTTCATCGCGCGGGCCATGCGGATGGGATCCTTGGCCTCGGCAATGGCCGTGTTCATCAGCACACCGTCGCAACCCAATTCCATCGCGACCGCGGCGTCGCTCGCCGTGCCGACGCCCGCATCGACAAGCACCGGGACGCTGGCCCCCTCCACGATCAGGCGGATGGTAACGCGGTTCTGGATACCCAGCCCGCTCCCGATCGGCGCGCCCAGCGGCATGATCGCCACCGCGCCCGCGTCTTCCAGCTGTTTCGCGGCAATAGGATCGTCGGCGCAATAGACCATCGGGTGAAACCCGTCCTTGGCCAGCACCTCGGTCGCCTTGAGAGTCTCGCGCATGTCGGGATAAAGCGTCTTTGCCTCTCCCAGCACCTCGAGCTTGACGAGATCCCAGCCGCCCGCCTCGCGCGCCAGCCTCAGGGTGCGGATTGCTTCGTCGGCATTGAAGCAGCCCGCCGTGTTGGGGAGATAGGTCACCTTCTTCGGATCGATGAAGTCGGTCAGCATCGGCGCCTTGGGATCGCTGACGTTGACACGGCGCACCGCGACGGTAACGATCTGGGCTCCACTCGCCTCGAGAGCCGCGGCGTTCTGGGCGAAATCCTTGTATTTTCCGGTGCCGACGATCAGCCGCGAGGTGAAGCTGTGGCCCGCAACGGTCCAACTGTCCGCATTGTCTCCGCCACCCACGAAATGCACGATTTCCAGCGTGTCGCCATCGGCCAGCGCCACCGCCTCCAGCGTTGAGCGCGGAGCAATTTCGCCATTGCGTTCGACCGCGACCTTGGCCGGATCGAGGCCGATTTCACGGACGAGGTCGGCGACGGTGTGGGAAGACGTACGGCGGGACTCGCCGTTGACGGTGATGGTGTGGGTTGCGGTCATGCCGCGCGCGATAGGGTCAGCAGCGGTGTTGGCGCAAGTTCAGGATGTGACCAAGCGATACGAGCGCCACGCCGATGATGGTAAGAACCGCCTCCTGCGGGCCATGCTCGACCGCGAGCGCCCCGCCCATGAAGCTGAGACCGGTCATCGCGATTACGAAAGGCGCCGCCATCCGGTGGCGCAGCGCGCCCCAGCCAATCGCGACGCCGGCGATCAGGGTCGCCAGCACCAGGCCGATACGGTGAAGATCGGGATCGGCTAGGAATCCGCCGCTCAGCCCCAGCGCCGAAACCAGGACGATGCTGAGCACGCAATGCACCGCGCAAAGCGCGGAAAGTGCAATGCCCATGCGGTCCAGCCGCAGACGAATCGGATTGAACAGGCGGGCCATCGATGGCGGCGAGTTATGTGATGATGTATCATTTTTCAAGAGCCATCGCACGAAATTCCTTTCGATCCCCACTCGATAGCCCGTTCAGATATGTCGAACACCGCGCAGAGCTTGCCGATTCTCGCACAGTGGACCAACAGGCTCGGCATGAACGCTCCGATCCTGAAGTCTCCGACAAAAACCCGGCCGCTGGCATTGGCCACTTGGCTATGGATCGTCGCCGCGCTGGTGCTGGCGATGGTCGTGGTGGGGGGCGTCACCCGGCTGACCGAGAGCGGCTTGTCGATCACCGAATGGAAGCCGGTGACGGGTGCCCTGCCCCCGCTGAGCGAAGCGGACTGGCAGGCCGAATTCGCGCTCTACAAGCAATCGCCTCAGTTCCGTTACGAGACCGGGCCGGCGGGGATGGATCTGGCTGCGTTCAAATTCATCTTCTTCTGGGAGTGGTTCCACCGTTTGCTGGGCCGGCTGGTGGGTCTCGCCTTCGCTTTGCCGCTGGCGTGGTTCTGGGCGCGCGGCGCGATCCCCAAGGGCTACAAGCCCCGGCTGGTGGCGCTGCTGGCTCTGGGTGCGATGCAGGGCGCGTTCGGATGGTTCATGGTGAGGAGCGGCCTGTCTGGGCAGATGACCTCGGTGAGCCATTTCTGGCTCTCGATCCACCTAATGACGGCACTGTTCACGCTGGGCGGGCTGGTATGGACCGCGCTCGACCTCAGGCGGCTGGCACTGATCGGCCGGGCGAGACCCGCGCGCTGGAGCTGGGCGGCGAGCCTGGCGGGCGGCGTGCTCGCGATCCAGCTGCTGCTCGGTGCCTGGGTCGCCGGGCTCGACGCGGGCCTTGCCTCCGACACCTGGCCCCTCATGCAGGGGCGGCTGGTGCCTGAGTACGACGATACGCGCGGGCTTTGGTACGCGATGACGCACGATCCCTTCCTGATTCATTTCGAACACCGCTGGTGGGCTTTCGTCACCGTGGCGGCGCTGATCTGGTTCGCCCGGAAAGTGCGCCATCTGGATCGCAAGGCGTCCGTCGCCATTCACATCGCATTCGGAGTCCAGATCCTGTTGGGCATCGCGACGGTGGTTGCGGGCATGCCGATCTGGCTTGCCGCGCTGCATCAGCTGACCGGTGCGCTGCTGGTCATGGCCTTCGCCTGGGGCGCGCATGTTTACGGGCGCAGGCGCGACCAAACCGGCTCGATTGCGACGCAATAAGCGCGACGGTATTATTTTACCTCCCCTGAGCATGCCGGAAATCCTTGACTTTGCGCCCTTCGCGCAGCAAATGCGCCGCGCTTCGCGAGAGGGCTTGCGCCCGATTCGCGGCAGATCGCCGCTCCGTCTGGGGCGGCGCCGGAAACCCTAGTTTACGAGAAAGCACAGCCCATGAAGGCGCTCACCAGGATCACGCAGGCCGCCAAGCCTGCCGAGGTCGTAAAGAAATGGCACCTGATCGATGCCGACGGCCTCGTCGTCGGCCGACTCGCCGCGATCACCGCCAATATTCTGCGCGGCAAGCACAAGCCCAGCTTCACACCGCACGTCGATTGCGGTGATCATGTCATCATCATCAATGCCGACAAGGTGAAGTTCACCGGCAAGAAGATGACCGACAAGATCTATTACAAGCACACCGGCCATGTCGGCGGCATCAAGGAAACGACCCCGGCCAAGGTGCTGGAAGGCCGCTTCCCCGAGCGCGTGCTGGAAAAGGCCGTGGAGCGAATGATCCCGCGCGGGCCGCTGGGCCGTGCCCAGATGAAGGCGCTCCACCTCTATGCCGGCACCGAGCATCCGCATGACGGCCAGCAGCCCGAAACGCTCGATGTCGCGGGCATGAACCGCAAGAACAAGGCGACCAAGTAATGGCCGACACCGCAAACAATTCTGGCAACTCCGTTTCCGATCTGGCCGATCTGAAGGACATCGCCGGTGACGCCCCCCAGGGCGACTCCGCCGAAATCGCGCAGCGCGCCGAAGTTCCCCTGCGCGAGCAGGAACTGGACAAGCAGGGCCGTGCCTATGCCACGGGCCGACGCAAGGACGCCACCGCCCGCGTGTGGCTGAAGCCCGGCACCGGCAAGGTCATCGTCAACGGCAAGGACCAGGAAGTCTACTTCGCGCGTCCGACTTTGCGCCTGGTTATCGACCAGCCGTTCACCATCACCGAGCGTCAGGGCCAGTACGACGTAATCGCCACCGTCAAGGGCGGCGGGCTTTCGGGCCAGGCCGGCGCGGTCAAGCATGGCATCAGTCAGGCGCTGACCAAGTACGAGCCGGCGCTGCGCAGCACCGTCAAGGCCGCGGGCTTCCTGACCCGCGACAGCCGCGTGGTCGAGCGTAAGAAATACGGCCGCGCCAAGGCCCGCCGCAGCTTCCAGTTCTCGAAGCGCTAGGCGAACACACGACCTACCAGTCACCGAGGAAGGGCGGTCCCATGCCGGGGCCGCCCTTTTCTTATGGCCGGGTGGCTTTTCCTGGCCATCCAATCTGCCCCTCAACACCACGTTTTCTTTGCACGGCGCGCTTCATTTGTGCCCCTCCGAAGATCCACCGTGAGCAAGCATTAGATCGATCCTAGCCGGACGGCGTGCCGACGCCCCCCGGAGGCGTTCAGAACTTGTTTAATAGCAAATGTTAGTATTCCGGGATGGGAATCGACGCCCCCCCCGATATGCAAAGCGCGGCGGCGCAGGCCTGCAGCCTCGATCCCGATCGGCGGTTCGGGGCTTGGCCAGATTCGGTAAAGGCGCTCGAACAGGCCGAGACTGGGCACCGGGTTGCCCGCGATTTGCGCGGGCTGAATCTGTCCGGATTGGTGCTGACGTTTGGATATCTTGGTTTCGACGCGTCAGCGGGAATCCTTTCAGAGGGGCTGGCCATGCGCATGTCGCTTATGGTCCCGGCCTATTTGCTCGCCCTTTTTTGCTGCGGCGCGCAGCCGCGCTTGCGCAATGCGACGTCCGGACTTGCGGTGGTCGTCCTCGCCTTTGTCATCGCCTACCTTGGCGTGAAAGCCGGACAGCCTCATCTCGACCGCTACATGATGGGTGTCGGCGTGGTCGTCGGTTTCTACATTATCCTCACACCTCTCAGAGCGGGTCACTGCCTATGGGTGGGCGCAATGAGCTGCCTGATCGTGACGCTATTCGTGCTGATGGAGGAGGGCGCGACGCCTAGTGCGGGCAGCATCGTGCTGTTCACCGCGATGTGCTGCCTTGGACCGTTGGCGGTGAAGCTGCGCCATGATCGGCTGCGCGATCGCGCCTTTCTTCTTGCCGTGCAATCGAGGGAGGCCAACCACCGGCTGCTGAATGCCAACGAGGAGTTGCGACTACTTTCGGAACGCGATCCGCTGACGGGGCTGAGCAACCGTCGCGGTTTCGAATCACGGTTTGATGCGGCTTATGCCGCGGCTCTCGAAACCGGCGGCGCACTGACGGTGATGATGATCGATCTCGATCACTTCAAGGCGTTCAACGATCGTTATGGCCACCCCATGGGCGACGAATGCATCCGCCGGGTGGGCCAGACCCTGGCGCGCGAGCTGGAGCGTGCAGGCGGCTTCGCGGCGCGACTTGGCGGAGAGGAGTTCATCGGCGCGATCCACGGCACGTCCAAGGCAGCGGCCCATACCGTGGCGCAAAGCGTGGTACGCAAGGTCGCGAGGCTTCGTTTCGACGCGCCGTCGCTGCCCGCCGCAACGACAACTGTCAGCATCGGCGTGGCCGTAGCACGGGCGACGCAGCTATCGGGCGACGGCCTGGTCAAGCTGGCCGACCGCGCACTGTACGAGGCGAAAAACACCGGGAGGAACCGGGTTGTCATTCATGCGGTGGGGGAAACCATCGCGGCCTGACGCTCGCGACCGGCCCCTCACCAAGGATCGCCAGCCTTGGCCAGAATCAGTGAACCGGCGGATCGGTTCGCGGCACCTGGTTCGCGGGCGCTACCGGCTCCCCCGGCTGACGCGGAGGGCGTGCATCTTCGGGTACGTCGCGGATTTGCATGTCTTCGGTAGAAAGTTCGGACAGGTTGCGCACGCAGACCTTCAGCGTCTCGCCGTCCCAGGTCAGTTCGTTGAAGCTGGGCGGGGTCGAGCGAATGCGCTGCGACAGAGTGCCGGCCCCGACCATGCGCACGGGACCGTTCTCCGTCTGCTCGGTGATGTCGAAGGCATCGTGGACATGGCCGCTCAGCACCGCGGCGACCGGCCGCTTGGCCAGTTCGGCAAGCGCCTTGCCGCCTCCCCGTGTAAGGGCGGTTCCTTGTGTGCCCACCTCGCGAAGCGGATGATGGACCGCCACCAAGGCTTTTGTCCCCCGCGGCAACCGGTCAATCGCGGCGAGGCAGCGTTCGAGCGAGCGAGACGTTACCCAGCCCTTCGACCAGTTCAGTCGCGGCTGGGCGCGCACCGCCGTCTTGAGCGGGACCACCGCCAGGCCCGGCAGCTCGAGTTCCTTTTCGACGACATCCTGCATGCCGTGAAACCGGGCGTAGGGCGTGAAGAACCGCTCAATGAGGTTGAAATAGGGCATGTCGTGATTGCCTACCTCCACCGTCACCGGCGCTTCGAGCGAGCGGATCCACCGGGTGGCAGCGTCGAATTCGCGGTGGCGCGCACGCATGGTGAGATCGCCAGTGATGGCGACCGCGGCGGGGCGCCGTTCGGCGATCTCGCGCTTGACCCAATCGATCGCGCGGTTGTTTTCGAGCCCGAAATGAATGTCCGAGAGATGGAAGATCAGCGTGGGTGCTTCAGCCATTGTATGTCGCTAGCAGATCCACGTCGGAGGGTGCCACCTCGAAGGTGACGCGGGCACCGGCCTGGCACTTTTCGCCGTCGAGCAGCACCTGCAACTGCGATCCGTCAACGTTTTCGAGCGTGACCGCGTCCACCAGGCCGAGCCGGTCATGGGGTCCGTCGCGAAAGCTGCGCCGCATCAGCGCCCAGGTCTGCGCCGCAAATTCGCCCGCATCGTCGGCATGGAACACGTCGAGCTGGATTCCGTGCTCGCCCGGGGTAAGCTCGATGAGGGGATAGCCTTCACGGTCGCCGAGCAGCGGATCGAAGACGCGCGTCTTGGTGTCGCCCGTCGATTTCTCGAGCGCCTCTGCGGCGCCGCTCGCCATGGCCGCGATGTCCAGATCGCGCATCGCTTCGCGCACTTCGCCCCACTGGGTGGCCGGACCTGCCAGAAGGCCGGCATAGGCTTCGCCGCAAGGACCAACAATCTTCGCAATCCGGCGGCGCAAGGCGCCCGCTGCCGCCACGATATCGAGAATCTCCTTATTCGAGAAATCCCCGTGCAGGCGCTTGCTGAGCAGGTTCATGGTGCCGCCCGGCAATACCAGGACAGCGCCGCCCCAACCCTCGACGGAGCGAATGGCTGCATTAAGCGTACCGTCGCCGGTGTAGATCACCAGCAGGGGCACGCCGGCCTGGTCAAGCTGCTCGGGCGTAGGCAGATCATCGTCCGGGAAATCGATCTCGCGCGCTACCTCTATTCCATGGTCGGCAAGGCACTGCCGCAGATCCTCCAAAGCAGCCGGGGAATTGCTGCCACTGGCCGCGTTTACGATCAGCCAGGCCGAGTCGAAAGTTTCCATAAGGTTTCAAACCCGAACCGCCGCGCAAGTTCCGGCGGAACCCGCTGCCATGCCGCTCAACCGCCGTAATCGGCGCTTGGTCGGGCAGTTCTGTTGTTGGTCAAGGCGCGACAAACCTTGGTCGAGCTTGGCGAGACAAGGTTATTTACATGTGTAGTCATTGCTCCGTGGATCACGTCCGATCCGCAGAAAAAGGAGAGAAAGATGCTTCGTTCGATCACCTGTTCCGCCGCCCTCGCGGCACTGGCGATTGCCACCCCCGCTCTGGCCTCACCTGCGACGAACACCAATACCGCCAAGGTCCACTACAGCGATCTCGATCTGTCCACCGCCGACGGGGTGAAGGCCTTGAGAAGCAGGGTGCGCAGCGCCGCTGAAGATGTCTGCGACATGGATGGCGCGTGGAAGAGCCGCAACCTTACAAAGGCACAAATCTGCATGCGTGTCGCCATGAGCGAGGCCCAGCCGCAGATCGGCAAGGCCGTCGCGATGTACGGCAAGACCATCCGCCGCGCTGAGGCATCCGCCGTCACGGTGGAGTCCTGAAGAGCCCCGCCCCGGCCGCCGATCCCTCTGGCGATCCATGTGCGTTCGTCAGAGGGAATCGGCGGCTGGTCGAGCGGCCCGTGTGTCGCGAGCGATCGCTCCCTAGATCGAAAAAGCGAGCCGGGCTGTCCCCTGACCCCGAATGACCTTCCGGTTCGCACCCTTCCCCCTTGAATGAATGACCGGTGCGGTCCGCTTTGCTGGGCCCCGCAAGGCCCGCGACTATCCGCCCCTTAACGGCCCGCCATCGCCTTCACCTTCGACAGATAGGTGCGCCCGATCCGCAGCGCTTCGCCATCGACGAGCTCCGCCGACCAGACCCCCAGGCCATCATGCCTAAGGCCTGCAATCGCACCGCGGCGAAGGATCGTGGAGCGATGGATGCGGATAAACTCCTCCGGATCCAGCTTGGCCTCCAGCCCGGCGATGGTCTGGAGCAGCAGGTAGCTTCTGCGGTCCTCGCCCTCGCCCACATGCAGGCGAACATAATCCCGCTCCGCATCGATCCTGTCGACTTCGGCCATGCCGATGCGGATCAGCTCACTGCGATGCGGCACCCAGAGTTCGTCGAGCCATTGCGACTGCGGTCCCGCCTCGCGCTCTCCGCGCCGCGAGACCGCGCGCTGGATCGCGCGTTCCAGGCGGTCGCGATCCACCGGCTTCAGCACGTAGTCCACGGCATCGAGATCGAAGGCTTCCACCGCGTGATCGTCATGCGCGGTCACGAAAATGACCGCCGGCGGGGTCTCCTGCTTCGCGAGCGTCCGCGCCACGGTCATCCCGTCCATGTTCGGCATGGTGAGATCGAGGAGGACCAGATCGGGCGCGGCACCCTCGATCTTGTCCAGCGCCAATTTTCCGTCGCTGGCATCGCCGATCACCTCGACAGAAGGAATGCGCGAGCAGATCGCGCGCATCCGTTCCACCGCCAGCGGTTCGTCGTCGACGATCAGGGCACGCAAAGTTTCTTGAGCAGAGTCAGCCATGGCGTTCCATCGGTATCCGGAGTTGAGTCTGGAAGCCCCCGCCTGGGCGCGGGCCGGAGGTTATGCTGGCGGCATCGCCGAAGCGCGCGGCTAGGCGATCGCGGACATTCGCAAGGCCGATCCCGAAGCCGGACCCATTGGATTTGCCGCCCGTTTTCGCGCCCGGGCCGTCATCGGCCACGGTGATGACAAGCCTCCCGAAATCCTCTTCCGCCAGGATCTCGACACAGACCGGCTTCGCGCTGTTGGCGACCCCGTATTTGACCGAGTTTTCGACCAGCGGCTGCAGGATCATGCCCGGGACCCGATAGGCCTTCAGCGCAGCCGGCAACTCGTATCGCGTCCGCAGCCGCTCGGGAAAGCGCACCTTCTCGATTTCGAGATACTCGCGCTGGAGCGAAAATTCGTCCTCCAGCGGAACGTCGGACGCGGTGTGTTCGGCCAGGCTGTGGCGATAGAAGCGCGACAACGACTGGATCATGGTTTCCGCCTTGTCGGGCCGACCGGTCATGACCAGCGCGGAAAGCGAATTGAACGCGTTGAACAGGAAGTGCGGGTTGACCTGATAGCGCAGCGACCGCAGCTCGGCCGCCTTGGCCGCGGTTCGGAAGCGTTCCTCGCGTCGCTGCGATTCGCGCGCCTGGGCACCGGCAAGCATGGCGAAATAGAGCGACGCCCAGGCCAGAATCACGAAATACCGCCCCAGCGCGATATCGGCGATGGCGCGCCAGTTATCGAGCGAGGTGGGGGCGTCCTGAATCTGAAAAGTCGCCGATTCGCTGGGGGATGGCACTATGCTGGGCGGCAGGTTCTGCAGCTTGTTGACAGGTACGTCGACGAAAAGGCTACCGGCTTCGTCCCGGCGCAGCACGAAGCCCTGCTCGGCGGCAATGCGCGCCTCTTCCCTTTCCTGAACGTCCCTGAAAATCCATTGCTGGGCCTGCGCGATCGGAATGGAAGCGGGCAGCGCTACGAAAATCGCGACCAGGGCCTTCACCCACAACCGTCGCTCGTCGAACAGACGCAGGATTAGCCACACCAGCATGGTCATGCCCACGCCCACCGCCATCAGCAGGGCGCGGCGCCACAACAGCTCCTCCTGCGCGCCGAAATCCTGGAGCACGGCGCGCGCGGTGGTGAGAAGGTAATATGTCAGCCACAGCGCGACGATCGAGGCCGTGACGAAACGCAACGGAACAGTGGCGCTGCGATCGCCGGCGCGGACCTCTTCATATGTCATTCACGCGGCGTTAAACCGGAAAGCCGCGTCTTGCCACGCCGCTCGTCGGATGGTTGCGCGCACTTGTCGATGTGAGCCGCGATGCCAAGGCGGCTGGTTCAGGCGCCTTCTAGCAGATGCTCCTCGGCAATCTTCTTCTTCCACGCCGCGGGGGCCTGCGTGTGCACGTTGTTGCCCTGCGCATCGACAGCCACCGTCACGGGCATGTCCTGGACCGTGAATTCGTAGATCGCTTCCATGCCGAGGTCTTCGAAAGCCACCACCTTCGCTTCCTTGATAGCCCGCGCGACGAGATAGGCGGCGCCGCCGGTGGCCATGAGATAGGCGACCTTGAACCGGCTGATGACATCGACCGCATCGGCACCGCGCTCCGCCTTGCCGATCATGGCGAGCAGGCCCTGATCCAGCATCATCTCGGTAAACTTGTCCATGCGGGTGGCCGTGGTCGGGCCCGCCGGGCCAACGACCTCGCCCATCACCGGATCGACTGGACCGACATAGTATATGGCGCGGCCCTTGAAATCGACGGGAAGCTCCTCGCCGCTGTCGAGCATATCCTTTATGCGTTTGTGCGCCGCATCGCGGCCCGTCAGCATCCGGCCAGACAGCAGGATGCGGTCGCCCGCATTCCAGGTGGCCACTTCCTCTGAGGTCAGATTGTCGAGATTGACGCGCCGTGCTTCCGCATCGGGCTGCCAGTTGACCTTGGGGTATTCGTCCAGCTTTGGCGGCTCGAGATAGGCCGGACCCGACCCGTCCAGCGTGAAATGTGCATGGCGCGTCGCGGCGCAGTTGGGGATCATCGCCACCGGCTTGCCGGCGGCATGGCAAGGCGCTTCGTAGATCTTCACGTCCAGCACGGTGGACAGTCCGCCCAAGCCTTGCGCGCCCACGCCCTGAGCGTTGACCGCGTCGAAAATGTCGATCCTGAGCTGCTCGATATCGCTCTGCGCCCCGCGCTGCTTCAGCTGCGCCATGTCGATGGGTTCCATCAGCGATTGCTTGGCGAGGCGCATGCAATGTTCCGCCGTGCCGCCGATGCCGATGCCGAGCATCCCCGGCGGACACCAGCCCGCGCCCATCGAGGGGATCTGATCGATCACCCAGTCGACGATGTTATCGCTGGGGTTCATCATCTTGAACTTGGACTTGTTCTCGCTGCCGCCGCCCTTGGCCGCGACGTCGATGCTAACGGTGTTTCCGGGGACCATCTCGACCGTCAGCACGCAGGGGGTATTGTCGCGGGTGTTGCGCCGGGTGAAGGCGGGATCGGCCAGGATCGAGGCGCGCAGCTTGTTGTCGGGATCGGTGTAGGCCTTACGCACCCCTTCATCCACGACCTCCTGCAGGCTGCGGTCCGAGCCCAGGCGGCAGCTCTGGCCCCACTTCACGAAAACGTTGACGATGCCGGTGTCCTGGCAGATCGGGCGGTGGCCCTCCGCGCACATGCGGCTGTTCGTCAGAATCTGCGCGATCGCATCCTTGGCTGCCGGACCCTTCTCCGCCTCGTAGGCCGCGCCCAGGGCGCGGATGTAATCCATCGGGTGGTAATAGGATATGTATTGCAGGGCGTCCGCCACGCTTTCGATCAGGTCGTCTTCTTGGATCGTGATCATGTCGCTCATCGAAAGCAGCCCTTCTCCGGTCGATGGGGTGTGGCTCATAGGCATGCGTGCGGGCAAGCGTCAAAGAACTTGGCCGCACCCATTGTTGCCGATAAGGCAATCGCCTTTCCCACACTGGAGTTCTAGAAGCGAACCGATGATCGAGACCGCGACCCTCAATGAACGGGGTGGGACCCGTTTCGACGACGCGCGACGCGCGATGATCGACAGCCAATTGCGCACCAGCGGCGTGACCGAAGCTTTCGTGCTGGCTCGCATGGGCACCGTCCCGCGTGAGGATTTCGTGCCCGAAGGCCAACGGGCCGCAGCTTATTCCGACCGCGCGGTGCGCCTGCCGGATGGTGGTTTCCTGCCCGCGCCGCTGTTTCACGGCATGCTGCTGGCCGAAGGGCGCCCGACATCCGCGGACCGGACGATCGTGGTGGATGCGGGCAGCGGCTACCTTGCCGCTCTGGTGGAACCGATTGTCGCCAGCATGACGATCGCCACGCCCGCCGATGCGGCCGCGGGGAAGCCGGGCATGAAGGATGCCACGCTGCTGCTGATCGACGGCGCGATCGAGGAATTGCCCGCCGCGCTAATCAAGGCGCTGGCCCCCGACGCCCGCGTCGTTACCGGCCTCTTCGAACGGGGCGTCACCAGGCTGGCCGCCGGGCGCAAGGCGGGTGGCGG
Source organism: Qipengyuania sp. (assembly GCF_042095715.1). Lineage (GTDB taxonomy): Bacteria > Pseudomonadota > Alphaproteobacteria > Sphingomonadales > Sphingomonadaceae > Qipengyuania. The sequence goes on along the minus strand of NZ_JBELMO010000030.1, from coordinate 15,801 downwards.
CGTCGGTTTGGTGCCGCTTTCCGAGGTAGGCGTGCCCCGCCTGCCCGCCTTCGACCGCGAGGTCGGCTGGACTTTCTGATGAAACGCTTTGGAATCATGGCGGCGGCGCTGGCCGCCACGGCGCTCGTGCCGATGGGCGCCGCCCATGCGGATACGTTGCAGGACGCGCTGACGGCAGCCTACGTCAACAATCCCACGCTTGCCGTCGCCCGCGCCAACCAGCGCGCTACCGACGAAGGGGTGGCGATCCAGAAGGCGGCGGGGCGGCCGAACGTCACTGCCACCGGCCAATATCTCGAATTCGTGAAGCAGAGCTCCACCAGCAGTTTCAGCCCGGAACGCGCGGTCAACGGCCAGCTCAATCTCGGCGTTCCGATCTTTTCGGGCGGCGCGGTGAAGAACGGCGTGCGCGGCGCCACCGCCCGGGTCGAAGCGGGCCGCGCCGATCTGCGCGCCACCGAAAGCGATATCTTCAGCCAGACCGTGGCCGCCTATATGGACGTGTTGCGCAACCAGGCGGTGGTGGGGCTTCAGGCCAATCAGGTCGATGTGCTCTCGGTCAATCTGCAAGCCACCAGTGACCGGTTCGAGATCGGCGATCTCACCCGCACCGACGTGGCGCAGTCGCAGGCCCGGCTGGCGCTGGCGCAGAGCGATTTCACCACCGCGCAGGCAAATCTCATCGCAGCGCGTGAAACTTACGCCCGGCTGACCGGGATGGCCGCCGATAGCTTGCAGCCGCCCCCGCCGCTGCCCGGCTTCCCACCCAATGTGGAAACCGCAGTGGACATCGCGCTGGAACGCAACCCCGACATCCTCGCCGCGCAGGATCGTGCGCGGGCCGCCGGATTCGACGTGCGCGTCGCGGGGGCATCGCGCCTGCCGCGGGTGTCGCTGATCACGGGCGGCACCTACAACAACTATCTCAATTCGATCGATACCTCAGGCGTGCCGGTGGGGCCGATCGATCCCACCGATCCGACCAGCCCTGTCGGGCCGGTCACGACCATCCCAACCACCAACACCGCCGTGCAGGTGGGGGTGCAGTTAAATGTGCCGCTGTTCCAGGGCGGGCTGCCCGCCGCGCAGAGGCGCCAGGCGCAGGCCCGCCAGAGTGCGGCCTTGGAAACCGTGATCGCAACCGAAAGGCTGGTCATTGCGCAGACGCGCGCCGCCTGGTCGAGCTGGCAGGCGGCATCCGCGGTGATCGTCAGCGCACAAAGTGGAGTGGACGCAGCTACGCTGAGCCTCGAGGGCGTGCGCGCGGAAAATTCGATCGGCAACCGCACGATCCTCGATGTGCTCAATGCCGAGCAGGAACTGCTGAATGCGCGGGTCGCGCTGGTGACGGCACGCCGCAACGCCTATGTCGCGGGTTTTAACTTGCTGGCCGCGATGGGCCGCGCCGAAGCGCGCGATCTGGGGCTGGTCGGCGAGGGCATGCTCTACGATCCGGCGATCAATTACGAGCGCGTGCAGGGCAAGTGGCTGGACTGGGAAAGCGATCCCGCGCCCGAGGTGACTACGACCAGCACCGCCCAAGTGCCGCCCGCCGACGCCTCAATTCCGGAACAGGACATGCCGGCGAGGGATGAAAACGGGAACATTAGCGGTTATTAACCCGATTCGCGGCGCGATTCGCGCCGAGTCGACAGGGGTAATGCCAATGCAGCGACAAGGCGAACCGTCGGTGGAGGAGATCCTCGAGTCCATCAAGAAGGTGATCGCGCGCGAAAGCGCCGCCGCATCGCCAGAGGTCGAGCCCGCCTCGCGCGAAGAGGCGGATGAAATCCTGGAACTGGACGAGGACGCGATGATCGCGCTGGCGGACGAGGAAGGAACTCAGGGTCGCTTCGCCGAAGAGGAAACGGCCCGCCCGCTGACCGCCGAGGAGAAGAGCAGCGCCATCGCGGAGAACTTCGCCGCACTTGCCATGCTGGCCAAGCCGGGCCGCGAACCGCAGATCGTCCGATCCGGCGAAACCTCGCTCGAAGGGCTCGTGCGTGAGATGTTGCGCCCGATGCTGGCCAAATGGCTCGACGACAATCTGCCCCCCATGGTGGAGGATCTGGTGAAGGCAGAGATTGCCCGGATCGCTGGCAAGAAGCCCTGAGTCGCGGCGCGAAAAATCGGTGCAAGCGGCGGTAGTTACTGCTGAAAAGATTTTTCTGTCCTATTTGGATATCGCTCGCTAGCGTCCCGACCATGACAGGATCGCACGGGCTCATCACCCTCACCGCCGGCGCTTTCGCGCTCGTCTTCGCAACCCCCATTCTTGCGCAGGCCTCTGGCTCCCGGCCGGCAATGAGCCCGCAGGACCTCGTCACCATGCCGCGGCTCGGCGGAGTGGCTGTGAGCGAGGATGGCCAGCGCATCGTCTATCCGGTCACCACCACCGATCCGCAAAGTTACGAGCGCACAAGCACCCATTATCTGCGGTCGCTCGATCCGATGGCGCAGCCGGTGAAGCTTTCGGGGCTGGATGGGGCGGGCGATGCCCGCTTCGCGGGCGACGGCTGGCTCTATTTTCTGGCCGACGCGGCGGAAGGGCAGGGCACCGGCAGCCAGGTCTGGCGCGCGCGGATCGGTGCCAATGGCGCCGTCAGCGGCAAAACGCAGGTCACCGCTCTCCCCGCCTCCGTAAACGGCTTTGCCGTTGCCCCGCAGGGCGATCGACTGGCTGTGTGGGGCAATGTAGGGCGCGATTGCGCCAGCTTTGGCTGCCCCGAAACTGACAGCAAGGGCCATCTGCCGGGCCCGGGAACCGGTCGTCTTTATCAGGGCGATGGCGGGTTCATCCGGCACTGGGACAGTTGGGAGACGCCGGGCATCTACAGCCGCGTTTTCGTTTACGATCTGAAAGGCGGCAAGGCCACGGGCACGGGGATGCCCGCCGATGGGCCTGCGGGCGCCGGCGCGCTGGTTGGCGATACGCCTACACAGCCCTTTGGCGGGGGCGAGGATGTCGCCTTTTCCGCCGACGGCAAGACCTTGTTCTTCGTCGCACGCCGGGCCGACAAGGACGAGCCGCGTTCCACCAATCTCGATATCTGGCAGTCGGACCTCTCCGGCAAAGCCCCGGTCAATCTGACCACGGCGAACGAGGCGACGGATGCGCTGCCCACGCCGTCTCCCGACGGCCAGTATCTCGCCTATGTCGCCATGGCGCGGCCTGGCTATGAGTCGGATCGCCAGGTGGTGCAGTTGCGCGATATCAAGACCGGTCAGGTGACCGCGCTCACCGAAGGGTTCGACCGCTCGTTCGGCTCCCTCACCTGGACGCCGGACTCTCGCTGGCTGATCGCGACCGCGCAGGACGTGCTCGATACCCCCGCCTTCCGCATCGATCCGCGCACCGGCGAAGTCACCAAGCTCGACCTGATGGCGGGGCCGGAAGCGCATATCGGCAACGTCGCCGCCCTGCACGGGGATCGGATGATCTTCACGCGCGATTCGATCGGCGCACCGGCCGAGCTGTTCCTGACTCAGAACTGGCAGCAGGCCATGCCGCTGACCGATGTGGCCACCACGCGGATGGGCGCGCTCGCCCCCACCGTCACCACGCGGTTCAGCTTCGCCGGCGCCAATGGCGACACCGTTTGGGGCCAGATCACCAAGCCTGAGGGCGTTGGCGGAAAACTGCCCGCCATCCTCTATGTCCACGGCGGACCGCAGGGGTCGTTCAACGACGGCTGGTCGTCGCGCTGGAACCCGCGCGTGGTGGCGAGCCAGGGCTATGCGGTGATCTCGGTCGATTTCCACGGTTCCACCGGATACGGGCAGGCCTTCACTGACAGCATTCGCGGCGACTGGGGTGGCAAGCCCCTGGAAGACCTGAAGAAGGGCCTCGCCGCCGCGCTCGCCAAGGATAACCAGATCGATGGCGACAGGGCATGCGCGATGGGCGCCAGCTATGGCGGCTACATGATGAACTGGATCGCGGGCCGCTGGAACGACCGCTTCAAGTGCCTGGTCCAGCACGACGGCGTGTTCGACGCGCGCGCCATGGCTTACGAAACCGAGGAGCTGTGGTTCGATATCTGGGACCACGGCGGCAAGACCTATTTCGAGGATCCGCAGGCCTACGAGAAGTGGAATCCGGTCAATTATGTCTCCCAGTGGCAGACGCCCATGCTGGTGATCACGGGGGAGAAGGATTTCCGTATCCCCTATACCCAGGGCATCGCCAGCTTCACCGCCCTTCAGATGCGCGATATTCCCTCGCAATTGCTGGTCTTTCCGGACGAGAACCACTGGGTGCTGAAGCCGAAGAATTCGCTGCAATGGCACAACACGGTGTTCGCCTGGCTGGACCGCTGGCTGAAGCAGTGAGCGCGGATAGGGACCGGGCGAAGGCGAAAGCCGCGCTTGCGAAGATCGGCGGCGAGACGGTGGAGCGCCAGATTTTCCTGTGCGCGCTGGCGGAAAAGCAGAAATGCTGCTCGCGCGCCGAAGGGAAAGAGTCGTGGAATTATCTCAAGCTGCGGCTCAAGCAGCTTGGGCTGGCGGGGCGATCGGTGCAGCGGACCAAGGCCGATTGCCTGCAGATTTGCACGATGGGGCCGATCGCGGTCGTGTGGCCGGACCAGATCTGGTATCACTCCTGCTCTCCGGCGGTGCTGGAGCGAATTATCCAGGAACATCTGATCGGAGGCGCTCCGGTCGAGGAGTTCAGGCTGCGAACGGCGTGACAGTCAGGCGTGGGTAGAGGTGAACATCGTATCGACTTCGCCGGTTTTCGGCAGGTTGCCAGCGCCTAGTCTTCGCCGACCACATCGTCATGGCCCGTGCCGTTGGACAGGAATACCAGCCCCATCAATGCGCCGGTCAGCATCATCATCAAGGTGATGCCCAGCCCCACCGCGATGTAAAAGTGGATGGACACGGGCTCCCCCAGCGAATGGAAGTAGGCAAAAGCGGCGATCAGCGTCGCCACGGTAGCCACCACCATGAACGCCATGAGCCGGCGCCAGCGCTTCCAGGCGAAACGGGCGGTCTGGGAATCATCGAGCGGGGATGGGCGCGGCATGCCCCCATACTGGGGATCGCGGGGTGTCGACGCAATGCGCGAATGGCGATTCGCCTTCGCGGGCGATCCATGGCATTCTGCAATCGCAGAAATGGGAGACGAACCATGCAGGTGGGAAAACTCATCGAAGGTCGTGCAAGCTCGCAGATCGTCCATTGCACGGTGGACGTGACATTGAAGGAGGCCGTTCGCCTTCTGGCTGACAAGAAAATCGGCGCCATGCCGGTGATGGAACACGGCAAGGTGGTGGGCATCGTGTCGGAGCGTGACGTGCTCTATTGCCTGGCTGCCGAGGGGGAGGGAACGCTCTCCAAACCGGTGCGCGAGGTGATGACATCGCCGGCGATCACCATCACCCGTGACGATGAATGCGAAGAAGCGCTGGGGCTGATGACCCGCCGCCGCATCCGGCACCTTCCAGTGGTTGAGGGCGATGCGATGATCGGCTTCGTCTCGATCGGCGACCTGGTGAAAACCCGCATAGACGAAGTCAGCCGCGAAGCGAGCGCGATGCGCGATTATATCCAGATGGCGTGACCGCGCTTGAGGTGGTGCCCTGCGCTTCCTAAATCAGAGAGTATGAACAGCCTGACCCTCACCAACGCCGCTGCAAAGCGTGTCGCCGCCATTGCCCAGAAGCAGGCGCGGCCTGCGGTATTGCGACTCGCCGTGGAGGGCGGCGGTTGTTCCGGCTTCCAGTACAAGTTCGAGCTCAGCGATCCCGAAGGCGACGATGTCGTCAGCGAAACCGACGGGGTGCGGCTGGTGGTCGATCCCGTGAGCCTGGACCTGGTGGCGGGCAGCACGGTGGACTTCGTGGAATCGCTGGGCGGGGCGGCCTTCAAGGTCGAAAATCCGCAGGCGGCCGCCGGCTGCGGTTGCGGATCCAGCTTCGGCATCTAAAGCTGCCGGGATGCGAATAGCGTCCTACAACATCAACGGCGTCAAAGCCCGTTTGCCACGGCTTCTGGAATGGCTGGAGGAAACTCGGCCCACCGTCGCGTGTCTGCAGGAGATCAAGAGCCAGGACGAAGGCTTCCCCGCCGGCGAGTTCGAGAAGATCGGATACAAGGCGATCTGGCATGGCCAGAAGGGCTTCAACGGCGTTGCCATTCTCGCCGACGGCGTGGAGCCGGTCGAAACCCAGCGGACCTTGCCGGGCGATCCCGAGGATGAACACGCCCGCTATCTGGAAGTCGATGTGAACGGCATGCGGATCGCTTGCATCTATCTGCCCAACGGCAATCCGCAGCCGGGGCCGAAATTCGATTACAAGCTGCGCTGGATGGAGCGACTGCGCGCCCGGATGCGCGAACTATGGGCGATGGAGATCCCCGTTGCGGTAGTAGGGGATTACAACGTCATTCCCGAAGACAAGGACGTGTGGAGCCCAGCCGCCATGGCATCGGATGCGCTGATGCAGCCCGAATCACGCGATGCCTACGCCCGCCTGCTTGCGGACGGTTGGACCGACGCCATCGATACCCTCAACCCGCGCGGCGGCGTGTGGACCTTCTGGGATTATCAGGCCGGCGCGTGGCAGCGCGATCACGGCTTCCGTATCGACCACCTGTTGCTGAGTCCGGAGCTGGCCGATCGCATGACCGCGGCGGGGGTCGACAAGGAATACCGCGGCAGGGAGAAGGCCAGCGATCACACGCCGGTGTGGGTCGAGATCGGCGGCTGATCCTTACTTGTAGAACACGTGCCTGCTGATCGTGGCCATCGCGTGGCGCTTGTGCCTCCAGGATGGGGCTACGGAGCGAGCGTGGAAGAAGAGCGATCCTACCGCCTCGCTGTCCCAGAGGCCCTTGTGCGCGATCTGCGCGATCGCCCTGGCGCGCTTCCAGGCGGCGGAACCGGTCCGGATGTTGGGCATGCGCCCATTCTTCACGAAGCTGAACTGCGACCGCTGATACACCACGCCGCAGTAATCGGCGGGAAACTGGTGGCTGGCGGCGCGGTTGATGATCACTTCGGCAACAGCCAACTGGCCGGCGAGAGGCTCGCCCCGCGATTCGAAGTAGATCGCGCCCGCCAGGCAGCGCATCTCCTCGTCTAGACTGGTCTCGTTCGGCATCTGGGCAACCAGCTCACGCAGGCTGCTCGCTTCCGGTGCCACCTCTTCGGGCGCGGGCTCCGGGAGAGCCTGTACCACCTCATTCGGGACGAATTCCACTTGAGGGGCGGTTTCTGGGTGTTGGTGGACGATGGGGGCGGCATCCTGCGCTACTGCGCGGGATCCTTCGAGAAAGTTTACCGTTGCGACAAGGGTAACGGCAAGCACCGCCGCACCGGCGGTGATCTTCTTTGCGGGCATTGATCAGATCTGTCTGTGCGGTAAACTCCCGGATGCAGGCCGGTGGGATTGCTCGAATGCAAGATCCCGAGATATTGCCCAAAAGGGCTGGCCTGTCGGTCGTTTCCCGTCTGCGCGCTAGCCGGTCGACCCCAATGCCGTCCCGTGCCGCCTGCGCCAAACTTCGGGCGGCCAATTAGTCACAATGGCAACCAAGTCAAGTTAACCCGCCCAGTCTGCGATGAGCTGTGCGGGATGCGCGATGTCCAGTTCAACGATCCAGGAATCGGGGTCCTGGCGACGTCTTTTTTCAACGTACGACGTAAATTCTTCTTTGTTTTCAGGATTTTCTTCTTTCACGCTCTGAAAAACCCGGGTGCCGTCGAGTCGCGGCATGCGTTCCCAGAAGCGTGAATTTCCGCCCCTCTCGAGGGTTAATATGTGAATGACGCCGGCATCCTTCTCGCCCTTCTGCACGACCATGGCGAAGCCACCTGCAGCCTCGGCAGCGCGAATCAGTCCAGCCACCTCGATGTGAGCTGGCAGCCGTCCGGTCATATCCGATAGCCGGGCAAGCCCGACAGCGGGATGCGGCTGCGCATGAAGGTGCCCGTACCACGCCCGATCTCCTCACCCTCTTCGTCGACTAGTCGCGATTCCGCCACGAAGACGCGCTTTCGCCCCGACACCCATTTCCCTGTCGCGGTGACCCGGCCCAGTTTCACCGGCTTGGTAAAGTGAAGGTTGAAAGAGGTAGTAAGGAGAAAACGGTCGGTCGCCAGCGTGTTGGCGGCATAAAAAGCCGCATCGTCCAGCATCTTGAAATAGATGGTGCCATGGGCCGCCCCGGCAGCGTGAAAGACCTCCTCTGTCACATCGAAGGTTATCTGCGCCGCCCCCTCGCCGGTCACCGCCAGGTTCGACGCGAATAGCCGGTTGATGGGCGCAGAATCGTAAAGCCGCTCCAACGCGCGATAATGCAGTTCTGCGCCCGACATGATCCGATCAGCGCGGTTCGACCCAGCCGATCGATCCGTCACGGCGGCGATAGACCATGTTATGATTGCCCGTGCCGGCGTTCTTGAACAGCAGCGCCCCAGTGTCCCGTAGATCGAGCATCATCACCGCGTCGGCTACGCTCGCTTCGGGGATATCCGCGGTGGTTTCGGCGATGATCGGTGGTGCGCCGGCCATTTCATCGGCCTCTTCCGCGTCGCTGTCGGCGGGGGAGGCAAAGATCGTGTAGGCGGCTTCCTGTTCCTGTTCGGCATGCGACGCCTGGTGATGGCGATCCTGCAACCGGCGCTTGTAGCGCCGCAATTGTTTGTCGAGCTTCTCCGCCGCCTGATCGAATGCTTGGTGGACATCCTGAGCTTCGCCGTGACTCTTAAGGATGAGTCCCTTGTTCACGTGCGTGACCAGATCGCTGGTGAAGGCGCCATGCGCACCCTTGCCGAAGGTCACATGCGTAGACAGCGCGCGGCTGAAGTATTTTTCGACCATCGTGCCAAGGCGTTCACCGACATAGGTCTGCAAAGCTTCGCCGGTGTCAATCTGGTGTCCCGAAACGCGGATATCCATGGGTGTCCGTTCTCCTATTTCCGACCTCTCCCCTTTGGGGCTTGAGGATACGCGATCAACGCGGCTCGCCCGAAGCGGTGCCCCACAGGGGATCTTTGATCTGAGCGAGGAATTTGGCGTGACGCGACAGTTCCTCGGCACTGGCCTGGTGGACGCGGACTTCGCGCCTGGCCGCAAGGACCGGGCGCAAGTCGATCAGGTTGCCGTGTGGCTCGCTTGGCTCGACGACAGCTTCCGTCGCGAGTTCGAGACCAATCTGCCGGCCGCCCTTCAACTCGACATAGACCTGCGCGAGCAACTCTGCGTCGAGCAAGGCGCCATGCTTGACCCGGTGACTGCGATCGATGCCGTAGCGCGTACACAGAGCGTCCAGCGAAAGCTTTGCTCCGGGGTGACGCTTCTTGGCCAGCGCCACCGTGTCGATCATCCGGCTCGAACACACGGGATCGAGCGCGCAAAGCGCCAGTTCGGCGTTGAGAAACGAGAAGTCGAAACCGGCATTGTGTGCGATCAGGGGACTGTCACCGATGAATTCCAGCAAGGCCTTCACGCTATCGCGAAACAGCGGCTTGTCGCTCAAAAATGTAGCGGAAAGGCCATGGATCTGCTCGGCGCCGGAGGGCATGTCCCGTTCCGGATTGAAATAGGCATGGAAGGTTTGACCGGTGGGCACTAGATTAAGCAGTTCCACACAGCCGATTTCCACCATGCGGTCACCCGTTCGGGGATCGAACCCGGTCGTTTCGGTATCGAATACGATTTCGCGCATCGACAGTCTTGTGCGCCTCTTGGACCGCCTCCGCAAGCCCCGGCCCTTACCGGTCAGCAATCGACGAGCTTGTTTATCAGCCGTCGCACCGCCGCTTCGGTTTCGGCGAGCGAGGTGCCGGTATCGATGAGGTGATCCGCCCGCGCCCGTTTTTCCGCGTCCGGCATTTGTAAGGCCAAGATCTGGGCGAACTTTTCGGGCGTCATTCCCGGACGGGCCAACACTCGCTCGCGCTGCACCTCGGCAGGAGCGGACACAACCACCACCGCGTCAACGCCGTCGTGCCCACCCTTTTCGAACAGCAGCGGAATATCGAAAACGACCAAAGGAACATCGGCATTCGCGACCATGAATTCTGATCGCCTGTGTCCGACAGCGGGATGCACAATGGCCTCGAGCGTCGCAAGCGCTTCGGGCCGCCCGAAAACCTGTGCGCCAAGCACTTCGCGCATCACACCCTGAGGTCCGGTCGTGCCGGGAAAGGCAGCTTCGATCGCCGACACCAGTTCGCCGTCAGCGCCCTGCATACGCCGCACCTCCGCATCGGCATCGAACACCGGAACGCCTTCGGCCCGAAACATATCGGCTACCGTCGATTTTCCCATTCCGATCGAACCGGTGAGGCCAAATTTCAAAGGAGGAGTCACCCCGTCAGCAACTTGCGCAGGCTGGCATCGTTCTCGCGCGGTGGAGGGCTTCCGAAAAATTTCTCGAACGCCAGTGCCGCCTGGCCGATCAGCATGGAAAGACCATCGACAGTGGCAAACCCTTGCGCGGACGCCGACCGGAGGAATGCAGTTCGAACCGGATCGGTCACAATGTCGTAGGCTATACTGCCGGGCGGCGCATGGCTCCAGTCGAAGCGCAGCGGGGCCTGGCCGCGCATTCCCAGCGCGCTCGCATTGACGACAAGATCGCAACATCCCTGCCTGTCGTCGAAAGCGAAATCGGTAGGCTCGGCAAAGTGCTGCAATTCGATAGCGTGGTGCTCCCCCTCGGGGGCGAGCTCAGTTAGAAGGCTTCGAGCCTTCGCGAGGTCGCGGCCTGCCAACACGATGGTGAAGCCGCGACGGGCCAGCGCCCACACGATCGCCCGCGCCGCGCCACCTGTCCCCAGAACCCGGGCCATCCGGAAGAGATGGCTCTGCTCGAGAATGGGCCCAAGCGGTTCGCAGAAGCCGTCCCCATCGGTATTCGTGCCCGTCAAAGCGCCATCCGGGGAACGGAAAATCGTGTTCACCGCGCCGATGGCCCTGGCTTTGGGGTCCAGCTCGTCCAGCTCGGACATCACCGCTCGTTTGAGGGGCATCGTCACGTTACAGCCGCGCCAGTCCGGATCCGCTCTCCGATCCGCGAAATAGCTGGCCACGTCTCCCTCGCTAACGCGCACCGCATCGTATCGGGCGGGGATACTAAGTTGTTCGAGCCAGAACCCGTGGATCACGGGTGATTTCGATTGGACGATCGGATCGCCGATCACCTCCGCATAAGCACTCATGCCAGCAAAACTTCTCTTGCCCGCAACGCGTCCAGCACAGCCAGCAGTGGCATTCCGAGAACCGTAAACTGGTCGCCCGCAATCCTGGAAAACAATTGCGGTCCGGGTCCCTCGATACGGAAGACGCCGACGCATGCACCGACCGCAGGCCACTCCGCTTCGATATAGGCCTCGATAAAGCTGTCGCTCAGGTCGCGAACCGCGAGCCGCGCGAAATCGCTGGCCACCCAGTCTATTCTTCCGCCGCGTGCCAGCGCCGCCGCGCTATGCAAGGTCATCGTCCTGCCGGAGAAGGCACGCAGATGATCGACCGCTTCTTGCTTCGAAGCGGGTTTATCGAAGCGATGACCATCCACCTCGACAAGAGAATCGCTCCCGAGCACCCAGCTATCGGGTCTTTGCGCCGAGACCGCGACCGCTTTTGCCGCCGCCAGCGCCTGAGCGATCTCCTCGGGGTCGGCATCACCCATTTCTGCCTCGATCGCCCGTTCGTCGACATCAGCAGGAACGGACTCGAATGCCACGCCAGCCTGATCGAGCATCGCGCAGCGCGACGCACTGCGTGACGCAAGCACGATTGTTTCACGTGAAAACACCGTCATATCGCTTTCACGCCTTCGAACCCACGGTCTCCGCCATTGCGCTCGCGTTCACCCAGGAGCCGGATCACGGCGGCGGCCGTTTCCTCAATCGACCGCCGTGTCACATCGATGACCGGCCAGCCCCGGTCCGCGAACATCCGGCGCGCCATGGTCACTTCGGCTTGCACCCTCTCGTTGTCGACGTAGTCCGTGGTGGTTTGCTCCCCCAGGGTCAGCAAACGGTTACGCCTGATCTGCACGAGCCGTTCGGGAGAACTGGTCAGCCCCACCACGAGCGGGTTCTTGAGTTCGAACAATTTCGCGGGCGGTGGGCTTTCGACAACGAGCGGAATGTTCGCGACCTTGTAACCGCGATTGGCGAGATAGATACTGGTCGGCGTCTTGGAAGAGCGCGATACGCCGGCGAGCAGGATGTCGGCTTCTTCCCAATCCTCATGCGCAATTCCATCGTCATGAGCGATCGTGAACTGGATAGCGTCGACACGCCGGAAATACGCTTCATCCATGAGATGCTGGCGTCCGGGGCGGCCATGCGCTTCCTGGCCGAGCGCAGCCTCCAATGCTTCGGTCACCTGATCGAGCACCGGCACGGCGGGAAGGGAAATATGCCGACAATGCTCTTCGAGCCGGCGGCGTGTTTCAACGTTGACCAAAGTGTAAAGCACCAGTCCGGGATTGGCGGTCAGTTCCGGTACGATGCGGTCGAGATGCTGACGGCTTCTCACCATCGGCCAGAAATGCCGTACCACATCGGTGTTCTCGAACTGTGCGAGCGCGGCCTTGGCAATCATTTCCAATGTTTCCCCCGTGGAGTCGGAAACAAGATGGAGGTGGATGCGCTTCACGGTTTTCTGCCGCTCCTGTTGTGGAGAATGGCGGGCATAAACCACGGGAGCACTCTGGCGACAAGTTTGGGTATGAATTCGCTCCCCACTGCAGGCCGATTCGCCCGGCGACAAGTGGACAGGAAGGTCGCGATTCCCACAGCCTGGGGATGACCAGGATAAGTTTGACTCGACTCATTGCCGAACACGAGTCGCGGCCCGCCCGACATCTGTTCAAACCGGGAGAAATCGGGCAGGGCGCTGCCGTCCCCGCTTTCCACAGGGCCAACAGACTCCATCATCTCTTTTAAGAATCTTAGTTTTATTGGATTGGACACGCGCGATGCCCGGCTTGCTTCTCGACACCCTGAAGGGACGCTGCGGTGAGCGCTCGCCTGTCTGGCTCATGCGGCAGGCAGGCCGTTACCTTCCCGAATATCGTGAACTTCGTGCAGAGAAGGGTGGCTTCCTGGAACTCGTTTACGACACTCAGGCCGCGGCGGAGGTCACGCTCCAGCCGATCCGACGCTTCGGTTTCGACGGCGCCATCCTCTTTTCCGACATTCTGATCGTGCCTTACGCGATGGGTCAGGACCTGGCCTTTCTCGCCGGGGAAGGCCCACACCTGTCTCCGCCTCTGGTCGATCATGCTCTCAATTCGCTCGTAAGCGTCCCTGAGCGCCTCGAGCCCATTTATGGCACCGTCGCTGCGGTAAAGGCCGCGCTTGGCTCTGAGACCACCTTACTGGGCTTTGCAGGCAGTCCTTGGACGGTCGCCACCTATATGATCGCGGGTGAAGGCAGCAGGGACCAGCATGCCGCGCGCGCCATGGCCTATCGCGATCCCGCCGCGATGCAGGCGATCATCGATCGGATCGCCGAGGTCACGGTCGATTATCTGGCGGGACAGATCGCTGCGGGAGCCGAGGCCGTCCAATTGTTCGACAGCTGGTCGGGCACTCTCGCGCCCGATCAATTCGAACGCTGGGTGATCGCGCCCAACGCGCGCATCGTCGCGGCGCTGAGGGACCGCTGTCCCGAGGCAACAATCATCGGCTTTCCCAAGGGGGCGGGCGAGAAGCTGGGCGCCTATGCCCGCGAAACCGGTGTCGACGCCATCGGCGTGGACGAGACGCTCGATCCGGCATGGGTGAACCGGGAGCTTCCCGACGGTATGGCGGTACAGGGGAACCTCGATCCCCTGCTCCTGCTCGCTGGGGGCGAAACGCTCGAAAGGCGCGCCGTGGCGATCCTGGAGGCATTCGCGGGGCGTCCGCAAGTGTTCAACCTGGGTCACGGGATCGACCGGCATACTCCGATCGCTCATGTCGAACGCCTTCTCGATGTCGTGCGTGGTTGGCGGCGCTAACGTCCCGCGCTACATCGACGCGCGATGCAAACGACTCTCGCCCAGCTCTATCCCTGGCTCAAGGCCGGGCACATCATCTTCATCGTGTTCTGGATGGCCGGGCTGTTCATGCTTCCGCGCCAGATGATCTACGCCTCGCTGTCGGCGCCCGGTTCCGAAGAGGAAGCGCTGTGGGCGAAACGCATGGGCCAGCTGCGCTCGATCATCCTGACACCCAGCCTGATCGTCGTGTGGGTGCTGGGTATTCTGCTGGCGATCGCCCTCGACGCCTGGAGCGAGGGATGGCTGCACGCCAAGCTTCTGATCGTGCTGCTTCTTTCCGGCTATCACGGTTACATGGTCGCGCAAGCCAAGAAGATCGGACGCGGCCAGCGCCCGCTCACCGACAAGCGCTTGCGCATGTGGGGCGAGGCGCCGGCCCTGGCTTTGGTGCTGATCGTCGTACTTGTCGTGGTGAAACCTTTTTGAGCCGAAGCGACCACTTGCCAGATTGACGCTGAAGCGCGCGCCACTTATCTAGAGCGCACCTAAACGGCATGGGCCGGCCTGTGTGCCACGCCCGGGTCTGCTTTCCCCAAGCCCTGACGACCTGCCGGCAACATTATTCTCCGAAATGGACTATCCGCAATGCATCTGCGCGACCTGAAAATGAAACCGCCGGCCGAGCTGGTCTCGATGGCCGAGGAACTCGGCGTCGAAGGCGCCAGCACCATGCGCCGGCAGGACCTGATGTTCTGCATCCTGCGCGAACTCGCCGAGGATGAGGAATACGAAGAAAAGATCATGGGCATCGGCACCATCGAGGTGCTGCAGGACGGTTTCGGCTTCCTGCGCTCGCCCGAGGCGAACTATCTTGCCGGCCCCGACGACATCTATGTGTCGCCCAACCAAGTCCGCAAATGGGGCCTGCGCACTGGCGACACGGTGGAAGGCGAGATCCGTGCACCGCGCGAAGGCGAGCGCTATTTTGCCCTGACCGAACTCTACAAGGTCAACTTCGACGAGCCCGACGCGGTTCGTCATCGGACGAACTTCGACAATCTGACGCCGCTCTACCCGGACCAGAAGTTGTCGCTCGACACGCTGGACCCGACGGTGAAGGACAAGTCGGCGCGCGTCATCGACATCATCAGCCCCCAGGGCAAGGGCCAGCGCGCGCTGATCGTCGCGCCGCCGCGCACAGGTAAGACCGTGCTGTTGCAGAACATCGCCAAGGCGATCACGGACAACCACCCCGAAGTCTTCCTTATCGTGCTTCTCGTCGACGAGCGGCCCGAGGAAGTTACCGACATGCAGCGCAGCGTGAAGGGCGAGGTCATCTCCTCCACCTTCGACGAGCCTGCCAACCGCCACGTCCAGGTGGCCGAAATGGTCATCGAGAAGGCCAAGCGGCTGGTCGAGCACAAGAAGGATGTCGTTATCCTGCTCGATTCGATCACGCGCCTGGGCCGCGCATACAACACCGTTGTTCCGAGCTCCGGCAAGGTGCTGACCGGCGGTGTCGACGCCAACGCGCTGCAACGCCCCAAGCGTTTCTTCGGCGCGGCGCGCAATATCGAGGAAGGCGGATCGCTCTCCATCATCGCCACCGCGCTGATTGATACCGGAAGCCGGATGGACGAGGTGATCTTCGAAGAGTTCAAGGGCACCGGCAACAGCGAAATCGTGCTTGACCGCAAGGTTGCAGACAAGCGCATCTTCCCGGCACTGGATGTCGGCAAGTCCGGTACCCGCAAGGAAGAGCTGCTGGTGGAAAAGGACAAGCTCACCAAGATGTGGGTGCTGCGCCGCATCCTGATGCAGATGGGCACGATCGACGCGATGGAATTC
>NZ_JBELMO010000029.1:0-32562 GCF_042095715.1 Qipengyuania sp. | reverse complement strand
TCGCCTGATGCGCGAGGCGGAAACCAATGTCGCCATCCGCGTGACGGAAAGCGAAGACCGCGATGCCTTCGAAGTCGCCGGGCGCGGCGAATTGCAGCTCGGCGTGCTGATCGAGACGATGCGCCGCGAAGGCTTCGAACTGGGCATCAGCCGCCCGCGCGTGCTGTTCCGCGATGGCGAGAACGGCCGCGAGGAACCGTATGAGACCGTGGTCATCGACGTGGATGATGAATTTTCGGGCACGGTCGTCGAGAAGATGCAGCGTCGCAAGGCCGACCTGACCGAGATGCGCCCCAGCGGCCAGGGCAAGACGCGCATCACCTTCTCCGCGCCCAGCCGCGGGCTGATCGGCTATCACGGCGAATTCCTGTCGGACACGCGCGGCACCGGCATCATGAACCGCCTGTTCGAGAAATACGGCCCCCACAAGGGCCCGATCGAAGGCCGCATCAACGGCGTGCTGATCTCCAACGCCAGCGGCGAAGCGGTCGGCTATGCGCTCAATGCGCTGGAAGATCGCGGCATCCTGTTCGTGAGCCCGCAGGAAAAGCTCTACGAGGGAATGATCATCGGCGAGAATGCCAAGCCGGACGATCTCGAAGTCAATCCGATGAAGTCCAAGCAGCTGACCAACTTCCGCAGCACGGGCAAGGACGATGCCATCCGCCTGACCCCGCCCAAGGTCATGACGCTGGAGCAGGCCATCGCCTATATCGACGATGACGAGATGGTCGAGGTCACGCCGCAGAACATCCGCCTGCGCAAGGCCCTGCTCGATCCGCACGAGCGCAAGCGCGCCAAGCGCAAGGGCGACTGAGGCGGATACACGGCGGTCGGAAGGCGCGGCCGGTCCGCGGTCCACGATCCTGCATTCGACAAAAAAGGGGCGCCGCATCGTTGCGGCGCCCCTTTTTCTTTATTGCACAGACTGGCCATTTCCGGCCCTTCCGGCGCCTCCGATCAGAAGTGGAAGCCGATCGTTCCGCGCAGCGCGTGGATGTCCAGATCCGAATTGGCGGTACGCAGATCCGTCTGGCCCGCACCGCCGATCAGGAAGGGATTGGTGCCGGGCGCAGTGCCCTGCGTCACGCGGACCGAATAATCGTCATCCTCGTAGCGCGAGAAAAGATATTCCAGGCCAATCGAGACATTGCGCGTCAGCATGAGTTCGGCACCCGCGCCGGCCTGCCAGCCCCATTGCCATTCGCTGTCTTCGTTCTGGGCAAAGGCATTGGCGGTATTACTGGTGGTGAATTCGCGCTCGATCTCGCCATAGCTGGCGCCGCCGGTCACATAGAACAGGCCGCGACCATCGCCGGGCGAATAGCCCAGGCGACCGCGCGCGGAGACCGCGTTTTCGAGCTTGCGCGCCACGGTGTAGCTGGCGGGCGTGGTGCTGAACCCGGTGGTCAGATCGCGCGATTCCGAACGTGCGCCTTCGACGAGGAAGCCGACCACGAAGGGGCTGTCGCCGCCCAGGCGGCTGTCGGCGCCCAGACGCACGGCATAGCCGACGTCGTTCTCGTCATCGGTGCAGCCCTGCGCCGCGCGCGGACCGATGGCGTTGCCGGCGCAGAAGCCGGGCGAAAACGCATTGGCCCCGGTCGTGGTGGTGACGGCGTTGTCGAACGCGCCATCGCCGTTGGTGTCGAAGACCAGGCGATTGTCGTCCTCGCCATCGATCTGGTCGAGACCGGCTGCGCCCTGGATGTAGAACCCGTTGAAATAGTCCGATGGCGTAGTGTCCTGCGCCATCGCAGGAGTCGCGAAGGCGGCCCCCGCGAGTGCGAGGGTGACGGTAGTAAACTTGTGCATTGATATGTCCTTGAAGTGTGGCCCTGTCGCCCACCCAAGTATCGGCGCCAGCTATCGTTCCTTGAAATCCGAAGAGTTTTTCTGCTGACCTGTGCCTGTTGCTCTGCTGCAACAGGTGGCATCATGGGATAAGTGCCGGGGGCATCTTTGCGCGGCGATGGTGGTCGCCTATCCCCGGGCGGGTGAGGGCGCAGATCGAAATAGGCAGGGATTCGGGCGGACAGACCGTACCGGTCGATGTGGCGGAACTGCTCGCCACGCGGCTGCTGGTCCAGGGCAATTCGGGTTCGGGCAAGTCGCACCTGCTGCGGCGCCTGCTGGAACAGAGCGCGGATCTGGTGCAGCAGGTGGTGATCGATCCGGAAGGGGACTTCGTCAGCCTGGCGGACAGGTTCGATCATGTCGTCATCGACGCGGGCGCCCATTCCGCGCGGGAGATAGAGGCGCTGGCGGGCCGGGTGCGGCAGCACCGCGTTTCGGTGGTGCTGGCGCTGGACGAACTGGAGGTGGAACAGCAGATCCGCTGCGCCGCGCTGTTCCTGGGCGCGCTGTTCGACGCGCCGCGCGACCACTGGTTTCCCGCGCTGGTGGTGGTGGATGAAGCGCAGATGTTCGCGCCTGCCGCCGGGGGCGAAGTCGCGGAGGAAACCCGCCGAATGACCCTGTCGGCGATGACCAATCTGATGTGCCGGGGGCGCAAGCGTGGGCTGGCGGGCATCGTGGCGACCCAGCGACTGGCGAAGCTGGCCAAGAACGTCGCCGCCGAGGCATCCAACTTCCTGATGGGCCGCACCTTCCTGGACATTGACATGCAGCGCGCGGCGGACCTTCTGGGCATGGATCGGCGCCAGGCGGAACGCATCCGCGATTTGCAGCGCGGCCATTTCCTGGGCCTCGGGCCGGCCATTTCGCGCCGTCCGGTCGCGGTCGAGATAGGGGCGGTGAGCACCGGCGGAAAGAACGCGGCCGAAGGGCTGATGCCTTTGCCCGAAGCGCGCGGGGACGAGCTGGAGGCGTTGCTGCACGATGATCTGACGCAAGCCGCCGCCGCGCCGCCCCCGCGCCCGGCGGTCCCGCCACAGAAGCCTGCGAGCGATGTGGAACAGGCCATCGCCAGCCGCTCCGCCGCCGCATCCGAGCGCCTGACGCAGGCCGAGGCGGAGCGAGCCGATGAGGGGAAGGCTCCGGCGGCTTCTGCCACACAGGCGGACAGGCCAGCCGCCGGGCCGCCCGCACCACCGCCCGCGCCAGAGGGTCCGGCAACGCAACCCAGCGGGGCGGATGGCGTTTCCCGGATCGTGCGCGAACTTGCCACCGAAGAGGGGGCCGCTTTCCAGTCCTCCACATCGCTGTTCCGCAGCTTCGCGACCCGGTGCCGCCAGCAGGGCGTCCCCAGCGCGCATATCGACCCGATCGCGTTCCAGCGCCTGTTCGCCTTCGCGCGCGCCGGGCTCGACGGACTGGCACCCGCAAAGCGCGCAGCGGTGGAGCGGCTGGCCGAAACCGTGCCCGAAGACGTGCTGGCGCCCTATCTCGCCATTGTGGTCGCCGCCGCGCAGGGCCATGCGCCCGACGAGGACGCGATCGCGCGCGCCTATGGCACATCCTCTCCCAGCCGCGTGCGCCGTCTGCTCGAGCATCTGGAGCGGCAGGGCCTGATCGTGGTGCGCGAGGAATTCGGCGGGGAACGCACCATCCTGGTCGTGGGCCTGGAAGAACCGGTCGGCTGATATCGTCCTGCCTGTCGCGCAGCTGGCGAGGCTGAGGCTCCAAACGCATTTCGCCCCGCATTTTCCATAAGGGAGCGCCCTCTCTGAGGACCGTCGATAGTCGGCGGTGCGCGCCTGCTTGTTGGATGGGCAGCGCCACGTCGCCTTGAAAAATATATATCTTTCCTATTTGCGGGCTCAGCGGGCGGGGGCCAGAAGCTGGTCCAGCGCCAGCACGCCCAACAGCGCCTCGCGCGCTTCGACCACCTGCTTTTCCAGCGCCGAATCGCCGATCTCGTCGGGTGCGATCGTTTCGGGCCACATCTCGGCCACGACCGCTTCGATCCGCTCGGCCTTCGCCTCGTCCAGCATGAAGCGGGGATCGACGGTTTGGGGATCCGCAACCACGCGCAGGCGCAGGCAGGCGGGGCCGCCGCCGTTCGCCATGGACTGGCGCACGTCCACCGGCAGAACCTTCCTGATCGGACCGTTGGAGGCCAGCATGGCTTCGCACCAGTTCCACACGGCGGCGCTTTCGCGGCACTCCCCGGGAACCACCAGCGCCATTTCGCCCCCCGGAAGCGTCAGAAGCTGCGCATTGAAGAGATAGGTGCGGATAGCCTCTTCCAGGCTCACCGCCTCCTCCGGCACCTCGACCACTTCCAGCGCCGGGAAGGCCGCGCGAATGGCTTCGTAGGCGGCGGCCTGGTCCGCAAAGGCGCGCGCATGGGTGAACAGCACGCGCCCGTTCGCCACCGCGACCACATCGTTGTGGAATGCACCTGCGGCGATCGCCTGGGGGTTCTGTTCGATGAAGACAGTGCGATCGGGCGCGAGGCCGTGGAGCCGCGCGACGGCGCGGCTCGCCTGTTCATGCTGGCGCGCGGGGAACCGCCCGCCCGGTTGCCCATAGACGAAGACCTCCACCCCCGGTGCGTCGTGGCTTTCGCAGAAGCGCATGTGGTTGGCCGCGCCCTCGTCTCCGAAGCTGGGGGGGACCGCGTTATGGACGGCGAAGTGCCTTTCGTCCGCAAAGGCGATCCGGAGCTGGGCTTGCGTGTCGCGCCATTCCTGCGCGCGGTGAACCATGGTGACGAGATTGGCCGGGGTCAGGTGGCAGCGCCCGTCGGCGGTATCGGGGGCGGGGCTGACGGTGGCGGCGTTGGCGGTCCACATGCTGGAAGCGGACCAGGCGGCGGCGAGCAGCGCGCGGTCGGTCCCGGGCCCTACCGCCAGATCGCGCAGCAGGCCGTGGTTGGGGCGCGGCAGCGGCAACAGGAAGCCCTGAGCAAGGCCCAGCGCCATGTTCGACCGCATCTTGGCGATGCCCTGCAGCGCGGCGGCGCGCGGAAAGCTGGCATCCCCCTTGTGACTGGCACTGGCGATGTTGCCCAGACTCAGCCCGGCATAGTTGTGGCTGGGGCCGACGATCCCGTCGAAATTGATTTCCGTGAGCATCTAGCGGCCGACGCTCCAGACCTCGTCGCCCTTCACCAGGTCGAGCAATCGCGCGGAGCGTTCGTCGATGGCGATACTGTCACCCTCGCGCGCCTCGCACATGCCATAGCAGGCGCGGAAATTGCCCAGCGTGCCGGTGGCCAGGATCGCGCGGTCGCCGATGTCGAGGTCGGTCGCGTCCACGGTGCCGGGGGTGGAATCCTTCACGCTTTTCACCAGATCGGTGCGCGCGGTCATCGTGGGGCCGCCATCGAAGATATCGACATAGCCTTCGTGCGCGAATCCTTCGTTCTCCAGCATCCGCATCGCCGCGCGCCCGGTGGGGTGCGGCACGCCGATCACCTTCTTCGCCTCGTCGCCCAGCATTGCGACGTAAACGGGGTGCTTGGGCATCAGATCGGCGATGAACTGGTTGCCGTTGATGGCGTTGAAATAATCCGCCTCCTGAAAGGTCATGCCGAAGAAGCGGCCCGCAACCCCGTCCCAGAAGGGGGAGCCGCCGCGATCATCGATCACGCCGCGCAGTTCGGCCAGGATGCGCGCGGCAAAGCGCGGGCGGTGCATGGCGATGAACAGATAACGGCTGCGCGCAAGCAACATGCCAAGGCCGCCCGCCCGCTCTCCGGGGTGGAGGAACAGCCCGCCAACCTCGCTCGCGCCTTCCAGATCGGTGACGAGGCTGAGCAGTTCGGCGCGCACGGTCCGTTCCAGTTCCTTGGAATACTGCGTAAGCGTGTTGAGCCGGTAGGAATAGAACGGCCAGCGCGCGCCCACCTTGCTCATCAGCTGGCAAGTGCCGCGAACCTGCCCCGTCTCCGCGTTTTCCAGGACCAGCACGAACTGGTCGTCCCCAAGCTCTCCCTCGCGCGTGAAGGCGGCATCGGCACGTTCGAGCTTTGCCCCCAGCGCCTCCCGGTCGGCGGGCAGATTGGTGAACCCGCCTCCTGTCAGCTTGGCCATTTCGTACAGCGGTTCGATATCGGAAGCGTGCGCGGCACGAAGGCGAAAGGACACTAGAGGTCTCCGGTGGAAAGGCGCTGAAGCACCAGCGCGGACAGCGCGGCGCGTTCCGCGAGGCTGGGAACGATCATGAATTCGTCGGGCGAATGAATGGCGCCGCCGCGCACGCCCATGGTATCCACCACGGGCACGCCGCAGGCGGCGATGTTGTTGCCATCGCACACGCCCCCGGTGGACTTCCAGCCGATGGTCTGGCCCAGTTCCGCCCCACAATCGCGGACCAGATCGAACAGCTTCTGCGCGCGTTCGTCCACCGGCTTGGGCGGGCGGGTCACGCCGCCATGACGATGGACCGCGACCTCGTGATCATCGGCGAGCATGGCGATCAGATCGTCAAGCTGACCGTCGAACCGCTGCATCGCATCGGTCGTCTTGGGGCGGATGTTGAAGCGCAGTATGGCGAGATCGGGCACCACATTGTTGGCGCCCCCACCCTCGATCTTGGCCGGGTTGATCGTAATGTCCTCCGCCGCAAGCCGCGTCAGGCGCAGCACCAGATCGCTCGCCGCGACCAGCGCGTTGCGGCCTTCCTCGGGATTGCGTCCGGCATGGGCGGATTTGCCGCGGATTGTGATCGAATAATTGCCCGTGCCGCCGCGGGCATGGGCCAGCGTGCCGTCGGGAAGGGCGGAGGGTTCGTAGGTCAGCGCGGCGTATTTCCCCCGCGCCAGCCGGGCGATGAGGTCGGAAGAGGCGAGAGAGCCCGTCTCCTCGTCCGAATTGATCATCACGTCATAACCCAGCCGGGCTGCGTCCGGTGTCGCCTCGAACGCCATCAGCGCATGGAGGATGACGTTGAGACCGCCCTTCATGTCGGCGGTACCCGGGCCGTTAACCGTATCTGCGTCGATCGTCTCGACCGACTGGAACGGGTGATCGGCGGGGAACACGGTGTCCATGTGGCCGGTCAGGATCACGCGCCGCTCCGCTTCGGGGCGGACTCTCAGCACCAGATGCTTCCCGTGCGGCTTTTCGAACTCTGTCCCGTCGCCCGCGATGGCGGTCACCGGGGCGGGATCGACAAGGCTGAGTTCGCCCGGCAGCGCGGCGAAGCCATCGGCAAGTCTGGCGGCGACCTTGGCCAGCCCGTCGAGATTTCCCGTCCCGCTGTTGATGTTCGCCCAGTCGCACGTCTGGCGCAGCATGGCCGCCCCGTCGATCCGGTCCTTGAGTGTTTCGCCAGTCATCATGCCGGGCCGCCTAGCCCAAGCTGCACCGGCTTGCAAAGCGGCTGGCGCCCCGGCATAGCGCGGTCCTCCTCCCCGGATTCGACAAAGCAGACTGGCCGCCATGCGGCCTTCAAACCGCGCAGGAGTTTCTCATGACCGATCATATCCAGAAGGCCGGCATCGCGGTCGATCCCGCCCTGGCGTCTTTCCTAGAAGATCAGGTGCTCGCGCCCCTGGGCAAGGACGCGGACGCGTTCTGGCAGGGCTTCACCTCGCTTCTCGAGCGGTTCGCCCCGCGCAACCGCGAATTGCTCGCCACCCGCGATGAGATGCAGGCCAAGATCGACGACTGGCATCGCGAGCGCCGCGGCAAGCCGCACGATGCCGATGCCTATCGGCGGTTCCTAGAAGAGATCGGCTATCTCGTCCCCGAGCCGGGCGATTTCACGATCCGGACCGAGAACGTCGATCCCGAAATCGCCACAATGGCCGGGCCGCAGCTGGTGGTGCCGATCCTCAACGCGCGCTTCCTCCTCAATGCCGCCAATGCGCGCTGGGGTAGCCTTTACGATGCGTTCTACGGCACCGATGCGCTGGATGCGCCGGCCGCACGCCCTGGCGGCTACGACGAAGAGCGCGGCGCGGCGGTGATCGCGGCGGCGAAGCGGTTCCTCGACGAGACCCTGCCGCTGGCCAAGGGAAGCTGGGCCGACCTGTCCGGCGATCCGGTGCTTGCCGATCCTTCGCTTTATATCGGCGAGACGGAGAAGGGCCTGCTCTATCGCCAGAACGGCCTGCACATAGAAGTGCAGCGCGATGCGAGCAGCCCCATCGGCAAGAGCGATCCGGCGGGGATCAGCGATGTCGTGCTGGTAGCGGCCATCACCACAATCGCCGACCTCGAAGATTCGGTCGCGGCGGTCGATGCCGAGGACAAGCTGGCGGCCTATGCCAACTGGCTGGGCATCATTCGCGGCGATTTGTCCGAAACCTTCGAAAAGGGCGGCAGCCGGATGACGCGCGCCCTGGCGGACGACAAGATCTATACCGATACCGATGGCAAGCAGCAGAGCCTGCCCGGACGCAGTCTGATGTTCGTGCGCAATGTCGGGCATTTGATGACCAACCCGGCGATGCAATTCGACGGGCGGGAAATCCCCGAAGGCATCATGGATGCCGTCGTCACGGGCGCCATCGGGGCGCATGACGTGGCGGGGCTGGGCCGCTATCGCAACAGCCGCTGCGGCAGCATCTATATCGTCAAGCCCAAGCAGCACGGGCCGGAGGAATGCGCCTTCACCAACGATCTGTTCGACGCAGTGGAGGATCTGATGGGCCTCCCGCGCCATACCATGAAGGTGGGCGTGATGGACGAGGAACGCCGCACCAGCGCCAACCTCGCCGCCTGCATCCATGCGGTGAAAGACCGCATCGTCTTCATCAACACCGGCTTCCTCGACCGGACGGGGGACGAAATCCACACCTCGATGCTGGCGGGGCCGATGCAGCGGAAAGGCGCGATGAAGGCATCGTCATGGCTTACCGCTTACGAGGCGCGCAATGTCGCCATCGGGCTCAAGCACGGCCTTTCCGGAAAGGCGCAGATCGGCAAGGGCATGTGGGCCGCCCCCGACAAGATGGCCGACATGATGGAACAGAAGATCGGCCATCTGGAAGCGGGTGCCAACACCGCCTGGGTGCCGAGCCCGACCGCCGCCACGCTCCACGCCATCCACTATCACCGCAAGGATGTGTTCGCGGTGCAGCAGGCGCTGGGCGAGGCGCCGGGGCTGGAGCCGCTGCTGACCATTCCCCTGGCGGACGGCACGAACTGGTCGCAGGACGAGATCCGCGACGAACTGGACAACAACGCGCAAGGCCTGCTGGGCTATGTCGTGCGCTGGATCGATCAGGGCGTCGGCTGTTCCAAGGTGCCCGACATCCACGATGTCGGCCTGATGGAAGACCGCGCCACGCTGCGGATCTCCAGCCAGCATATCGCCAACTGGCTGCATCATGACGTGGTGAGCGAGGAGCAGGTGATGGATAGCCTGCGCCGCATGGCCGCCAAGGTTGACGACCAGAACAACGGCGATCCGTTCTACGAGCCATTGACCCAGAACGAGGACGGCCCCGCGTTCAGCGCGGCCAGGGACCTCATATTCAAGGGTGTGGAACAGCCGAGCGGCTATACCGAACCGCTGCTCCACGCTTGGCGGCAGAAGAAGAAGGCGAACTAGGCAAGGGCGGGGCGAGCGACCGCCCGAGCGGTCGCAACGCCCTCAGCCGGAGCCGGGGTAGGGCGAATCCTTCAGGAGGCTGGCCAGATGCGCTGCATTCGCAGCGACCATGCTTGCGGTTTCATCCACCTTGTCGGGGCGTTTCTTTAGCTCCTTGAAATCCGTGCTGCCCATCGCTTCACCCACCCAGTAGCAGGCGGCGACTGCCGGGATGGTCCAGCCGGTGTCGTTGAGCGACTGGAACAGCTGCGAGGCGCTCCAGTGCGCGCCGTCCTCGTTCCCCACGATCGCGGCGACCACCACCTTGCCGGAACTGGGCATGCGCCCCTTGTCGTCCGTTTCCGACAGGAAGGCGTCCATGCGCTCCAGCACGCGTTTCGCGATCGATCCGATCTGGCCCATCCAGATCGGGCCGCCGAATATCAGAATATCGTGATTGAGGATTTTGGTGCGGAGCTTGGGCCAGTCGTCGCCTTCGCCTTCATCGGAGGTGACGCCGGGCAGGACATTGTAATCCGCGATCCGCAGCGTCTCGGTGATCGATACATCGTGCTCGGCGAATTTTTCGTCCAGAACTGCGATCATCGCATCGGTTGAACTGGCTTCGTCCGAACTGTTCTTGAGCGAACAATTGATGGCTATGGCTTTGACGGGCATTGGATTAGTCTCCTCTGCCTACTTAAAGCGTCGGCGGGGCGATCGTTTCCGGGCGCTGCCCTGGTTGTGCTCCTGATCCGCAGCTTCCAAGTCTGACCATTGCCGAAGGGCTCGGCTTGCGCGGGTGGCGGCCTTAGCTGCCGAGAGCCCGCGCCAGAGAAACGAATTCCTCCACGCCCAGCGTTTCGGCCCGCCGCTGCGCGTCTATTCCGATCGCCTCCAGCGCCCCCAGCGCTCCCGGCACACCCTTGAGGCTCTGCCGCAGCATCTTGCGGCGCTGGCCGAACGCGGCTGCGGTCAGGCGTTCGAGCAAGCGGGCCGAGACGCCGTCGGGCATGGCGCCGAGTTCGACGTGGACGATGGCGCTCATGACCTTGGGGGGCGGGGTGAAGGCGCTGCGATGCACCTTCATGGCCATCTGCGCCATACTGCGCCACTGGGCCAGCACCGCCAGCCGCCCGAATGCGGAACCGCCCGGTTGCGCGACGATGCGCTGGGCCACCTCCTGCTGGAACATCAGCGTGAGGCTGGTCCACTGCGGCGGCCACGCCTCGCCGCCGAGCCAGCGCGTGAAAAGAGCGGTGCCGACATTGTAGGGAAGATTGGAAAGCACGGCGTAGGGTTCGCCCATCAGCGCATCGTGATCGAGCTTGAGCGCATCCCCCTCTATCACACGCAACTGACCGGGAAACGCTGCTTCCAGTTCGGCCAGCGCGGGAAGGCAGCGGCGGTCCATCTCGATTGCGGTCACCCGGGCGCCAGCGCGCAACAACGCGCGCGTCAGCCCGCCGGGGCCGGGGCCGACTTCCAGCACCGCCTTGCCCGAAAGGTCCCCCGGGATCGACGCGATCCGCGCGAGCAGTTGTT
The DNA here is from genome assembly GCF_042095715.1 of Qipengyuania sp. GTDB lineage: Bacteria > Pseudomonadota > Alphaproteobacteria > Sphingomonadales > Sphingomonadaceae > Qipengyuania. Next base: position 21,627 of record NZ_JBELMO010000029.1, on the reverse strand, counting down.
CGTCGAGAAGGAAATTCTGACCCAGCGATTTGGAAGCGGCGAGGCCGTGCCGCGCGATGATCTCGCGCAGAGGCGGCAGGTCAGCCATCGGCGGAAGCCCGCCGCGCGGCGCAGTCCGCCGCCATACGCAGTGCGGCGATCGTTGCGCCGGGATTGGCGATGCCCTGGCCCGCGATGGCGAATGCGGTGCCGTGGTCGGGACTGGTGCGGATGATGGGCATGCCAAGGGTCACGTTGACGCCCTCGTCGAAATCCAGTGCCTTGACCGGGATCAGGGCCTGATCGTGATACATGGCCAGCGCCACATCGTAGGTTTCGCGGGCACGGGCGGCAAACAGCGCGTCGGCGGGATGCGGCCCGGTCGCGTCGATCCCCTCGGCCTTCAGCGCCTGGATCGCGGGTACGATGACCGCCGCTTCTTCGCGCCCCATGCGTCCGTCCTCGCCCGCATGCGGATTGAGCCCGCAGATGGCGAGGCGCGGCGCAGCAATGCCGAAATCGCGCCGCAGCGCCTCGGCCACGATCCTGCCCTTGTGAAGAATGGTCTCGGTGGTGAGGATCCGCGGCACTTCGGCCAGCGCGCAGTGCACGGTAAGGGGCACGGCACGCAGCGACGGTCCGGCCAGCATCATGACCGCATCGCGCGTGGCGCGCTCGCAGGCCGCGGCAATGAATTCGGTCTGGCCGGGATGAATGAAACCCACACTGGCAAGCCGGCTCTTCGAGACGGGCATGGTCACCAGCGCGCTTGCCGCGCCCGAAAGAGCGAGGTCGGCGGCTTTCTCGAGCGAGTGCAACGCCAGGCTCGCGCCCTCCTCGTTCGGTGCCCCGGGCGAATGGGGGGCGTCACGGTCGCCCAGCACCGGCAGAGCCTTGTCGAACACGGATGTCGCTTCTGCGAAATCCGCCACGCGAGCAATTTCGATCGAGAGCCCGCGACTTCGCGCCGCACCCGCAAGCACGCTCGCCCCGCCAACGACCGCGAAGGGCGCCAGGCCAAGCGAGCCGCGCTGGCTCCAGATTTCGGCGATCAACTCCGGGCCGATGCCGGCGGGATCGCCAATCGAAACTGCGATGGGGGCGGGTGCCGGGTTCAATTGTACTCGATATAGGCGTCGTTGCGCAGATCGCGCAGATAACGCTGCGCGCGCTTGTCGATACGCTCGTTCTCGAGCTGGGTCATCATCCGCTCGAAGCTCGGCTTGGCGCCCTCCTGCGGGTCGTCACGGCCGCACAGCATCAGCACGCGCACGCTGTTCTCGTCGGACCGGAACGGCGGCGTTGCCTGTCCGACCTGCATGTTGAGCACGATCTGCTGAAGCTGCTCGGGCAGGGAGCGAGCGGTGACCTGATCGTTGCTGACGACCGTGGCGCCGAAACGTGCGGCAGCCGCTTCGGCATCGCCGCAGCCCTTGATCGCCTTAACCTCCTGCGAAAATTTCTCGAACTGGCTGCGCGCGACATTGGCATCTGTGCCCGGAGCGAACTCGAGCGAAATCTGCTTGAGCGAGAGGACCGCATCGCGCGGATCGGCAGTGAGGACCTGACGCTTGTCGATCAGATAAAGGATTTCCCATCCGCCCGGAATGGCGAAGGGCCCCACGAGCTGGCCCTGTTGCATGGACCGGGCCACCTCCGCCATTTCGGCGGGCAAGGTCTCGAGCCGCACCCAGCCGAGATCGCCGCCCACGGCAGCGGTAGATGCTTCGGAATACTGCCTGGCAAAAGCCACGAAGCTGGCACCCTGGCCCAGCTGTTCGGCAATGGCGCGTGCGTTCTGCTGGACCGCAGCCGAGTTTTCGGGCGTGGCGGAGAGGAAGATCTCCCCGATCCGGTATTCCTCTGTCCCGCGGGATGCTTCCATCCGCGCCAGCACTTCGTTCACTTCCTCGTTGGACACGTTGACGAACGGCTGGACATTGCGCCGTAGAACCATCTGCCAGGCGATTTCGCCCCGAATCTGTCGCTTGAGCGAGGCGGGGGACGAGCCGACGCTCTTGAGGTAAGCCTCCATGCGGGCGAGCGCATCGGGCGCGCTCTGGAAATTGCGCGCGGCGACCTCGGCATATCGCTGCTGGACCATCTGATCGTCGACCGGAAGATCCTGCACCTTCGCCGCCTGAATCTGAAGCGTTTCGTCGATGAGATTGCGCAGCACCTGGGCGCGCAACTGCTGTTCCTGTTCTTCGGAGAATTGCTGGCCTTCGTTGGCCGCTTCGAACAGGGCCATGCGCTGATCGATATCGGTTCCGGTGATGACCTGGCCATTGACCACCGCGGTTGCGGTGCGGGTATTGGGGTCGCTTTTCGCCAGGAGCGCGACATTGGCGGGAAGCCCCAGCTGGTTCTGCCCCTCGGCAGCGGTTGCTTCCGTATCCTGAGCGGCAACGGCAATCGGGGCCAGCGCCATGCCTGTGGCGGCGGCGAGAGATAACAGTGTCGAAACCTTCTTGGGCGTCACGTTCAAAGTCCAATTACCTGTAATGCGTCATCGGTGGATGCCCGCGGGCGGCTTAACCGTTGCTGATTGGGCGCGGCGGATAGCGTGTTTGCCGTCCGCTGCCAATTGCCGGTGGCGACCGTCTACCGGAAGCCCAGGTTACGCAGGGCGAAATAAACCTGAAAACTGTTCCCGCGCCGGGCATCGCCGGTTTCGATGTAATCGCGGCGCCATGTGAGCCCTAGCTCAAGACATTCGTCCCGATAGGCCACGCCGAGGCGTGTCCGGATCGGCTGGAAACCGTTGCTGGTGAAATTGGGATCTTCCTGGGCATCGGTGAGATTGAACTCACCCGATCCGAAAACGGACCAGTAATTGGCGAAACCGACACGGGCCGCCGCGCGAAGCTCTTCCCGATCTGCCAAATCCTCCAGCTTGATAATGTCGCGGTTCAGCCGCAGATAGCCGACCTCGAAATAGGTCTTGCGGCTGCCGACGGTTGCGTCGACCTCGTTACGCCGGATGGCCAGACTATCCTTGTCCAGCCGATAGCGGTGGGTGAACCGCACCAGATTGCGCAGTTTGATCTGCGTGCGGCCGACGATGTCCGAAACATCGGTGAAGGTGCCCGTGCCATCGATCAGAAGATCGGTGCTGCCCGAAATCCGGTAAGACTGTCCGATGGTGGCTTGCACTTCCCACCCCGGGCGGAAGAGCTGCCAATCGAGCCCATAGGTGATGCGCGTGCCGTCCTCGATGCGATCGTAACCGGGAAATCGGTTGAGAGCGAAAAGATTCGTGTCCTCGAGGTCGAAAGCGCGCGAATCCTCGTTGGGTACCCGGAGGTTGCGGATCGGCGGTGCGGCCACGATCTGGACGCGCGGCGTCAGTATCTGCGTCCCGCCGAATGCCGCCCCCACGAGCGGCCAGCTGATATCAATGGCGCCCAGCGCGAATGCGCGCCCCTGCCACCCTGGCTCTCCGGCATAGAACGCATTTGTCGTCGCGACGTTATCGCTGGAATGGTAGAGATCGCCGCGCGCCAGCGCCGAGAATTCCAGCACCTGACCCCAGCCGGTCACGCGGTGCAGGTTCCATTCCGCGCTGGCGATGCCACGCTGAACATCGCGTCCATCGGGCCGGAACAGCGCCAGGGTGTTTGCCTGAAGTTCCAGAGTGCCGCCGATAGGGGCATCGAACCGCCGTCGGTAATCGATCGCCGGCAGCGCGATCGGGATGCGGTCCTGATCTGCGAAGGGCCTGAGCGTCTGCGTGTACCATCCCGCCGCGGAGAAATAGGAATTGTCGTCTATCCGCTCCACGTTGACGGTCGAGCGAAGGCGATCTTCGTAGCTGATGTCGTAGCGGCGAAGGAACGTGCGGTCGCTGGCGAGCCTGACCGAATGGGCGAGCGACCAGTTTGGGTCGAGTTGGAAGCGACCGTTGGTGAAGAGATAGCCACGCACGTCCCGTTCCGTGGCGATACGATCGGTGGGATCGGGGGTGCGCTTGCTTGCCGTGAGGTAAGCCGTGATCTGATAGGCGCCCGCATCCGTCAGGTGGCGCCATTGCCCGTCGAGCATCGGGGGTGCTTCGGTAAACACCGTGGCCGTGGCTATCAGGTCCTGATTGGGTGCTGGCCGCCAGTAATAGCCCTGGGAGATTTCGACGCCGTTATTCTGCGTAACTTCTATATTGGGGATTACGAACCCACTCTGCGCGCCGCCCGTGGTACTGATCGAAAGGCGTGGCAGAGGGAGAAGGCGCGCGCCGAAAATCTCGAGATAAGCGCCGCGAAATCGGACGGTTTCCGAACTCGGATCGTAGGTCACCTGGTCTGCGGTTATGCGCCAAGTCGGGTCTTTCGGGCAGCCTTGCGCTGTCTCCACTGGACAGGCGGAATAGGCTGCGCGGGTCAATTCGATTTCCCCGTTCTCCCCGCGGCTGCCCGATGCTGCGGCCAGCCGCCCGCCCTGCCGCAGCGCGATCAGCAGGTCTTCCATCGCGCCGGCTTCGAACTCGTCCGTTAATTCGACACGATCGGTGAACAGCTGGTTGCCGCTCTCGTCGACGAAGCGGACCCGGCCCGATGCTTCGATCTGGCCGGTGCTCCTGTTGTAAGTGACGGTATCGGAACGGACGGACCGATCACCGTTGCGCAGTACCACATTGCCGGTCGCAGTCAGGATCTCTCCGTTCTCGTTGTAACTGATCTGGTCGGCTTCGAAGGCCACTTGCCGATCGCCCTGGGCATTGGTTTCCGGGGCGGGCGGAGGGACGGGCGCGTCCTCCAGCGGTCGCTGATCGAGCTGCTGCGCCCGAATCGCCATGGGCGCGTTCAGCGCGCACAGCGCAACCGATGCGGCAAGCAGCACGCGCGAACGAGGAACGAGGAGCGCTTTCACGCGGCGCGGCTGCATCGCTTGCCTATCGCACTTGCCATCCCTAATCGCAATCGGCTCCACGGCCCTTATTGACCCTCTTGCGGGAGTACCCATGAAGATCGAATTCTCTCCAACCCGGCCCGCAGGGCTGCGGCTCATTGCGCACATCGTCGACAAGGGCAAGCACCCCGATGGACTCGAACGCACTTTGGCGGAGGGCGCGAGCGAGGCGCGCTTCGAAGGCCGCGCCGGGCAGCTGTTCGATAGCTTCGTCGAAAGGGACGGTTCGGTGGTGCGGATTGCCCTGGCGGGAGCGGGGGAGCGTTCTTCGGACAAGCGGCAGCAGGGGCTCGAGCGGGCCGGCGCGGCGCTGGCAGCCAAGTTCATGTCCGCCGGGGTCGAGACCATCGGTCTCGACGCATCGGGGCTCTCTGCGGAAGAGCTGGTCTCTGTCCTGCTGGGGTTGCGGTTGCGCAGCTGGCGCTGGGATGTTCACCGCACCACGATGAAAGAGGACCAGAAGGTCCACCTGAAGACGGTCACGGTCTTCAACGCCGCCGAGGGCGGAACGAGCGCATGGGAAAACGGCGCTGCGCTTGCCGCGGGAATCGAATTTACCCGCGAACTGGTCAGCGAACCGGCCAACGTCATCTATCCCGAGAGCTTCGTTGCCCGCGTACGCGAGCGGTTCGAAGGCATGGGGGCGGAGATCACCGTCCTCGACGAGGCTGCGATGCACGAGCTTGGCATGGGATCGCTGTTGGGGGTCGGCCAGGGCTCGCGCCGCGAATCGCGATTGCTGGCGATTCGCTGGAATGGCGGCACGCCGGGCGATGCGCCGACGGCCTTCGTGGGCAAGGGGGTGACCTTCGACACCGGAGGCATATCCATCAAAGCCGGCCCGGGCATGGAAGACATGAAGTGGGATATGGGCGGCGGCGGCGCCGTGGCGGGCGCAATGCTCGCTCTGGTGGGACGCAAGGCGAAGGCCAACATCGTCGGCGTGATCGGCCTGGTCGAAAACATGCCCGACGGGGATGCGATCAGACCGGGCGACATCCTCACGAGCATGTCGGGCAAGACGATCGAAGTGCTCAACACCGATGCCGAGGGGCGGCTGGTCCTGGCCGATGCTCTGCATTGGGTTCAGGTGACGCATAAACCCGCACGGATCGTCGATTTCGCCACGCTGACCGGTGCGATGATCGTCGCGTTGGGGAACGAGCACGCCGGGCTCTTCTCCAACGACAATACGCTGGCCGGACAACTCACGAAGGCGGGCGAGGAAAGCGGCGATGCTCTGTGGCGCTTTCCGCTGTCGGCTGCCTATGATCGGCTCATCGACAGCCCGATTGCCGACATGAAAAACATCGGCGGCAAGGGCGCCGGCTCTATCACCGCGGCCCAGTTCCTGCAGCGATTCATCATGGACAAGACGCCTTGGGCCCATTGCGACATCGCCGGAATGGTCTGGGCCGACAAGCCGGGGCAGACCTGGGGCAAGGGTGCCACCGGATATGGCGTCCGCCTGATGGACCGCTTCATCGCCGATACGGTCGAATAGGAAATGCGGGGCGGCACGGGAAAGATGGTGCGGAAGGGCGATCTTCCCACCAAGACCTGTGCCGCATGCTGCCTAGCTTTCACCTGGCGCAAGAAATGGGCGCGCGACTGGGATCAGGTGAAATTCTGTTCCGACCGGTGCCGGTCGGCGCGGAATGGAGCCTGAGGGCCGATGCAGGTAGATTTCTACCAGCTCAGCTGCGATCCGGTGGAGCATGTCGCTGCGCTGCTGGCGGACAAGGCGCTGGCATCCGGCGCGCGTGTCCTGATCGTGAGCGGCGCGCCCGACCGGCGTGACGCGATTTCAAGGTCGCTATGGTCGAGGGAGGGTGCGTTCTTGGCCCACGGGGGCCCCGAAACGCGCGAAGCGAGCCGCCAGCCTATCGTTCTCGGGAGCGAATGCGTGAACCCCAACGGCGCCGGGATGGTGATTCTGGCGGATGGTCTCTGGCATGAGGATGCTCGCCGTTTCGATCGGGCCTTTCTGCTCTTTGACGAGGAAAGGACCCAAGAGGCGCGCACGCTGTGGAGCGAACTTTCGACCGGAGAGGACAGTTTGCGGATTTTCAAGCAGCGTTCCGATGGTGCCTGGCGGGAAGGGCGCTGAACCAGCCTCTCGCGCGTTGATAAAGCATGCGCGCTGCAATCCCCCCGCTTCTTCTCACTCTCGCATGCCTCGGCTGCGAACGCGCTGAGCCCGAGGCACCCGATGAGCAGACAGAGCCACCGGGCAGCTATGTTGCAGACCCGGAAAGCGGAACCATCCATGCGCGGATCGGTGAGGGTGAGAGCGCAGTGCAATTGCGCTCCGGATCGGAGGAGCCGGTCAGTCTGCCGCCGGGCTTCACGCTGTTTCCCGGCGCGAGAGTGGTTCAGAACAATACGGTTGAGGGCGCTGGCGCGGTGCGCAGCCTTATCGTGCAGACGAGCCCGCAGCCCCTTGCCGAAGTCATGCTGTTCTATCGCCAGCAGGCAAGCGCAGCCGGTATTGCCACGACATTGGATATCATGGGCGACGGGCAGGCCAGTCTGGGCGGCGTCGGGCGGTCGCTGGAATTCGCCGTGTCGGCGCGCAGGGTCGGGTATGCGACCCGGATCGAGCTTTCGATAGGCCCCACGAGTCAGCTTGCCAGTTCACCTCCCGAAGACTAGGGAGCCGCGGCTTTTTCCAAACGCAAAATCAACTCAATGGAGCTTCCCATGGCGGTTACCCGCACCTTTTCGATCATCAAGCCCGATGCAACCCGCCGCAACCTGACCGGTGCCGTGACCAAGATGCTGGAAGATGCCGGCCTTCGCGTCATCGCGTCCAAGCGCATCAAGATGAGCCGCGAGCAGGCCGAGGGCTTCTACGCCGTTCACAAGGAACGCCCCTTTTACGGCGAACTCTGTGACTTCATGACGAGCGGCCCGGTGGTCGTGCAGGTTCTCGAAGGCGAAGATGCGGTGAAGCGCAATCGCGACGTCATGGGCGCGACCAACCCGGCCGATGCCGCCGATGGCACGATCCGCAAGACTTACGCTGAAAGCATCGAGGCCAATTCGGTTCACGGTTCCGATTCGGAAGAAAATGCCGCGACCGAGATCGCGTTCTTCTTCGAGGACAGCGAAATCGTCGGCTGATCCAGGGCTCAAGCCCTTGTCACGAAAATAGTATTGCGTGGTGCGAGACCGTGCTAGTCTCGCACCATGATCTTGGGTCGGTCTCGGCGCGAAAAGGCGTTGGTCGAGCGGTTTGTCGCTGCGTTCAACGCGCGTGACGTTGGGGTCATCGAATTGCTGATGACCGAAGATTTTCTGTACATCGACAGTTGGCGCGAGGGCGTGCGAGGTCGCAACATCGTGATCGACGCGCTTCGCAAACTGCTGGAGGTCGACCCGGAATTCCGGATCGCCGTCGAAACCATGAACTGGCGCAGGCCGCACATGATGATGACCGGCCTCGTGCATAGCAGCCATTGGGGCCGCGGACGGCGTGCCGTTTGGCAGATCACCGTTCGCGACATGTTGATAAGCGAATATCAATCGTGGGCGGAAGGCGGGCCGCCGCCGCTTTCGCGCGTGCTGGCGCCCGCCAAGGTTGAGGACTTGTCCGCCACGGCGCCTGCTCAACCGCCAACGGACGTCACCGGCTAGCGACCGTGTAAATCGCCCTCGCTTCCTTCCGGGGGCCTGATCGTGTATGGAGACCGTATGGGGTCATTCTTCCCGACGCGCTCCCGCGCAACGTCCCATTCCGAGAGGGTGAGAATCGTCAAAGCTTTTCGAGCGGACGATCAAGGAGCGGGACCTGGAGGCGATTGCCCTACTCCTCACAGACGGTGACCGCATTGGATACCGTATCCGCCACCATTGATGGGCGCGACGCTTTTATCGAGGCTCTGAAGAAATTTTTCAGCGATCGCCCGTGCATGCGGCCGGACTTTCAGAGCTTCGTGTCGCAAAATGGCGGCTTGCTCGTGTCGGGTTACGTGCTTTGTCCGGATGAAGCGATGCGACTGCCAAGCCTGTGGCGCTTCGAATTCGAAGGGCCGCTCATCGCAATGATCCATTCGTTTCGTGAGGACAACAGCCTGTCGCTTCCAGGCATGCATGCGCGGCGCGCATCGGCTTTGCCTAAAACGAATCCGCCGCATCAATAAGGCGCGTCAGCCGCGCGGGAGCCACCGCCCGCCAGCTTCGTTGGAGCCAATCGGAAACAAGGTCCCAATCCGTATCCGCGCGGTTGAGGATGATACCGATCCATCCGCTCGCCCCGTAATAGGCGGGTTTGTGATAAATGTGGGGCTGCGCTTCCACCAGATTTTCGAGTTCGTCCATGCTGCCGCACTTCACCAGCAGGCTGATGTACGGCGTGCCGTGGTGCCGATCCGAGAAATAGGCGAAGAACTTTCCCGATTTTTCCGTTCCGACACGAAATCCCGCCGAACCATGACTTTCGCGCTCGTAAGTTTCGGGCAGGTCGAGCGCCAGATTGCGTATCCTTCGCAAGAGAAAGCGGGGATCGCTTCCGCGTGCGACATAAGACGCCAGCACGCGAGGATAGAGTTGATGTTCCGCCGCCAGCACGCGGGCCGCGAGTGACTGCGGGGTATCGGTCGGCGTGATCGCCACCTCCACCTGACCCAGCAACTCCCCGCCATCCAGCACATCGGTCACCAGATGTACCGAGGTGCCGGCGTGGCTGTCGCCTGCCGCGATGGCGCGCGCATGGGTGTCCAGGCCGGGATATTTGGGCAGCAGAGAAGGATGGATGTTGAGCATGCGCGCTTCCCACCGCTTCACCATGTCAGGCGACAGAATGCGCATGTAGCCGGCAAGCGCGATGAAGTTCGCCCCGGCCGACAGAACGGCCTGGTCCATCGCTGCGTCGTGTTCCGCGCGGCCCATGCCTCGGTGGGACAATGAGAATGTCGCCACGCCCTCGGCGCGTGCGAGATCGAGGCCGGGCGACTGCGGATTGTTGCTTGCGACGAGCACGATCCGGTAGGGGCAGTCGGGCATTTTGCTGGCATACAGTAGCGCGGCCATGTTCGAGCCGGTGCCCGAAATGAACACCGCGACGCGCGCACGATCAGCCATCGTGTTCGGCGGTCCAGCTTTCCATCGCGGACCACGTTCCCCTGCTGCCCTTAACGGTGCAGCCCTTCGGACCATCCTCGATATGACCGATAGTCAGGACAGTTTCGCCGGCATCCGAAAGCTCGGCAGTCACGGCGGCGGCATCGTCCCTGCTCACCACCAGCACCATTCCGATTCCGCAATTGAACGTGCGGGCCATTTCTGCAGGTTCGATATGGCCTTGCGCCTGAAGGAAGGCCATCAGGCGGGGCTGTTCCCAGTTGTCCGCATCGACCACCGCGCGAGCGCCTTCGGGCAGAACGCGGGGGATGTTCTCCACCAGCCCGCCGCCGGTAATATGGGCGAGTGCGGCAATCCTGCCGCCATGAATGCTGGGGAGCAGGCTTTTGACGTAGATGCGCGTTGGTTCGATCAGAGCATCGATGAGGAGGCGCTCGTTGTCGAAAGGGGCTGGCCGGTCGAGTTTCCAGCCCTTGTCCGCCGCCAGTTTGCGGACGAGCGAATAGCCGTTTGAATGTACGCCTGAACTAGCCAATCCAAGCAGCACCATGCCGGGCCGCACCCGGTCGCCCGTCAATTGCTCGCCGCGCTCTACCGCGCCCACGCAAAAGCCGGCGAGATCGTAGTCCCCGGGGGCATACATTCCCGGCATCTCTGCTGTTTCACCGCCAATGAGGGCGCAACCCGCCTGGCGGCAGCCATCGGCTATTCCCGCCACCACCCGTTCAGCAACACCGGTGTCCAGCTTGCCCGTGGCAAAATAATCCAGGAAAAAGAGCGGTTCGGCCCCCTGTACGATGAGATCGTTGACGCACATCGCGACGAGATCGATCCCTACGGTATCATGCCTGCCGCTGTCGATCGCCAGTTTGAGCTTGGTGCCCACCCCGTCGTTGGCCGCGACCAGAAGCGGATCGGTATAGCCAGCCGCCTTCGGGTCGAAGAACCCGCCGAAGCCGCCGATCTCCGCATCGGCTCCGGGGCGGCGCGTGCTTCGGACCAGGGATCCGATCGCCTTCACCAGCGCATTGCCGGCATCGATTGAAACGCCCGCATCGGCGTAGGTATAAGACGGCGTGTTGCTTTTCTCTGCCATAACGCCACCCGCCTTACGCATTCGCGCTTGGTTTTCCAGACGCCTTTCGGCAAAAGGCCGCCTCATCCCCATGCGGACGCTCTCCCTTTCCTCCTTGAACCTGTCCTGCCGGCAGTTCGCCCTGGTCGCGGTTGGCACCGTGGCGGCCCTGCTCGTGGCCATCGCAGCGATCGGTCAGATCGCCGGCGAACGCGGAATTGCGCCCGTTGCCGCATCGCGCGACATCACCGTGTCCGGTGTCGAAGTGGACGTGAAGGGCGACAATGAGGAAGAGGCACGTGAGGCTGGATGGAAGGAAGCCACTCGCAAGGCCTGGGAGAAGATCAAGGGACCCAAACTGTCCGATTCGCAGCTCGCAGGACTGGTATCTGCCATTGTGATCGAGAGCGAGCAGCTCGGCCCGAAGCGCTATGTGGCGCGGCTCGGCGTGGTATTCGACCGGACGCGGGCCAGCGGCTATCTCGGCGCGGGCGGCGAAGTGGCGCGATCGGCGCCCTTGTTGCTGATACCCATCACCTACACCGGCGGTGTCGCCACGGTTTTCGAGCGGCGCAATCCCTGGCAGCGCGCCTGGGCTGAATTTCAGCCGGGAGGAAGCCGTATCGACTATGTGCGGCCGGTTGGCTCCGGGGCCGATTCGCTGCTGATAACGGCGGGCCAGGCAGGGCGGCGGAGCCGGCTGTGGTGGCGCACCGTGCTGGACCGCTTCGGCGCATCCGATGTGCTGATGGCGGTCGTCCGTCTCGAATACGCCTATCCGGGCGGACCGGTAACCGGGCATTTCACGGCGCGTCACGGGCCCGATTCTGAATGGCTGGGCGAGTTCACGCTTCGCGCACCAAATTCCGATGCTCTGCCCGCGATGCTCTCTCAGGCGGTGGAGCGATTCGATGCGCTCTACACACGCGCGCTGAATGCCGGCGTCTTGAGCCCGGATCCGACCCTCAACATCGAGATTCCCGAGCTGTCGCCGGAAGTGCAGGCTCTCATCGCTCAGGGGCGCGCCGCTGCGGCCGAGCGGGCTGCCGAGGCGAGGCAGGCGGAAGCCGCGCGTAATGCGGCGCAAGCGTCACCCACTCCCTCACCGACGCCCGGCGCAGGTACGCCCACTGCCTCCCCTGCCGCGATCGGAACCTTTACGGTCCAGTTCCCGACACCCGATCCCGCTTCGGTCGATGCCGCCCTGGCGGCGGTTCGCGGTGCGGACGGGGTCCGGGGCGCGGCCACCAGCAGTCTTGCCCTGGGGGGGACATCGGTGATGCGCGTCACCTTCGCGGGCTCTCAGGCCGAGTTGGTGCAGGCCTTGCGGGCGCGCGGGTTCACCGTGCGCGAGGCGGGCGGCGGTCTCGCTATCAGCCGTTAGTGATGTCGCAGATCGCGCTGCCGCTTGCGACGGGCGGGGGCGGGCCCGTCCGCATCGTGGTGGGCAAATCCAATGCCCGCGCGGTGGAGGCGCTTGCCAACCCCGCAAGCTGGCCGTTTCATGCCGCGTTGTTGGTTGGGCCGGAAGGTTCGGGCAAATCGCTGCTGGCTGGCTGGTTCTCCGCAGAGGGCCGGGGAGATGTCCTGGACGACGCTCCCGCCATCCCTGAAGCAGACATATTCCATGCCTGGAACCGCGCACAGGAGGGCGGGCGTGCCCTGCTTCTGACCGCGCGCCCCGGCTGGCAGATTGCCTTGCCCGATCTCGCGTCGCGCCTTGCCGGGTCGCTCCAACTGGAAATTCATGCGCCGGACGATGCAATGATCGCAGATCTGCTCGCCGCCCATGCGGAGCGCCGCGGGCTCGCCCTGGGCGATGCCGCCTTCTCCTATCTGACGCCGCGCATCGAAAGAAGCCATGCGGCGGCGGAGGCGGTGGTCGCTGCGATCGACAGGATTTCCCTTGAACGTCAGGCGCCGCCCACCATGTCAATCTGGCGCGACGCGCTGGAGGCGGTGCAGGGGCCGGAGCAGCGGCGCTTGCTTTGACCGCCGGTTAGTGGGAGGCTGCGGCCCTGAAGATGTTGGACCGATTGACCGCTTACCTGGACAGTATACGCGCGCGCGATCCCGCGCCCCGTTCGCGCTGGGAAATCATGACCTACCCGGGCGTTTGGGCGCTGGCCTACCACCGGGTGGCGCATTGGCTGTTCGGTGCGGAGCTGTTCCTTCTGGCGCGGCTGGTCAACCATTTCGCCCGCTTTCTGACCGGGATCGACATCCATCCCGGTGCCAGGATCGGGCGCAACTTCTTCATCGACCACGGCTTCACGGTAATTGGAGAGACCGCAGAGATCGGCGATAACGTCACGATCTATCAGTGCGTGACCCTGGGTGGCACCAACCCGACCAACGGCAAGGGCGGCAAGCGTCACCCGACCATCAGCGACAACGTGATTATCGGCTCGGGCGCTCAGGTAATCGGTCCGATCGTGGTGGGTGAACGCGCGCGGATCGGTGCCAATGCCGTGGTGACCGACGATGTCCCCGAAGGTGCCACCATGATCGGCTTCAAGGCGCGCAGCACGCTGGTTCCAGTGGAAACCTACATGCGCGAGTTCATGCCCTATGGCACCCCCTGCAACGAGCCGTGCGAACCAGACATGAGCCGGGTGGAGGCGCTGGAGAAGCAGCTTACACTCCTTGGCGAGGAACTTGCGGCGCTTCGCGAAACGACGAGCGCGCGTGAGACTGCTGATTCGCCGCGAAGCGGCAAGCGCGCTTGACCGGGCCGACCGGCCCCGGTGCGGCGGTCGTCCCGTTCCCGGGCGGTTTCGCTCGCTCGGTCCCCGGGCAGGTGGGCTTCACCCGCGAAGAGCTGACGCGAATTCTGGACCTCTACGGTCGGATGGTGGCAGCGGGGGAATGGCGCGATTATGCCATGGATTTCACCACCGATCACGCTGTCTTCGCGGCTTTTCGCCGGGCGGCGGAACGCCCGCAGGCGCGAGTAGAGAAGCGACCGGCGATGCGAAACCGGCAGGGCATGTGGACGCTCGTCGGGGAACACGGACAGGTCCTCAAGCGTGGTCACGAACTGGCCGGCGTGCTGGCGCCGATAGAACGTCGCCTCGTTAAGGCGGTTGACACCTGACCGCATTATGAGACCATCAGGTACGGTAATTCCGCCTTCATTCCTTTCTGCAAGAACTCCGGTATGAACCGCAAGGCACCCAATGGCTGGCTCAACCAGGCTCTCGGCAGGGACGAGGCGCGGACGCGCGAACTGCGCCGCATCGATCCCTACGATATACTGGGATGGAGCGCACTCGTTGCCACGCTTCTCAATATCGTGGTCAGCGCGGTGCTGCCCACCTTCATGTTCGATGCGCTGATCACGATTTCATTCGTGTGCGGGATACTCTCGATCCTGAACCGCGGGAGCTTACCGGGAAAAATTGCCCTAGGTGTCATGCTTCTGCACGCAGCGGCGATGCATTTCCTTCGGCTTTTCTAGCCTTCAGTTTGCGGCTGAAATCGCCCTTGGCGAGCGGCCAATAGATTTTCTGATCAAAATACACCGGGTCGTTCCCCGCAACTGACGGGGAATCGAACCCGGTGCCTTATTCGCTGAAAACGGCTCAGCCGCGCGTGCTGTTGGGACCGGTTCCGGTCACCTTCTGCATGGCGGTCAGGATGTTGCCGCTCTGCTCGCTGCCCGATTGCGGGGCCTTGAGATTTGAGAATTCGCCGATCTTGTCCCAATTGGCGGCAAATCCTTCGACGGTCCGCTCTTCGTCCTTGAGCCACACCGCATCGTTCATGACGGTCCACGACGAATGGAAGCCGCCTGCACCCGCACCAACGATGGCATTGGTCGGCGCATCCTCGCTCACGAGGAAAAGCGCGGCAGGAACCACGTTCACGGGATCGAAAAGCTTGAAGGCCTCCTCGGGGAAAAGGTCTTCCGTCATGCGCGTCCCCGCGACCGGCGCGATGGTGTTGACCTTGATATTGTATTTCGCCCCTTCGAGCTGAAGCGTCTTGGTCAGACCGGCGAGTCCCAGCTTGGCGGCACCGTAGTTCGCCTGGCCGAAATTGCCGAACAGGCCGGTGGAAGATGCCGTCATCAGCAGGCGGCCATAGGCTTGTTCGCGCATGGTCTCCCATACGGCCTTGGAAACATTGGCCGATCCGTTGAGATGGACGTCCACGACGAAGCGAAAATCGTCCATCGTCATCTTGGCGAACGTCTTGTCACGCAGGACGCCCGCATTGTTGATGACGATGTGTACGCCGCCCCACTTCTGCTTGGCGTCGGCGACCATCTTTTCCATCTGCTCGAATTCGGTGACGCTGCCGCCATTGGACATTGCTTCGCCGCCGGTCTGTTCGATTTCCTCGACCACCTTCAGCGCCATGTCGGAATGGCCGGTGCCATCGCGCGATCCACCCAAATCGTTGACGACGACCTTGGCACCGCGCTTGGCCAGTTCGAGCGCGTATTCGCGGCCCAACCCGCCACCGGCGCCGGTGACGATGGCAACCTTGTCTTTGAAGTCGATGGTCATGGGTTTTCTCTCCGTGAAAGGTTTACGTGAAGGTCAACTTGCGCGTGCGTCGGTGGCACTATCGCCGCTGCGTTGCAACCGCCCTGCGAAAGCGCGGGCGTGCCGTAGCGGCGGCCTGTTACCAGCTTTCGAGCAGCGTGACGAACTGGGCCATCGAATCGATCACCGCATCACCGCCGAGTTCCTGCGCTGGCTTGTCGCAATAACCGTAGCCAGCGACCACCACCGGAATTCCCGCCGCTTTCGCCGCCATGACGTCGTAGCTGCTGTCGCCGATGTAGATCATTCTTCCGCCGCCCAGCCGGTTTCGCGACTCGATCAGGGGATCGGGGGCGGGTTTCGAGCGGCCTTTGCCCAGCGTATCGCCACCGAGCAGCGTATCGAAGCAGTCGATCATTCGAAGCTGCGTCAGCACATCGCGGGCAAAACTTTCGAACTTGTTGGTGATGAGGGCGAGCTTGACGCCGCGCGCCCTGAGATCGGCCAGGGTTTCCACCGCATCGGGATACGGCGCGCTGTGGACCGCGCAATTTTGACCGTAGAACGCAAGCATCTCTTTGTAGATCTTGCGGAACTCCGGATCGGGCAGACCGCCCTGTTCCGTCACTGCCTTGGCGAGCATGGCCTTGGCACCGCCGCCGATCAGATCCTTGGCATGATCGGGCGGGACCAGTTTGAAACCGCCCAGAGACAGCGCATGGTTTACCGCCTCCGCAAGGTCCCGATGGGTATCGAGCAATGTGCCATCGAGGTCGAAGCCGACGATATCGAAAGGAAAATTCGCCATATGCCCCGCGCCATGCCCGCGGCCGCTTCAAACGGCAAGCGAACGGTGGCAAGGGGCTGGCATGACCAAGCCAACTCGTGAACTCGCCGCCGTCGTCCTCGCTGCGGGGAAGGGCACGCGTATGAAAAGCGCGCTGCACAAGGTGCTGCATCCCGTCGCCGGTCGGCCGATGCTGGACCATCTTCTTGCCAGTCTCGACCAGCTATCGCCCGGCAAGACCGTGCTCGTGGTGGGGCACGGGCGTGACCAGATCGAGGCTGCGGCGGGCCACCGGGCGGCCATCGCCGTGCAGGAACCGCAGCACGGCACGGGTCACGCGGTTCAGCAGGCGCGGCATGCGTTGGCAGAGTTCGATGGCGACGTGCTGATCCTTTATGGTGATGTGCCGTTTGTGCGGAGTGAGACGCTGGAGGCCATGCTGGGGCGCCTTAATGACGATGACGCACCGGCCGTCGTCGTGCTGGGGTTTCGACCCGAGGATGCGGGTCATTACGGCCGCGTCATAGCCGACGAGTCCGGGCGGATTGCGAAAATGGTCGAATTCAAGGATGCGACGGACGAAGAGCGCGCATGCACCTTGTGCAATTCGGGACTGATGGCAGTTCGCTCGAAGGATCTGTTCGCTCTTCTGGAGAAGGTCGGCAACGACAACGCGCAGGGCGAGTACTATCTTGTCGACATCGTGAATGTCGCGCGCGACGAAGGGCGCGAAAGCGCGGTGGTGGTAACGGACAGTCCCGGCGAGGTCACCGGCATCAACAGCCGCGCGGAACTCGCGGCGGCGGAGGAGCAATGGCAACGGTTGCGCCGGAATGAAGCCATGACGGACGGGGTCACCCTTCGCGCGCCGGAAACGGTGTTCTTCAGCTATGATACGGTGTTGGGGAAGGATGTGACGGTGGAACCCAATGTCGTCTTCGGCCCAGGGGTGAAGGTACACGATAACGTCCGCGTCAAGTCGTTCAGCCATCTGGAGGGTTGCGAACTGCATGAGGGTGCACAGGTCGGACCCTTCGCGCGCCTACGGCCCGGAGCCGTTTTGGAGAAGGACGCCTTTGTCGGCAATTTCGTGGAAGTGAAGAAGGCGGTGCTGGGCGAAGGTGCCAAAGCCAGCCATTTGACCTATCTCGGCGATGCCGAAGTGGGCGCGGGCGCGAATATCGGGGCGGGCACCATAACCTGCAATTACGATGGCTATTTCAAGCACAAGACCACGATCGGGGCGGGCGCGTTCATCGGATCCAACAGTGCCCTGATTGCGCCAGTGACCATTGGGGCTGATGCGATCGTGGCCGCGGGCAGCGCGGTCAGCCGCGACGTCGCCCCTGGCGAATTGCGCATGGTGCGCGCCGAACAGCTGGTCAAACCGGGCTGGGCCGACAGGTTTCATGACGTCATGAAAGCGAGAAAAGCGGAAAAATCGCGCTGATTGCAGAAGCCCCTGCGCCCTGCTGGCTATGCGCTCGTGCCCTGGGTGCGCGGGTGCAATGGCATCACACCGTCCCGAAAACGAAGGGTGGGCGCACGACAGTGCCCGTGCACCCGATCTGCCATCGCACCATCCATACCAACTTCACCAACGCGCAGCTTGCGCGGATGGCAGGGGATCGCAACCGCCTCTTGGAGCACGGTGAGATCGCGCGCTTCGTGGCGTGGATCGGGGATAAGCCACCCGATTTTCACGCGCCGACACGCAGCGCCGGACGGTCACGCTGATGGGCGCTTCAGGACCGCGCGTACCGCAGCAAGGCCAATAAGGGCCGCGAGCGTGTCGGCAGCAAGGTCGAGCCAGTCACTGTCCCGATGAAGCGCGGGAATGGCCTGTACCAGTTCGATGAGCGCCCCGAAGGCCGTGAGCGCAATGAACAGATAACCCAGCGGCACCTTGCGGTAACCGGCCGCCGCGAGGCCCCCCAACACGGCAAAGGCGAGCATATGCTGGATCTTGTCCGACAGTTGTCCGGGCAGGGTCGGGGGATGGGGCAGGACTGCCATGACGAACGCGAAAAGACCCGCGGCGAACAACGCGAGGCGGGCCCCTTTTTCGACGGATTTGGATATGGAGGGCAAAGATCGGGGACGTTCGGTCATCGACGGTCCGTTAAGATATTTGTTGCATAGTTGCATCAGGCTTTCGTGTTATCAGAGTGATAACAAGGGTTCTTTTATAAAGAAATTGATATCCAGGCGTCTAAATTTGGAACCCATGGTGTTGTGACGTGTTCAATTCTCGAAGGATATTGTAAGACACCCTTATGAAAATTCCCGTGTCCAAAACGGGTCGCAGGATGGGTCTGATCGGGTTGAGCGGCGTTACCATCGCCGCAGCGGTCTTTGGCCTTGTCTTCACGACCGGCGGAACCTCTGGCTTCTCGGCCAAGGCGGCGGGATCATCCGTGCTTTCTGCAATTGCTGAACGTTCCCCCGGGTTGAGGATTGGCGGGGTTGCGCTCAAGTCCAAGAAGCGCCGGGTCGCATTGTCGCCCGCTAGCGAAGCACCACCTATCACGGGCGTTGCTATCCCTGACGTGCCTATAGCCTCCGTATTGGGTGCTTCTTCCGACGAAGGGCTGCCTGTGATCGGCGCCGTATCACCGCAAGGGGGACCGGACATGTTCCCGCGCGATTTTTCTCCCGGTAATGCCGGTTCTTCGGGTTTACCCGGCGTTGCTACCGGTGGTGGTAATGCATCTTCCCCTGGCCCCGGTTTTCCGGGCATCGGCATTCCCGGAGTGGGAGGCGGCGGCGGCGGCGGAATAATCCTGCCGCAGCCCACTCCCTCCGACTCCCCCACTCCGGAGCCCACCGGATTTGTCCCGCCGACGCCTGGACCAACGTCCGAACCAACGCCGGAGCCCACGCGCGAGCCTACCCCCGGACCCACTGTGGAACCTACTCCAGGCCCAACCGGCACGCCGGGCCTCCCTGGTCCGCCCCCTGCCGGTCCCATTCCGGAGCCGGCAACCTGGCTGATGCTGATCGCCGGGTTTGGCGTGATCGGATCACGTATGCGTCAGGGCCGCCGAATTGCAGCACTCGCCTGAACCATTTGGGCTTAGGATCTCGAGAAGTTTTCTCACCATCGCCCTGATCGGGGCCGTGGCGTTTCTTGCATGGTTTACGTGGAATGGTCGAATAACCCCGGCTTCCTCGGAGCGGATGACGCATGTCGTTGTTTCTACCAATGATTTTCCTGGAGCAAGCAAGCAAAGGGCTTTCCTGACTGCGAAAGACAGCGTGACCGCTGCGCAACGCGGTTTGCTGCCGACGAATACGAAATCGGTCATCGATACGAACGGACAGCTGGGTTTCGGAGACTGGTTTTGGGACGAACAGGGGGTGCCGCCGGGGCCGCTCGCCATCCGCGTCGATCTCGAGCGACAACTTGTATCGGTATTTCGCGGACCGCATGAGATCGGTACCGCGGTGATAGTTTATGGAATCAAGGGCAAGGAAACCCCGCGGGGGAGACTGCCGATTCGCGGCAAGACGCGCGACTACCATTCCATCACCTACGATGCGCCGATGCCGTATTCCCTATGGCTTAGAGAGGATGGAGTAGCGCTCCATGGCAGTTCCGTCGCGATGGGTAAGGCGACCAATGGTTGCATCGGTGTACCGGTCGATTTCGCCGAAAAGGTCTTCGATGCTGCGCAGCCCGGCGACATCGTCGAAGTCCTTGGCAAGTCGGATCAAGCCTGATTCGGCCTCTCTTTACCAGAGAACGTATGCAGTCGCTGCCGGTACGGCCCACCCTACCAGTGCCAGTCCCGTAATGGTCAGGGCGCGGACGCCAATTGGCAGTTTGGCTTCTTTGTCGTTCGCAGCTTCCGCAGATTCGGTGGCCCAGTAGGTTTCCAGCTTCGCGCGCGCCTCTTCGTGCGTGATCGTCTGGGCCGGGGTTTCGAGTGCTTGCGGTTCGGAGCGGAGCAGCGCAGCACTCAAATTAGCCTTGGTAAGCGGCTGTGAGAAGCGACACCCGAAGAGAGCGTCGTCGGCCCATACCACTTCGGCGCGGCACGTGGCCCCGCCGGGCAGTTCCACCTCGATCGATTCGCCCACGGTGACGGGCGCATCCGCCTCAACGAGCATTCCGGTCTTCGACAGATTGTGCACCTGGATGCCGCCTGCACCCGATGGCGTGGCGATCTGCGCTTGAAGCCGCAGGACGCGGCGATCCGAAATCCGCTGCTCGGCGCTGTCGGCGAAGCTGGCGGTGAGGGCATGGCTAAGCATGACGGGCATTATGCCCCGTTAACCCTCACCGCTATCTCAATCGATCTGGTTAACGGCGATGAAACTTTCACTGCCGCCCGGTCACAAATCAGCTCTCTACGTGCTCCGCGAGCACGGTCAGGCCTTGTTCGCTGACCTGGGCGAAGCCGCCCCGCACGGCTATGGTTTCCGGAGAACCGCCTTCGGTCTTGAAGACCTGAACATCACCATCGCGGATGGTAGACATGAAGGGCGCGTGGCCCTCCAGTACGCCGAACTCGCCCTCCGCCCCGGGGACGACCACCATCTGGACGTCCTCGGACCGGACCAGCTTCTCTGGCGTAACGAGTTCGAAGTGGA
Source organism: Qipengyuania sp. (assembly GCF_042095715.1). GTDB lineage: Bacteria > Pseudomonadota > Alphaproteobacteria > Sphingomonadales > Sphingomonadaceae > Qipengyuania. The sequence goes on along the minus strand of NZ_JBELMO010000029.1, from coordinate 707 downwards.
GAGCCATCTGTCTTACGCCTCTTCGGCCAGCTTCTTGGCCTTTTCGACCGCCTGATCGATGCCGCCGACCATGTAGAAGGCGGCTTCCGGCAGATGGTCGTATTCGCCATCGACTACCGCCTTGAAAGACTTCACCGTGTCTTCCAGCTGCACAAACACGCCCGGGATGTTGGTGAACACCTCGGCCACGTGGAAGGGCTGGCTGAGGAAGCGCTGGATCTTGCGTGCGCGGGCGACCGTGAGCTTATCTTCTTCGGACAGTTCATCCATGCCGAGGATGGCGATGATGTCCTGCAGGCTCTTGTACTTCTGAAGAGTTTCCTGGACGCGGCGGGCAGTGTTGTAGTGTTCTTCTCCCACGACGCGCGGTTCGAGTACGCGGCTGGTGGAGTCGAGCGGGTCGACTGCAGGATAGATGCCCAGCTCGGAGATGGCGCGCGACAGTGTGGTCGTCGCGTCCAAGTGAGCGAAGGAGGCGGCGGGGGCAGGGTCGGTCAAGTCGTCTGCGGGGACGTAGATCGCCTGCACCGAGGTGATGGACCCCTTGGTGGTGGAAGTGATGCGTTCCTGGAGGTTGCCCATGTCGGTGGCGAGAGTCGGCTGATAGCCCACGGCCGAAGGAATGCGGCCGAGCAGAGCCGACACTTCCGAACCCGCCTGCGTGAAGCGGAAGATGTTGTCGACGAAGAACAGCACGTCCTGCCCTT
>NZ_JBELMO010000028.1:0-34892 GCF_042095715.1 Qipengyuania sp. | reverse complement strand
GTGGGTGCTGCGCCGCATCCTGATGCAGATGGGCACGATCGACGCGATGGAATTCCTCCTCGACAAGATGAAGGATTCCAAGACCAACGAGGATTTCTTCGCGACCATGAACCAGTAGGTTTGCGGTCAAGCACGCAAGTTGGGCAGCGATTTTCGATGCGTGGCACCGGCGCTAAGCTTTGCTTAACGCCGGTGCCTTATTCCAGTCCTCTTGATCGAGGACTTTCCATGCATCAGTTGGTTTACACCAGTGTCGCCCGGCCGGAGCTGACATCGGCGGATCTTTTTCAAATCATCGAACGCTCGGCTCGAAACAATCCGAGTTGCGACATTACAGGTTTCCTGTTCGTTAGGGATGGTACGTTCCTGCAGTATGTCGAAGGCCCGCTCATGGCTCTGGACGACCTTTTGGGTCGGCTGGAGAAAGATCCCCGCCACCATTCTATTCGCGTGGTGCATCGCGCGCCAGCGCAGGTTCGCGCATTTCCCAATTGGCGGATGAAGCGGTTGAGCAATTCTGACGACGCGCTGCGCGAACTGGAAACGGCCTGGCAGGGACAGAGCGCCGGTCTTCCGTCGGCGGTGCGGACATTTCTTGCAGAACGGCGCGCGGCCTGAGGAGGGTCAAGCGCCGGCGAGTTGAGCCGCCATCGTTTCCCAGACCTTGTTGACGGCCTTCAGTGGCCTGACCATCACCTTGAAATCCACGATCTTGCCCGCCTCGTCGAACCGGATGAGGTCGATGCCGTTAACGTGGATCCCGTCCAGCTCGGTCTCGAATTCGAGCATCGCCTCGTTCCCATCGACCAGTTCGCGGACGTAGCGAAAGCTTTCTCCTCCTAGAATCGTGCCGGCTGCCGAAAGATAGGCGGTAACGACCGGCCGGCCGCGCTGGGGGGTGTGGACTACGGGCGAATGAAAGACCGCTTCTTCCGCGATGAGATCGGCAAGCAAGTCGGGCGAGCTCCCGCTTTCGACGACCCGGTGCCATTGTTCCAATCCCGCCTTCGCTCTCATGCTACCGCCCTGAATTGCTGCGCGCTCGCTGCGCGCCAGTATCCGGCATAAGGTGTTCGCTCGACATCGGCCAGAAGTTCGCCCGGCTCGAGAAACGGATAGATCGAACTCATCGGATCGGACCGCGCGCTGTTGAGCCTTTCGGAAATGTCGCTGGGCCGGATCTGCCAGGGGTTTTCGAGCCCCATCGCGACCACCATCTCCCGGAAGCTGTGCAGGGTATGGCGCTGAAAACGGGCTACGCGTTCCGCCTTGTCCCCCACCACCAGACCGCGTTGCCGGGTCGCGTCCTGCGTAGCGATTCCCGTGGGGCATTGATCGGTATGGCATTTCATCGACTGGACGCACCCAAGTGAGAACATGAAGGCGCGCCCCGCATTGCACCAGTCCGCGCCCATGCCGAAATTGAACGCCATGCCCGCGCCCGAGTGGACCTTTCCGGCCGCGGCCAGCTTTATCTGCGGCTTGAGATTGCAGCCGACCAGGGCGTTGCGAACCAGGATCAGCCCTTCGCGCAGCGGCATTCCGATGCGGTTCGAAAACTCGACCGGTGCGGCGCCGGTCCCGCCCTCGGCCCCGTCGACGACGATGTAATCGAGCGTGATACCGGTCTCGCGCATCGCCTTGACGATCGCGAAGACCTCGTGAGGCTTGCCCACGCAGAGTTTGGCGCCGATGGGTTTGCCACCGGACGCCTCCCGCAGCCTTGCAGCCCATTCGAGCATCTGGATGGGGGTGCTGAAACTTGAATGGGCGGCGGGGGATACGCAATCCTGTCCGACGGGAGCGCCGCGTGCCTCGGCGATTTCCTCGGTGACCTTGCTGCCCGGCAAGACGCCACCATGGCCCGGCTTTGCGCCCTGGCTGAGCTTGATTTCCACCATCTTGACCTGATCGATCTGCGCCGTGTCGGTAAATTTGGCCAGGTCGAAGTGACCGTCCTCGTCGCGGCACCCGAAGTATCCGCTTCCGATCTCCCACACGAGGTCGCCCCCGTGCGATCTGTGGTATCGTGAGAGCCCGCCCTCGCCGGTATCGTGGTAGAAATTGCCCGCGGCGGCACCCTTGTTGAGCGCCATGATGGCGTTGGCGGACAGCGATCCGAAGCTCATTGCCGAGATATTGAGCAGGGAGGCGGAGTAGGGTCGGCGGCACTGCGAACTTCCCACCTCGACACGCCATTCCGGGGGTGCATCGGCATTGGGGGCGATGGAATGCGCGAGCCATTCGTATTCGCTCGAATACACGTCCAGCTCGGTGCCGAAGGGGTGGGAATCGAGCTGCCCCTTCGCGCGCGCGTAAACGAGGGCACGTTCGTCGTGATTGAAGGGACGGCCCTCGAGATCGCCCTCGACGACATAGGCTCTCAGATAGGGACGCAGGTCCTCCATCAACCAGCGCACTCGTGCCAGCAGCGGGTAGTTTCTCCGCAAGGTGTGGCGTCTCTGGAAGAAATCCCACAGCGCCACCAGCACGAGAGGCACGGTGATCACCAGTCCGGGGCGGAGCCATGGGACGAGCGCGAAGATCGCGGATATGAGAATCAGCGTTACCGGAATGCCGAACCGCATGAACAATTCCGACGACGGGCGCAGCGCCGCCTTGTTACGCATCAGGCGAGATGCTCGGCGAAGAATGCGCTCGTCCGCTCGTCGGCCTTGTCCGCGCAGGCTTCGTTGCGACGATCGCCGAACTCCGTCGCGAATCCGTGGTCCATACCCTCGTAATCGTGCAGCGTTACCTTGGGATGGTCGTCCAGACCCTCGTGCATCGCCTTCTGCGTTTCCTTGTCGACGAAACCATCCTCGGTCGGAATGTGAAGCATCAGTGGGTTCGCGATCGTTTGCTTTTCCCTGAGGAGATTGTCGACGCCCACCGCGTAATAGCCCACGGTCGCATCGCTGTCGGTTCGCGCGGCGGTCATGAATGCAAGTCGACCGCCCAGGCAGTACCCGACCGCTCCGATCTTCTTGCCATCGGTTTCGCCGCGGGCCCATTTGATGGTCGCCTCGATATCTCTGACGCCTTCGTCCTGGTCGAATTTGCCCATGAGATCGAGAGCGCGCTGAAATTCGGGCTCGACATCGGGGTCGAGTTCGATGCCGGGTTCGAGCCGCCAGAAGAGATCGGGCGCGACTGCCAGATAGCCGTCTTCGGCCAACTTGTCGCATTTGCGGCGGATGCCGGCATTCACGCCGAAGATTTCCTGGATGACCACGATGGCCGCCCTCGGCGCGTCCGATGGTCGCGCAACATAGGCGGCGAAGTCTCCGCTCCCGTCGAGTGTGTCGATGGTGACCGTTTCGCTCATACAAGGCTCCCTTTGAAATCGAATGACCCGCCTAGCTTGCCTTGCCGGGGTGGCAAACCCAAGTAAGAAGGATCCACTGGCGTAACGGAGAACGCGCGATGAAGGTCCATGTCGAGATCGATTGTACGCCCCAAGAGGCGCGAAGCTTCATGGGTTTGCCCGACGTCGGCAAAGCAAACGACATCTATGTCGATATGATGTCGAAGGCGATGCAGGGTGTGTCGGATACCGACAAATTGCAGGAATATGCGCGGCAGATGGCCCCGATGGGGCAGGCGGGCTTCAAGCTTTTCCAGAGCTTCATGGAAGGGGCGGCCGCGTCATCGCGCCGGGGCAAGTCCGGCGATGGAGAGAGCGGGACCGGCGCGTAGTATTGCAGCATTGCGATGCAGGACACGATTTTCGCCTTATCGAGCGGCTCGCCGCCTGCCGCCATCGGCGTTGTGAGAATAAGCGGCGGTGAGGCGAAAGCGACGCTTGAGGAGCTGACCGGCGCTTTGCCTCCCCCCCGACAGGCTTCGCTTCGCCGGATCGTGGATGGGCAGGGTCAAATCCTCGATCGGGGTCTCGTCATGTGGTTTCCGGGGCCGCGAAGCGCGACCGGGGAGGATTGCGGGGAGCTTCATCTTCACGGGGGACGCGCCGTTGTTGACGCCGTTTTGCGGCGCTTGTCCGCATTACCGGGGCTCCGCGGGGCTGAGCCTGGCGAATTTACCCGGCGTGCTTTCGAAAACGGGCGGCTCGATCTGGCCGAGGCGGAAGGATTGGCCGACCTGCTCGCGGCCGAGACCGAGTTGCAGAGACAGGCGGCTCAGGCCGGTCTGGTCGACGGCGTATCCCAAGCGGCACGCGACTGGCGCGACCGCGTGCTCATGCTGTCAGCGCAAGTCGAGTCGGTTCTGGATTTCTCCGACGAGGAAGACGTAACCGATCTTGGCGAGGGGTTTTGGGGAGAGTGCGACAGACTTGTCGCCGAGATGGAGAGCTGGCTTGCGCGGCCTTCCGCCGAACGCTTGCGCGAGGGGGTAAGGGTGGCGTTGGCTGGCCCGCCGAACTCGGGAAAGTCCAGTCTTTTCAACGCGATAATTGACGAGCCGGCCGCGATCGTTTCTCCGGTGGCGGGGACGACTAGGGACGTTCTTCAACGTTCGATAGCGGTTGGCGGACTACCCCTGATTCTTCTCGACACGGCTGGTTTGAGAGAAAACACGGACGGTGACGAGATCGAACAGGTCGGCATCGCGCGTGCGCGTGCGGAGTTAAGTCGGGCTGATCTCGTTCTGTGGCTCGGCCCCGAGGGTGAGGGTCCGCAAGGTGCAATCGAGATCGAAGTAAGGCAGGATGATCCGAACGCCGAAATGAAAATGGCGCCTGCGTGTGTGGTTTCATCCGTTACCGGATATGGGCTCTCCGATCTTTTCACCATCATCGTGGATCGGGCGAAGCATCTCTTGCCGAAGCCCGGCGTAGCAGTGTTGAACGCGCGGCATAGAAACCATGTCGACGTCGCGCTTGGTAGTTTGAAGGAGCGCGATGAGTGGGGTAATATCCTGCTGATGGCAGAACGGTTGCGGGTCGCGCGAAAGGCTTTTGATGCTCTGCTGGGCTATAGCCATACCGAGGACATGCTCGATACGCTTTTCGGGCAATTTTGCATCGGAAAATAAGGGCAAGTTGTTTCACGTGAAACATGCCTTTGCTCCGGCTTATCCTTTCTTTAAGGCGAGCGAATGCGATTTGACGTTGTTGTAATTGGAGGTGGGCACGCGGGTGTCGAGGCAGCAGCTGTCTGCGCTCGCATGGGCGTCACAGTAGCGCTGGTGACCTTCCGCGCGGACATGATTGGGACGATGAGCTGCAATCCCGCCATCGGTGGGCTTGGGAAAGGACATCTGGTCCGCGAAATTGACGCGCTGGATGGGCTATCGGGCGTTTGCGCTGATGATGCCGCTATCCATTACCGCATGCTCAATCGTTCGAAGGGAAGCGCTGTCTGGGGCCCCCGCGTCCAGGCGGACCGGGCCTTGTTTCGACGTTCGATCCAGTCGCGTCTGGCTTCTGTGGGCGTTATCAAGATTATTGAAGACGAAGTCACCGACCTATTGGTTCGGGGCGGGGCAGTCAGCGGGCTAGTGCTGAAAAAGGGAGATACGCTTCAGGCTCCCAACGTGATCCTTTGTACAGGCACTTTCCTGGGTGGCACCATGTTTTGTGGAGAGGAGCGAAGCAAGGGTGGCCGGGTTGGCGAGGCGGGAGCGCATCGTTTGGCCGAGCGATTGCGGGAGTATGATCTCCCTATGGGTCGCATGAAAACAGGAACGCCGCCGAGGCTCGATGGACGAACGATCAATTGGTCGTCCTTGGAGGAGCAACCATCGGACGTCGACACTTGGACAATGTCTCCGCTGAATTGTGGGCGGGGGAACCCTCAAGTCTTTTGCGCAATAACGCGCACCAATAGTGATACGCATGCGATCATTCGGGACAACCTGCATCGCTCTCCGCTCTTTACGGGAGCGATCGATGCGAAGGGTCCGCGCTACTGCCCGTCGATCGAGGACAAGGTCGAGCGCTTCGGCGATCGAGACGGGCATCAGATTTTTTTGGAGCCGGAAGGACTGGATAGCCATCTAATCTATCCCAATGGAATAAGTACGTCGCTCCCTGTGGATGCTCAAACGGACATGATCCGATCGATGGCTGGATTAAGCCAAGCAGATATTGCCGTTCCTGGCTATGCGGTCGAATATGATCACATCGACCCCCGAGCGTTGGGTTCCGATCTTCAACTGGCGGCCATCTCCGGGTTATATTGCGCGGGCCAGATCAACGGCACGACCGGTTATGAAGAAGCGGCGGCACAGGGTCTTTGGGCAGGTTTGAATGCGGCGCGCTCGACGCTGGGAAGAAGTTCGCCACCCCTTGATCGCAGCAACTCCTATATCGCGGTAATGGTGGACGATCTGACTTTGCAGGGCGTTACCGAGCCCTACCGCATGCTGACATCACGCGCGGAATATCGGTTGCGCTTGAGAGCGGCGAATGCCGGCACTCGACTCACTCCTATAGGGATGGAGCTTGGCTGCATAGGACCGAAGCGGGCGGAGTGGTTCATGGGTCGGGAAGAGGAAAGGGATCGCTTGAGGGAGGCCCTGGAGCGGGAGGAAGATCCTGCCGGCATGTTCGCTCAGACGCTCATCATGGAAGAACAGGAGGAGAGGCTCTATGCGCCTTATATCGCCCGCCAAGACAGAGAAATCGCCGACTTAAACGCCAACGGTCGTGTACAGTTGGGGCATGGATTTCCTTATGCAAAAGTCCCGGGTCTTTCGAATGAGATGATCGAGAGATTGTCGGTGAGCAATCCGCAAACTCTCGATGCCGCCTCCCTCGTTCGCGGCGTTACCCCCGCTGCACTAGCCGCTTTATTGGTCCACGCCAGGAAGCTTCGTGAGGCTGCATGATTGAGGGAGAGGGGGGGGCGAAAATTTTCGTCCGAGAGCGGTGCGACGGCGCGGCCTTTCATAAGCTGGAGACCTTGGTAAGCCTGTTGGTTGACGAGAATGAGCATCAGAACCTGATCGCGAAATCTTCAATCGATCAGATATGGCTCCGTCACATAGCCGATTCTATTCAGCTTCTAGATCACGTTTCACGTGAAACAGGAAGCTGGCTCGACTTAGGCAGCGGCGCGGGCTTTCCTGGGTTGGTGATCGCGGTCGCTCGTCCGGCGATGTCGGTGCGCTTGGTGGAATCGAGGCGGCTAAGGATTGAATGGCTACGGCATGCGGCAGGACAGCTCGGGTTGAAAAATTGCGAAGTGGATGGGTGTGACGTGAAGGCGCTCCCTGAATTTTCTGTCGACGTAATAAGCGCCCGAGCCTTCGCACCCATGATCCGTTTGGTCTCTCTTTCAGCACGGTTCTCCACACCTGAGACGCGTTGGGTCTTGCCGAAAGGGCGCAACGCTTGGCAAGATGTAAACACACTCGACGCAGAGCACCGTGAGATGTTTCACGTGGAACCTTCATGCACCGACCCGGAAGCTGGAATTGTGATCGGGAAAGGAAAGCTGGAGCTAGCGACATGATCACCGTAGCGATCGCCAATCAAAAAGGTGGGGTGGGCAAAACCACCACCGCCATCAACATCTCTACCGCGATGGCTGCCATCGGTTGGAGAACGCTGTTGCTCGACCTGGACCCGCAAGGGAATGCGTCCACAGGGTTAGGCATTGGAGCTGATCAGCGCAGATTATCAAGCTATGACCTGATTATTGAAGATGCGGTGTTGTCCGATTGCACGCACAAAACGAGCATCCCGGGTCTTGATGTCGTGCCGGCCACTCAAGATTTGTCGGGGGCCGAGGTGGAATTGGTTCAGGTCGAGGGGCGCACGCATAGGCTTGCTGATGCTCTTAACCGGAACGCGCAATCCGCTCGGTATGATATCTGCTTCATCGACTGTCCCCCGTCCTTGGGGTTACTCACCCTTAATGCCCTTGCGGCATCGGACACGCTGTTAGTCCCCCTTCAATGCGAATTCTTTGCGTTGGAGGGTCTCAGTCAGCTCCTGCAAACAGTCGACAGGGTTCAGCAAAGCTTAAATCCCGAACTTGGAATCGTCGGCGTTATCCTCACCATGTTCGATCGTCGTAATCGTCTCACCGATCAGGTCGCTGAAGATGTTCGCGATTGTCTCGGTAAGTTGGTTTTCGAATCCGTTATCCCTCGCAACGTTCGCCTTTCGGAGGCCCCCAGCCACGGGATGCCAGCCCTCGTCTATGATCACCACTGCGCCGGAAGCCGCGCCTACATCGCGCTGGCGAGTGAGCTGATCGCGCGCTTGCCAAAAGAAAGGGTGGCAGCATGAGCGGCGATAGCGACCCAAAGGCAACCGAGCGCCGCAAGCTCGGGCGCGGCTTGGGGGCCCTGATGGGCGAGATGCGCCGTGATGAGCCCATCATCCGCCTCAGCGGCCGGCCGCCGGCAGACGATCACGCGTCTGCTTCAACTGAGGCAGGTCCCAAAGGGCTGGTTTCGCTTGATATCTCTTCCATTCGCGCAAATCCCGACCAGCCACGTACGCAATTCGAGGAGGGGCCGCTCGCCGAACTGGCCGAATCCATCAAAGCACGCGGACTGATTCAGCCGATTATCGTCCGGCCCGCGGGACAAGCGCAATACCAGATTGTCGCTGGGGAACGCCGGTGGCGGGCCGCACAGAAGGCGCAGCTTCATCAAATTCCCGCCATCGTTCGCGAATTGGACGATCGGGAGGTCATGGCGCTCGCCTTGATCGAGAATATCCAGCGCGAAGACCTCAACCCCGTCGAAGAGGCACGGGCCTATCGGCGACTGTCGGAAGAGGAGGGCATGACGCAGACCGAAATCGCAAAGATGGTCGATAAATCGCGCAGCCACGTCGCGAATTTTCAGCGCCTGCTCGAACTTCCAGAAGAGGTCCTCGGCCTTCTGGCTGATGGTCGATTGGCGATGGGCCATGCGCGGGCCCTGATCGGCCATCCCCAAGCGGTGGCAATCGCTGAACGAGCAGCCAAGGACAACTTATCGGTCCGTGAAGTCGAGCGCCTAACCCGCAAGCCTGGCCTAACATCAAGCAAGGTAGAGGGACAATCGGGCCCGGCAACCGAACCCGGTCCCGCAAACGCAGATCTCGCTGCGGTGCAAAGCCATCTTGAGGAATTCCTTGGGATGTCTGTCAGAATCACTGTGGAAAAGGCGCCAAATCAGGGTGTCGTTACAATACGTTATCGAACCCTCGATCAATTGGACCTGATCTGCCAGCGTCTGACCGGGGGCGACATCTGAGGAGCCGTCAAACACTCCCCAAGACTATGTCAGATCCTCTATAGTTACAAATGCGACCAGATGCGGACCGCTAAGCGCAGCTTTCGAGTTGCGCCGCGCGACTAGATCCGTTTGCTGAGAAGTGCTGCCAATGCTTCAATACTCTTGGCATCTTCGTCATCGAAGCGCGCCGGGGAAGGGCTGTCGAGATCGATCACCGCTATGACAACGCCCTCCCGCTGGACCGGCACGACCAGTTCCGACCGGCTTGCTGGATCGCAGGCGATATGGCCGGAAAAGGCATGGACGTCGGCAACCACTTGAGTTGCCGCATCTTTCGCAGCCACTCCGCAAACGCCGCGCCCGAACGGAATGCGGATACAGGCCGGACGACCTGCGAATGGTCCGAGAACCAGTTCGCCATCGACCACCCTGTAGAAGCCAGCCCAATTGAGATCGGGAAGAAACTCCCACAGCAGGGCCGCCACATTGGCCATATTGGCCACGCCGTCACGCTCACCAGCGGTCAACCCCTCCGCAGCGGAGAGAAGATCACGATAGATCGCGTTCTTGGGAGCGTCGGGTGTGGGCTTGAAATCATACATGGCCACGCGATGTAAGCTGCTGCGCCATTGCCGCAAGGGCGGCGCTGGCTTAAAGCCGCGATTATGAGCATCGCCAAGAAGATCGGCTTCGTCCTCCTCGTCATTCTGGTGGTCTTGGCGATTGCCGCTTTCGTCTTCACCAGACCAGACCGAGCGGATCTCCCATGGAGCGATGTGACCGGTACCGATCCTACATTGCAGCAGCCCGAGGCGGAGACCTTCCCCACGATCGGCATCGCAGAACCGATCGGCTGGGGCGCCAACGACACGCCTATTCCGGCCGAGGGGCTGTCGGTCAGCCGTTTCGCGGAAGGCCTCGATCACCCGCGGACCCTACTCACTCTTCCAAACGGCGATGTTCTGGTTTCGCTAACCGACGCGCCCGCCGTGAGGGCTCCGGGCGAGCATAACTGGATAGAGGACAAGATTGCAGGCTTTCTCTTCGGCAGGGCGGGCAGTGACACAGGATCGCCTGACAAGGTAGTGCTGCTCCGCGATACGACTGGTGACGGTAAAGCCGATAAAAGGTTCGTCTTGGGGGACGACTTCAACAGTCCGTCAGGTCTTGCCTGGGCCAACGATATCCTGTTCGTCGCCAATCATGATGCTGTCTGGGCCTACAACTACAGCCTTGGTGATACGAGTTTGTCCACCAAGCCGGTGAAGATCATGGATTTGGCACCCGGGCCCAATCACTGGATGCGCAATCTTCTGCTCAGCCCGGATGCCTCCAAGCTTTACGTCGCCGTCGGATCTGCATCGAACATAGGCGAACGCGGGATGGAGGCCGAAGAAGGCCGCGCCTTGATCTGGGAGTACGACCTCGAAAACCGATCGCAGCGCATCTATGGCGCGGGCCTCCGCAACCCCAACGGCCTGGCCTGGAATCCCTGGTCGGGAGAGCTCTGGACCACTGTAAACGAACGGGACATGCTGGGGTCCGATCTGGTCCCGGACTACCTGACCAACGTGCCCGTCGGTGCGCAATACGGTTGGCCCTGGGTCTACTGGAAGGACAATGTCGACCGGCGCGTGAAGGCGCCCATGCCCCAATTTATCACCGAATATACGCGCCGGCCCGAATATGCGCTGGGTCCGCATGTTGCCGCGCTCGGATTGGTCTTTGCTAGAGAGGGTGCCAAGCTGGGTCCGAAGTTTTCGAGCGGAGCATTGATTGCTCAGCACGGTTCCTGGAACCGCGAGCCCCCATCGGGCTACAACGTTGTCTACGTCCCCTTCGATGCGCGCGGTAATCCGACAGGCAAACCGGTACCCGTGCTGAGCGGCTTCCTGACCGACGATGGCAAGACGCATGGACGCCCGACATGGGTATCCTGGGCGGCAGACGGCGCGCTACTCGTTAGCGACGATACAGCTGGGATCATCTGGCGCGTGATCGATAAGGACGCCGACCCTGCCCCTGCGATCGAGAGGATCACGGGGGAGAGGCTGCCACCGCAGCGGGAACTTCGGAGCGGCTTGCAAGGCGCATTCGGTGAGGAATACGCGCGCGAATAGGTCAGGCGACCAATTCTTCTGCTGACACCGCATAGAGGTCCGCTGCACCGGCCGTCGCGCTGGTTCGCAGCCCGGCAGCTTCCGAGACGATCCTGTCCAGGAAAAACCGAACGGTGGCTTTCTTGCTCGGGCCTGTCTCTTCGCCTGAACGAAGCTGGCGCGCCAACTGCCAGCCAGTCACTGCCACGGCCAGCATCGTGCAGAAGGGGACGCTTCCCGCCAGCCTGTCGTCCAGGTTATCGCTGTCCCGCATCCAATCGGCGATAGAGGCGCAGTCGCGGGCCAGATCGCAAAGGCCGGGTTCCTCGGCGCTATCACGTTGAATGTCGGCGATGAGGTTTTTCAGAGCATTGCCCCCATCCAGCGAAAGCTTGCGCGTGACCAGATCCGCGGCTTGGATACCATTGGTGCCTTCGTAAATCGGTGCGATCCGCGCGTCGCGATAGTGCTGCGCGGCGCCGGTCTCCTCAACGAAGCCCATCCCGCCGTGAACCTGCACCCCGAGGCTGGCGACCTCGACCCCGATATCGGTCCCCCACGCCTTGATAAGCGGCACGAGCACTTCCGCCCGGGCGGCCGCCCCCTCGTCTCCCAACGTTCCTCGATCAACCTGGCCGGCGGTATAATAGAGAAGCGCACGAGCCCCCTCGGTAAGCGCCTTCATGCGCAGCAGCATGCGCCGAACATCGGGGTGCTCGACTATCGACACCGGATTGCGATCAGGCGAGCCGGCGCGGGCGCTCTGGATGCGTTCCCGCGCATAGCCCAGCGCCTGCTGAGTCGCGCGTTCGCCGATCTGGACGCCCTGATTGCCGACGTTGATGCGCGCGTTGTTCATCATCGTGAACATCGCCGCCAGCCCGCGGTTCTCTGCGCCCACCAGCTCTCCGATGCATTCGCCGTTGTCGCCATAGCTCATCACGCAGGTGGGCGAGGCGTTGATGCCAAGCTTGTGCTCGAGGCTGACTGGTCTCAGATCGTTGTGCGGGCCAAGCGTGCCGTCGGCATTCACATGATATTTGGGCACCACGAACAGCGAGATGCCCCGGCTTCCCTCGGGCGCCCCGGGAAGGCGCGCGAGCACAAGGTGGATGATATTCTCAGCCAGCTCGTGATCACCCCAGGTGATATAGATCTTTTGGCCGGCGATCCGGTATTTGCCTTCGTGCTCCCCTTCCGTGATGGGCTCCGCCGTCGTCCTGAGCGCGCCCACGTCGCTGCCGGCCTGAGGCTCGGTGAGATTCATCGTTCCGGACCACTGCCCGCTCACCAGCTTGGGAAGATAGAGGGATTGCTGGGCCTCGCTACCGTGATGAAAGACCGCCTCGATCGCGCCGACCGAAAGGATCGGCAGCAGCGTGAAGGCCATGTTTGCCGAGCCGAGGTTTTCCAGCACATTGCACGCAAGCGTGAAGGGAAGGCCTTGCCCACCATATTGCGTGGGACCGGCGATGGCATTCCAGCCCTGCTCCACATAATGTCCATAGGCTTCGGGATAGCCTTCGGGCAGGCGTACCTTTCCATTCTCGAGCCGCGCACCCTCAAGGTCTCCAATGCGGTTGAGCGGGGCCCATTCTCCGGCAGCGAACTGACCGATGCCCTCTACTATGGCCTCCACAAGATCGGGCTCCGCCGCGGCGAAGCGCTCATGGGCCGCGAGCTCTGCAATTCCAGCGTTAACGCGAATGGCGAGCAACTGATCGCGGATCGGTGGGGAATAGGGAGTCACGGCAGGTCCTCAAGGCAAATGGCGTAAAAAGATGGCGTTTGCGCGCTGGCGGGATATAGGCCCGCGCAATGCTGGGCAAGGTCGTAACAGAGAAGCTTGGCCCTGACGAACCGGGGCTCGAGCGCGCCGCCGCCATTCTGCGCAGCGGCGGTGTCGTGGCCCTTCCCACGGAAACGGTGTACGGCTTGGCGGCGCGCGCAGACTGCGCCGAAGCGGTCGCGAAAATCTATGAGGCAAAGGGAAGGCCGTCGTTCAACCCCCTGATCGTCCATGTTCACTCTCTGGAACAGGCCCGAACACTGGCCAAATTCAACCCGAATTCGCTTGAACTCGCCGCCGATCACTGGCCCGGGCCATTGACGCTGGTCTTGCCGCGCCGCCGCGACGCCACACTGGCAGATGCAATTGCGGCAGGTTTGCCAACGGTCGCCCTACGTTGCCCCGCGCATGCCGTGATGCGCCGCGTGATCGAGCTGGTCGATGCGCCACTGGCCGCGCCGTCAGCCAATCGTAGCGGGTTCGTGAGCCCGACGACTGCGAATCATGTCCTGGCGACGCTCGATGGGCGGATCGACGCCGTGGTGGATGGTGGTCCCACGGCGGCAGGGATCGAATCTACGATCGTGGCGGTCCGTCCCGACGGGCGGCGCGAGGTCTTGCGCCCAGGCCCGATCCTGTTGGGCGAAGTGGTCGCCGGGATCGATGGGCAGGTAGAGGCGCCCGGCCAGCTCAGCCAGCACTATGCGCCGGGCAAGCCTGTCAGGCTCAATGTCCGCGATCCCGATCCGGACGAATTCATGATCGGTTTCGGAGCCGTGGATGGTGTGTGCAGTCTGTCCGACAACGGCGATCTGGAGGTGGCGGCGGCGCGCCTATACGCCTGCCTTCACGACGCCAGCGGATCCTCGCTTCCTCGGATAGCCATTGCGCCCATTCCGGAGGACGGCATCGGCCGGGCGATCAATGATCGGCTGCGCCGCGCGGCGAGCTAGCGCTTCGGTTCCACCGGGATAGTCGGCAGCAGCTCCTGGATTTCGGCGTAGGTGGCACGCGCGTCCTCGCAAGCGGCTCTGCTACCGTTTTTGCACCGGTCACTCTGCTTGGCGTATTCCCGCTCGAGCTTCCCGAGCCGTTCTTCCCGCTTTCGCAGCGCGCGGCCCCTTTTCTCATCGGCTTCGGACTGACTGGTGGTCGCGAGATCGATGGCCTTCGCGCCCGCCCGTACCGGCAGTGTCGCGACGTCCACCAGCGTCTTGGCGACGCAGCCACTGGTCAGAAGCGTAACTGCCGCCACAAAGGCCACGATAACTGCGCGCATGCCAGAGACCCTTTCACGATTGGTCTAACCCAGCTTCGCCGAGACCGTGAAGCTTTATTCTCCCGGCTGGGGGGCAGACGGCGCATCCGGCGCGCGCGCGGTCTCGGTATTGCGGCAGCGCAATTCGCCCGAACCCACCGACTTGACGGTACAATCGGCACGACCGAACACCGTCACATCGCCCGATCCGGCGATGTGCGCCTCCACCGTGCCATCCGAAGCGATCTCACCGCCGCCCGATCCTGCGATATTGATCTCCGCCTTGCCAACCTTGAGCCCACGGGCGTTAAGCGCCCCGGATCCGGCAACGTTGTAGTCGAGAGTTTCGGCAGTTCCTGCGAGCTTCACGTCACCCGACCCCATGATGTTGACCCCCAGCTTGGACGCCGAAACACCCAAAACTGTGATGTCGCCCGATCCGGCGACATTGATATCCGCGTTTCCAGTCAGGCTGGGCGCGGTCAGCTTTCCCGATCCGGCCATCGAGATGGCGCGCAGGGACGGCATCGTAACCGAAATGGTAGCGACGGACGGACCATCCCAGTTTCCTTCTCGGCCGATGGCCAGCGAATCTCCGTCCAGTCGGAAACGGAGCCCTTCCTTCGCCTCGGTACTGCCGCTCACCGCGATCGCCAGCGTCTCTCCCTCGCGAACGATGACATCGTCGGGTCCACCCAGCTCGAGCTTGTTGGGCTTGGCGCCATCGATATCCAGTTCGGCAAGCGGCACACCGTCTTTCAAACCGTAATCGTAACTGCAGGCGGCGAGCGCGCCAATCGCGCCCAGACCGACCAAAGGCGCGATGGTCTTCAGGATTTTGCCCAACATAAAACTTACTCCCCATTAGCGTGTTGCTGAGATAATACAGCGCCACATAAGGATCAAGTGCGGTCGGTCGAGTGAGGTCGGCTTTCGGTCGGGGGGTCAGCGGGTGCAGATAAGCCGACCCGAGCCCATGCGGGTCTGGTTGCAATCGGTGGTGCCGCTCACGCTCACCGTCCCGCTCCCCGCGATCATCGCGCGGACCGGGCCCGACGATCGGAACTGCCCATCTCCGGACCCCGCCACGGTCACCTTTGCCGTTCCCACAGTCAGTCCCTGCGCGCGCAGTGCGCCGCTGCCCGCAATGGTCACGTTCGCGCTGTCGCTTCGTCCAGCCATATCGAGCGTGCCTGATCCTGCCACCGTCGCGGCGAGGTTCTCGGCATCCATCTCGCGGACCATCGCCCGACCCGACCCGGCCAAGGTGATCGTCGCGTTTTCCGCCTCCATGCTCGCCACGTCGAGCGTACCCGATCCGGCGCCGGTAATTGACCGTAGCGATGGGACGGTGATTTCGATCTGCGCCTTTGTGCGGACCCGAGGCTTGCCGGACACGCGGCCCACGACCAGCGCGCCGTCTTCCACCAGGAAACGCAACTGCGACAATGCGTCGGCATCGCCGGAGGCACGGATCTGCCACCGGTCTCCGCGGGTCACACAGACATCGTCCTGGCCGGCGGCAACCAAGGCATCGAAACGACCGGTTGGCGACCATCTGGTGCCGACGGGCTTGCCATCGCTGTCCAGCCTGTTGTGATCACGGCGGTCGGCATTAGCAGGCATGGCCGCCAATCCGGCGATCGCGGCGGCGAACGAAGCGGTGAGAAGTACGCGTGACATCGGCGAGGTACCCTTTCCCATTGGTGGGAGAGGTATATTGACCTGCCGAAACACCGGGGTCCACATCGCTCGTCGACAAATGTAGTCGATTGGTGGAGTAGGACGAACTAGGCGAGAAAAAAGGGGCCGCCCTTGCAGGCGACCCCGTCAATTTTCGCGATAAGCCGCCGGCTCAGGCGTCTTCGGTGTTCTCGTAATATTGGGGTGCATGCTCACGCAGCACATCCAGAATTTTCTCGAGAGCGGCAGGCTCGTCGGTCTTTTCCATCGCAGCGAGTTCGCGCGCGAGCCGGCTGGCGGCCGCTTCGAAGATCTGGCGTTCGGAATAGCTCTGCTCGGGCTGGTCTTCGGGACGAAACAGGTCACGGGTGACCTCTGCGATCGAAACCAGGTCGCCGGAATTGATCTTCGCCTCATATTCCTGGGCGCGGCGGCTCCACATGGTGCGCTTGACCTTGGGCTTGCCCTTGAGCGTTTCCATCGCTTCCTTGAGGGTCTTATCCGACGACAGCTTGCGCATGCCGATGGATTCGACCTTGTTGACCGGAACGCGCAGGGTCATGCGCTCTTTTTCGAAGCGGAGAACATACAGATCGAGCTTCATGCCGGCGATTTCCTCGCTCTGAAGCTCGATCACACGGCCCACGCCGTGCTTGGGGTAGACAACGTAATCGCCAACATCGAAGGCATCGGCTTTGCTCGCCATGCATCGTCCTTTCGTACCTGGCAGGATGTGCCGAACCGGGCGAAACCGTATTCGCCGCGCAAAACATTGCGCGAACTGGTCTCTATTCCGGTTGGGAGTGGCGGGTATCCTGCCCTTTCAGTCACAATTCACGCCGCACCGGCCGAGCAGAGTGCTCGCGATCCGGTACGGGACTCACATTATATAACATGAAAGCAAGAAGATTGCGACTCGCAAATTGCTGCGGTGCGTCGCCCCGCAGTGATCAGTCTCCGTCGCCCGGTTCAGGCGTGAAATAGGCTTCGAACTTGCCGTCCTCGTCCTTGTGCTCGTCCGCGTCGGCGGGCGGATCCTTTTTCTGCGTGATGTTGGGCCATTCCGCAGAATATTTCGTGTTGAGCTCCAGCCACTGTTCCAGCCCGTCTTCGGTATCGGGCAGAATGGCTTCGGCAGGGCACTCAGGCTCGCAGACGCCGCAATCGATGCATTCGCTCGGATTGATGACCAGCATGGTCTCGCCCTCGTAGAAACAATCCACGGGGCAGACTTCGACGCAGTCGGTGTATTTGCATTTGATACAGGCGTCGGTGACGACGTAGGTCATGGGCGGGCTTCCCCTGGTGTAGTGTGATCTGACGTTCCGCCTATGTCTCTTTCGCGCGACAGGTCAAGACCGGGCTCCAGCACACGGTAGGATGCCTGCGCCTCGCGCGCGGGACCGCGCCTTTCGGGTAAAGCCAGCACTTCGATCACCCGGATCGAGTTTCCCAGCGGAATGGTGAGCACGTCGCCCACGGTGATGTCCTGGCTCGGGCGGGTCACCCTGGCCCCGTTGCGCCGCAGGTGACCGGCCTCGATCAGGGCGCTCGCCAGGCTGCGTGTGCGCACGAAGCGCAGGTTACACAGCAGCCGGTCGATCCGCATATCGCCGGTCGCGTGGCTAGCGGACCAGGTCCGCAAGCGCGGCGAAGGCGTTGCCTTCGCGAGGCTGGGCGGGTGCAGGCTTGGGCTGCTTGCCGCGCTGCGGGCGCCATTCCCACAGATCCGGCCGAGGCGGTCCGAACTGCCCGTCGGCAAGAGACCGAGCCCGCTGCACCCGGAAACCTGCCTGCCCCATCAGCCGCACGATGCTGTCGGGGGTGAGCCCGATCGATGTGGCGAGCGCCATGTCGAGGGTGCACTTTTTCCGACGATCGGCCTTCTGCGCAGCGGCGCGCTCCTCATGCGCCGCACGGAAAATTTTCTCCGCCAGATCGATGCGGATCGCCTGATCGCCCGCATGGCGGTAGCCCGCCGGCAAGCGCTTCGTACCGGCGATGACAGGGAGCATTGCAGGTTCCACGGGGCGCCGGTCGATCGCGAGATCGGACAGGAGCTGGCGCGGCGCAGGCTTGAGCAGGGCGGGCGCAAAGATGTCCAGCGCCCCGAAGGTCACTCCGATCCGGCGCAGGAACGGGCGCATCTCCTTGGGAAGATGCACGATGCCTGCCTGATCGCGGGTGGCGAGACCATGGCCAGCGATAAGCGAAAGCAGAAGGGCGCGCGCCTCCGACCCCGCCTTCGGATCGCGTGACGCCTCCATCAATGCGCCGAGCGGGGCGAGCGGCTGCATTTTTTCGGTCATCCACTGGCGGATCGCCTCTTCCATCTTCCCGCGGGCCGCTTCGGGCAGGGCGGCCAATTCGCGCGCGGGTTCGATCTGCGGTTTCAGCGACCCTTCTGCGAAATGCAGCCGGGCCAGGTCGCGTCCGCTCCAGCGCAGGGCGCCCCTTTCCAGCGTGACGCCATCGAGACCGCTTGCCGCCAAGGCCTCGGCGCGCTGGCCCAAAAGGCGGGGGAGCGCCTTCTCCGCGGCGGCCAGAAGCATTTTGTGATCGGCATGGTTGGCCGCATGGTCCACGATGAAGCGAAATCCCTCGAGCCGGCCTATCGCCTCATCCTCGACGCGAACCACGTCGTCTTCCCCGATGGCGATGGGAAGCAAGGCCGCGTCCTCTCCCAGGGATTTCATCAAAAGTGCAGTCCTCCGGTTGACGAATCTTTCGGTCAGCCGCGCATGCAGCGCATCCGAAAGTCGGGCTTCGACCGCGCGGGCGCGCCCGGCCATCTCGTCCCGCGCCAGCACCCAATCGGGACGCTGACAAATATAGGCCCAGCTGCGAATCGCAGCGATGCGGCCCTGCAGAGTATCGATGTCCCCGCCCGGATTGTCGAGTTCGGCGATGCGCGCGGCGACATAGTCCGCACCCAGATAGCCCCCGCCTTGAAGATCGTCCCACAGCCGGGCCACGAATCGGGCGTGCACGTCCGGCCCGCGCTGGCGGAAATCGGGCAGCGAGCAGACCTCCCAGAACCGCCTTACCTGACCCGGAGTTCGGATCGCCCGAGCAATCGGCTCTTCGGCGAGACGCTTGAGCGTGGCGAGGTCGATGGCCTCGGGTGCCAGGCGCAAGACGGGATCGAGGGGCGGCGCCTCCAGGTCCGCGATAAGAGTCGCCAAATTGTCGAAGCGCGGTTCCGCCTCCCGCCAGAACAGATGGGTGAGCGGTGCGAAGCGATGCTCCTCGATGGCGTAAATCTCTTCGTCGGTGAATTCGGGGACTTCCTGTCGCCCCTTGCCCGCGCCGGCCAGCGTGCCGAAGGTGCCGTCGCGCTGATGCCGCCCTGCGCGCCCTGCTATCTGGGCCATTTCGGCGGGCAGCAGGCGGCGCTGGCGGACTCCGTCGAACTTGGTCAGCCCGGCAAAGGCGACGTGCGTCACGTCGAGATTGAGACCCATGCCAATTGCATCGGTGGCGACGATGTAGTCGACCTCGCCCGACTGAAAGAGAGCGACCTGGCGATTGCGCGTTTCGGGGCTCAAGGCCCCCATGACGACGGCCGCGCCCCCCCGGAAGCGCCGCAGCATTTCGGCGACTGCATAGACCTGTTCGGCACTGAAGGCGACGATGGCGCTACGCGGAGGCAGGCGGGAAAGCTTGCGCGGCCCGATATGGGTCAGGGTGGAAAAGCGCGGCCGGCTCACGATCTCGGCGCGCGGGATCAGCGCCTTGACCAGCGGTTCCAGAGTGGCCGCGCCGAGCAGCATGGTCTCTTCCCGCCCGCGGGCATTCAGCAACCGGTCGGTAAAGACATGGCCGCGCTCGCGGTCGGCGGCGAGCTGGGCCTCGTCCAGAGCCACGAAGGCGCGCTCGTTCGCACTGCGCGGCATCGCCTCGACGGTGCAGCACAGGTATCGTGCGTCCGGCGGTTCGATGCGCTCTTCGCCTGTGATGAGCGCCACTGCCTTGTCGCCTCTAATGGCGCGTACCCGGTCGTAAACCTCGCGCGCCAGCAGCCGCAATGGGAAGCCCATGGCGCCGCTCGAATGCGCGACCATCCGTTCGATCGCAAGATGCGTCTTGCCGGTGTTGGTGGGCCCCAGGACCGCGGTGACAGTATCGTCCTGCACAGGCCGAAGATGGCAGGCACGGGCGATCCAAACAACCATGAGGCCGTGAAATGCCACGTTTCGTCGCTCATGCGACTCGGCTTGCCCCGAATTAGCCAGGCGTTAACTTCATTTTGGCAGGAAAACCGGGCATCGGCGCGGTATCGGAACAAATGCGGGTCGTTCGCGCGCCACACATGCTCCGCAGCGCGCGGCACGAAAAATCGGAGGGCGGGCATGGGCACCATTCGCGATCGGATCTACGGGGGCGGCGGCTTCGGCAAAGCCGCGCCCGCGGGTGCGACGGGGCATGGGTCCGTTGAGGCCACCTCCGAGCAGCTTGCGGCTTGGCGCGTCGAGCGCAGACTCAGAAAGCGCGGCGGCCTGGCCGGACTGACTCCGGACCTTGCGCGCAACATCGGCAGCAGCCGCTGGTTTCGCGGTCTCGCGACACTAGTGGGACTTTCCGCGGCCGCCATCGCATTCTGGCCCGGAATCGCGCCGGTTTCGGCATCGCCCGCGACGCGCCTCGACCAGGCTGGGCGTGACGAATTGCGCAGCCAGATGATCACCCCCCTCGCACTCGGCGCCGAGAGCGGGCGGCGCATGGGAGCGACAGGGCTGGTCAGGCCGCTTGCCGCCGCGCCGGAACGGCCGCAAATCGAACTGCTCGCCACGCTTGGCGGAGGTGCGACGCTCGAAGGCACTTTGCGGCGTGCGGGGGTGGGCGGCGCGGATGCGGATCGCGTACTGGCACTGGTGGGCGGGGCAATCGACCTCTCCGATCTCGAACCGGGCACGCAGATCGATATCACATTGGGTCGCCGTCCCGCCGAAACGGCCCCCCGTCCGCTCAAATCGCTGGCTTTCCGCGCGCGTTTCGATCTGGCTCTCGAAGTAGGGCGCAATGGTGATACGAGTCCGCTGGCGCTTACCCGCACGCCCATTCGTGTCGACGAGACCCCGTTGCGCATTCGCGGAACGGTGGGACCCAGCCTCTACCGCTCGGCCCGCGCCGCCGGCGCACCCGCAAATGCCGTGCAGGCCTATCTGAAAGCGCTCGGCCAGCAGATCGACGTCGGAAGCCTGCGCGCGAGCGACACCTTCGACATCATCGTCCAGCATCGCCGCGCAGCGACCGGAGAACGCCAGGCGGGGGCACTGCTTTACGCCGGTGTCGAGCGGGACGAGAAGCCAAGGGTGCAGCTGATGCGCTGGGGCAGGGAAGGGCAGTTCTTCGAAGCATCCGGTGTGGGTGAGCAGCGTTCGGGCCTCGTCGCCCCCGTGCCCGGCCGGGTAACCTCGCGCTTCGGGATGCGGCGCCACCCGATCCTCAAATACAAGCGCATGCATGCAGGGCTCGACTTCAAGGCGTCTTACGGGACTCCCATCGTCGCCGTAACCGATGGCCGGGTCTCTGGCGCCGGGCGGATGGGGGGATGCGGCAATGCCGTTCGCCTCTCCCATGGGGGCGGGCTACAGACCCGCTATTGCCACATGAGCCGCATGGCGGTGTCCTCGGGGCAATCCGTCCGGCGTGGACAGGTCATCGGCTATGTGGGCTCCACTGGCCTCTCCACCGGCGCGCACCTTCACTACGAGATGTATCGCAGCGGCCGCCCGGTTGATCCGTCCTCAGTCAAATTCGTCACCCGAGCGCAGCTGTCCGGCGCCGAACTGGCGCGGTTTCGCGAGACGCTGGCGACGATCAAGCAGGTGGAAGCTGGCGCCGCGCTTGCCGATCTGGTCCCGACTTCCGCCGAACAGGCGTCAGAAGAGCCCCAGCGGGAAATCGACCGCGTCGATAAGCCGCAAAAAATCGACTGATCGCCCTTGATCGACGCTGCGTTGCGCGCGCGGCAGGTTTGCGGCATCAGCCGCCGCCATGAGCATAGCCAGTTACCCCAATCTCAGGATGCGCCGTACCCGTGCTTCGTCGTGGAGCCGCGCGATGCACCGCGAGACGCAACTCACCCCCGCGGATCTGATCTGGCCTCTCTTCGTGACCGAGGGGAGCAGCGTGGAAGAGCCGGTCGGCAGCCTTCCGGGTGTGTCGCGATGGTCGGTGGACCTGATTGCCGTGCGGGCCCGCGAAGCGGTGTCTCTGGGCATTCCTTGTCTGGCGCTGTTTCCCAACACCCAGCCGGATCGGCGAAGCGAGGATGGGGCAGAGGCGCTTAACCCGGACAATCTGATGTGCCGCGCCATCAAGGCCGTGCGCGATGCCTGTGGCGGCGAGATCGGGATCCTGACCGATGTCGCGCTGGATCCTTACACCAGCCACGGCCAGGATGGGCTGCTCGACGATGCCGGCTATGTCGCCAATGACGATACCGTTGCGGTGCTCGTCGATCAGGCGATCAACCAGGCGGCGGCGGGTGCGGACATCGTCGCGCCCAGCGACATGATGGACGGGCGCGTACGCGCGATCCGCATGGCGCTGGAAATGAACGGTCACGCCAATGTGCAGATCATGGCCTATTCCGCCAAATATGCCTCTGCCTTCTATGGCCCCTTCCGCGATGCCGTGGGCAGCGGGGGGCTGCTGAAGGGCGACAAGAAAAGCTATCAGATGGATCCCGCCAACGGCGATGAGGCACTGCGCGAGATAGCGCTCGATATCGTGGAAGGCGCGGACAGCGTGATGGTGAAACCCGGCCTTGCCTATCTCGACATAATCTGGCGCGCGAAACAGCGCTTCGAAGTGCCCGTTTTCGCCTATCAGGTCAGCGGCGAATATGCGCTGATCGAGGCAGGCGCCGCTGCCGGTGTCGCCGAGCGCGAGGCGCTGGTCATGGAAAAGCTGATCGCCTTCAAGCGGGCAGGCTGTGCTGGCGTGCTGACTTATCACGCGCCCCTGGCGGCGCGGGCTCTCAATGGCTGATGGACGCATCGAAACCGAGCGGCTGGTCCTGCGCGACTGGCGCGAGGCGGATTGGCCCGAGTTCTTCCGTGTCACCAATACGCCCGCCGTCATGCGCTGGCTGGGCGGTACGCTGGACGAAGAGGGGAAGGTCGCGCAGCGATCGCGGGTCGAAACCTGCCAGCAACGCAACGGCCATTGCTTCTGGGCGGTGGAGCGCAAGGAGGACGGAGCGCTGCTGGGCTTCTGCGGCCTGAAGCGCGCCGATGCGCCGGGATCGACGGTGCTGGGCGAGATGGAAATCGGATGGCGTCTGCGCGAAGATGCGTGGGGCCAGGGTTATGCGAAGGAAGCGGCAATCGCTTCGCTCGATGCAGCATTCGACAGCTTCGGGGCCGAACAGGTGGTGGCGCTGACGATCCGCGAGAACTCCGCCAGCTGGGGGCTGATGGAACGGCTCGGCATGCAGCGCCGGGCGGACCTCGACCATGACGACACCCGCTACGATCCGCCGTGGCGCCACGCCATCGTCTATTCCATCGACCGTCAGGCCTGGGAGGCGCGCGATGGCTGACATCATCGCGGAGACGGAGCGGCTGATCCTGCGCACCGTGGAAGAGGGGGACGCGGCGCTCCAGTTCCGCGTGCTGAACACGCCGAAGGTGATGGCGCGGCTCGGCGGGGTGAAGGAGCTCCACGAGATCGAGGCCAAGCACGCCAAGACCATGGCCAGCCAAGCGCGCGAAGGCTTTTCCTTTCTGATGATGATCGAAAAGGATACCGGCGAACTGGTCGGCCACTGCGGCATCAAGCGCGTGGACAATGCGCTGGCCCACAATCAGGGAGATCACGAGATCGGCTGGCTGGTGCGCGAGGATCGCTGGCGGCGCGGTTATGCCGAGGAAGCCATGCGGGCGGTGCTGGAATGGGCCTTCGGTCGCGTAGGCGCGCCGCATGTGGTGGCGCTGACCAGCCGGATGAACGAGGCGAGTTGGCGACTGATGGAGAAGCTGGGCATGCGCCGGCGGACTGATCTCGATTTCGACGATCCCGATTACCCCCCTGACGATCGACGCATGATCCTCTACGCCATCACGAAACAAGAATGGGAGCAGGCGAAATGACCGACGATCGCCCCGGGGTGCGCATCATCCCGATCCACGGCAATACCCCCTCGATTGACCCGAGCGCATTTATCGCGCCGGGCTGTGTCATCATTGGAAACGTGACGATCGGACCCGAAAGCTCTGTCTGGTACAATTGCGTGCTGCGCGCCGATGTGAGCCGGATCGAGATCGGCGCGCGAACCAATATCCAGGATGGCACGGTGGTCCACTGCGATCCGGAGCGCCCCGGCGATCTCGGCGGCTCCCCGACCATCATCGGAGACGATGTGCTGATCGGACATATGGCGATGATCCATGGCTGCCGCATTCACGATCGCGGTTTCGTCGGGCTGGGAGCCATTGCCATGAACAAGGCAGTGATCGCGTCCGACGCGATGCTGGCTGCGGGCGCAATGCTGACCGAAGGCAAGCAGATGGGCGAGCGCGAGCTGTGGGGCGGGCGCCCCGCGCGCAAGATGCGCGATCTGGACGACGCGGCCGTCGCCGGCATGCGCATGGGGGTGGCCCACTATGCGCACAACGCGAAGGACCATTCGGCGGCCATCGCGGCCCTGCCGATTGGGGACGATGGCGCGCCCCAGGGCTGACCTGCCGGAGCCCTCCGCGCTTCGCGCCCTGATACGCGATGGCAGCCTGCGTGTCCGTGTCACGCCCGGTGCACGGGTCGAATGTGTTACGCTCGAGGAGGGCCGCGTCCAGATCAAGGTCCGCGCCAAGCCGCAGGATGGGGCTGCCAACAAGGCGGTCTGTCTTCTGGTGGCGCGTGCGCTCGGTGAGGCAGGCTCCCGCGTCCGTTTGTTGCGCGGCGCAACTTCCCGCGACAAGGTTCTTCAGATCGACGCCTGAGAGGCGCAGCGTTCGATGCGGTTTGCCACGATGAGCATGGCGGCTGCAAACAGCGCAGCGATAAATGGGGTTTGCTGAGGGAACCGCGCGAATGCCAGGGCGCCCGTCACCGATCCGGCCGCGAGCCCGAACCACAATGCGCCGGCACCCAAACGACCCTCACTCGTGCGGCCCATCAGCCGGTCGGCCACGCCCTGGCCAAAGCGAACCAGTGCACCCGTCATGTAAGTGATGCCGATCGCCACCTCTCCATTGCGCCGGAAGACGTTATTGAGCGCTCCCATTGCTATTACGGACGCCCCTAGGAACACCTCGACCGATAGCATGCGGGCGACGGCGGACAGGCCCAGCAGCGCAACCACCAGCAGCAGTACCGCACTTTTGCGCCGGGCGGGCCATCGCTCCGCGACCAGCGCCCCCAGGATTACGCCAAGAACGAAGCCCGCGATCAAACCTGCGGGGATTGCCGCGGCCATGGGGTTGGTTGCAAGATCGACGCCCAGCCGAGTGGTGTTGCCCGACATGAAGGACGTAAAATAGCCGCCTGCTGCGAGGAAACCGGTCGCGTCGACGAAGCCCGCAAGCCCCGGGAGCGCGATGGCGAGGACGATCGAGGCTTCGCATGGATGGCGCGATTCTCAGTCGTAGGATGTGCGTAGAAAATGAAAGAGGGCGGTCGGTCGTCAGTACCGATAGCAAGCTTTCGCCCTTTGCGCGCGCGCTGGCTGCCCAAGACATTTGATCGCGTTTCGCGCTCCACTCCGTATGCATAGCGCGAGGCGCAGGAGCTTCAATCTTTGACGAGAGCGCGAAGGCTGTCGATCCGGTCGGCCTCGTGCGCGGGCTTGTCCCAGCGGATGCGGTGGATGCGGGGAAATCGCATCGCGAGCCCCGATTTATGGCGCCTGGATTCGTGGACACTGTCGAAGGCGACTTCGAAGACCAGGCTCTTGTCGGTTTCGCGCACGGGACCGAAGCGGTTGACCGTCTTGGTGCGCACGTGGCGATCCAGTTTTTTCAGTTCCTCGTCGGTGAAACCGGAATAGGCCTTACCCACCGGCAGAAGATCGGCGCCTGCGTCGGGATCGCCGTCCCAGCAGCCAAAGGTGTAATCGGAATAGAAGCTCGATCGTTTGCCCGATCCACGCTGGGCATACATGAGGACGCAATCGATCAGGAGCGGGTCGCGCTTCCACTTGTACCACAGCCCGGTCTTTCTGCCGGCGATATAGGGGCTGTCGCGGCGCTTGAGCATCAGCCCTTCGATGGCATCGTCCCTCGCGCCTTCGCGGATGGCGGCGAGATGCTCGAAATTGTCGGCGTATACGACCTGGCTTAGATCAAAATGGCTATCGGGAAGACGCGCGATCAGCCCCTCCAGTCGCGCACGCCGGGTGTGCCAGGGCAGGGTGCGAAGATCCTCCCCGTCCACCAGCAGGACGTCATAGAGCCGCACGAATGCGGGGGCGTCGCGCAGCATCGCCTTGCTCACGGTCTTGCGCCCCAGCCGCTGTTGTAGCGCGTTGAAACTCGCAGCCCCACCTTGCTCGCCCCCCTGATGGCTGCCGCGCACCAGCAGCTCGCCATCGAGCACGGCGGGAAAGTCTAGAGCCGGGAGCAATTCGGGAAAGGTAGCCGAGATATCGTCGCCCGAGCGCGAATAGACGTGCGTCTCGCCCCCGGCATGCACCATCTGCACCCGGATGCCGTCCCATTTCCACTCTGCGGCATAGTCCGCAAGATCGACCACGGTGTCTTCCAGCGGGTGCGCGAGCATGAAGGGGCGGAAGGTGGGCAGGTTCTTCGTGTCGGGGGGGGCGCCACCCTCCGCCGCCCAGGAGAACAGCTCGGGATAAGGCGGTGAGAGGCCGTGCCAGTATTCCTCCACCTCATCGACATCGACCCCGAAGGCCTGCGCAAAAGCCGTCTTAGCGAGGCGGGTGGAAATACCCACCCGCATACCGCCCATCGCCAGCTTGAGCAGCGCGTAACGTCCGGAAGGGTCGAGGCGGTCGAGCATTGCAGGCAGGTCTGAGGTCACCGACCGCCGGGTCATGTGGGTGAGGGCATCCACCGCCTCGCTTACCGAGGGCGGATCGGGGTGCGTTTCGGGCTGGGGCCACAGCAGACTGGCCGTTTCCGCCGTATCGCCAACGAAATCGCGGCTGAGCGTCCACAGCACCGGATCCACGCGCTCCATCAGCAGATTGCGGACCGTGCTCGATTTCACCGCCGGAAAGTCCAGTCCATCGGTCAGCGCGGCGAGCGCCCACCCGCGATCCGGATCGGGCATATCGCGAAGATATTCCGCGATCAGCCGCAGCTTTTCATTGCGGCTGCGGGTGTAGACCAACGCATCAATGAGGGCGGCGAACGCTTCCATCTATGCGGCGTTCATCGCGGCGGATATACCCTGCCCGCCTCCGCAAGATTTCCGCGCGGGATGGTTAGCAAGGGATTGGAACTCATGAAGAATTGCCTCGCGGTGCTGGCGCTTGCCGCACTTGCCTCGCCGGTTGTCGCTCAGGATATGCACGCCGGCCATGCGGAGCACGCCGATCACGCGGCCCATTCCGATGCGGCTACGGCCACGACGGGTGCCCGGTTTTCGCTCGATACACCTATCGAACAGATCGTTGCGGATCCCAAAGGCAAGGCGGTGCTGGATGCCGACGTTCCGGGCCTTACCACCCACGAACACTACAGTGCTTTCAAGCAGATGAGCCTGAAACAGGTCGCCGGTTTCGCCCCGGACAAGTTCCCCTCCGAAGTGCTGGCGAAGACCGAGGCCGATCTCGCGGCGATCAAGTAGGTCAGTCATCCTCGTCCTCGTATCCCACGAGGGCGAGGGCACGGGCGCGGCGCTGGGTCAGTTGGCACCAGCGCAGCAGCGCCTCTTCGCGGCCGTGGGTTATCCACGTCTCCTGCGGTGCAACCTCTTGAATAGTCTGCGTTAATTCGCCCCAATCGGCGTGGTCGGAAATGACCAACGGCAGCTCCACATTACGCTGGCGAGCGCGCTGGCGCACGCGCATCCAGCCCGATGCCATGGCCGTGATGGGGTCGGGCAGGCGGCGGCTCCAGCGATCGTTGAGCGCGCTGGGGGGGCACATCACCACCGCACCGCGCATGTCCTCCTTGGTATGGTCGGAGACCAGCCGAAGCTCGCCGAGATCCACGCCGAAATCTTTGTAAAGATTGCACATCTTTTCCAGCGCGCCATGCAGGTAGATCGGCTCCGCGTGCCCCGCGGCGCGCAGTTCTGCGATAACGCGCTGCGCCTTGCCCAAGGCATAGGCGCCGACCAGTACGCACCGCTCGGGATGGACAGCCAAACGATTGAGAAGCTTGGCCATTTCCTCCGCGATCGGGGGGTGGGTGAACAGCGGCAGACCGAAGGTCGCCTCGGTGATGAAAATGTCGCAGGGGGTCACCTCGAAGGGTGGACAGGTCGGGTCCGCACGGCGCTTGTAATCGCCCGTCACCACCACTTTTTCCCCCGCATGCTCGAGCAGGATCTGAGCGCTGCCGAGCACATGGCCGGCAGGGACATAGGTGGCGGTGACGCCGCCGGGAAGGGCGATGGTTTCGCCGTAAGATATTGGTGTCGCGCCAGTATCCGTGGCGTAACGCAGCTTCATGATCGCCAGCGTCTCGGGCGTGGCGACCGTCTTGCCGTGGCCCCCACGGGCATGATCAGCATGGCCGTGCGTGACAAGCGCGGTGTCCACGGGGCGCGCCGGATCGATCCAGCAATCGGCGGGTTCGACGTGGATCCCCCAGGGTTCCGGCCTTATCCAGGAAAACGGCGGACGCATCGGGCAAACAACCGTGGGGGCGGCGACCGCGTTCCCGAAACTGTCGATCACCCCCATGATCGCCTCCCCGAATGGGGGGAACGCAGCGCGATCACCCGCCGCGAACGACGCGCAGTCGGTCTATGATGACCTTTAAGCCCGGCTTCTGGCCCTGTGCCAGCAGGCTGGCCCGGAACAGCCTGCCCAGGAAGATGATTTCCAGAACGATGAAGCCCAGGAGGACGGCGCCCGCGCCGAGGATTTCGATGGTGGAGATGCCAAGGCCCAGCCGCGCCAGCACGGCAAAGGGCGTCCAGATCGGCACCCAGGTCAGGATCTGCACCACCGGCCCGGAATTGCCCGCGACGATGGCCTGCAGGAGAAACGTCACCGGCAACAGGATCGCGAGCAGCACCGGCATCAGATAACCCTGCGCCTCGCTCATGGAATCAGCCATCGATCCGATGGCGACAAACATGATCGAGATCGCGATGTAGCCCGCCAGGAAGAAGAAGATCAACGTGGCGATAGCGCCCGGCGTGGTGATGGGGGCGAGCGCGGGGCGGATCATGTCGGCGATGGCGCCCTGCGTCGCGAAGGCGACCGCCGCGCCCGTGCCCAGCCAGACCACCAGCATGGAAAGCCCGATCCCCACCGCGCCCAGGAGCTTGCCGTACATCAGCTCTTCGGGCGAGATGCATGCAAGCACGGATTCGAGCAGTTTCTTGGATCGTTCCTCGATCGCGCCCTGCAGCATCCAGCTACCCGACAACATCAGCGCCATCATCAGCATATAGGCGAGGGCCAGAGGTACGATGGAGCGCACCAGCATCGCCTCGCGCGCACCGCCGCCGGGTGGCGGGGTCGAGATCGCGAGCCTCGGCGCCGCGCCCTGCACGGCGGCCGCCTGCTGCGCGCTCATCCCGCTTCCGGTCAGCAGGCGCTGGCGCAGATCGGCGGTCAGCACCTCCTGCACCGGCTGCATGAAGCTGGGCCGGGGTTGCTCGTTGGACCAAAGACTGACCGTGGGATCGGCGGGATAGGTTTCGGGAATCACAAGCACGATATCCGCGCGTTCGCCATCGGGAAGGTCGGCATCGGCATCGACCAGCCGGTCAGCTTCCTTGGTCAGCGCATCGCCTTGCGCCTCCGCCAGCGGGGCGGGCGCGGGAACGAAGGCATAGTCGGACGGGTCGGCTTCGAAGGCGGGCGTCTCCTCCTTCTTGAAATTGTCGATTTTTGCGACCGCTGCGGACAGGCCGCCCGCCTCGCGGAAAGCCTTGACATCGGCGGGGGTGTACCAGCGATCGCTTTGCGCCCAGGGGGCGGAAGGATCGGCGGCCTGTAAATCGTAGCGCCGCACATAACGCGACAGATCGGTCAGCACCTGCCGGTCTGCTTCGAAGGAGAGGCGCGCCTCGATCGCTTCGGCAGCGGCGCCGCCGGACCGGTCGATCAGGATTATACGATCAGGATCGCGATCGTCGAGCGAATCGCCCAGCAACGGCCCGAGGGCGAGCGCGACGGGGATCAGCGCCAGCGTCAGCCAGAAGCTCTTGAGTGCGATAACCTGGCGAAACTCGCGACCCGCCACCAGCAGAATGTTCCGCAGGGTCATGGCCGGGCCTCCTCGGGGCTGGCGGCGGAGGGATCGGCCCCCACCAGATTCACGAAGATGTCGTGAAGATTGGCGCGCCGTTCGGCAAACCGGCGCAGCGCCACACCGCGCGCGGTACAATGTTCCAGCACCGCTTCGGGCGTAAATCCGGGTTCGAGGCCGAGCACCCATTCGTGCCAGCCATCCCCGAGATCCAATTTGCGCCGCGCCTCGGCGATCCCGGGCACGACTGCGATATCATCGCGGGCCACGGCATCGATGGTGGCGGGCAATTGGTCGCGCGCTTCCTCCAGCGTGCCTTCGAAGCGCTTGGCCCCCTTGCGCAGCAGGAGCAGGCGGTCGCACAATCGCTCGGCATGCTGCATCACATGGGTGGAAAAGATCACCGCCGCGCCGCCATCGCGCGCGCGCAGGATTTCATCTTCCAGCAACCCCTGATTGACCGGGTCGAGCCCGGAAAACGGCTCGTCCAGGATCAGCAGCTTAGGCCGGTTGACGAGCGCGGTGGCGAGCTGGACCTTCTGCGCCATGCCCTTGGACATTTCGGAAATCTTCGCCTTGGCGCGATCTGCCAGGTCGAACCGGGCGAGTAGTTCCATGCCGTGCGCCTTCGCATCGTGCGCCTGCATCTGCTTGAGCTGCCCGAAATATCCGATCACCTCGATCGCGGTCATGTTGGAATAGAGGCCGCGCTCCTCGGGCAGGAAGCCGATCTGCCCGGTGTTGCGGCGGTCGGGCGCGCTGCCGAGAACCGAGATCGTGCCGGAGGTGGGGCGAATGATGTCCAGCACCATACGCAGGGTCGTCGTCTTGCCAGCGCCATTGCCGCCCAGGAAGCCGTAGATCTCGCCCGGCCCGACCGCGAAGCTGAGATCGTCGACCGCCAGAACCTCGCCGAACCGCTTGGTTAGGTTCGTAACCTGAAGCACAGTCATCGTTCGGTCCCCCGGTTATCCCATCGTATCAAAACTGGGAAACGGCGCCGCCGCTGGCGAACCCGGCTCGACAGTCGGGCCCTATTCCTCGACGAGCGTCATTCGGCCTTGTCGCGGTATTTGTCGAACCAAGCGATGACGGAAGCGGTGCGCTGGGCCTGCTGACTGGGGGACTGGGTCAGGTTGCCGTGACTGGAATCGGGCGTCACCACCAGCGCGGTGTCCACGCCGCGCAGCTTGAGTGCGGTGAAAAACTGTTCCGCCTCGCTGCGCGGGGTCCGATAGTCTTCCGCCCCCACCAGCATCAGCGTGGGCGTCTTCACATTGCCCACCAGGCTGAGCGGGGACCGCGCCCAGTAATTTTCCAGGTCCTCCCACACCTGCTTGCCGCCCATCCAGTACCGGCCGAAGAAACTGGCGCTGTCGCCCACCAGCACCGTGGTCATCCAGTTGATGACGGGCTTGTGGGAGGCCGCCGCCTTGAAGCGATCAGTCTTGCCCACGATCCACGCGGTCAGCAGCCCGCCGCCCGATCCGCCGGTGACGAACAGATTATCGGGGTCGGCGAACCCCTGCGCGATGGCGGCATCCACAACCGCCATCAGCTCGTCGTAATTGCTGATCGGGTAATTGCCCTCGATCCTGTCGGCAAAGGCCTGGCCATAGCCCGTCGATCCGCCGGGGTTGGAAAACACCACCGCATAGCCTGCGGCGCCGTACATCTGGTAATCAGCGGAAAACACCGGGCCGTAGGACGCGTAGGGTCCGCCGTGGATCTCCAGGATGAGCGGCACGCGCGTACCGGGCTGGTATCCGGGCGGCAGCATGATCCAGGCCGGGATCGCGGTGCCGTCTGCAGCGGTGACCGTCAGCGCCTGCGTCTGGCCGAGCGCCTTGCCCGATAGCTTGACCTCGTTGAGCGCGGTGAGCGTACGCTCGTCACTGCCCATGGCCACCGAAACGTCGGCTGGGCGCGTGGGGGTTGAACTGGTGAACGCGACGCGGCCGTTCTCGCTGACCGACCACGGCCCGCCAGCATAAGGCACCGCGTAATAGCCGTCCTTGGCGTTGACCTTCATCTCGCGCACCGATCCGTCCAGCCCGATCCGCGCGACATTGTATTCGCCTTCGTCCTCGTATCCGGCAAACAGACCCGCGTCGGTCCAGTCAACCGAGGATATGTCGCGATCGAAGGATGCGGCGATGCGGCGGGAATTCGATCCGTCCGCGTCCATCACGTAAAGCTGCGTCTGCTGGTATGGCTTCCCCGCATCGTCGAAACCCAGATAGGCGATGCGCCTGCCGTCGGACGAGAAATGCGGGGCGAAGTCCGGCCCGTTGCGATCCGTGAGCGCGGCGATTCGACCGCTGGCGATATCGAGCGCGTAAATTTCGCTGCCCAGCGGTTCGAGCTGCCAATCCTCGCGGCGGTTGGCGCTGAAGAGGATGGTGCGGCCGTCCGGGCTCCAGTCGATGTCCCCGCCGTTGTCGAACGCGCCGCTGGTAAGCTGGCGTGGGGCGCCGCCAGCGGCATCGACGAGGTAGAGTTGCTGCGTACCCGCGGGAATGTAGCCCGCCCCGTCCGCACGATAGAGGATGCTATCGTATATCTTCAGCGGCTCGGCCCACTCTGCGCCCTCGGGCTTGGCGGGGGGCTTGCCAAGGGAAGGCCCTTCGCCCGGAATGCGGGCGGTATAGGCGATGCGGGTGCCGTCGGGCGACCAGTGCAGCGCGCCGGGCGCTTCGGGCATGGCGGTGATGTTGGCCGCGCGCCCGTTCGCCAGCCACATCACGTGCAACTGGGCGCCCGTGCCGCCATGGGTGGAGACATAGGCCAGCCGTGTGCCGTCGGGCGACCAGCGCGGGCTGCCGTGCGTTCCCTCGCCCGTGACCAGCGGGGTCTGCGCGCCCGTCGCGACATCGATCAGCCAGATCGAACTGACCGCCTGGTCCTTCATGATGTCATTGGTCGAACGGACATAGGCGATCTGCCGCCCGTCGGGGCTGATCTGCGGATCCTGCGCCACGGTCAGCCCGAACAGGTCGGCACCGGTGAAATGCGGATCGGGGGCATTACTGTCCGCTGAATCGTCATCCTGCGCAAGCGCCAGGTTCATGGGCATGGCGACCGCACAAAACAGAGCGAGAGTCGCGGATTTCAGCAGCTTCATAAGCAAGTCCCCCGGTGCGCAACGTGCGCCCGGGGGACCGTAAACCATATGCTCCGCGCTAACGCCAGAGCGAGCTTGGAGGCATTAGGGCCTCAGTCTTCCTTGCCGCCTTCATCGGCGGCTTGCGCGCCGGACTTGCCATCGTCCTTCTTGGCCGCGGACTTCTTTTTGGTCGCCGGTTTCTTGCGTGCCTTGGGCGGGGCGGGGGTGAGTTCGAAGGATGGCTTGCCGTCCTTCACGGTCACCTGCACCTCGCCGCCATCGGCCAGCTTGCCGAACAGCAGTTCCTCGGCCAGCGGCTGCTTGATCTTGTCCTGGATCAGGCGGCCCATCGGACGCGCGCCGTACAGGCGGTCGTAACCCTTGTCCGCCAGCCAGTCGCGCGACTCCTTGTCGAACTGAATGTCCACGTCCTGCTCGACCAGTTGCAGCTCGAGCTGGAGGATGAACTTGTCCACCACCCGCGCGACGGTCTGCCTGCCGAGATAGCCGAACGGCACGATCGCATCGAGACGGTTGCGGAATTCGGGCGAGAACATCTTCTTCACCGCTTCCTCGCTCGCGTCCTCCTTGCTCACGTCGCCGAAGCCGATCCCCTGGCTGGCCATGTCGGCGGCGCCCGCATTGGTCGTCATGATCAGCACCACGTTGCGGAAATCCACAGTCTTGCCGTGATGGTCGGTCAGGCGGCCGTTATCCATCACCTGCAGCAGGATGTTGAACAGATCGGGGTGCGCCTTCTCGATCTCGTCGAGCAGCAGGACCGAGTGCGGGTTCTGGTCGATCGCATCGGTCAGCAGGCCACCCTGATCGTAACCCACATAGCCCGGAGGCGCGCCGATCAGCCGCGATACGCTGTGCCGTTCCATGTATTCGGACATGTCGAAACGCTTCATCTCGATGCCCATGATGGAGGCGAGCTGACGCGCGACTTCCGTCTTGCCGACGCCGGTAGGGCCGGAGAACAGGAAGCTGCCGATCGGTTTGTCCGGATCGCGCAGACCGGCGCGGCTCAGCTTCATCGCGGTTGCCAGCTTCGTAACCGCGGCATCCTGGCCGAAGACGACGCGCTTCAGATCCTTCTCCAGGTTTTCGAGCGCCTTCTTGTCGTCGCTGGAAACCGATTTGGGCGGAATACGCGCCATGGTGGCGATCACCGCCTCGATTTCGCGGGCAGTGATCTTCTTCTTCCGTTTTGATGGCGCCACCAGCATCTGCATGGCGCCGACCTCGTCGATCACGTCGATCGCCTTGTCCGGCAATTTGCGGTCGTTGATATAGCGGGCGCTGAGTTCCACCGCCGTCTTGAGCGCATCGGCGGTATAGGTGACCTTGTGATGATCCTGGAAGGCGCTCTTGAGGCCCTGCAGGATCTTTACCGTGTCTTCCACCGTCGGCTCGTTCACGTCGATCTTCTGGAACCGGCGCAGCAGCGCGCGATCCTTCTCGA
>NZ_JBELMO010000027.1:31316-35084 GCF_042095715.1 Qipengyuania sp. | reverse complement strand
GTTGTCCGAAAGCGTGGGTAGCAGCGCCGCGAGCGCCGGCCGGTCGATCCCGGGCATGGTGCGCAGCGCCAGCTTGCTCATCGCCATCAGCGCGCCGGTGTTGCCCGCGCTCACGGCGGCACCGGCTTCCCCGCGCTTCACCGCGTCCACCGCCAGACCCATGCTGGTGGTCTTGGCACGGCGAATCGCGCGCGAGGGCTTCTCGTCCCCCGCGACGACATCTTCGCAGTGCAGGATCTCGGACGCTCCGGTCAGGCCCGGATGCGATTTCAGCGCCTCTTCGATGCGGGGGCGGTCGCCCACCAGCAGGAAGTTGAACTTGTCATGCCGGCGCCGCGCAATCGCGGCGCCTTCCACCATCACGCGCACGCCTTCGTCCCCGCCCATCGCATCAACGGCGATACGCGGCAGGCTCATTGCACTCTCCGGCTTGCTTGGCTGACGGTCAGAGACCGACGGCGATGACTTCGCGCCCGTTGTAGTAGCCGCAGTGCGGGCACAGATTGTGCGGACGCTTCAGCTCGCCGCAGTTCGAACACTCGTGATGAGCTTCGACCTTCAGCGAATCGTGGCTGCGGCGCATGCCGCGGCGGCTGGGCGATACTTTCCTCTTTGGGACGGCCATGGCGGCACCTGTTCCTAAATCGTTTAACTGTCAATGCGATGGCCGCCGTAGGGGAAGCGGACGCGGCGCACAAGACTGTGGCGCGCGAACGTTCCGACCGTGGCGGTGAAGCGCCGGGCCTATAGCGAATTTCGCCGCTCTTGCAACCCCGCCCGCGCGACTGGCGGCGCGCGTGAATAGGGAAAGAAGCGGGGATCGGGGGAGAAAGGTGATCGTGCGATTGTCCACCACCCCCGCACCGCTTAGCTTGAAATTCGTCCAGCGCGTGGGAGAGCCTATCATGACGCCGATTGTCCTACCGGTCACTCTTTGCGCGGCAGCGGCCGCCGCCCTGCTCAATATCTGGCTGTCGGTCCGCGTCGGCCAAATCCGGCGCAGCGCCAAAGTCTCCATCGGAGACGACAACGGCGGCCCGCTCACCGCCCGGATGCGCGCGCAACTCAACTTCGTCGAGAATACCGGTTTCGTGCTTGTGCTGATCGCAGCGATTGAGCTGTCAGGCCGGGGCGGCGCATGGCTCGCCTGGGTGGCGGGCCTCTACATGATCGGCCGCTTCGCCCACGGGTTGGGAATGGACGGCGGCGCCCTCGGCGCGGGCCGGGCGGTGGGCACTATCTTTACCATGCTGACCCAGCTCGGCCTAGCAGTGGTCGCGGTGCTGGCCGCGACGGGGCGGATGTGATGAGCAAAGGCGACGCCTCTTCCGTGCTGGAAGCCCAACAATACGATGATACCGCTCCGCTGCGCACCCTGCGCGAGCGATTTCTCGCCACCAGCACCGTATCGATGCCGCTGGCGGGGATGATCGTCTGGGCGGCGCTGGGCATCGCGGGCTTTTTCGTGTCGCGCAGTATCATGGGCTGGCTGGCGATCTACGTCATGGGGGCCATTCTCCCGCTCGCCTTCGCCATCGAGAAGCTGCGCGGGCGCAATCCCTTCGTTAAAGACGTGAACCCGGTGACGCCCGTCTTTTTCCAGTCGATCGCCGGCATCGGCCTGATGTTTCCGCTGGTCATCGCAGCGGCGCTGGCTGCCGACAATCCCGACCTGATGGTGCTGGGTGTGGCAATCCTGGCCGGCGTGATCTGGATACAGTACGGCTGGGCGGCCAACGATCCGGTCGGGCTGC
This sequence comes from Qipengyuania sp., assembly GCF_042095715.1. Classification (GTDB taxonomy): domain Bacteria; phylum Pseudomonadota; class Alphaproteobacteria; order Sphingomonadales; family Sphingomonadaceae; genus Qipengyuania. The sequence continues at coordinate 33,330 of NZ_JBELMO010000027.1, read as the reverse complement.
GCCATGCGATTGCGCGCGGCGTGGGATGCTATCTCGCGTACGGACTCGCCCCCGAGGGGATCAGGACATCGGCCATTTGTGGCGTGGTGGTTTTATCCTACCTCTATTCCCTCGTTGCGATGCGAAGGCCGGGCGTTCACCCCAGCGCGTAATCGCTGACGAAGGCGTTGGTCTTGCGTTCCTGACCGAAGGTGCTGGTCGGGCCATGGCCGGGTATGAAGGTCATGTCCTCTCCCAGCGGCCATAGCTTCTGCGTGATCGAATCGATCAGGTCCTGATGGTTGCCCATGGGGAAATCGGTGCGCCCGATGCTGCCTTGGAACAGCACGTCGCCCACCACCGCGAACTTGCTGGGCTTGTGCACGAACACGACGTGGCCCGGCGTGTGGCCGGGGCAATGGATCACGTCGAGCTCCAGTTCGCCCACTGTTACCGTGTCGCCATCGGCCAGCCAGCGGTCGGGCTCGAAAACCTGCCCGTTGATTCCGTATTTGCGGCCATCGTCGTCCAGCCGGCTGATCCAGAACCGGTCCGCTTCGTGCGGGCCTTCGATGGGCAGGCCCAGTTCCTCGGCCAACACGCCCGCCTCCCCGCAATGATCGATATGGCCATGCGTAATCAGGATTTTTTCCAGCTCCACCCCGGTCTTCGCGACAGCAGCCTTCAGCTTGTCCAGATCGCCGCCGGGATCGATCAGTGCGCCCTTCATTGTCGCGGTGCACCAGATGAGCGAGCAATTCTGCTGAAGTGGCGTAACGGGGACGATGCCCGCCTTCATCGCGGGCTGGCTGGGGGATTGTGTCATGCATCCGGAAATGGCGCTCATTGCAGTGCGGCGCAAGCCTTGCGGTCGGCGCGTAAAGGATAGGGAAGGACTTGATAAAAGTTGTCCGGTAAGTCTAATGGCTGCCAAGCGCTTGAACGATTGGAGTTGACCTGTGGCGATGCGATCGCAGGCCTTGCTTGACCTGTTCCACTGTTACAGCTTGCTAAAGGCGGCACGCACCATGGCGGAAGCATACCCCTCTGCCGATGCACAGGGCGCCCTGCGCCTGGCGGAAGACGATTTCGCCACAGCTGCCGAGGAACTGGCACGCATGACGCCCCATCTCGTCCCCTACCAGCACCTGATAACCTTCGCACCGGATCTCGCGAAAGGCTGAAATAGCGTCAGGGGCGACGTGGTGTGTGGGACCGCTACCGGAACGCTGCCACAGGTGCGTGCGTCTTCCCACAAAGGAGGGACGCGGGATGATGAATTTCGAGAGCTTTGCCGTGAACACCGCGCAAACGGTGACGCGGATCGTGGAACTGACGGGCATCGCCATCATCGCCGTGGGCGCCTTCGCGACACTGCTGATCTTTCTGTTTCGTTTGGCGCGCGGTCAGGACCGAGAGCAGGCGGTATCGAACCTGCGCTCCAACCTGGGCCGCGCGATCCTGCTGGGGCTCGAATTTCTGGTCGCCGCGGACATCATCAATACCGTGGCGGTCGAACCCACGCTCAACAGCGTGGCGGTGCTGGCCGGCATCGTCGCGATCCGGACGTTCCTGAGCTTCAGCCTGGAAACCGAGATCGAGGGACAACTCCCTTGGCGCCGCGGCAAGAGCCGCGAAACGAAGGAGGCGGATGCGAGCTGAGGTGGCGGGAATGGGGTGAAATTCGGACCGGCCCCTTTCAAGAGCCCGGCGCGCTAAGCCGCCGTTCGTTCGCACTTCCCATCAATGACAATGTAAACGTCATGCCATCGTCGACAGAAGCGCCAGCAGCGTTTGCGGCGTATAGGGTTTCTGCAGCCTCTCGCGATCGGCAAAGCGCGGTTCGAGACCGCCTGACGCATAACCGGTCGCAAAAGCGAAGGGAATGTCGCGATCCATCAAGACGTCCGCGACCGGGTAGCTTGTCTGGCCACCCCCCAGGTTGACGTCAAGCACCGCCAGATCAAACTGGGCGCTGCGAGCCATGTTCAGCGCCTCCGGCAGCTGCATCGCCAGCAAAACCGTGCACCCAGCG
>NZ_JBELMO010000027.1:0-31306 GCF_042095715.1 Qipengyuania sp. | reverse complement strand
TCAGCCAGCATGGAAACCAGGCTTTCGTCTTCCACCAACAGAACGCGCAGATTCTTGAAATTTTTGTGCCTTTCCATTCACCCCCCAACCCGAGACGGCACATGAAGATCTTTTAGGCCTGAAGCGTAGGGCAACTGCAGGTGCATTCGGCAAATCAGCCCGCCCGGGTTCCAATCGAGAACAGCGCTGCCTGCAAATTCAAGCTTCATCTGTCGTTCCATCAAGCGGGTGCCGAACCCTTGGCTAGTGGGCGGCGACACCGGCGGTCCGCCCGTTTCCTGCCATACAAGATCAAGGTTCAGATGATCGGCGGCATCATCGCATGTCCAGGACACTTCGACCCGCCCGCTCGTCTCGCTCAAAGAACCGTACTTGACCGCGTTCGTGCCAAGCTCGTGCAGTGCCATCGACAAACTGACGGCAGCCTTCGGATCGATTTCACGGTCCGGCCCGTGAACGGTGAACCGGTCGGCGCCGAATGGCTCGATTGCTGTCGCGACAATCGCGCCAAGACCACCCGCATGCCATGCCTTGTCCGTCAGAATGTCGTGAGCTCTCGACAATACGGCGAGGCGCCCATTGAACCGTTCAAGTGCCTCTTGGTCGATCTGTTTGAAGGTCTGCCAGGCAACCGATTGCACTGTTGCCAGTGTATTTTTCACCCGGTGGTTGAGTTCGTTGACCAGCAGTTTCTGTCGCTCCGCCGCGCGGATCTCTTCCGTGATATCCCGGACTTCGATAATCGTGCCAACAGTTCGTGAGGTGTCATCACGGATGGGGCTGGCGGTGTAGGCAACTGGATAGAAGCTGCCATCCTTGTGGACGAAGCATTCCTCGCCCCGCATCTGATTATGCTCGGGGAAGGCGCGGTCGATTGCGCACTCATGCAGAGGAAAGGGTCGGCCATCAGGGTGCGTGTGATGAATAATGTCGTGCAACGGCTTGTTCAGTGCCAGTACCTCAACCAGTGTAAAACCTGTGAGATGTTCGGCTGCCCGGTTCATGTACGCGCAGTGCTGTCTATCATCCATCAGGAAGATGGCGACCGAGGCATTGTTCAACACCGCTTCCAGGCGGCGTTGCGTGTCATGAAAGGCCAGGGAATGGCTGTCTTCCATTGGTTCTTCCGACATGCCCCTTATCGCTCCCGTCGTGCATAGCTGTAACGCCGCGCGCCGACACTTGCGTCTACCGTTCAGTTTGCGACATTACAGAAAAGCAGACTTCTTCGTAAAGTACGGACAATTATCGGTTTCGAAATCGACGAATACGGAGATCACCCCGATTGTCCACCGAGTCTAACAAGCCCCTCACCTTCTGATCAATCCCCTTCCAGCAGGCGCGTTGTCTGTTGTGCAACTGACCAAAGTCAAACTTGGCGCGATCTGACGGCAGCGCCCAGCTGCTCCAGCTGAACCCTCTTGGCGGAAAACACTCGGTGGCTACAGGCAATTTTGCGTCCCCTCACCCCTATCGAATGATACGCTCCTAGCGCACCGAGGATTTCGGCTTTGGTTGCAAAAGGCCAATGACGACCGCTTTTGGGACAGCCCGGCTATAGACCGGCAAGGCAAAAAAGGGGGTCGCATGGGTAACGACCGCTTCCGGTCTCATCGTAGAATGCCGTTAAGGGACCTATGCCGAGCGCGCTTCCGCGCCGTCGGACCCGCGCCATTCAGATCCGACCGCCTTTCCAGACCACCCGCCCGATCACCTCCACCTCCTCGCGCGCCAATTCCAGCGGGGCGTAGGCTTCGTTGGCGCTGATGAGCGCGATGGTGCCGGCCTTGCTTGCGCGCACCTGCTTGACATGGATGGCATCGCCGATGCGCACCACGAAGATTCCCTCGCCCGCGCGCTTGTTGCGGTCCACAAAGATCTCGTCACCGCTGCGCAGCAGCGGCTCCATGCTGTCGCCTTCCACGCGGATGGCGGTGAGGTCGGCACCCTCAAGCCCGAGCTCTCGAAGATATTTCCTGGAAAATCGAAAGGTGTCGTAGGATATTTCCTCCGCCCCCAAAGCCCCCGGCCCAGCCGAGGCATCGAGCGGCAGGCGGGGAATATCACGGAAATCGTCCGCTGTGTCGCCGGCCCCCGAATTCAGGCCGAAGGTGCGTCCACGCGGCGCCGGCGCCCCTTCCCGCGTACGAATGATACGCGGCGAAATACCGAGGAATTCCGCGATCCTGAGCAGATCCGGCTCGTCGAGATGGCGCGGACTGCCGCGCGATACATATTGCTGGAGATAGGCGGGGTTGCGCCCCAGCACGCGAGACAGCTCCGCCAGGCTGGAGCCCTTGTCCGCCGCCATGTGCTGGAGACGCTTGCGCGCGTCACGCTCGTCCTTGGGAATGTCGTCCATCCGAAAATCCTATATCACAGGAAATTTCCTAGACAAGTAGGAAATCGTATGGAACAAATAAGGAACATTGATTCGCAGTCAGCTTACAGCGAGGAGTGCCATGCTGATCCGATCCATCGAACCCTTTCTCCGCCGCCATCACATGGCGCCTACACACTTCGGCCGCCTGGCCGCGCACGATCCGCGGCTGGTGTTCGACCTGCGCGATGGGCGCGAAGCCGGGCGCGTGGTGGAGGCACGATGCCAGGCCTTCATGGCAGGGTACGAGAAGGGAAAGGAGTCCGCCGATGTCCGCTGACGTGTTGGCGGCCCCGCCCCGCCCCCATCCTGCACCCGCCGTCCCCCCGAAAAGCGCCCGCCGAACCGCTACGGCGCGGTTGCGAGATGCGCTGATGTCCCTGGGAGACTGGCGCGGCCAGATCCTGACGCATGGTGAGCGGCCCTGGGCCAGCATCACCTTTTCCGGCACCAGCCATTCGCTCGCACTGCTGTTCGCGGGCGACGAGGCGGTCGCGGCAGGCGAACGTTTCGTGGAGGCGCTGGGCGAACATGAATTCTCCATACCCGGCCAACTGGTGGCGGATGCCGCGATCGTGGAGGTGGAACATCGATTGGTTCCCACGCCGCGGCTGGTGGTGCAGTGCCGGATGCTGCTGCTGAGGGAGGCGGATTGATCGGGCTATGCATCCGGCCGGGGGGCGTTATGGTGGCAGGCACCCACGCGTTACAGCAGGAGCCCGAATGTGGACCTACGCAGCCTCGCCGCCGTTCTGGCGCTCAACCTGGTCATGACGGGGTGCGCATCTGCCGCCGGGGCCGGAGCGCCGCCGCCCGACGAAGTGTGGGGCGCGCCGGGCCATGCCCTGGCGATGAACGGCGGGCGCGGTGTGCTGGAGGAATCCTGTTCGCGCCTGGTCTTCGGCCCCGTCTCGCTGGACAGCTCCGGCCGTTTCAGCGCGACCGGAGAGCTGGAGCAATATGCGCCCGGTCCGCAACCGGGCGATAGCGCGCCCGCCACGGTGCCGGTCACCGTCAACGGAACGCTGAAGGGGGAGACGATGGACCTCACGATCGCGGCGGAAGGTGCCGCCCCCCGCGAAGTGACGCTGATACGGGGCAGACGCGCCAAGATTTTCCGGTGCCTGTGATCGGCAGACCCGCCGGGTAACGCGCCCGGCAAGAGCAAGCAGGGCAAAGCTAGCCGGGCAAAAGAAAGGGCCGAACCGCATTGCTGCGGCTCGGCCCCTTCTTTCCGTTTACGTTGCGGATCAGGCGTAGGCGATACGCACCGTCTGCGCACGCTGGCGACGCATCGCGCCACCGATCATGCCGAAGCCCAGGATCAGCATCACCCAGGTCGAAGGCTCTGGCACGAAGCCGGCATCGACCACGGATACCCAGGTGCTCCACCGGTGGAAGCCGGTCCCGCCGGGGTGGCCGTTGGCGGCGTTGTTGGGCTCACGCGCCCACTGGCCGATCAGATAGAAGCGGTTGGGATCGGTCGGATCGAGCGAGACCTGGCTGTAATCGCCCCAGCGCTGGCGACCTGAAGGTGCCCCGCCCACCGGTGAACCAAGATGGTATTCGTCGGTCAGGCTTTCCTTCAGCAGCAGTTCCCCGCTGTGGAGACGGAGCTGGCCATTGTCATCGGCGGTGAAGACCATCGCCTTGAACTGGATCTTGCCATCGGTGGGATTGAGACCGGAACGGTTGAAGCCGACCACGATCGTTCCATCCGCGTTTACCGCCAGCGAGCCCTGATAGTAGTCATAATCCCCGGTTCCGATGTCGTACTGATCGACCAGCGTCTGCGTGGCGGCGTCCATCACCAGAATGCGAACGCGCGCGTAATCGCCCGCCGCATCCCCGGTCGGGTTCACCGTGTGGACGGCGAAGATGTAGCCATTCGATTCATAGACGCTGCTGCTGACGCGATCGTCCAGCGTGTCGATAACCCGCTGCGCGGCGGGATTGTTGACGGCAGGCTGGCGGCCGGCACCGGCTCCCGTGTAACCGGCCTCGCCCATGTACACCACGTCGCCGCGGCTGGCACCAGTTGCCGAAGACGAGCTGAGCCCGTCGATCGTGTAGGTCAGCGTGTCAAAGTTGTAGAGCGATGACGAGAAGACATTGCCGGTGGAACTTGCGCTGGTGCTGTTGACGCCCTGGATCGCATAGCCGCGATCCTCGAACGTGCCGGGATAGGGCGTCTCGAACTGCGTCATGTTGGCGACCGTGGGGCCGCCGGCAGCGAAGATGCTGTCGATCGGGATAACGTTCAGAGTGGTGCCCTTGAACGTGGCGCCCGCGCCAGGAGTGGTCGGGGCGAAGTTGTTCGTTCCGATGTAAATGGCGTTGGTGTCCATCGCCAGCGTCGGATAGTCGGCGATACCGCCGCCGATGCCGGGCAGGCCGCCGTAGCCTTCGAACCGAACCGCTTTCCACGGACCCAGCGCATCGTCCGTGTCAGATACCGCGATCTGCAGATCCTTGACGTTGGAGCCGAATGCGATCGTGACCCAGCGGTTCATCTGCGCGTTGAACATGACGCGGGGATCGCCAGACGTACCGTTGAGCCCGGCAGCCTGCCAGAATGCGTTGTCGTTGAACACCGGGGTGAGCGCGGCGCCGGTATACTTGTCGTAGATGCCGATCGATCCGTTCAGCGTGACCATATACTGGGTCGTGCCGACCGCGCCCATCGTGTCGGGGGGAACGAAGTTACGGCCGAGCGCCGCGTTCTGATATTGGTTGTTCGCTTCGAACCCAAGCACGACCGGTCCGGACGCATTGAACACGGGTGCTACGGTGCAATTGGCGGTGCAGAGCTGATCGCCCGACTTGTTCGTGGTTCCCAAGACCGACTTGTCGTACCAATGCGCCCATTTGAGCGTCTGGGCTGCGTGCGCGGGCGCCGCCACTGCGAATGCCGTGGCGACGAGCAGTGCCATCTTCATTTTCATATGTAACCCCCCGGGAAGGCCAAGCTCTCCGCACCCCTCGTGCAGACACCGCCCCCGAAGGCTTGAAATTATTACGGGTTAAAAGAGTCGTCAATAACTCGTTAACTGTAAGAAAGTTTTTTTTGCACGTGCAGCGTTGGAATTTTTGCGTTTGCAAACAACGCTCGTTCTGATCCTCCGCTCATTTTCGCCGGATGATCAAATTTCGAATCTCGCTCATATCCTCCATCGCGAAGCGAATCCCCTCGCGACCCAGCCCTGAGTCTTTCACGCCGCCATAGGGCATATTGTCCACCCGGTAGCTGGGCACGTCGTTAATCACGATGCCCCCCACTTCCAGCCGGTCCCAGGCATCGAACATCTGGAACAGGTCGCGGGTGAAGATGCCGGCCTGCAGGCCGAAGGTCGAACGGTTCACCTCCGCCAGCGCATCGTCGAAGCTGTCGAACGTCTGGAGAATGGCGAGCGGGCCGAAGGCCTCCTCGTTCATCGCCTTCGCATTCTTGTCCACGCCTTCAAGCAGTGTCGCTTCCAACATCGCGCCGTCCAGCTTGCCACCGGTCAAGAGTGTGGCACCGCCCTCGATCGCCTCATCGATCCAGCCCTTGAGCCGGGTCGCCTCCTTTTCGGAGATCATCGGTCCGATGAAGGTATCGCGATCCTTGGGATCGCCCGCGACGAGGGAGCTGGTCTTCTCGACCAGCATCTGCTTGAATCGGTCGTAGACATCGGCGTGGATGATGATCCGCTGCACCCCGATGCAGCTCTGCCCGCTCTGGTAGAAGGCGCCGAAGATGGTCCGCTCCAGCGCGTCCTCCAGGTCGGCATCCTTGTCGATGATGACCGCCGCGTTGCCGCCCAGTTCCAGCACCACCTTCTTCTTGCCCGCCTTGGCCTTCAGATCCCAGCCCACCGCTGGCGAGCCGGTGAAGCTGAGCAGCTTCAACCGCTCGTCCTCGGTAAACAAATCCGCCCCGTCGCGGCTGGCGGGCAGGATGGAAAATGCCCCTTCGGGCAGGACATCGCATTCGGCCAGAACCTCCCCCATGATCAGCGCGCCCAGCGGCGTCTTGCTGGCGGGCTTCATCACGAAGGGGCAGCCGACCGCGATGGCGGGCGCGATCTTGTGCGCGGCGAGGTTGAGCGGGAAGTTGAACGGGCTGATGAAGCTGCACGGCCCGACCGGATAGCGCTTCCAGATGCCCATATAGCCATCGGCGCGCTTGGAGATATCGAGCGGCTGAACTTCACCGTACATGCGCACGGCTTCCTCGGCGGCGATGCGGAAAGTGTCGATCAGGCGGGTGACCTCGCCTTCGGAATCCTTGATCGGCTTTCCGGCTTCGACGCACAGCGCATAGGCAAGCTCGTCGAACCGCTCGGTGAACCGGTCCACGCAGTGCTGGAGCACATCCTGGCGCTGATAGCTGGCGAGCCTGGCCATCGGCTCCGCCGCGCGCACCGCCCCCGCGATCGCCTCGTCGATGATCTCCGGCGTCGCCAGCGCGGTGCGAAAGACCACCTCGCCCGTGAACTTGTCCGTCACTTCCAGATCGGTGTTAGGCTGCGCGGCCTTGTTGTTGAGGTAGAGCGGATAGGTGTCCTTGAGTTCCGGCTTCGCCATTTCGGTTCCTCGTCATCCCGGACCTATCCGGGATCCCGCATTCTTCGGTCCCGCCGCGAGAGGAAGCGGGACCCCGGGCCAGCCCGGGGTGACGGTGGATGAAGCCTACAGAGCCTTCGAAAGTTCCTTGATATCCTTGTTCAGGATGCGGTCGTTTTCCGAATAATCCACCGGGCAGTCGATCAGGTGGACGCCGGGTGTGGCGTTGCAATGCGCCAGCACCTCTTTCAGATGATCGCTGGATTCCACACGGTGGCCGGTTGCCCCAAAGCTTTCGGCAAATTTGACGAAATCGGGATTGCCATAGGTGAGGCCGAAATCCTCGAACCCCATATTCGCTTGCTTCCACCGGATCATGCCATAGGCATCGTCGCGCAGGATCAGCACGGTCAGGTTGAGGCCGAGCCGAACCGCAGTCTCCATCTCCTGATCGTTCATCATGAAGCCGCCATCGCCGCAGATCGCCATGACCTTGCGTTGGGGGTAGAGCATGGCGCTCATCATCGCGCTGGGCAGGCCCGCGCCCATGGTGGCCAGCGCGTTGTCCAGCAGCACGGTGTTGGGGAGATAGGCGGTGTAGCCGCGCGCGAACCAGATCTTGTAGACCCCGTTGTCGAGGCAGATGATCCCGTCATGCGGCATCGCTTCCCGCACCTGCGAAACCAGGTGCGGGGGAAAGATCGGGAACCGGGCATCGCCGGCCAGCCCCTCGGTATGCTCGACCTCCGCCTTGCGATAGCCGAGCATCCGTTCGCAGTTCCAGCTGCGGTTGGGGGTGATGTCTTCCTTGATCTGCCAGATGGCGTTGGCGATGTCTCCGATCACCTCGACCTGCGGGAAATAGACCGGGTCCACCTCCGCCGTGCGGTTTGAGACATGGATCACCTTCGCCCCGCCAGGCTTCATGAAGAAGGGCGGCTTTTCGATCACGTCATGCCCGACATTGATAATGCAGTCCGCATCCTCCACGGCGCGGTGCACGAAATCGCCCGCACTCAAAGCCGCGCAGCCCAGGAACAAGGGATGGCGCTCGTCGATCACGCCCTTGCCCATCTGGGTAGTGAGAAAGGGGATCTGCGTCTTCTCGACGAATTGCAGCAGCATGCGCCCGGTCATCTTGCGGTTGGCACCCGCGCCGATCACCAGCACCGGCGTTTTCGCCGCCTCGATCATCTCGACCGCCTGGCGAACCGCCTTGGGCTCCGCACTGGGGCGGCGTGCGGTGCTGCGCAGGATCGGCTGCGCGTCGGTGGGCTCCTCCGCGATATCCTCGGGCAGTTCGAGATGGACCGCGCCCGGCTTCTCCTCCTCGGCGAGGCGATAGGCCTCGCGCACGCGACTGGGAATGTTGTCGCCCGCCGCCAGCTGATGCGTGAACTTGACGATCGGCTCCATCATCGAAACCACGTCGAGGATCTGAAACCGGCCCTGCTTGGATTTCTTGATGGGCTTCTGACCGGTGATCATCATCATCGGCATTCCGCCCAGCGTGGCATAGGCGGCAGCGGTCACGAAATTGGTCGCGCCCGGACCCAGCGTTGCGATGCAGACGCCGGTCTTGCCGGTATGACGCCCATAGGTCGCGGCCATGAAACCGGCGCCCTGTTCGTGCCGCGTCAGGATCAGCTTGATCTTGCCTGACCGGCTCAGGCTATCGAGGAAGTCGAGATTTTCCTCACCCGGTACGCCGAAGATATACTCGCAGCCCTCGGCCTCAAGGCACTCGATGAAACAATCCGATGCCTTGCGCCCGCCCTTGTTCGCGTCCGTCATGATTTCCCCCCGGTCCAATGACCCCCGGGGGAATATTTATCAGAGCGCAGGGGGCAAGTCAGTAGCCAAGTTTGAGGTTCATCTGCGGTTCGACCGCTTCCCCCGCGTGCCAGCGGGCCAAATTATCGATGAACCGATCGGCGCTGCGCTGAAACATCTTCGTCTGCGCACGACCGGAGAGATGCATGGTCACCTGCGCATTTTCCAAGGACCATAGCGGATGATCCTCGGGCAGCGGCTCGGGCGTGGTAACGTCCAGTAGTGCTGCCTCGATGGTCTTGTCGCGGAGCGCGGTTACGAGCGCGTCCTGATCCACAACATCGCCGCGCGCGATGTTCACCAGCACTGCGCTCGACTTCATCGCCGTCAGCTCCGCCGCGCCGATCATGTGATGGGTGTCGTCGGTGGCGGGCACGGCGAGCACGATCCAGTCGAACTCCCCCAGCCTGCCCCGCCACTCGTCGGGGCCGAGAGCCCCTGCCGAGGCGGAGCGGCGCACCGTCACCACCTCCATGTCGAACGCCTCCAGCCGCGTCTTGACGAGCGAACCGATCGCGCCGAGCCCGAGCAGCATCACACGCTCGCCCGATAGCTCGCGCTTGCCGGGGCTGTCGCGCAGCCACTCGTGCCGCTCCTGCGCACGCACGACGTCGCGATAGCCCTTGGCGTGGGTGAGCATCAGCATCACGACATATTCGGCTATCGTGATCGCGTTGATGCCCGCGCCATTGGTGACCGTGACGCCGCGCTCTTCCAGCAACTCCAGCGGCAGGAAATCAAGCCCCGCGTAGATCGAATTGAGCCATTTGAGATTGGTCGCCGCACGGATGACCTCCACCATCGGATCTTTCTGCGTGAAGTCGAACCAGCCGATCTCGGCATGGGGCGCCAGTTCCAGAGCCTCTTCCTTGGACGCGAACCATTGCGGCTCGACCCAATCGGGCAGGCGAGGCTCGACCAGCGGACGGATCATGGCGGAGAGGACGGCGGTGGTCATAGCTTCCATTCCCAACCCAGCGGATCGCCGTCCATCACTTCGACGCCTTTGCTGGCGAGTTCATCGCGGATGGCGTCGGAGGTGGCAAAGTCCTTGGCAGCCCGCGCTTCCTTGCGGCGTGCGAGTTCGGCTTCGATTTCGGCTTCGGCAATCGTCACAGACTTGGGACGGATACGCAGATCGGAGCGGCCTAATTCGAGCAGATTGAGCCCAAGCAATTGATCTGCGGCATGGATCGCCTGAAGCTTTTGAAAATCCGAATGGAATGGTCTCTTGAGCCAATCTTCCAGTAGCGCGAGCACCTCGGGGGTCGAGAGGTCGTTCGAAATGAGTGTGTCCAATCCAGAAAGATCGGGTCCGGTATCCTCAGCCAACTTCAATTTGCGATCAAGTTTTTCAACGGCCATCACCATCCGCTTAAGTCTCGTCAGCGCCGCTTCCAGCCCCTCCCAGGAAAATTCCAGTTCGCTGCGGTAATGCGCCTGGAGGCACATCATGCGATAGGCCAGCGGGTGGAAGCCCTTGTCGATCAACAGCTGAAGCCGCAGAAATTCCCCGCTGGATTTCGACATCTTGCCGCTGCGCTCGACCAGAAAATTGTTGTGCATCCAGATGTTGGCGCCCGAATTGGCCGCCACGTCCAGTCCGTTGGTGCAGCAGCGCGCCTGGTTCTGCGCGATTTCATTGGGATGATGGATTTCGCGGTGGTCGATCCCGCCGGTATGAATGTCAAAGGGGAAACCCAGCACCGCGCCGCTCATTACGCTGCATTCCAGATGCCAGCCCGGCGCGCCCCTGCCCCAGGGGCTGTCCCATTCCATCTGCCGCGTCTCGCCCGGCGGGGTTTTGCGCCAGATCGCGAAGTCGGCGGCGTTGCGCTTTCCCTCCACCGTCTCGATCCGGCCCTCTCCCCCGTCGGTATGCGCGCGGGCAAGCCTGCCGTAATCGGCCACGGTCGAGACATCGAAATAGAGCCCGCTGTCCAATTCGTAGCAATGGTTCGGCGCGATTGCCTTCGCGAAATCGATCATCTGGTCGATATAGTCGGTCGCGACGGTCCATCGCGCGGGCTGGCGGATGTTGAGCGCCTTCACATCGGCCCAGAATGCCTCCGTATAGTGCTTCGCTATGTCCCAGATCGACTGCGCTTTCTGCGCGGCCATCTTCTCCAGCTTGTCCTCTCCAGCATCGCCATCGTCGGTCAGATGGCCGACATCGGTGATGTTGATGACATGGGTCAGGTCGTAGCCCTTGAAACTTAGCGTGCGGCCCAGAACGTCTGCGAATACATAGGCGCGCATGTTGCCGATGTGCGGATAATTGTAGACCGTGGGGCCGCAGCTGTAGACGCGTGCCTCGCCCGGATGGATCGGCTGGAAGGTTTCCAGTTTGCGCGTCAGCGAGTTGAACAGCTTGAGGTCGGTCATGGCGCCGCTTGGCCACGACCGACCCTGAAGGTCAAGCGGCGCCGGCTAAGGAGCAACGGTTTGCCATCCTCTGGTCAACGCAGCCCCTTGGAGCAGGGCAATGAGGCGGTCAGTCCCGCAAGGGAAAGCCGCGCCACTCGATCGCTTCGTCGAGATCGGCGCGTGCCACCGGAAAACGGTTCACCGGCGCCGCTTCGTCCCGATACCCGATCGCCAGCCCGCAGAAAAAAATATGATCGTCCGGAATGGCGACGATCTCGCGGATTTGCGGGCTGTATACCGCCCAGGCCTCCTGCGGGCAGCTGTCGAGACCCTCTTCGCGCAGAAGCAGCATGATGGTCTGAAGCCACATGCCGATATCGCTCCATTGCGGTGGGCCCATGTATTTCGGTGTGTGAACCAGCATCAGAACCGGGGCGCCGAAGGCCTGGAAGTTGCGCGCGAACCATTCCAGGCGCTTCGCCTTGTCGTCGCGCGGGATTTCCAGCGCGCCATACATATCTTCGCCCACCCCGCGCCGCCGAAGCTCGTAAGCCCCGTCGAGTTCGGGGGGATAGACATTGTATTCTGGCGCATGAGCCGCGCGTCCCTTGGGGAACTCTTCGGCAATCCGGTCGAACAGCTCCCGCATTGGCTGTCCCGTGAGCAAGATGCCATGCCACGGCTGCGTATTGCCGCCCGAGGGTGAACGCTGCGCCTTTTTGAGCACACGGGTAAGGATCTCGCGGTCGACCGGCTGGTCGGTGAAGGCGCGGACCGAGCGGCGGGTGGCGACCGCTTCCGAGACTTTCACTTCTCCACCTCGAACAATCCTGCAAGCTGCTCGATGATCGTGCCGCCGAGTTGCTCGACATCCATGATCGTCACCGACTTCCGGTAATAGCGCGTCACATCATGGCCGATCCCGATGGCGGAGAGCTGGACCGGGCTCTGCTTCTCGATCCAGTCGATCACCTTGCGCAGATGCGTTTCGAGATAGCCCGCCGGATTGACGCTCAGCGTGCTGTCGTCGACCGGGGCGCCGTCGCTGATGACCATCAGGATGCGGCGGTCCTCCGGGCGGCGGATCAGGCGGTCGTGCGCCCACAGCAGCGCCTCACCGTCGATGTTTTCCTTCAGCAGTCCCTCGCGCATCATCAGGCCGAGATTGCGGCGCGCGCGGCGCCACGGTTCGTCGGCCTGCTTGTAGACGATATGGCGCAGATCGTTGAGGCGGCCCGGGTTGGCCGGGCGCCCGTCCGCAAGCCAGACCTCGCGCGATTGCCCGCCTTTCCAGGCCCGGGTGGTGAAGCCCAGGATCTCGGTCTTCACGCCGCAGCGTTCCAGCGTGCGCGCCAGAATGTCCGCGCTGATCGCGGCGATGCTGATCGGGCGACCGCGCATACTGCCCGAGTTGTCGATCAGAAGGGTGACGACCGTGTCCTTGAACTCGGTATCGCGCTCTATCTTGTAGCTCAGGGCATGGCCGGGGCTGACTACGACGCGGGTAAGCCGTGCGGCATCGAGGAGCCCCTCTTCCTGGTCGAAGTCCCAGCTCCTGTTCTGCTGCGCCATCAGGCGCCTTTGCAGGCGGTTGGCGAGCTTGGTGACGAGGCCCTGTAACCCCGCCAGTTGACTGTCCAGATAGGCGCGCAGCCGCTCCAACTCCTCGGCATCGCACAGTTCGCCCGCCTCGACCACTTCGTCGAACTTGGTGTTGTAGGCGGTGTAATCGAAGGTTTCGGGCAGATCGGTCCAGGGACGGTTGGGGCGGACGGGCATCATCCCCTCCTCCCCATCGTCGGAGGGATCGCCATCGGCCATATCCCCCTCGCCCTCGGTCTCCTGCGTTTCGGCGTCGCCGTCGGCCTCGCCCTCCGCGGTCTCGCCAGCCATTTCGGCGCCCTGCGGTTCCTCGCTACCCTCGCCCTGATCCTCGTCGGCGCCGTCGTCCTGGGGGCTCTCGCCCTCGTCTTCCTCGCCGTCTTCGCCGTCGGCCTGGTCGGTCGGCTCCTGCCGGGTCAGTTCGAGGTGGCGCAGCATGTCGAGCGTGAGCGACTGAAACGCGGTCTGGTCGGACAGGCTCTCGGAAAGGCGATCGATATCGCCGCCCGCTTTGTCCACGATCCAGTCACGGACCAGATCCACACCCTTGCGCGCCCGTTCCGGCACGGCCTCCCCGGTCAGCGCTTCACGCAGCATCAGCGACAACGCGGTGGGCAAGGGAACCTGCTCGGCGGTATCGGCACGACCGATCGGGTCGGCGGCAATGCGCTGGTCGAGCGCGGCAGACAGATTACCGCGAATCCCGTCCATGCGCGTGGCACCCAATGCCTCGTAACGCGCCTGCTCGATCGCATCGTAACAGGCGCGGGCGATCGGCTCCGAAGGGGCGCCGCGCTGATGCAGGTTCTCGTTGTGATGCTTCAGCTTGAGGGCGAAGCTGTCGGCATGGCCCCTCGCCTCGCGAGCTTGCTGTGCAGGCAAATTGCGCCCTGGGAGAGGCACCCGGAAGTTGCGCCCGCTGGAGGTGGGAGTGTCGGCGGTCCAGGCGACCTCGACCTCCGCCTCCTCCGCGAGCGCGCGCGCGGCACCGGTCAGCGCCTGGCGAAATCGGTCGAGAGGCGTCTGGTCGGTCACGCGATCGGAATGCTCTGCCCGGTCTTCTCCCAGTCGGCCGTGAAAGAAGCAATGCCCTTCTCGGTAAGGACGTGATTGGCGAGAGATTTGATCACGGCGGGGGGCGCGGTCATCACGTCCGCGCCGATCCGCGCCGATTCGAGCACGTGGGTGGCGTGGCGCACGCTGGCGACGAGAATTTCGGTCGCGAAGTCGTAGTTGTCGTAAATCAGGCGGATGTCGCGGATCAGATCCATTCCGTCGAAGCCATTGTCGTCGTGGCGTCCCACGAAGGGCGAAACGAATGTCGCGCCAGCCTTCGCCGCCAGCAGAGCCTGATTGGCCGAGAAGCACAGGGTCACATTCACCATCGTGCCGTCATTCGTGAGTGCACGACACGTTTTGAGACCGTCGATGGTCAGCGGCACCTTGATGCAGACATTGTCCGCGATCTTGCGGAGCGTTTCGCCCTCCCGCATCATCTGCGCGTGATCCAATGCCACGACCTCGGCGCTTACCGGGCCATCCACGAGCGCGCAGATTTCCTTGGTCACTTCTAGAAAATCGCGGCCCGACTTGTGAATCAGGCTGGGGTTGGTGGTGACCCCGTCGATCAGACCCGCTTCTGCCAGCTCGCTGATGGCAGCGGTATCGGCGGTGTCGGCGAAAAATTTCATTGCTGGGTGGCTCCGGCTTCAGGGTTGCCTGTGCCGCCTATGAAAAGAAACGCCCCGGCGCAATGGCCGGGGCGATCCGCTGGCGGCATGGCTGCCGACGGCAAGGGTCTGTTGATCAGGCGAAGGCGATGGACCCGCGTATCTTGCGCATCGCCGCTCCACGACGGCGCATCGCCCCGCCGATGAAGCCCATGCCCAGGATGAGCATCGCCCAGGTTGCCGGTTCGGGCACCACGCCGCCGTTGTCCGGTACTGCGGGAAGTTGATACTTCACATTCTGGAGCTTGAAGCTGTCGGTTTTCCTGTCGAGGTTGGCGAAGGATGCACCGATCAGCCACGTGGTTCCGGTGTTGAGCGTGGGATTGAACGACCGTGTAGAGCTGTAATTCGCCGTGGTGGTGGATTCGAACATGTTCGCATTGAGCGCGCCAATCACGCCATTCAGGTAGGTCGTCGCGCTGGAGGTGGAATTCAGAACCTTGTTGTAAGTCGTTCCATGCGCTGCGAAGTCGTAGTTCGCGAAGCTGATCGACGCGTCGGTATCGTAGATGTTGTACCAGCCGGTATTGTTGAACGTCGCGCCGTCCAGGGCAACCGAGGTATTGAAGCTCAGCAGCAGAAAGTCGACGTAACCGCTGTTGTCCACGGTGTGCTGCTGATCCGCGTAGGCAGAGTAGGAGCCGGGAGACTGTACACCCAGGCCCTGGTCCCACGCGCCGGGGAGGGAAATTGCCTTAAACGAACCGTTCTTGTCGAAACTCAGACCGGTGACGCTGGCCGAAACCGTGCCATCACTGTAAGTGCGCGCGTTTCCGCTGACGTTGCCACCATTGTTAAAGACGAGAGTGCCGGCCGATGCAGGAGTGGCGACGGCTAGAGCGGCGAGGGAGAGAAGAAGTTTGCGCATGATTTCGATGATCCCGTTATTCTTTGGTATGACCCTTCGTGTGGAGAGGCCAATACCCGCCGATGGTTCAGTTGCGAATCGTGGAATGAAGCGTGTCCCGTTTCGAAACGTGAAGAGGTCGAAGGACGAAGATCGCGAGGATGGGGAAACCTCAATGATGCTTCGCGGCTTCCTTCCGGCGCGCGCAGTAGGGTGGCTGACGGCGTGCTTCGTGACGGGGTTTGGCACCTCTGCCTCCCAAGCGAGCGAGGCCGATACACAATTCTGGTTGAGCGCCAGCGCCGCGACACGAGCGGCAGACGACCTTGCCGTGTCGGCCAGTCTGGAGCGCCGGTTTCGTGCGGCCGGCGATCAGATGCGCTTTTCCGCCAAGGCGGACTGGGCGGTGGCCGATTGGCTGGTGCTGGGCAGCGGTGCCTTGGTGTCCGACAGCGCCGGCCCGACCGAATTTCGCCCGCATCAGCATGCCACCATCGTTCTTGGCCAGCTGCAGTTACGCAGCCAGCTCGAGGAACGCTTCTTCGATAACGCGCCAAGGCCGCAGTTGCGGATCCGACAGCGCGTGCAGTGGGCCCCGCCCCTGTCGGAAAACGGCCGTTTGAGCCTTTCGGGCGAACTTCTTTACAATGCGCGCCCGCAGTCGCGGGGGGAGACCGCTCGCGTAGACCAATGGCGTTGGGCGGCGATGTATCAGCACCGCCTGTCTTCCGTTCTGAACGCGGGCGCCGGCTATCTGCTCATCCACGCCCCGCGAGAGGGTAGCGCAGACAGGATAAGCCACGTTCCGCAGGTGCAGCTGTCCTACCGTTTCTGAAGCGGGCTAAAGCCGCGAGCCGACACCGAAGACGCCAATGATCGCCGGATCCCTGGTGCTGGGGGGATCCCGCCGGATTGCTGCTTCCTCCATTCCCATCTCGCGCCAGATGGTGTCGTCGATGGCATCCGCGAAGCGATTGGCTACCTGCGGAACGTCGACCCCGGTAAGTGCGGCCAGTGCCTGACCGACCAAAGGCTCTCTCGCGATCCGCATTGCGTCGCCCAATTCGGGCACCATCGCTTCCACAAGCCGATCTCCCATCTGTCCGCGCAGATAGGACGTTGCCGCCGTGGGGCCACCGCGTACCAGATCGATGGCGTTCTGCATGCCAATCACGCGCACCGCATCGGTCACGATCGGCGCGGCCCGCTCCGCACCGCGAAAAGCGATATCGGCAAACGCGCGGTCCAGGCGGCTCTTGAACAGAGACGAGGTCAGGATGCGCGACAGGACATCGCCGCGCGTGCCGAGGAGGTTATTGAGCCCCAGGCTGGCGACCTGCTGATCCCAGAACCCGTCCGACTGCAACATGCGGGAAAAGGCGCGCTCGCTCGACAGGAACAGGAGACGCTGAACCGCATCGACCAGCCCGTACCCACCCATGCCGGTACAGCCGGGAAGTGCCAGCGCGGCACCGCCCACGAACAACCCGCCCAGAACTCCTCGCCGGTTGCTCGGGCGCTCGATGATTGCGATGCTCGTCATATTGTCTCCTCGCCCACCCTTGTCTTGTTTCCTTGCCAACGCCCATATGGCCACCGAATGAACCGCGTGCGCTGCCTGGTCCTCAATGCCGCCCTGGGTCCGCTGGATTACCGCGTGCCGGAGGGCATGGAGGTGACGGCGGGCTCGGTCGTGGCGGCCCCGTTGGGGCCACGCACGATCCTCGCCATCGTCTGGGACCCCGAACGACTTCCCGGGGCCGACGTTCCGGCCGAGAAATTACGCCCTTTGCGCGAGGTGATGCCGGTCCGGCCATTGACGGCGCCCCTGCGCAGGCTGATCGAATGGACCGCGGATTATTACTGCGCGCCTCTGGCAGCTGTGGCCCGGATGGCGCTGAGTTCGGGGGGCGCGCTCAAGGGCCCGGCAATCACCGTCGAATATCGCCTTAGCGGCGGAACGCCGGAGCGCATGACCCCGCAGCGCCAGCAGGCCATCGAGGCGCTGGAGGGCGAGCAGGCAACGATCCGCGAGTTGTCGGGCCTGGCAGGCGTTTCGGAAGGGGTGCTTCGCGGGCTCGTCAATCAGGGCGTGCTGGAGCCGGTGGAGGTCGATATCGACAGGCCCTACTCGTTGGCGCGCGCCGATCACACCGTGGTGGACCTCAGCCCGGCGCAGCAAGAGGCCGCCGCGCTATTCCAGGACGCAGTAAAGGAAGGGGGTTTCACGCCTTTCCTGCTCGATGGCGTGACCGGGTCGGGGAAAACGGAAACCTATTTCGAACCGGTTGCCGAGGCGCTTGGGCTGGGCAGGCAGGTCCTGGTCCTACTGCCGGAGATCGCGCTGACCGAAGCGTTCCTCAAGCGCTTCGAGGATCGTTTCGGCGCACCGCCGGTGGTGTGGCATTCCTCGCTCAAATCGACCGAGCGCCGCCGCGCCTGGCGGGCCGTTGCGGCGGGCACGGCCCAGGTTGTGGTGGGCGCCAGATCGGCGCTGTTCCTGCCATTTGCGAAGCTGGGGCTGATCGTCGTCGACGAAGCCCATGAAATCAGCTTCAAGCAAGACGATGGCGTGCGCTACAACGCGCGCGACGTGGCGGTGATGCGGGCCGCCTTCGAAAAGCTGCCGGTCATCCTGGCGAGCGCCACCCCCGCGCTCGAAAGCCTGGCGATGGCAGAGGCCGGAACCTACCGGAAGGTCGATCTTCCCAGCCGCTTCGGCGGGGCGGAACTGCCGAGCATCGCCACCATCGACCTTACCCGGGAAAAGCCCGGACGCGGCGCATGGCTCGCAGAACCGCTGGTCGGCGCCATCGAGGAGAGGCTCGATCGCGGGGAGCAGTCGCTGCTGTTCCTCAACCGCCGCGGATACGCTCCCCTCACGCTGTGCCGCAATTGCGGGTTCCGCTTCCAGTGCCCCAATTGCAGCGCCTGGCTGGTGGAACACCGCTTTTCCGGTCGGCTCGCGTGCCACCACTGCGGACATGAAACCCGCCCGCCCGAAGCCTGCCCCGAATGCGGCGAGACGGACTGTCTGGTCGCGTGCGGGCCGGGGGTCGAGCGGATCGCGGACGAAGTGGCGGAGCGCCTGCCGGACGCGCGCGTTTTCGTGGCCACGTCCGATACGCTCAATTCACCGGGACGCGCCGCGGAGTTCGTCGCGCAGGTCGAAAGCGGGGCGGTGGACGTGATCGTGGGCACGCAGTTGGTCACCAAGGGTTTCCACTTTCCCGAATTGACGCTGGTCGGCGTCGTGGATGCCGACCTGGGCCTGGAGGGCGGAGATCTGCGTGCGGCGGAACGTACCTATCAGCAAATCGCGCAGGTGGCGGGGCGCGCCGGCCGGGGGCAAAAGCCCGGCGAGGTCCTGATCCAGACGCGCCATCCCGATGCCCCGGTCATCGCCGCGTTGGCCGACGGCGATCGCGATGCCTTCTACGAGGCCGAGACCGAGGCGCGGCGGATGGCGGGGGCACCGCCCTTCGGCCGCTGGGCTGCAATCATCGTTTCGAGCGAGGAGGAAAGCGATGCGCGCGATGCGGCCCATCGCATCGGACGGGCGCGGCCCGAGGATCAGGACATTGCCATCTACGGACCCGCCCCCGCCCCACTCAGCCTGCTGCGCGGGCGATATCGTTTCCGGCTGCTCATCCACGCCCGCCGGAGCGTGCAGCTTCAGGACATCATCCGGGCCTGGCTCGGCAAGCTCGATCACCCCGCGGGTGTCCGCGTGGGCGTTGATATCGACCCCTACAGTTTCGTGTGAGGGAATGGCTTCGAAGGGCGACGGCGCGATGCTCCAATTCGGGGCACACGATGCGCTACCAAGAGGCGCCACGCAAATATTGGTGCTCTTTGTTAACGCAATTGGGTTGAAATAATTTATAGCCTTAGTATTGCTAAGAAACATTGACGGCCGAACCGTGTCCATTGGCCGATCGACAAGGGGTCTCAAAGATAATCAGGGCATTTTTGCGGGCGGAGCTTCAGTATCTCCCCCGCATGGGAAGGGGTAAAAGATGAAAACTATCACACTTGCGCTGGCTGCAAGCGCGGTCGCACTCGCATCGCCCGCAGCCGCCGATACGCTGGAATACAACGCGATGCCGGATGCCGGCTGGTTCTTCGGCAGCGGTAACGACTACACGCCGGCGAACTCGATCGTGCTCACCACCGATGCCGACGATCAACTGGCACTTCGCCTGCATGAACGCGGTGTGCGTGCACCCGCATCGGACTCGATGGGCGTCTACAGCTTCAGTCTTGGCCAGGATCCGGTCAATTTCGACTGGAGCATCGACAATGAGAGCGCATCGACCATCAGCGCCCGGATCTACGTGCGCAACTTAATGACGGGCCAGTCCTACTTCTACGATCCGCTGGGCATTCCCAACGATAACGCGGTCAGCGGGGATACCGCGCAGAACAGCTTCCGCATCGGCGGCTTCGGCTCGCCCCCGCTCATCGGCTGGGATCCGAATGTCGACAATACCTACCGCGTCGATCTGGTCGTCGATGGTTTCGGCGGCGGCCGGAAGCAGGTCACCGGCTTCGCGCAGATGGGAGCTGGAGCAGGGTTCGTTCCGGAGCCCGGCACCTGGGCGCTGTTCATCCTCGGCTTCGGCGCCATCGGCGCGGCCATGCGTCGCGGCTCGGCTAGCGTCAGCTACGCCTGACTCAGCGTCGGATTGACGGGAAGGTCCGGTGCCGCTGGTGCCGGGCCTTTTCTTTTGCGGACCGATCCAGCGCTCCGCGCATTACGGTTTCCAATGCCCGGCCCCGTTCTGATCCCTATCCTTGGCGACCAGCTGACCCGCACGCTTGCAAGCCCGCGCGGCCAGACCAAAGACAACAGCGTCATCCTGATGATGGAGGTATGGGACGAAGCGACCTATGTCCGTCATCACAAGCAGAAGATCGCGCTGATTTTTTCCGCCATGCGCCATTTCGCCGCCGAGCTCCGCGATGCGGGCTGGCGGGTTGATTACGTCGAGCTCGACGATCCCGAAAACGCGGGCAGCTTTACCGGCGAAGTGGCTCGCGCAGTCGAGCGGCACGACCCCGAAAAGATCCGCGTGGTCGAAGCCGGGGAATGGCGCGTGCAGGCGGCGATGGACGAATGGCCGGACAAGTTTCCCTGTGAGGTCGAGATCCTCCCCGACGATCGCTTTAGCGCCAGCAAGGCCGATTTCGCCGACTGGGCGGAGGGCCGCAAACAGCTCCGCATGGAATATTTCTATCGCGATCTGCGGGAACGGGCCGACCTGTTGATGGACGGTGGAAAACCTGTGGACGGGCAGTGGAACCTGGACGCCGACAACCGGAAGCCGCCGAAGGAGGGCATGAGTGCCCCGCCCCGCCCCCTGTTCGAACCCGATGAGATCACACGCGACGTGATCGAACTGGTCGAAGACCGTTTCGGCGATCATTTCGGCAGCCTCGACAAATTCAACTGGCCCGTCACCCGCGACGAGGCCGAAATGGCCGCCGATGCCTTCTTCGCAGAGCGCCTGGAGAAATTCGGACCTTATCAGGATGCCATGGTCGCCGGGCAGGATCAGCTTTATCACTCGATGCTTTCGACCAGTATCAATCTGGGCCTGCTCGATCCGCTCGACCTGTGTCAACGCGCCGAGCAAAGCTATCGCGACGGAAAGGCGCCGCTCAATTCGGTAGAAGGTTTCGTCCGCCAGATCATCGGCTGGCGCGAATATGTGCGTGGGTTCTACTGGCACCATATGCCGGGGCTGGCCGAGGCCAACGAGCTGGGCGCGGAACGCCCGCTTCCCGAGTTCTACTGGACCGGCGAGACGGATATGGCCTGCCTTGCCGATTGCATCAGGTCCACCCGCGAAAACGCGCACGCCCACCACATCCAGCGCCTGATGGTGCTGGGCAATTTCTGTCTGCTTGCAGGGATCGATCCACGACAGGTCGCCGAATGGTATCTGGTGGTTTACGCCGATGCCTATGAATGGGTGGAGCTGCCCAATGTGGCGGCGATGATCCTATATGCCGATGGCGGGAAGCTGGCGTCCAAACCCTATGCGGCAAGCGGCAATTACATCAACAAGATGAGCGACTATTGCTCGGGCTGCACCTATTCGCCGTCAAAGAAGTCCGGCGAAGGCGCCTGCCCGTTCAATCCGCTCTACTGGCATATCATGGACCGCCACCGTGGCAAGCTGGAATCCAACCCGCGGATCGGGCGCATCTACGCAACCTGGGACCGCATGGACGCCGACAAGCGCCAGGCCTATCTCGACAGCGCCGAAGAAGTGCTGGATGCGCTGGAACCCGCGCGTGCCGGATGGGCGCGTAAACCGGAGGGATAAGGCGACCGGAGCCACTGCGCATTCCCGACACACGGCTTGCATTAGGCGGATTTATTTCGCTTCGCGGTTCAGCAGTTCGCGCTTGATGTCGAGGCCATAGGCATATCCCCCCAAATCGCCGCCGGTGCGGATCACGCGGTGGCATGGGATGAGAACAGCGACATTGTTGCGCGCATTGGCACTTCCCGCCGCTCGCACGGCCTTGGGATTGCCGGCAGCCGCCGCAATCTCCGCATAGGTGCGCGTTTCACCGGGAGGGATTTCCCTCAGCGCCCTCCAGCAAGCCTCCTGAAAGACGGTGCCCTTCACGTCGAGCGGAATATGCGCGAAGTCGCCCGGCTGCTCCACGCTGGCGATCACCTGGGCGAGCAGGGCCGCGAAGGTCCCGCCGCCCTGAACCAGCTCGGCATGGGGAAAGCGGCGGGCCAGTTCACTCTCGTCCTCGTTGAAGGACAGTCGGCACACGCCCTTGTCCGTCGCGGCGACCAGCATGTCTCCCAACGAGGTGGTCACCACCGCCCAGCGGATCGTCACGCCCTTGCCCCCGTTGGCCCAAGCGCTCGGTGTCATGCCCAGCTTCCCCTTCGTGGCTTCGTAGAACCGGCTCGGCGCGCCGAAACCGGCTTCGTAGATCGCATCGGTGACGCTGCCTTCGGCCAGCGCATCGCGTGCCCGCTCCTCGCGTAACGCGCGGGCGTAAGCGGCTGGAGAAAGCCCGGTCGCACGCGTGAACAGCCGCTGGAAATGGGCGGCGCTGTAACCGGTCAGCGCGGCCAGATCGTTCAGCGAGGGAGCACCGTCCGTCTGGCGGATCTCGTCGATGGCGGCCAGAACGGCGGCTTCCTCGTTGGACTGCGTGTCGGGCGCGCACCGCTTGCAGGGCCGCAAACCCGCCGCCTCCGCCTCGGCGCAGCTCGCATAGAAGCGCACGTTTTCGCGCTTGGGTGCCCGCGCGGGGCAGCTCGGTCGGCAATATATTCCGGTCGAATGGACGCCGGTGATGAAGCGCCCGTCATACCGGCGATCCTTGGCCAGCGCGATGCGCCAGCGCTCGTCATCGGTCAGGGGTGCTGGGGTCATGCGGTCCTTCCTGTCATGGCATGATGCCGTCTTGCAATCGCCTTTCGCATGGACCGTGAACAGCTGCATCCCGATCCTTGCGGTCAATGCCGTGCGCGGCGATAGAGGCCCGCGTGACCCGGATCCTGATCGCCCTGCTGCTTTTCGTCACCGGCGCGCCCGCGCTGGCCGATGCGGGCGACATCGACGCGGCCGCACGGGGCGTGGTGCGGGTGGTAATCGTGGGGAAAGACGATGAGGGCGTCTATCCCGTCAGCCACGGCAGCGGCTTTGCCATCACCCCCACGCGCATCGTGACCAACGCGCATGTCGTCAGGGACGCGGAGCAGGATGACGAGCTGCGCATCGCCATCGTCCCTCCGGAGGGCGGAAGCGTGGCCTATGGCCATGTTCTCGCGACCAGTTCGCGCAACGATCTGGCGCTGATCGCGATAGACGGCGACCTGCGCCTGCCCCCCTTGGCGCTGGCAGGCGGGCCGCCACAGGACAGCGGGCAGGCAAGCGCCGTTGGCTATCCCATGAACGTCGACAAGGCGCAGGGCCTATCCATCGACGACATCTTCACCGCCCAGCCGCCGGTGAAGAGCCGCGGTTTCCTGTCCGGTTTCCGCCCCAGCCGCGAGTTCGACACCGTGCTGCATACCGCCCCGATCGCACGCGGCAATTCCGGCGGCCCCCTGCTCGATGCCTGCGGACGGGTGCTGGGCGTCAACAGCTTCGGCGCGGAGAGCGACGGCACGGACGGGGAATTCTACTTCGCCGTCTCGATCCGCGAGCTTCTGCCCTTCCTGCGCGCTCACGACGTGACCCCGCGGGTCAACTCATCGCCATGCCGCAGCCTGGCCGATCTGGACGCGGCCGAGCGGCAGCGATTGTCGCAGGAGCAGGCGGCGGCGCGTGCGGCAATGAGCGAGCGGGCGGAAGACCTGCGGGTGAGGCAGGACCGCGCCCGCTTCGAGGCCGAGATGCGCGTGCGCGATGAGCGCGACGACCGGATGCTGGCGAGCGTGCTGCTGCTGCTGATCGCCGCCGGCCTCGGCTGGTGGGCCTACGAAAAGCGTGAGCGGCACGATGGGCAGGGCGAACGCCTTCCATTTCCCCGGGAAAACCGGGCGGCGGCGGTTGGCGCTGGCGCCGCGCTGATCGGCGCGCTGTTCTTGCAGGTTACCCGCCCCGGCATCGACGAAATCGACCGGCGGACGGCGGCGGCCCTGGGTACCGACGCGCCCGATACAGCGGCGAACCCTGCCCCGCTTGGGAGCGAAGGTGCCCGCAGGCTGGTCTGCCGCCTCGACCAGCAAAGAAGCCGCGTCACCACCTCGCGAACGGAGGACATTCCCCTAGAGTGGACCGCCGCAGGCTGCGTCAACGGGCGCACTCAGTATGGCTTCTCGGACGGAACCTGGAGCCGGGTTCTGGTGCCCAACGATGATCAGGAGGTTTCGGTCAACAGCTTCGACCCTGACAGGCGCGAGTTCCGCACCGAACGCTATCTCCTCTCCCGCAATGCCATGCAGGCGGCGCGGGGGGCGCGGGGCGCTTACAAGGCCCCCGCGTGTGGCGCCGATAACGCGGCCGCCGGGCTTGGCGACCAGCAGCGCGCTGTGCTGGCGACCTTGCCACCCAAGCCCAACGAGCGGCTGGTTTACACCTGCGAGACTACCGGCAAATAGGTCGCAGGGTCCATTCAGACCGCATAATAGGAGAGGAAACAGGGATTGGCCGCCGGGGCGAGCCCGGGGGGGCCGGCTCTCCGGCGCCCCCAAGACGCCCTCCCGGCGATCAACTTTCGCCTTGCAACTTGAACTCGGCCTCGAGGTGAAGCTCAACTTCGTCGCTGACCGCGGGCAGCGCGTAGCTGACACCGAATTCGGAGCGCTTGATGGTGGCGTAGCCATCGAAACCGAGCGTGAACTTCTTGTCCAGCGGATTGACCGCGCCCTTGTTGAAATTGGCCGTAAAGCGCACCGGCTTCGTCACCCCGCGCAGCGTCAACTCACCGTCCACCGTCGCGCTGTCGTTGTCGACGACGGTGACGCCGGTCGTCACGAAACGCGCTTGGGGATGATTTTCGACGTCGAAGAAATCCGCAGTCTTGAGATGGCCGTTCAATTGTTCGTTGAGGGTCCCCTGCTCGGTCAGGTCGATCGTCGCGGTGACCTTGGCGTTCTGCAGCTTCGCGGGGTCGAGTTGCAGCGTTGCCTCCACAGCCGGAAATTGTCCGGTGTAAGTGGAAAAGCCGAGATGGCTGACCGACCATGTGATTTTGCCATGCGCGGGGTCGAGCGCGTAGGTCCCGGCCGGGATGCCCGCGAGGTCGGGGCCTGACGAAACCGTCTCCGCACTGGTGGCGGGATCATAGGCACAGGCTGACAGCGACAAGGCCGCGGCGGTCGTTGCGAGGACAAGCACGGGGCGCGAGCGGAAGGTCTGGTTCACGATGTTTCCTCTGTTTCGGTTGGTGTGGTGCGTCCTAGGCGATGGCCAGCACAGCGCGCAAGGCGGTGTCAGGCGTCTGGCGGCCGCACCCGCCCCGCCCCGCCGCCGCCTCAGGCCGCGAGAGGCTCCCCTGTTAGCGTAATGCGGTGCAGCTCGCGCGCATGGCCCTGGTAGTCGTTCAATGCATTGTGCCAGGTTGTGCGGTTGTCCCAGATCGTCACCGTGCCGGGTTGCCACACCACGCGGCACTGGTGCGCCGGCTTCATCGCTTCGGCCCATAGCTCCTGCATGAGCGGCAGGCTTTGTGCTCCCGTCTGGCCCGTAAAGTGGATCGTGAAGGACGGGTTCACGTAAAGCAGGCGGCGGCCAGTGCGCGGGTGCCGAATCACCACCGGATGAGTCGCGCCGGTTCGCACCTCGTGCCCGCGCAAGTCTGCACCCTGGTCCGTCTGCGCATAGATCCCGCCTTCCTGATAGACGTGGTCGGCAGTGTGGAAGGCGCTGAGATCTTCGATCCGCGCCTTCAGATCGTCCGATAGAGCATCGTAGGCGGCGCCCATGTGGCTGAACAGCGTATCGCCGCCGGTGGGCGGCAGCACACGCGCGGCAAGGATCGATCCCATAGCCGGCACCTGATCATAAGAGTGATCGGTATGCCAGGCGCCGCCGATATTGGTCTGCTGGTCGGCGCGCTTGCGCACCACGGCAATTTCCGGCCAGCGATCGTCGAGCGGGAAATAGGCATTGATGTCGATGCCGCCCCACGCGCGCGCGAAATCGATCTGCGCTTCCGGGCCGAGCTCCTGATCGCGGAAAACAGCAACGCCGTGCTCCCAGATCGCCTGCTTGATCGATTCGAGCGTTTCGCCCCGTGCCTCGGCCAGCTGCACGCCTTCGACTTCCACGCCGCATTCCGGCGCGAGCGGTTTCATCTTCATCTCCGTCTCCCAACGTCGGCCGTCCGCGCGCGGCATGGCCTGCAAGCCGGTTTGCCCGGTCGCGGGCGGTTTCTACCACCGCCGGACGGCTTAAGCGAGCGTTCGGAAGCACGGTAAAGACATGCCTGATAATGCAGCGCAGTTCGCCGTGAATGGTGCAGCCATGTTGCAATCCGCAAAAGCCGCTGCTAGTCGCGCGCCAGCCTTGACCGGGGTACCGTTTCGTGTGCCCACAACCGGCGGGCGGCACATCGCCATTTCACAGCGAACCCAAAAGGACGACACGCGTGGACATTTCCGCCGGTATTCAGGCTAGCCTGGCAGGGCGCTATGCTTCGGCCCTGTTCGATCTCGCCAGCGAAAACGGCACCGTCACCGCGGTCGAATCGGACCTGGAGAAGCTGGCGCAGACGATGAACGAATCGTCTGAATTCGCCGCGCTGACCACCAATCCCAAGGTCCGCAGGGATGAAGCGCAGAGGGCGGTCTGGAACGTCGCCGCGCTGCTCGGCCTGTCTCAGCTCACCACCAATTTCCTGGGCGTGCTGGCGCAGAACCGCCGCCTGGGCCAGCTCGGCAATATCGTTCGCGCCTTCCGCACCATCGCCGCTGCCCAGCGGGGCGAGGTGACCGCAGAAGTCACCAGCGCCCACGCGCTGACCGATCAGCAGCTCGAAACGCTGCGCAACAAGCTTACCGCCCGCGAGGGCCGGACCGTGAAGCTGACTGCCAAGGTCGATCCCGACCTGCTCGGCGGCCTGGTCGTCACGCTCGGTTCCAAGCGGATCGATGGTTCGATCCGCACTCGCCTCAACTCCCTTGCCCAGGCCATGAAGGCCTGAGCCCGACCACCTGACAGGACGCATACGACATGGACATTCGCGCCGCAGAAATCTCCAAGGTCATCAAGGACCAGATCGCCAGCTTCGGCACCGAAGCCGAGGAAAGCGAAGTGGGCACCGTGCTTTCGGTGGGTGACGGCATCGCCCGCATCCACGGCCTCGACCAGGTCCAGGCCGGCGAGATGATCGAATTCCCGGGCGGCGTGCAGGGCATGGCGCTCAACCTGGAAGCCGACAACGTCGGCGCCGTGATCTTCGGGTCCGACCAGGCGATCAAGGAAGGCGACACCGTCAAGCGCACCCAGACCATCGTCGACGTGCCGGTGGGTAAGGCTCTGCTCGGCCGCGTGGTCGATGCGCTGGGCAACCCGATCGACGGCAAGGGCCCGATCGCAACCACCGAACGCCGCCTGGTCGAACAGAAAGCCCCGGGCATCATTCCGCGCCAGTCGGTTTCGGAACCCGTGCAGTCGGGCCTCAAGGCCATCGACGCCCTCGTTCCCGTCGGCCGCGGCCAGCGCGAGCTGATCATCGGCGACCGTCAGACCGGCAAGTCCGCCGTCGCGATCGACACCTTCATCAACCAGAAGGATGCGCACGCTGGCGACGACGAGAAGAAGAAGCTCTACTGCATCTACGTCGCCGTGGGCCAGAAGCGCTCCACCGTCGCGCAGATCGTGAAGGCGCTGGAGGAAAACGGCGCGATGGAATATTCCATCGTCGTGGCCGCCACCGCTTCGGAGCCGGCTCCGCTCCAGTACCTTGCGCCCTACACCGGCGCCGCCATGGGCGAATATTTCCGCGACAACGGCATGCACGCCGTGATCTGCTACGACGACTTGTCTAAGCAGGCCGTTGCCTATCGCCAGATGTCGCTGCTGCTCCGTCGTCCCCCGGGCCGTGAAGCCTATCCGGGCGACGTGTTCTATCTCCACAGCCGTCTTCTCGAGCGTGCCGCCAAGATGAGCGATGCGATGGGTGGCGGTTCGCTGACCGCGCTGCCGATCATCGAGACGCAGGCGGGCGACGTGTCTGCCTACATTCCCACCAACGTGATCTCGATCACCGACGGCCAGATCTTCCTGGAAACCGACCTGTTCTACCAGGGCATCCGTCCCGCGATCAACGTGGGCCTGTCGGTCAGCCGCGTCGGCGGCGCCGCGCAGACCAAGGCCATGAAGAAGGTCGCCGGCTCGATGAAGCTGGACCTCGCGCAGTACCGCGAGATGGCCGCCTTCGCACAGTTCGGTTCGGATCTCGACGCCGCGACGCAGCGCCTGCTGAACCGCGGCGCGCGTCTGACAGAGCTGCTGAAGCAACCGCAGTTCAGCCCGATGCCGGTGGAAGAGCAGGTTGTCTCGATCTACGCGGGCACCAACGGCTATCTGGATACTGTTCCGACCAACCGCGTGACCGATTACGAAGAGCAGATGCTCAGCTATATGCGCCACGAGCACGCCGATGTGCTCGCGACCATTCGCGACACCGGCAAGTTCGAAGACGACACCCGCGACAAGGTGAAGTCCGCGCTCGAAACCTTCGCCAAGCAGTTCGCCTGATCGCCCGATGAGTTACACCGTCTTCGCCACGATCCCGGTCAAGCCCGAGCATTTGGAGGCCGCCTGCGAAGCGGTGGCCACCATTGTGCCTGCGACCCGCAGTGAAGACGGCTGTCTCTCTTTCGAGCCGCGCCGCGCCGCGGACGGTTCGAGCACGATCATGATTTTCGAGGAATGGGCGGATCGCGACGCGTTCGATTTCCACCATGCCCAGGATTACACCAAAGATGTCTTCGCGCGATACGAGAACTGGCTCCAGTCGGAACCCGAACTCATCGAAGTGAAGCCGCTGGAAGGCTGAACAGGATATGGCGAGCCTCAAGGAACTCAAGGGCCGGATCAACTCGGTCAAATCGACCCAGAAGATCACCAAGGCCAAGCAGATGGTCGCTGCGGCCAAGCTGCGCCGTGCGCAGGCCGCCGCCGAAGCCGCGCGCCCTTATGCCGAACGGCTGGCGGGCGTGATGGGATCGCTGGCGGGCAAGGTCTCCGGCGACAGCGCCCCGCTGTTGCTGCGTGGCACCGGTAGCGACCAGCGCCACCTGCTGGTCGTCGTCAATACCGACAAGGGCCTGTGCGGCGGCCTCAACGCCAATATCGTGAAGGCTGCCAAGGCCAAAGCACGCGATTTGATTGCCAAGGGCAAGAAGGTCGAATTCTACCTCGTCGGCCGCAAGGGCCGGGCGCCGATCAAGCGCGACTATTCTGACAGCATCGCCAAGCATTTCGACACCAGCGATATGCGCAACCCCAGCTTCACCGAAGCGGAAGCCATCGCCGAAGATCTGGTTGAGATGTTCGAAGGCGGGAAGTTCGACGTTGCCCACCTCGTTTATCCCATTTTCAAGAGCGCTCTCGCGCAGGACCCCACCGTGGTACAGTTGCTGCCCGTGCCCTCCGATGCCGGCAACGGAACGGCTGCCGCGGGCGGAGACGCCGTGGTGGAATACGAGCCCGACGAGGAGGCAATCCTGGCCGAGCTTTTGCCGCGCTATGTTCGCACGCAGCTGTTCGGCGCACTGCTGGAGCGGGAGGCTTCGGAACAGGGCGCCTCGATGACCGCTATGGACAATGCCACGCGCAACGCGGGCGACCTGATCAACAAGCTTACAATTCAGTACAACCGCAGCCGCCAGGCTGCGATCACTACCGAACTGATCGAAATCATCGCCGGCGCGGAAGCACTGTAGCCCTAATCTCGCAAGACCATCCGGCGGCCTGCCTACCCAGGGCCAAGGGAACCAGACGGAGACTTCTGATGAAGAAATTTGCAATCGCCCTCGCCCCGCTCGCGATCTTTGCGCTCGCCGCATGCGGCGAAACGGGCGAATCCGCCGACATCGACATGTCCGGCGATGCGGTTGCTCCCGGCGCGGGAGATGGCATTGCCGAAGCGCCCGCGACTCCCGCCGATCCGGAAACCGCTGGCATGGAATCGCCGGCGCCTGAACCCTTCGCGCCGCTCGACGAGCAGCCGGAAGCAACGCCGACCCCCGAATAACGGCGAGATTTGCAGAAGATTTTTCGGGCGCCCGAGCGCCTCAAGACTGAATAACTACAACGGAGAGAATGCCGGGAAACGTTGCCACAACGCTGACCGGAGCCAGATACGATGATCAAGACCGTTTCCGCACTTGCCGTTTTCGGCCTCCTCGCCGCCTGCTCGGGCGAACCCGAAGCGCAGCCGACAGAAGCCGCGACGACGGCCCCCGCTCCTGTCGCAACGCCGAGCCTGCCCGCCCCCGGTCAGGAAATTTTTAGCAAGCTTTACGCCGATGCCTGCCCCGCCGACGAACCCGTCAACACGGCCGCCTGCAAGCGCGCAGGCTTCGGGTCCGAAGACGTGCTGTGCGAATTCGGCCTCGGCGATGACGAATATCTCCGCAACGAAGCAACCCTAACCCCCGGCGACGGCGAATGGACCCTCGCCGATCCGGAAAACGTCTGCGTCGGCTAAGACGCGATCACCACTGAAGTCAGGACACAGATCATGGCCACCGCTCCCGTACTCAACCAGTCGCCTAACGGCACCATTGCGCAGGTCATCGGCGCGGTCGTCGACGTCGCCTTCGAAGGCGAATTGCCGGCAATCCTCACCGCGCTCGAAACCAAGAACGGCGAAAACACCCTCGTTCTCGAGGTCGCGCAGCACCTCGGCGAGAACACCGTGCGCACGATCGCCATGGACGGCACCGACGGTCTCACGCGCGGTCAGGAAGTGATCAACACCGGCGCGCAAATCTCCGTGCCGGTCGGCCCGAAGACGCTGGGCCGCATCATGAACGTGATCGGTCAGCCGATCGACGAGCGCGGCCCTGTCGGCGCGGACCAGACCATGCCGATTCACGCCGAAGCTCCGCTGTTCGTGGACCAGTCCACCGAAGCGGCCATTCTGGTGACCGGGATCAAGGTGATCGACCTTCTCGCTCCCTATGCTCGCGGCGGCAAGATCGGCCTGTTCGGCGGCGCCGGCGTCGGCAAGACGGTGCTGATCCAGGAACTGATCAACAACATCGCCAAGGGCCACGGCGGCGTGTCCGTCTTTGCCGGCGTTGGTGAGCGTACCCGCGAGGGGAACGACCTCTATCATGAATTCCTCGACGCCGGCGTCATCGCCAAGGATGCGGACGGCAACGCCACCTCGGACGGCTCAAAGGTTGCTCTGGTCTTTGGCCAGATGAATGAACCCCCGGGGGCACGTGCGCGCGTCGCCCTGTCCGGTCTGACCATGGCGGAGTATTTCCGCGACGTGGAAGGGCAGGACGTGCTGTTCTTCGTCGACAACATCTTCCGCTTCACGCAGGCG
>NZ_JBELMO010000026.1:0-35530 GCF_042095715.1 Qipengyuania sp. | reverse complement strand
TCGGGCGGCGAGTTCGTGTTCGGAACCTACCGCCTGCAATTCGCGCCTGCCGACGGTGAGGCAAGCGAGGGCAAGATCGCGATCACCGTCAGCCGCGAGGAAAAAGGCGCAGGCGCCCGCGATGCCGTGCGTGACTTCGCCTTGTCGAGCGTGCTGCCCGGCAAGCGTGTCATGGCGTGGGGGCTGCTGTTGGTCGTTCTCCTGGCCTTCCTCGCGGCGCCGATCTGGAGCCATCTTAACCGCGCCGATGCCGAGCCCGGTTCGACCAGCCCCCAGGGCGTGGCGATGGATGCCGCGTGGAGCCCCGGCCCACTGTCGAAGGCGCATCACGCGCTGGAACAGAATTGCGAGGCTTGTCACGTCGAAGCCTTCGTTTCGGTGCGCGACGACACCTGCCTCTCATGCCACACCGATGTCGCCGACCATGCCGCGCACCCACGACTGGCCAAGGCACGCGCGCCGATGTCGGGCTTCACGGCGTTCCGGTGGAAAGTGGCGGAAACCTTCGGCAAGGAAGGACCCGAAGCCTGCACGACCTGCCATACCGAGCACGAGGGTGCCGGAGCTATGGAGCCAGCCTCACAAGCCTTCTGCGCCGATTGCCACGGCACGCTCAAATCGCGTCTGCCCGATAACAAGCTGGGCAACGCCGGCGATTTCGGGAGAAGCCATCCGCAATTCCAAGCACTTGTCTTCACCAGGCTGGGCAGCAGCCAGACGGAGCGAGTGAGCTTAGCCACCAAGCCCAAGGAGGCGAGCGGACTGAAATTCGACCACGATGGCCATCTGTCGCGCACCAACGGCGTTGCCCGCATGGCGCTGAGCCTTTCGCAATACGGCGCCCCGCTGGAATGCCGGGATTGCCACGTACCCGCGCCCGACGGAGTCGGCTTCCAGCCTATCGTGATGGAGGAGAACTGCGAAAGCTGCCACAGCCTCGTTTACGACAAGGTCGGCGACACCTTCCGGACGCTGCGCCACGGCGATGTCGCTCAAATGCGCGCCGATCTCGTCGCCATGGATCGTGCGCCCCGCCGTCCCATGCTGAGCGGGCGCAGGAGGGCGGGAGAGAGCGGGGTTTCGATGCCCAACTTCGGACCGCCGGTGCGCGATTACACCTCGATCGCGCGCGCCCTTTCACCCGAGGGGGTATGCGGTGAATGCCATTACCCGGCCAGCACCCCTAGCGGCCCGTCGGTGATGCCGGTGCATTTGCAGTCCCGCTACATGGTGGGGGGCAAGTTCGATCATGAGGATCACAAGCAGGAGAAATGCGCCTCCTGCCACGATGCGTCCACCAGCGGATCGGCGCGCGACGTGCTGCTTCCCGGGATCGCCACCTGCCGCACCTGCCATCTGGGCGAGGATGCCAAGGAGGCCAAGGTGCCTTCCGGATGCGTGATGTGCCATTCCTACCACGTACCCAGCGGAACGCCCCCGCCGGATCATCCAGGCAGCCCAAAGCGCCAAATCGCTGGTATTTCCCGGCGAGGGGGATAGAATGTCGAGGAGGGTGGGGACCACATGCTGATAGCGCAGATGACCGATATTCATATCGGCTTCGATCCGGACGCGCGGCCGGAAGAACTCAACCGGACGCGTTTTCGTGCCACGCTCGCGCGGCTGCTTGAAGCGCCCAACCAACCGGACCTGCTGGTTCTCAGCGGCGATCTCACCGATCACGGGGACCGGGATAGTTTTGCCAAGATCGCCGGCTTGCTGGAAGACGTGCCCTGTCCGATCCTGCCGCTGGTGGGCAATCACGACACCCGCGACGAGCTGCTTTCCGCCTTCCCCCAGTGCCCCAGCAACGACGGCTTCGTGCAATACACCCTCGAGCGTGACGGGCTGCTGATCATCTGCCTCGATAGTTACGAGCCCGGCCGGCACGGCGGTGCGTTTTGCGAAAGGCGCCGCGACTGGCTGCGCGCGCAACTGGACGCGAGCGAGGGCACGCCAGCAATCATCTTCATGCATCACCCTCCGGTGGTCTCAGGTATCGACTGGATGGACCCGGTCATGAGCGAAAGCTGGATCCGGAATCTCGCGGATGCGATCGAGGGGCACCAGCATCGCATCGAAGGGATCCATTGCGGCCATTTGCACCGCCCGCTCGCGTCCAGCTTCTGCGGCATCCCTCTGAATGTGACGCCCTCGGTCGCGCCGCTGGTGGCGATGGACCTCCGCCCCATCGACTCCACCAAGGCCGACAATCGCGACCTCATCACCACCGAACCCCCGATCTATGCCCTGCATCGCTGGGACGGCACCAATCTGGTCACTCATTACGAGACCGTGAGCGACTGGCAGGTGCTGGCGAGCTACGGCGAGCACCTGAAGCCCATGATCCGCGAGATGTTCGCCGAGCGCGGGTGAGGCGCACCGAAATCGCAACGGGCGAAACGCGCGATTGCGTCGCGCTCAACCGCCGCCCAGCTCGACGATCCAGGCTTCGATAT
The DNA here is from genome assembly GCF_042095715.1 of Qipengyuania sp. Taxonomy (GTDB): domain Bacteria; phylum Pseudomonadota; class Alphaproteobacteria; order Sphingomonadales; family Sphingomonadaceae; genus Qipengyuania. Next base: position 33,071 of record NZ_JBELMO010000026.1, on the reverse strand, counting down.
CTTCGGTCGAGCGCATACTGCCTTCAAACGGGTGCACGGGTTTCCATGGCTCGTTAATCCCCCGCGGTCGCCCGCGATACACCTTCATCGGCATGCCCACCGTCGCCAGCCCGCTGGGCAAAGGATCGTCACGCACGTCCATGTACAGCGTATCGGCGCCCGTTTCCTGCCCCACTTGAATGGCGCCAAGCGAACGCCAAAGGTCGACCGCATCGAGACACGCCGACGCGCAGACCCAATCGGTAAGGATGTAGACCGGGCCTTGCGGGGAACCGGCGCCGTCGGTCGCGCCCTGCACTTCGGGCCGCTCTTCTGAAGATGGCTCACGCCACAAGGGTTCGTCCGCCGCCAGGGCAATTGTCATCCCCTTCACTGCACCTTCAAGCCAGTCGACCACCTCTCGGGGTGCATCGGGCGCGCTGGCATAATCCCGACGGTATTCATCCATGGCCGCGATGTTGGCGGGCGAGGCGCGCCATTCGACATAGTCCGATCCGCCCGACGCAGATGCGACCTTTTCTTCGCCCCAAATGATCCTCGCGATCTGTTTCGACCAGTCGGACGAGCCGCCGCCATTTCCTCTGAGATCGAGGACGATACGCGGTGCCGAGCGGATGGGATCGGCATCCTCGCGCATCTCACCGATCAGGGCCGCAAGGGCCTGCCCGGCATCGCTGCCAAGATCGCCGTCGAAATCGGACAGCGAATACCACCGCGTTCCGCTGGGGAAAGTCCGGGTTCCGATGTCGGGGCTGTAGCGGGCAGCGGTTGCTGCGAAGCGCTCGGCAAGCTCCTCGTCCGATATCGCGCGCCATTGCAAGGTTACGGTTCGGGGTGAGCCCTCGATCGAGAAAACGCACTGCTGTGGCCGACTAATGAACGGATTTCCGACATCTATGAACATGCGGCCGCCATGGATCATCCGCTGGCTATGAAGGTCCCACCGCCCCCGGAAATCACCCACATTTCTTTCCATGAGCTCCGCAACCGAAGTCCCGTCGCATTCCCGCAGTTCCGCTCCGAGCGGTAGGGCCGCATCGTCGGCAACCGTACGCACGATCTGGCGGCCATCGTCATCGTAACCCGTGAGAAAGCCCGGCCACGCAACCTGAAGATCGGGGGCCGCGTCCGTCGAACGGATCATGACGTGGCCATCGTCGAACGACGCGATGTAGGCCCGCATCGCCCAGAGATAGCCAGGATAGCCCTGGACGCGGTCAGCCCGCGCAAGCGCCTGCGCCAGTGCTTGGTCATTACGCTGCGTGAATTCCGGATCGAGAGGGTTGACCGGGCCGGGATGGTTGGCGTCCACAAGATCATGCAATGCCTGCGCATCGGTCCGCAGAGCGGCAGCCCAGTCCTGTTCGGCGGCGGGGCTCGCCGCCATCAGCGCGACCGCAAGCGCGCTCAAAGCGATCTTGCCTACCATACGAGTTTCCTTGTGCATGCTTTATTGCCCGCGCGCCTCTCCGGCATAGCATTTCGGGAGCGAATGACGCGGTCAGAACAAAGCAGGATTATCTTCTTCCAATGTAGGAGACCGCATGCCATGTTGCGTAGCTCCCTGGCCATTGCGTTTCCCGCCTTAGCCTACGGTGCGGATTTTCTTGCTGGACTGCGTCATGGTGTAAACCACGTGTAAACTTCGGCGGACCGTCGGATCCAGTGGATCTCTGCCGAAAACCGCATTTTTCTCGACTAACGCCCAGTCGAGGCACCGCGCACAGGGCCCCGGGCTCCGACCCACGCGCTCATGTCGGGCTCGTCGCTGACCTTCCACGGCACGCCTTTGGCTGTAAGGAACAGCTTTTCCATCTCGCTGCGGTCGAAGGGGCGGGAGCCGAGCCTGCCGAACACCGCCATCTGGCCGCCCGTTTCGTCCACGGCGCGATCCCTCGAGAGTCCCCGTGACAAGGAAATGGCGGGCGTGGGCGTGCTGGCCCAGGCAATCAGTTCAGGTATCGGTCGGGGACTGAAACCGTAGAAGTTGGGCTGGCTCGAAGGGCTGGTCAGCTGGATCACCTTCAGCCCCCCCGCGCCATCGGCGACATAGGCGAAGGCAGAGGCATTGGTGGAGGCGACGATCACATCCTGTGCGTCAATCATCCGGCCGTCGAAGGTCTCCCTGCGGTAGATGGTGGGCGTCAGCGGCCGGGTGACGTCGACGATGACCAGCCCGTCCCGCCCGGCGGCAACATAGGCATAGGTGCGCGCGATGGTCACGCGCCGTGCATCGGTCAGCGGAACGGTCGCCTGCGGCAGCGCCATGGGATTGCGCATGTCGGTGATGTCGAACAGCTCGACCCCCTGGGCGCTGGTCGCCCAGAGATAGCGGAACTGGATCGCGGACGCGCGCATGTCCTCCACCTCGCGAACCGCCGCCAGCCGGGGCTGAAGCGGATCGGCAAGGTCGACGACCACCAGCCCACTGTTCGCGGCGATATAAGCGATGTCGCCAGCCAGCGTGATGTGCCGCGCCCCGTCCAGCACCCCATCGGGATTCCACGCGTCCCGTCCGTCCCCGAACGGCGCGCGTTTCAGCTTGTTGTTGCGGAACTCGCCATCGGCCATGGTGGTAACGTCCACCAGAACCAGCCCTTCGACGGCATCGGTGATGACCGCGTAATCGTAGATGGGCTTCATCGCCTGTTCCTGGTTGAACTGGAGCAGGGACATCGGCGTCCCGTCAGCGTTCATCAGCGGGTTGCCATCGGCATCCTTCACGCCCGTTGCGGCCATGGCTCTATTGCGGTCCGGACGCACCGGCTGATCGGTGGCCAGTGCCATGCAGGTGGCGTTGCTGGTGGCGACATGCGTATCGTGACCCAGCGCACTGAACGGCGCGGTCAGGATGCGCTCGGAGATGCCCTTGTTGGCGATGGAGGCCACGTCGTAGATGCGGAAGCCGCCCTTGCCCTCCGCCACGAACATGTATTCGCCGCGCAGTTGCAGGCACCCGACCCGGTCCTTGGTCGCTTCCACCGTATTACGAAACTGCTCGAAAGGGTAAGTTTCGCCGGAAAGATCGTCGTCGAAGGTCTTGCCACGGTCCCAGTTCTTCAGTTCGCGCCCGTTGCCTTCGACATGCATGCGCCAATAGTCGGGGTAGGCATAGCGATGCAGATAGCTACCAAGCACTGCCTGCGGCTCGTCCCACTCGGTGACGCGCGTGGCTTGGAATCCGCCCTCGAGCCCGGACCAGGCGTTGAGACCGACGAAGTTCACATAATTGGTCCCCAACAGCAGGAGCTGGGCCATGATGGCGTTGTTGTCGTCCTTCGCGGATAGATGGCAGTCGGAGCAGGTCTTGGTCTCTTCGGTGCGCACCGTGTGCGGAAAATGCGGTGCGAAAGCCTGGCTGGAATAGCCGGCAGAGGAAATGGGCGGCTGCTGAATGTAGATTCGCTCGCGGTTGATGTTGGTGGAGCTGAGCACAAGCGCGCTGGTCGAGCGGATCGGCGCGACCTCGTTGCCCTTTGTCGTCTGGTGGATACCCAGCTGGTACATCTCGTCACGCGCCACCTGGGGATTGTAGGTCGCGAAGTTGCGCGTCTCTTCCCCTTCATAACGGTGCATCTTCGTCTTCCAGTTCGCCTCGATCGGAAGGTGACATCCACCACAGCTCGTGGTCCAGGACAGATGACAGGTGAAGCAGGCCATCTTGCCGACCTCGTGCGCGCGCATTCCCGGCTTGATCCCGGTGCCGAACTCGAACTTGCCGGTCTCGCCACCATCCTTGCTCATCAGCTTGGCGCGCGCCGATTTGGGATTGAAGCCGGGGCTGGTAGGATCGACGCTGTTCTTCACCAGCGCGACCTTCCATTCCAGGCTCGGGTCGACCAGCGAACGCTGGATCAACTCACGCCGCCCGTTGGGCAGATCGATCCATTCGAAGCGGCGCTGGCCATCGGGGTTGCGAAGCAGTTCCAGGTTGTTGCCCTTGGGTGGGGCTGCTGGTCCGCTGGTCCTCAGGGTCGGATAATCGTCTGCGGTCCCGTGGCAATCGACGCAGCCGATCTCCACCGCATTGGCGACTTCGCCGTAGATGAGCCCGTTTCCGTGGCTATCCTGGGCGAAGTGGCAGTCGGCACACTGCATGCCCTTTTCGGCGTGGATATCCATGAGGTGCACCGTCTTGCCCGGGTTCACGCCCGGGGGCACGAACTTGCCCTCACCCTTCCTGCGCCATTTCTCCGGGTCGTCGGGGCTGACGATATTGCGGTCCTTGTCCAGCAGATTGCCCTCGCGATCCCGTTTCAGGATCGCGCGGAAGTTCCAGCCGTGGCCATGATAGTCCGCGAACTGCGTGTCCTTGAGATCGGGATTGAGATCGTAGACGTTGCGCAGGAAATCGAGGTCGGCCCATTTGCCTCGCGGCGCGGCACCCTCGGGGTTGCGGGTCAGCACCTCGTGCACCTCGGCGGCGGTGGGATATTTCTGCTCTTTTGGCCACATGCTCGGGGCATCTGACTCATAATCCCACATGGTGTAGCCGAGATAGGAGTTCAGGAAGATGTTCGGCTGGTGCATGTGGCAGTTCATGCACTGGGCGGTGGGAATGGAGCGGGTGAAGGCATGGCGCACCGGGTGCCCCTTCTCCTTCACCGGGGTCTTGGCGGGCCACTTGTCGCCGCTTTCGTGGCCATCGCCGGGCTGTTTGACTGTACCGTGACCACCTGAATGATCGGCGCCGTGATCGCTCTCATGCCCATCTCCATGGGCGCGATCTCCCTCCATCAGGCGGTTGATCGTGGGATCGATCGACTGGGTCTGGCCGTCACGCCCATATTTGGCGTAGACAAGCGAATGGCGCGGCTCCCGGTCGTTGGCGTAGACCACGTGACAGGATGCACAGCCGGAATGACGATAGTCACCCGGCTGATCGTTGGTGCCCATGAACCAGGTGAAAGGATCGTTGAGGCGCGTCTTGTGCATGTTGAGCACGGGGATCGCGACACGAAGCCCGGTCCCCGGTCCGCGGTTGGATTGCTTCAGATCGGGCCTGCCGGGTTCTTCCAGCCGCTGGATCTGGCCCGTGGGGTTGGGGAGCCCGATCTCGGGAAATTGCGAGTTGATGGTGCGCCCGCCGCGTTCGAACACCCGGAAGATGTCCCCGGGCGGAATGACGGTCCAGTTGGGCAGCGGGTACAGCTCGGCCAGCGCCCCGCGTGCCGCCTGCTTCGCCGTCACCGTGCCCGGCGGCACGCCCGCGCTTTCGATCTTCGCCGGCAGGCCATCGCGGGTGTAAGCCTCGCCCAGCAGATAGTTTTTGAACGGCAGGATACCGTTGTTATAAGCGGCGCCGCCCCATAGCATCGCACCTGTCGCCATAAGCGAGCGCTCGCTGGCCTCGATCATGTCCATGTGGCAGGCGCCGCAAGCCTCGCGGGCGACGCGATAATCCGAAGGGTTGTTGAACCGGATGAAGACCGGATCTTCCTTGTTGAGCAGGGCATAGGACTGCTTGGGATTGGCAGAGCTCGGGAAATGCCAGCTTTCCGGATATTTCGGCAACACATGCGCCCGGTCGCGCGCCGCGACGTAGAGAGGATCATCGTGGTCCAGGCTGCTGTCGCCCCGCACGCTGGCATCGCCGCCGTGGCAATCCGTGCAGCCGAGCCGCACTGCTTCGGAAACGTGCATGGTGGGCGCATCGGTCTGGACGTGACAGCTATTGCACCCTTCCGACTTGCCCAGCATCGCCTCGATCGTCTGGCCGCGCGGGGCGGGGGGCGCCGTTACGCGGCTGTAATCGCGCTTTACCGGCTTCTCCTTCTCCGCCGCCATTGGTTGCGCGACGAAGGTGGCCCCGGCGAAGAGAAGCACTGCGATGGCAAGGAGGAGGCGATTGAAAGCGCGCATCAGTAAGTCACGATCACATTGGCCAGGATGGATACATATGCGTCGGAGCGTGATCTATCGGTGAAGAGATCCTGGAAGCCAGCTCCCGGAAGAAGTGCCGCTGCGGAGAGCCGGGCAACGATATTCTGCGTCGCCTTGGGTCGCCAGATCGCCGCCATCGAAAGGTCCCATCCGATATCCCGCGGAATGCTGCCCTCGTTGCGCAGGACCTGGAGCGTGGTCGTATCGGCAAACCACAGATGATTTGCATTGGCCGACAGGCGAAATTCCGGGGTCAGATCGAAATCTCCTCCCGCGCCCACCAGAATGAGGCCCGGATTGTTGAAGTTCGACTGGCCCTGTTCCTTGGAGCTCCGCAGGGAGTTCAGGATTCCGTTGCGACCCGATAACGAAATAACGCGGCCGCCACCTGCGAATGGGATGGTCTGCCGGATCCAGTAAGATGTGTCCGCACCGGCGAAAACGGGATTCTCGAATATGGCGTCGAAACCTGCCTCGACATTGTTGTATGGATCGGAATCCCCGCTTCCATAGGCAGCCGATAGCCGGAAGCGGGCCCAATCCTTGTCATAGCTCGCCTCCGCCGCGGCAAAATAGGCGCGGACATCGGCCTTGCGGTCGGTAAAGAAGCTGTTCCGGTCGCTGCCGAAGGCACCGTAAATGCTGGCAGTCAGATTGAGCCGGTCGATATGGCCATCCGCGTTGTAGCCGACGTAGACGACATCGTATTCGCGTCCGCGCAGCGTCCCCAGAAGCGCCGGCCTCACGGGAAAGCCATTGTCGTCTATCTTGATGTTCCGGCGCTCGCGGTTCATGTTGTAGACCACGGTCACTTGGCTGGTCAGCGCGGGGATCAGGAAATCCTGGCGATAGACGTTGGCAAACAGCACCAGATCGTCCCGCGGGCTCTCCACCACGGAGTTGAGGCCGCTGTTGGTATCCTTCTCCAGTCGCACGAATGCGCCGAAGTTGTATTGGAACCGGTTGTTGTCGCGGGTTCCGAAGAAGCGCACGCCCAACTGGTTGTCGTTGAACAGGAAGCCGCGAAAATCGGCCTGAAATGGCTGGATACCGATGCGCACGCTGTCGAAATCGTATCGATCCGACACATCGCGGAAGTGATAGTCCACGAAGGCTTCCTGCACGCCCACGAAGAAATCCGTCCGGTTCGTGCCCAGAGAGGGTTCCACGTAGAGCACCCGCCGTTCAGGCACCTCCACGTGATTGACATTCGCCGCCAGCGTAAGCCGATATTCGACGGCAGGCGGCTTGTACGCGGTGTAGCCCTTGATGAGAGCCACGCCGCCGATGAATGTTTGCGCCGCCACCAGGCTGAAAGGCCGCCCGAACACATCGAGCGATCCGGGCCGCTCGGTTGTCTGAACGCCGACTGGAACGGGAAAGGTGCGCGGTTCGACCACGGTATCGCTGATGGCGTTCACCACGAAGAACCAGTCGTCCCCCTTGATCGGAAGCCAGGGCACCTTCGCACGATCGATGGGCCGATCGCCCTTGTAGGTGTTCTGGTGGTAGGGGTCGCTCCATCTTTCCGTGACCAGGCCAAGGCTCTCGATCAATCGCCACCGGTCGGGAACGGGAATCTGGTCCAGCGGGAAGGCTTCGGGCGGCGGTGCGCGAACCGCGCCAAGATTGTTCTGGTCCACTGGATCGCGAAGATCGTCCGTGTTGTCGGGACGGCGTCGTCCATCGATTATCTCGTTGTCCACTGGTGGCGGCTCGGGCCGTTCCGCCTGCACCCTTGGCGTGATCGTATCCTCCGGGGGAGGATCCTGCACGATGGCCTGAGCAACAAGGGGGAGGGCGAGCGCTGTGAGCATCACAAGCCCTGGCACACGTTTTGCGCGGGATCGTCCAGGAATGGCGCGAAGGGGCAATTGACGTATCGCAGCCTCACCTGACGGCCGCGTGTCGTCACTACGATCCTGTCCGCGCGAATGGCCGGCGGCGCATTTCCGAAAGTCCCGGTGACCCCTGCGTTGTGCGTCCCGAGGAAGCTGACCATGTCATCCTGGTCGATGCCATCCCCCGAAACGCCGATGCCGCCCACCAATCTGTTGCCGCGATAAACCGGGACCGACCCCGGGAAGATCTGGATGCCATTGGCGATCCGCGGCCTGCCCCCTGGGGCTGCCGGTAATTGCGTGCAGGCGCGCGGTGTGTCGGGTTGTGCGCCGCCGCTAACGACATGGCCGAGATGCTGAAGGAGGTTGGGCGTTACCAGATCGAGCTGAAGCCCGACCGCGAATGGGCTGAAATCCTGCGGGTCATCGACCGAAAAGGGGCCGGCAACCGAACTCACTTCGCCATCGGGAAAATACGGGCGGGAGAGGTTCCCCCCGGATCGATCCGCGAAGGCGAACGAGCCGGTCAGCGCGCCGGGATCGGCCAGAAAATCGCGAACTCTCTGAACGTAGCGGGAAACCCCCGGCGTTGCGGAGAGCTGCGCGCCCGCGTCGGTACTGGAAAAGAATGCCGCGGTGCGAGCTTTCTGCAGGCTGACATCGGTGCCGAAAATCGGGCCATCGGGCGATCGGACTATGCCCAGGATCGCTCCGTCGGTATCGACCACGCTGATCGTCGCCTGCATCCGGCTGTCGAGCGGGCGGCGGATCTGCGCCCGTGCCCTGCTGAGCACGGCAAAGGCCGCTTCCATGAGCGCGCGAACTTCGCTGGCGGTGAGCGGGGAGGGATTGCTGGCGGCGTCCGTCCCGGCGCGGATCGGATAGCGCGGATTGCCGGAACCGTCAGTCAGAACATAGGCATCCGGATTGGCGAACTCGGCAGCACTGCTGGGCCGGATACCCGATGCTTCCGTTCCATAGGTCGCGCCCGCCACGATGGTCCCACCACCATAGCTGGTCACGGGGACCAGATTGCCGCTGGATGGGTCCAGCATGCCGGAGAGCGGCGCCAGATCCCCTGCAACCATGTCGGAATAGCGCAAGCTCGTGCCGTCAACCGTGATGCGTTCGGCCAGGATCTCCGTAGGTGGCGTAAACCCTTGGGTCCCGGCGAGTGCGATGGCCTCCTCCGCATTCACGTCGCGGTCGAGCGTGTTCGGATCGAACGCGTAGCTTCCGTCTCCTTCCACGCCGATCCCGCCGACGACCACGCCGTTTTTGTAAAGCGGCAACCCTCCGGGATCTGCGGAAAGGCCCAAAGGAGATCGCTTGGGCCCGATCAGGCCATCGCTGGCCCTAGCAGACAGGTCCGAACAGGGGAGCTGGCTGAATTGCACCCCGAACAAAGGTCCGCTCTCCAGCCCGGCGGTGCTGGGCGCCGGCGGAAAATGTTCTTGGACGATCTGGCTGGCGGTGCGGCTGGAGAACGCATTGCCGCCACTCGAAAGATACGCCCCGGTTATGGCCTTCGCTATGGCGGCGGCGGCGGCGGGAACCTCTGCCCCTTGCAGCCCTTCTTCATCGCCGCGCGGTGCAATACCGCCGATACGACGGCGGCTTATGGTGGTCCCCGCCCGCGCCCCATTCATGGCAAAAACCGCCAGGACATTGCCAACCCGGTCGGTAACCGAGATCGTGACCGGCAAATTTCGTGCGCGCGCTTCGCCCACGGCCTGACCCAGCACCTTCTGCACGTCGGCGACCGACAAGGATTCGGCGGCGGGGCGGGTAAAGACACCGCCCGAAGGGGCCGGGGAGGGTGTGGGCGGACTGCCGCCACCAAGCCCGTCGCCTGCGGAAGAGCCTCCGCCGCCGCAGCCCGATAGCGCCAAGCCGCCGGCGGCGACCATACAGGCGATGGCACCCCCCCGCCGCATCGTCAGCGAAGCGCTTCGATGGCTCGGGTCGCTTGCGCCAGAGCAGAGCGGAATTCCGCCGGACGATAGCCGTTCGGCTCTTCGACCGCGGCATAGGCGCGGTTGATGCTCGAACGAATGCCCGCGGCAGCGCCTACGGTCACTCGGCCATCGCGGACGAGCGCATTGAGCAACGTATCGACTGCCATCACCGCCTGGACCGACCCGGCATAATCCGTGAAGCGGGTCCTTGTCGCTTCCCCGGCCACGGTGGCGATTACCTGGAAGGCGTCGTCTGAAGAATAGGACCTGGCAGCCAGCGCATTCGAGAGCGCCGCAGCGCGATCGCGCATCTGGACGGAAGCTTTCTGAACCGCCGTCCGCCCATCGGCAAAGGCAGTGTGAAACGCGCGGCTGGCCTGATCCAGCCCCGCTGCCTCCCCCGGGGCAAAGGTGCGTGCCACGGCGGAAAGCAGAATCATGTTCTCGTCATTGAAAGGCGGATTGCCGAACCGGATCGGGCGTCCGGGGTTTGTTTCGAAGGTGCGGCGAGCCTTCGGGCCATCCGTGATCTGGCGGTGGCAGCTATGGCAATCGAAAAAATAGAACTCCGGAAACAGCCCGCGCGAGGCATAATCGGGACGGGCGAAAACGTCCGTCTGGCGGCGTACCGCCTCGGCCTGGCCCACCGCCCACATCTTCACGCTGTCGCTCCGGCCCTTGCGGCGTACATAGTCGGCATCTTCATCGTGATGGCGTTGCAACGCGCTGAAGAGATCGAGCTCGAAGGAAACGCGCGGATGGCCAGCGGCCATCATCGAGTGGGTGACGAACTGATTGCCTTTCGCACTTCCCCAATGGCAATCCAGACAAACACTGGCCCGCACCTGCGGTCGCTCCAGGGGAGTGAGACCGGCAGCGACATTGGATGCATGTGTCGCAGATCTGGTGTAGTGCACCGCCAGCCAGTTTTCGGCAGGGCCGTGGCAGCTTTCGCATCCGACGCCATCATTGGTAAGAAATCTGCGGCCTCGGTCGTCATTGGGGACATAGGTGGCGTGGCATCCCAGGCACGCAGGTGCTGCGGTAGGATCGCCCAGCCCCAGAGCGCCCGCAATCGCACGACCACGAGCCCCGGAAAGTACGGCAAGCGCTCTACTGTGCGCCCCGGTGGGAGAGGACGGATCCTGCCAGCTGGCGATTTCGTCCTGACGTACGACCGCGCCGTTGCCCTCGGCCCGTCCATGACAGGTGGAACCAGCGCAACTGGCGACGCCCATGTACCGGCCCGCCGCATGACCGGGCACCTGCAATGTCCCGAGGCAAACGAGCACCACGAAAAGCAAGCGACGCAGGGCTGGCATCGCACCGGCCCCATCGCTTTGCCTCGCTTGCGTCCGTTGATGGCGCATGTTCCCCCAACTCTGCTCCCACGGCCCACTGATCCCCATCAGTGGCCCGGCCCCATGCCCGAAGCGCCCGGGCAAATTCACGCTAGCGGGTCATTCACCGCTCGTCATCAATCGATCCGACAGCATCGTCAGCTGCGTCGAACAGCCCTTGTCCGCCAATTCCGCAGCAAGCTCATCTGGCGCATCCGGCACGTTGTCCAGCACCACGAATTCGATCGGCTGCGGGGCACTGCCCTCCTCGCTGCTCAAGCGATAGCTGCTGTTGACGCGCAGCGGCAGCTTGTCCGGTCCAAGCACGGCCTGGGCCTCGTCTGCCGGAAATTCGATCTGCACGAGATAGTCGGACTTGCCGCTGCGCAGCACATATGTCCTCGCGACATCGGTATCGGGACGCCAGAATGTGACGACAGAGGAATCGGCCAGGCACATCTTGCCCGGCTTGGTCACATCCACATTCCACAAATTCGGATTTTGCGGCGCTGCTGCGTTCACCCCGCTGCGAACCGCTCCGGTACGAACTCTGGCGCTGGCGTTCTGGCGGGTAAGGATGACAAAGGTCGACCGGGTCGATTCCCCGCGAACACCCACGGTAAAGCGCCCCGGCCCGCTGATGACTTTGGTCCCCTTCGAAGTCAGAACCGTCACGCTGTCACCCTTTTGCAGGGTGATCGTAGCGCTGTCGTCCAGCTTCTTGCCCACCGGATATTGCGAAGCAGACGGTCCGCTCGCCTTCACCACGACGCCAGCCTGAGCGGCGCCGGCCAGCATGAGCGCGACGCCGGCGAGCATTCCGCCCGCCATCCCTTTACCCCAACGCATAAAAACCTCCCTCTTCGAGATTCCTCGTTCGCTTTAGCAGATTGGCAAGGGCACTGTCATCCGGATAGCGCGACGCGACATCCGCGACCAACGCGATCGCCGCTGCGATATCGTTTTCGACGAAGCGTGCCGCTCGGGCAAGCCTGTCGCGATCCTCGTCCGGGAAGCCGGGGGCCGGTTCCATCAGTTCGACCGGTTTTGCCCGGCCGCGCAGCTGGACCGATCCCATCGCGCGCCACCAATCGAGGCCTGATCGATCCGCGAATTCGCGGCTTGCCATGATCGCGCTATCCAAGGCCTTGTTGGCCGCTTCGAGCCGGGCGGCTGTATTCATACTATCTCCGAGCGCGGTGTACTGGATGCGCCTCTGCCCGCCGAAATTCCCCACAACCGCCTCACCCCAATGAAGCCCGACGCGGGTTTTGCCGATCTTCGGCAGATCGGGGTCCATCTTCGCGACCTCATCGCGGAATGCTTCACCCGCCTGCCACAATGCATAGCCAGCGCGAGCTGCGCGCATCCCGTCATCGGCGCGCGCCAGCGGCGCACCCCAGAAAGCTACGACCGCGTCGCCCACGAACTTGTCGATCACCCCGCCATGGTCGAGTACGACGCGGCTTAGCATATCCAGGTAGCGGTTGAGCAGCTTCGCCACCATTTCCGGGGGGATCGCGTGGCTCATCTTGGTGAAGCCCTCCAGATCGGAGAACAGAACGAAGAGGTCTTTCTTCTCCCCATGCAGGGCAAGCAGTTCCGGATGCTCTATGATCTCTTCGGCCATTTCGCGGGGCAAATATTTGCCGAGCGCGCCTTGTGCGAAATTGCGCTGTGCGGCGCCCGCCGCGCGAGCCGCGCTGGTGACCGCGACGAAAGCGATCACCCAGCCAAGAACCCATCCGAAGGCGGGGACGCCAAGCGTATCCACCTCCAGAAAAGTCATGACGACCGGGATGCCCAGTATGAACACAAATTGCAGGGCGACGAGCAGATAGATGCGCCAGCTCCGGGACTCCAGAAGCCCGGTCAGCACCCCCATCATGATGATGAGATAAGTGAACGTCCACAGCAGCAATTGAGAAGGCGCGCGCAGTTCGGCCCCATCCAGCATCTGCTGAAGCATTTCCGCATGGATCTGGAGACCCGGGGGCGCAGCCGCATCCATCACTTCGGAAAGGGGCGTGGGCACTCGGTCGTAATCGACGATATCGCCGCCGATCAGAACATATCGTCCCGCGATCTGCTGGCGCAGCATCTCGCGTACTTCGGGGATGGCGAAAACGCCGTCGCTCAGGAAGTTGTCGATCTGCAACTTGTTGACGACGCCTTCGCCCTTGAACCTGTTGAGGCGGTATCGGATCGCACCCGTGTAGCCGGGAAAAGCTTGTGCCTCTTCTCCGCTCGCGATCAGCATGGCCCGTCCCAGCACCGGGGGGAGGCCTTCGACAAAGGAGGGGAAACGACGTGTCACCCCGTAGTTGTCGTCAAGTCGCACGCTTCCCGGATGGGCACGGCTTCCGGCAAGTTGCGACATGAACTCTTCGAGAAAGAGCTGTTGCTCGTAAACGATATCGCCTTCGTTCGTGGCGAGATTGGCGTACCCCACCGACACGGGCGTTTCCATTGCACGCAGCGTATCGATAAGGTCCCGGTCTTCATCCTGTGGCTGATCGAAGAGGATATCGATCCCGATGGCCTTCGGATTGAGGCTGTCCAGATTGCGCAGCGCATCGGCCAGTATGCCCCTGTCCAGGGGTGAGCGCTTCTTGGCGGCAATCAGTGTCTGGTCATCGAAGACCACCATGACGACGCGCGGGTCCTGCTCCACCGCGTTGCGTTCTGCCTGGAAATAGAGGCGCATGTCGTACAGCGCGCGCTCGGCGCTGCCGGTGATCGGGAGCGCCCAGCTAAAAAAGGAAACGATCAGCGCCAGAAGCACCAACAGCGCCGAAAGGACAAGGCGGCGCGCGCCCGCCTCGCGGACGCTGCGCCAGCCCTTGCGCAGCAGGTTCTCTCTTCTGGCTTCGCTCAATCCCCACCCCCGGCCGCCCCCCGCGGCAGGTCACCTTTCTAGGCGCGGAAACGCGAGCCGCAAGCCCGCGTGTTCAGCGTCCCCCTTGCTCACTGGGCTGGGGGACACCTGACGGGGCGCAGGACCCTTCGTAGGCGAGGACCGGTTTGCGTGCCGCCTGCGTCTCGTCCAGACGGGATCGGGGCGCGAAATACGGTGCCGCGCGCAAGGCTTCATCGCCTGCCTTCGCCCGTTTCGCAACGCTGCGAACCGCCGCGATGAACTGGTCCAGCCCCGCCTTGCTCTCGGTCTCGGTCGGCTCGATCAACATGGCACCGTGGACGACCAGCGGGAAATACATGGTCATGGGATGGAATCCCTCGTCGATAAGCGCCTTCGCCAGATCGAGCGTGGTAAAGCCATCGGCGAAACCCTTGTCGCTGAACAAGGCTTCATGCATGCAGGGGCCGCTCGTACCGAACGGCGCATCCAGGATATCGTCCAGACCGCGCAGGATGTAGTTCGCATTGAGAACGGCATCCTCGGCAACCTGCTTCAGCCCGTCGGCGCCGTGGCTCAGGATATAGGCGAGCGCCCGCGTGAACATGCCCATCTGGCCGTGGAAGGCGGTCATCCGTCCGAAGTGCTGCAACTGCTTACCGAAATGCTCCTGCGCAAACGCGTCGGCGTCTTCTTCCTCGACGAGGTGGACCACGCCATCCTCTGTGCGGGCGGTGTACGGCAGCGGCATGAACGGGGCGAGCGCTTCGGAAAGCACCACGGGGCCGCTGCCAGGGCCGCCGCCGCCGTGCGGTGTCGAGAATGTCTTGTGCAGGTTGATGTGCATCGCATCGACGCCGAGGTCGCCCGGGCGTACCTTACCGACGATCGCATTGAAGTTCGCTCCGTCGCAATAGACGAAGCCGCCTGCCTCATGCACAGCGTCGGAGATCGCTTTCATGTCGCGCTCGAACAGGCCGCAGGTGTTGGGGTTGGTGATCATCACGCCCGCAACGTCCGGCCCAAGGCGTTCCTTCAGCTTCTCCAGATCGACGCGGCCTTCGGCGGTGGCGGGGATATCCTCTACCTCGTAGCCCGCGAAGGCGGCGGTCGCCGGATTGGTGCCGTGCGCGCTTTCGGGCACCAGCACGACCTTGCGCGGATCGCCCCGCGCTTCGAGGGCAGCGCGGATGCAAAGGATGCCGCACAGCTCGCCATGCGCGCCCGCCTTGGGGCTCATCGCGACCGAGTGCATGCCCGTCAGCTTGACCAGCCAGAAGGCGAGTTCGTTGATGACCTCCAGCGCGCCGCGCACCGTGTCCACCGGCTGCAACGGGTGCACATCGGCAAAGCCAGGCATCCGCGCGATTTTCTCGTTCAGCCGTGGATTATGCTTCATCGTGCAGCTGCCGAGCGGAAACAGCCCCAGGTCGATCGCGTAGTTCTGCCGGCTGAGCCGGGTATAGTGGCGCACCGCTTCGGGTTCGGACAGGCCGGGCAGGCCGATCGTTTCTGTGCGCTCCAGCCCGCCGAGGCGCGATTTCGGCGCAGGTGTGGGCGAGCGGGGCTGCTCCACGCCTGCAAGGTCAAGCTTGGCCGCGAAGTCGAAATCGACACCGGTGGTCTCGATATGGCCGATCTCGAAGATCAGCGGTTCTTCCAGCATCAGCGCGCGATTGCCAGTAAAGGTGGGACTTTCGGCGTTGCCGGCGAGCGGCGCGCTGGGCTTCCACCCAGATTTGTTCGGAGTCTTGGCGGGCGCATTCATGCCAGCACCTCCTTGAGGGCAGCGCAAAGGGCGTCGATATCGTCCTCGCTGGTGGTCTCGGTGAGCGTGACGAGGAGCCCTTCGGCCAGCGCGTCGTTGCCCGGATACAGCCGCCCCAGCGATACGCCCGCCAGAATACCCCGATCGGCGAGATTGCGCACCACTTGGCGCGCATCCTGCCCAATCATCAGCGTGAATTCGTTGAAGAAATTGTCGTTCAGCACGGTGACGCCGGGCACCTGCGCCAGTTTGTCCGCCGCCAGACATGCGAGCCGGTGGTTCTCCGCGGCCAGCTGGCGCAGACCCTTCTCGCCCAGCAGGCTCATGTGCACATTGAAGGCGAGCGCACACAATCCGCTGTTGGTGCAGATGTTGCTCGTCGCCTTCTCGCGCCGGATATGCTGCTCGCGCGTCGAAAGCGTCAGAACGAAGCCGCGCTTGCCCTCCGCATCGGTGGTCTCACCGCACAGACGGCCCGGCATCATGCGGACATGCTTTGGATCGCGCACCGCGAACAGGCCGAGATACGGCCCGCCGAACTGGAGCCCGACGCCGAGCGCCTGCCCTTCTCCCACCACGATATCCGCACCCATCTCTCCGGGCGATTTCACAGCACCCAGAGCCACCGGTTCGAGGTTCACCGCGATCACCAGCGCGCCCTTGGCATGCGCCGCTTCGCAGACCCTTTCAAGGTCGGACAGACGTCCGAGAATATCGGGATACTGGACCACGACGCATGAAGTATCCTCGTCGATCCGTCCGATCAGCCCATCGAGATCGGGCGATCCCTGCAAGGTCGGCAGTGCATCGGCGATCTCGTCTTCGGTAAACTTGGCCATGGTCCGCACGACCTCGGCGTAATGCGGATGCAGCGCCCCCGAGAGCACGACCTTGCGGCGCTTGCCGCGCGCGATCCGCCCCGCCATCGCGATCGCTTCCCAACATGCGGTCGAACCGTCGTACATCGAGGCATTGGCGACCGCGCAGCCATAAAGCCGTGCGACCTGGCTCTGGAACTCGAACAGCATCTGCAGCGTGCCCTGGGCGATCTCGGGCTGGTAGGGCGTGTAGGCGGTCAGGAACTCGCCCCGCTGGATGATGTGATCGACGCTGGCGGGAATATGGTGGCGGTAAGCGCCCGCACCGCAGAAGAACGGGGCGTCGCCGGCCGACAGGTTCTTCTGGCTTAGCGCGCGCATGTGCCGCTCCACCGCCATTTCGCTGGCGTGGGCGGGTAGCCCGGGGATCGGGCCCGACAGGCGCGCATCCTCGGGAACATCGGCGAATAGCATGTCGATGTCGGCGGCACCGATCTTTTCCAGCATCGCCATGCGATCGGTATCGGTCAGGGGAAGATAGCGCATGGTTGTTCCCTAGAGAGAATCGCAGAAACTCTTGTAGGCCTTGGCGTCCATTAGGCCTTCGAGCTCGGCCTTGTCGGCAATGGTCAGCTTGAAGAACCAGCCTTCGTCTTCGGGCGAGCTGTTTACCAGCGCCGGATCGTCCTCGAGCGCGGGATTGGCTTCGGTTACTTCTCCACTGATAGGGGCGTATACATCGCTCGCGGCTTTCACGCTCTCCACGACGGCGGCGTCCTTGCCCTTGGATATCTCGCTGCCGCTTTCAGGCAACTCGACGAACACGATATCGCCGAGTTGCTCCTGTGCGTAATCGGTAATTCCCACGGTCGCGACGTCGCCATCCACGTCGATCCATTCATGTTCGTCGGTGTAATAACGCGGCATTGGTCAATTCCCTCGATGATAGCGGTGGGGGACGAAAGGCAGTGGAGCGACCCGAGCAGGCAAGTGCTTGTTGCGAACCTCGACTGTAAGTTCGGTTGCTTCGGAAGCGGAGTCACGCGCGACGATAGCCATGGCGATCGGATGCCCCAGGGTCGGCGAAAAACCACCGCTGGTCACGCGGCCGACGGGCGTTTCGCCCTGGAAAACCTTCGCGCCTTCGCGCGCCGGAAGGCGGCCCTCGATCACAAGGCCTACGCGCTGTTCGGGCGCGCCTTGCGTAAGCAGTGTCGCAATCTTCTCGTGACCTTTCCAACCCCCGGCTTCGCGACGTTTCTTGGTGAGCGCAAAGGTCAGATCGGCGGTCACCGGGTCTACATCGGTGCCCATATCGTGGCCATAGAGGGGCAGTCCCGCCTCCAGACGTAGCGAATCGCGCGCGCCCAAGCCTGCGGGCCGGACCTCGATCTCGGCGCAGAGCCGGTCGGCCAGGGACTGCGCGAACTCCGCCGGGACGGAAATCTCGAAGCCGTCCTCACCGGTGTAGCCCGAGCGCGTGATGCGAAGGGGCCACTCGCCAAAGGAGTACTCGACCGACTGCATGAAGACGAGATTTTCCGGAACTCCGCGCATGACCCGGTTCAAAGCATCGGCGGCATGCGGCCCCTGGAGGGCCAGAAGCGCCTGGTCTTCCATGTGCGTCAACGTGACCTCGTCGGGAAGATGCTCGCGAAGGTGAGCGATGTCGTCCCACTTCGTCGCGCCATTGACCACGAGATAATAGGCCGGATCGCCCCAATGCCCTTCGGTTCCGGCATGAACATCTGGCTCCACCCATGGGGTGGCGTTGGTGACCATCAGATCATCCAGTATGCCGCCATCCTCGTTGAGCAGAAGCGTGTAGCGAACCCGGCCCGGTTTCAAGCTTGCGATCGCGCCGGGAACCAAGGCCTCGAGGGCGTCTGCGGCACCTTCCCCCGTCACCATGAGTTGCCCCATGTGGCTGACATCGAACAGTCCGGCCTGCTCGCGGGTCCACTGATGTTCGGCGACAATCCCGCCACCCGCTTCCTTGCCGTATTGGATCGGCATCCAGTACCCGGCAAAAGGTACCATGCGCGCACCCTTCGCGCGGTGCCAGCCGTCGAGCGGCAGCGTCTGCGTCTCGGTTTCGGTCTCGATTTCGCTATCTTCGCTCAAAGCTCTTTCCCGGCAGCAGGGCGCGCCCCGAAGTGGAGCGACTTGAACCCATGCCCCCTCTGTCGGGAAACCTGAGAGACTGGCGCAAGATCCGCTCGCGCTTACCCCTTCGGTGGCCTCCACCCTAAACAGGCAGAGGCGCTTTCCAGAGTGTTCATCCGGCCGAGCGGTCCCGATTGCCTGAGAGTTTCCGGGGCGGTTGCTCCTTCGGCGCCAGCGATTTCCCGCCGGGCTCTCCCGCTCGTCCGTCCACGGAATCACTTCCGTAGGGAACGGCGTAGCGGTGCGCGATTAGCGAGCCGTCGTCAATCGACAATCAGCCATCATGCCAATGATAATCGAGGGCGCCCTCGCGAAACGCGAAGCGGTCGACATGACGCTCTACCGCGCCCTTCAGCGCCTCGAGCTGGCCCTCGGCACTGGCGACGATCCGACAATCGAGGCTACCGGCTCCCGGCATCAGATCCACGATTCCATCACCCGGCCAGTCCGCACCCCGCGCGTCGCGCGGAAAGACGATCCGCCTTGCATCGCCGTTTTCCACGACGGCCAGATTATGCGCCCAATGTTTGCCGAGTTGCGCGGCATAGCGCTTGCCCTGCCCCGTCGCGACGCGCGCTTCGCTTTGAAATCTCATCTTCTGCTCCTGCAAATCATTTGCAACAGCTATCATCGTTATTTGTGGACGGATTTCAAGTCCAATAGCGGTTCGTGGGCGTCAGTCGAGATTGGGCCGCAGCCAGCGCTCCGCCGTTTCGAGATCCACACCGCGCCGCGCCGCATAATCCTCCAGCTGGTCGCGGCCGATCCGCGCTACCCCGAAATACTGCGCTTCCGGATGGCCGAAATAAAATCCGCTGACTGCCGCGGTCGGCAGCATGGCGAAATTCTCGGTAAGCTCGAGGCCGGCGTTGGCAGGTGCCTCGAGAAGATCGAAAAGTATCGGTTTCAGGCTATGATCCGGGCATGCGGGATAACCGGGTGCGGGCCTGATGCCCTGATACTGCTCCTTGATCAGCTCCGCATTCGTGAGCTTTTCGCCCGAAGCATAGCCCCACAGATCGGTTCGGACATGCCGGTGCAGCCGTTCCGCGAATGCTTCCGCAAGCCGGTCGGCCAGCGATTTCAGCAGAATGTCTGAATAATCGTCCTTGTCGGCAAGAAAGCGCTTCGAATGCGGTTCGACCCCGTGGATGGCGACCGCGAATCCGCCGATCCAGTCCCCCGCCGGATCGACGAAATCCGCGAGGCACATATTCGCCCGATCCCGGCTCTTCTTCACTTGCTGACGCAGGAAAGGCAGCCGGACATGGCGCCCCTCCTCCTCGAGGTGAATGACCACGTCGTCACGGTTCGGCCCATGGCCGCGGGCGCAGGGCCACAACCCTGCCACGCCCTTCGCCGTCAGCCATTTCTCGGCGACGATCCGGTTCAGCATCGCATTGGCATCCTCGAAAAGCTGCCGCGATGTCTCCCCGACGACATCGTCCTCCAGAATGGATGGATAGGTGCCGTGCAATTCCCAGGCGCGAAAGAACGGCGTCCAGTCGATATAATCCCGAAGGTCCGCCAGATCCCAATCCGCAAACCGGTGGATGCCGGCCTGATCCGGCGGTGCGGGCTTGTCGCTGAGGAAAGCATCGTAGAAATTGGCCCTTGCCTCGGCGATTGGCAGGAGCACGCTCTGCCCCTTGCCCGCGCGCGCATCGCGAACCTTCTCGTATTCCGACGCGGTGTCGGCAACGATACCGTCACGCTGCGTATCGGAAAGCAGCCTGCTCGCGACGCCGACCGCCCGACTGGCGTCGAGGACATGCAGGACGGGCCCCGCATAGGCCGGGTCGATACGCAGCGCGGTATGGACCTTGCTGGTGGTCGCACCGCCGATCAGAAGCGGCATCGCCATAGCTGCGCGCTGCATTTCCTGCGCCACAGTCACCATCTCGTCCAGCGAGGGCGTGATGAGGCCGGATAGCCCGATCATGTCGGCGTCGTTCTCGTTCGCCGCATCGAGGATCTGCTGCCATGGCACCATGACCCCCAGATCGATAACCTCATAGCCATTACACTGGAGGACCACGCCCACGATGTTCTTGCCGATGTCGTGCACGTCTCCCTTTACGGTGGCCATCACGATCCTGCCCTTGGCCTTGGCCCCGCCGGCCTTCTCAGCCTCGATGAACGGAATGAGGTGGGCGACCGCCTTTTTCATCACCCGCGCGGATTTGACGACCTGGGGCAGAAACATCTTGCCGCTGCCGAACAGGTCGCCGACCACGTTCATGCCGTCCATCAGCGGCCCCTCGATCACCTCGATCGGGCGGCCGCCCCGCTCTTCCGTCAGGGCGCGCATTTCCTCGGTATCATCGACGACATGGGCATCGATGCCCTTGACCAGCGCATGCTCCAGCCGGCGCTCGACCGGCCACCCGCGCCATTCGGCGGCTTCCTTTTCCGCCCTGGCATCCTTGCCTTTGTAGCTTTCAGCCAGATCGATCAGCCGCTCGGTCGCATCCGGACGGCGCATCAGGATCACATCCTCGCACGCATCCCGCAGCTGCGGATCGATCTGGTCGTAGACGTCGAGCTGACCGGCGTTGACGATCGCCATATCGAGCCCCGCGGGGATCGCGTGAAAGAGAAACACGGAGTGCATCGCGCGCCGAACGGTCTCGTTACCGCGGAAGCTGAAGCTGAGATTGGAAAGCCCGCCGCTGGTCCGGGCGTGGGGGCATCGCGTCTTGATCTCCTGCACCGCCTCGATGAAATCGAGACCATAGCGATCATGATCCTCGATGCCGGTGGCGACAGCGAAAATATTGGGATCGAAGATGATGTCTTCGGGCGGAAAGCCTATTCCGGTCAGGAGGTTGTAAGCGCGAGTGCAAATCTCGACCTTGCGCTCCTTCGTATCGGCCTGACCGACCTCGTCGAACGCCATGACGACCGCCGCCGCGCCATAGGCCATGCATGTGCGCGCCTGATTCAGGAAGGCCTCTTCGCCCTCCTTCATGCTGATGGAATTGACGATCGGCTTGCCGCTCACACATTTCAGGCCCGCTTCGATCACCTCCCATTTGGAGCTGTCGATCATGACCGGCACGCGGGCGATGTCCGGCTCCGCAGCGATGAGCTTTAGGAAAGTGGTCATGGCATGCACGGCGTCGAGCAGACCTTCGTCCATATTGACGTCGATGATCTGCGCGCCGTTTTCGACCTGGTCGCGCGCCACCTCTACCGCGGTCGCGTAATCGTCCGCCATGATCAGCTTCTTGAAGCGCGCCGATCCGGTGACATTGGTGCGTTCGCCGATATTGACGAAACGTGCTGTCGACGTTCGGGTCATGTCAGGCCGCAAGCGTGAAAGGTTCGAGCCCGGCGAGCCGCATGGCAGGATCGATCGCGGGGATGCGCCGTGGATCCAGACCCTTGATGGCCTCGGCGATCGCAGCGATGTGTGCGGGGGTCGATCCGCAGCAGCCGCCAAGCACGTTGATCTGGCCGGCTTGCGCCCATTCCAGAACCAGCTGTGCGGTCGTGGCCGGAACCTCGTCATATTCGCCCAGCTCGTTGGGCAGGCCCGCGTTGGGATAGACCATGATCGCGGTATCGGCGAGTTCGCTGAGGGTCCGCACATGGGGCCGAAGCTGCGTCGCGCCGAAAGAGCAATTGAGCCCGACGGTTATCGGGCGGGCATGGCGGACCGCGTGCCAGAACGCGTCGACGGTATGCCCCGATAGGTTGCGACCGGACAGATCGGTCAAAGTCATCGACAGCATGATGGGAACCTCGCGTCCCAGATCCGCTTCTAGCTGCTTGACTGCCATGATGCCGGCCTTGGCATTGAGCGTGTCGAAAATCGTTTCGATCAGGATGAAGTCGGAACCACCCTCCACCAACGCCGCCGCCTGTTCGCGGTAGACGTCGACCAGCGTATCCCAGTCGATCTCGCGAAAGCCCGGATCCTCGAC
Source organism: Qipengyuania sp. (assembly GCF_042095715.1). GTDB lineage: Bacteria > Pseudomonadota > Alphaproteobacteria > Sphingomonadales > Sphingomonadaceae > Qipengyuania. The sequence continues at coordinate 10,511 of NZ_JBELMO010000026.1, read as the reverse complement.
GTCTGGCGACAGCGAAAGAGTCTTGTTGGTCGGCCCGATCGCGCCCGCAACGAAGCGTGGCTTCCCGTCGTTTTCCTGGAACTCGTCAGCCGTCGCCCGTGCGAGCTTCGCGCTTTCGACATTGATCTCGCGCACCAGATGCTCGGCTCCATAATCGGCCTGGCTGATGCGATTGGCGGAAAACGTATTGGTTTCCGCGATGTCGGCGCCAGCCTCGAAATAGGCCCGGTGGATCGCGGCAGGCACTTCCGGCTTGGTCAGCGCAAGAATATCGTTGTTGCCCTTCTGATCGCGGCCCAGGTCGAGCGCGCCGGCATAATCCTCCTCGGACAATTTCCAGTTCTGGATTTCCGTGCCGAATGCGCCATCGGTCACCAGGATACGCTCCGCGGCGGCGGCGAAAAATGCGTCGCGATTGTTCATTGCAGGCCTTTCGGGCGCAGGCCGAGCATATGGCAAATGGCATAGCTCAGTTCGGCCCTGTTGAGGGTGTAAAAGTGGAATTGTCGCACGCCGCCGGCATAAAGGCGTCGGCACAGCTCTGCCGCAATGGTCGCAGATACAAGCTGGCGCGCCTCCGGCCTCTCGTCCAGCCCTTCGAACAGCCCCGCCATCCATTCGGGGATCGCCGTTCCGCACAGGCCGGACATGCGCTGTACCGCGGCGAAGCTCATCACCGGCATGATGCCGGGCACGATCTCACCCCCGAGGCCCGCCGCTTCGGCCTGTTCGCGAAACCGGAAGAAACATTCCGGGTCGAAAATGTACTGGGTGATCGCCCGCGTGGCGCCGGCATCGAATTTCGCCTTCAGATTGGCAAGATCCGCCTCGGCATGGGGCGAATCCGGATGGACTTCCGGGTAGGCGGCCACCGAGATCTCGAAATCGGCAATGCGTCTGAGGCCGCCGATCAGATCCGCCGCATTGGCATAACCACCCGGATGTTGCGAGTAACGGGTTTCCCCCGTCGGGGGGTCGCCGCGCAGCGCGACGATGTGGCGGACCCCGGCCTCCCAGTAATGGCGGGCGACGTCATCGACCTCGTCACGCGTGGCGGCAACGCAGGTCAGGTGTGCCGCGGCGGGGATGCCGGCCTCGTTCTGGATCCGCACCACCTCGGCATGGGTTCGCTCGCGCGTGGAGCCCCCCGCGCCATAGGTCACGGAGACGAAACGGGGGCCGAGCGGCGCCAGGGCCTCCACGCTGTTGCGAAGCGTCTGGGCCATGGCCTCGCTCTTGGGCGGGAAGAACTCGAAGCTCACGTCGATATCGCCGGGAAGGGACGCGAAAAGCGGATCTTCGTGCGCGAGAGCAGTCTCGGAAACGGGTGCGGTCACGCCGCGTCTCGCGCCGCATGGGGGCGCCTGGCAAGCCAGATTTTCACGACAAGTTCCCCTTCATCCATTGCTTTCGGCGGCTCCGCTTCGAAGCCGGAGTTGGCCAGTAGCTGTTCCATCTGTTCATCGCTGAATCCCAGGCGGGCATGCGCGTATCGTTCGCGCAGTTCCTCTCGCTGATGCGCGGCAAAATCCACGATTGCGATCCGCCCCCCTGATTTGAGAACCCGCGCCGCCTCGCCAAGCGCCTCTGCCGGGTTCTGGGCGAAATGCAGCACCTGGTGAAACAGCACGGTGTCCATGCTGCCATCGGCCAGCGGCAGGTCGATGAAATCGCCCTGTACCATCTCGATCTTGTCGCCGCCGAAATGCTGGAGCCGTGCGCGCGCGACACGAAGCATGGCGGGGCTCTTGTCGAGCGCGACGACCCGTTCCGCGCGCGTCGCAAAGAGTTCGGCCATGCGGCCTGTCCCCGTGCCGATGTCCAGAACCTGGCCCAGTGGACCCTCGCCAAGGGCCTCGATCAGCGCATCTTCCACGGCCTGGTCCGGGCTGTGAAGACGCCTCAATTCGTCCCAGTTCGACGCGTGATCGGCAAAATAATCCTGCGCCTGCGCTTCCCGCGCATCGCGGATTGCGGCCAGTTTGTTCTTGTCCGTCGCACACACATCGCCGAATTCGGCATCGAACCGATCGCATTCGGCCAGCAGCGCGGAAATGGATACGGCGAAACCATCTGCCTTCGCACCGCGCAAAAACATCCAGCTTCCTTCGCGGCGCCTTTCGACCAGTCCCGCATCGCCGAGGATCGCGATATGTCGCGAAACGCTCGGCTGGCTGTGGCCGAGCACCTGCGCAATCTCCCCCACGGCAAGTTCCATCGAGGACACAAGCCGCAACACCCGCAACCGCGTGGGGTCCGAAAGCGCCTTGAATACCGTATCAACCTTCATCGCCGACCCACATATAAAGATATTCGCATATCTGTAAATGCGGTTCATCGCAGATAGGTTTCGGTAACGGCGTTTTAACCGCGACCGACAACCCGGACTTAACCACCCGCCCGTGATCGTCGGCTCAGCAAACGCCGATGGTCAGATCAACAGCCCCCTTCTTCCGGAGAACGGCACCACGCCCGCGCGTGGCGGCGAAATTCGCCAGGACGAACGACCGGGATGGCTCGTCATGAGCGTAACCCCCTTTCCGGATCGTCAACCCTCGCGCTTCGTCGACGATCTTCTCGGCTACATGACGCTGACAGAAAAGCTCGGGCAGTTGTCGCTCGATCGAAAGGCCGAAGATCCCGCGATAGAGGCGAAGGTAGCTGCGGCCGAGGTGGGCGGGGTCATCGGGACGACCAATGGCCGGAGCCTTCAGGCCCTGGCGGTCGAACATTCGCGGCTGGGCATACCGCTCCTGATCATGGCTTCGCCACGACCGTCGTACTCCGCCTGGGCTCTTGCCGCGACCTGGGATGTCGAGGCCGCGGAGAGCTGCGGTTTCGAACTTGGCTCCGAGGCCCGGGAAACAGGCGCTAACACGCTTTCAGCGCCCCGCCTTGCCCTTGCTGATGAAGCCATCGCTGATCAGGCCGGCGCGCCCGTGTACGCGCATCTGGCCGGCAGCCAGCCGCATCTCCTCGCCCAGCTCGGACTGTCGCTGTCCAGGGGGGTGGGGCACATTGCCCCGGGTAGCTCCCGCAGCAAGATGGGCACGATCGGTGCCATCGTTTCGGAGAACGGGGATCACCGCCACACCCGCTGTAGCACGGAACTGCTGACCGGTCCGATTACGGGCATCGACGGAAAGACCGCTGTGACCGGCGCCTCCTTCGCGGGTATTGACGCCGCAGAATGTCGCCGGATTTTCGATCTCGTCAGCCGCGTCTATGCAACGACCACCAGTGCGAACCTGGAATCCGCCGCGCAACGGGCCATCGCCTTCGACCTGATCGGAATGGAGGAGATCGACCGGGCGGTGCGCGGCGTATTGACCGCCAAATACCGCCTCGGCCTGTTTCGCGATCCATTCGGAGCGGGCGGCCCGGTGGTTGGAATGCCCGCTCTTTCTAGCGCGGAACTCACGCGCAGGACGATGGTCCTGCTCCGCAACGAAGGAGGAATTCTCCCATTCTCCGCCGTTTCCGATCGGGTACTCGTGGTGGGATCGCTGGACGGCGCGGGCGCCCGTTGCGCTGAAGCCATGCAACGCACTGGCGTGGATTTCATGGCCGCGCCTGGCCTTGCTCTGCGACGACCGGGTGAAAGCTGGTCGGAGCCCAGCCCGGACGACCACCTCGCGCTTGCCCTTACGCGCGATGCCGCCGAACGGGCCGATTTCGTGTTGCTGGCGCTAGAGGATCGGCACTTCGTGCGCCGGGAGCACGAACGATGGGCGCGCCCGAGCGCAGCTCTCATCGCGTTGGTCAAGGCGCTATCGCGAACCACCGCGCGGCTCGTCGCGCTCGTCGCAACGGCGGAACCCGTCGACCTTGGAGAAGCCGACCGCAGCTTTTCGGCAGCATTGCAATGTTGGGAGCCGGCACACGGCTTCGAGGAAGCCTTGGGAAGGATCCTGTCCGGGCGCGAGGGGCCGGAGGGTCGCATGCCGGCCACCGTCGGGCATTTCCCGATGGGGCATGGCCTGGGTTTCGGCGAATGCACGATGTCAGGATTTCGCCTCGAAACAGGCGCCGATCATGTCGCGGCGGTCGCCCGGCTGCGAAATACCGGCGCATTCGCGATGAAGGAGACCGTCCAGATCTACATTCGCGGCGAAAACGACGAGCTTCGCCTGGTGGCTTTCGAGCGAGTGTCGCTTCGCCCCGAAGAGGAGGTCGACGTTCGTATCGAGCTGGGCGCGGCGGCATTCGCGACCGTCGATATGGTGGGTCGGCTCGAAATCCCCCGCGGACGCCGGGAAATCCTGCTCGGGAAAAGCCTGTCGCGACTATTGCCGGCGGAAATCACCATCACCGATCCGCTGGCGCGGGCCCTGATGGGAGGGCGGCCAAGAACGCTTCACGCGTTTGGTTAGCGACCGGCGACGGTCCTTTCGGATACCCCCGTTCGCGAAAGGCGGCGTTGCTTTTGCGCTCCAAGTTCAATCGCGAATAGCAGCGATAAACGCACGTGCGCGAGACTCGCCTTCCACCACGGACATTCTGGGGGCGTAAAGAGCCGAGCTGATATCAGCGTCTCAACGCCCCTTGAGTTCGCTGGTAACACCCGGCCGGCCGAGCGCCGAGCATCCCAAGGGCACAACTCGCTGTTTGGTGTGAGAATTAAGTCGTCATCGCTGGACATCCGCGATGCTCGCCCCGAATCCTTCGACCATGGCGCGAGTGACGATCGCCATGTCTCCCGGTGTCGAGTGCTTGAGTACGCTCAGCGCGAGACCGACCTCAGCCATCGCTCTTGTGTCGCCGCCATTCAGCCAGCCGTCCAGCACGCCTGCCGCGAACGCGTCGCCGGTGCCGATGCGGTCGACGATGCCGGTCACATCGATCTCCTCCGTCTGAAATGCGGTTTCACGCGTATCGACCCTCGCGGCGATGCGGTGGTGTTCGGCAGTCAGGATGTGTCGGGCAGTGGAAGCGATGATTTCAAGATTTGGGAAGGCCACGAAAGCCGCTTTGGCCGCCTCCCGCCGCCTGTCCTCTCCGTCGCCTGAAAAGTTTTTGCCGAGAAGCAAGGATATGTCGCGGTGGTTCCCGATCAGGATGGTGGCGTCACCGACCAATTCACGCAGGATCGCTGCCGGATCACCATCCCACGCGCTCCACAACGCCGCTCGGTAATTGCCATCGAAGCAGATAGGGACGCCCGCTGCCTTGGCCGCATCCTGCACCGCGCGGGCAAGAGCCACGCCCTTGGGCCCTAGGGCGGGCGTGATCCCGCCGGTGTGCAGCAGACGCGCTTCGGAGAGCGCCCCCGCGAAGTCGATCGCCTGCGGTTGGGCAACTGCGAATGCGCTGCCAGCCCGGTCGTAGGTGATCGACGAGGCGCGCGCGCCTGCCCCTTCCTCCATGAAATAGAGACCCATACGACCCGGTGCGCGTTCAAGGTGGCTCGTATCCACGCCCGCGGTGCGCAAAGTGGCAATCGCGCGCGCCCCTAGCGCATTGTCGGCTACCAACCCCGCGAACCGCACATCGTGTCCCAAGGAAGCAAGCGCAAACGCCACGTTCGCCTCCGCTCCGCCGACCGTAAGGCCCAGCGTTGGCGTCTGCGCTAACATCTGCCGACCGGGCGGAGTGAGCCTTATCAGCAGTTCGCCGAAACAGGTTATCGTCATGCGAAGGGACGCTAGCGCGCGAGCCAGCCGCCGTCGACTGCGAGCACCTGTCCGGTGACGTAGTCCGAAGCGGGCGCCGCGAAGAAAACAGCGGTGCCCGCGATGTCTTCCGGCCGGCCCCAGCGCCCCGTAGGTATGCGCTCGAGGATCTGGCGGTTTCGGGTCTCGTCGGCTTGCAGGGCCGCAGTGTTGTTGGTTGCGATGTAGCCCGGTGCGATGGCGTTGACCTGCACACCTGCCGGTGCGAGCTCGTTCGCCATCGCCCGGGTCACACCTGCAACCCCGCTCTTGGCCGCGGCATAGCTCGGTACGCGGATACCACCCTGGAAGCTCAAAAGTGACGCGATGTTGATGATTTTCCCGCAGCCCTGGGCCATCATGTGCCGCGCGGCCGCTTGACTGAGGAAGAACAGGCTCTTGAGGTTGGTGTCGACCACCGCGTCCCAATCTTCCTCGGTAAAGTCCGGCAAGTCGTTCCGGCGGATGATCCCGGCGTTGTTGACGAGAATATCGATCCCGCCAAGCCCCGCGACCGTCTCCTCGACCACGCGCGCCAAGGGGCCGGTCGAGGAGAGATCGGCGGTTATGTTTACCGCCCTGCGGCCGGCCGCCTCGATCATGTCCAGCGTTTCGTCGGGCGCACTGCGCCCTGCCACTGCGACGTCCGCGCCCGCCTGCGCCAGTGCGACTGCGATGGCTTGGCCGATCCCGGTGTTTGCCCCGGTGACAAGGGCTCTGCGACCCGAAAGGCTGAAGGAGATCATTCGCTCAGGCCGATGCAGTTTCGCGAACGCCCGTCAGCTCGCGTAGGTAAGCGCTGATGTCCTCGTCTTGCGAGTTGGCATAGAAATGCTCGGCGAACCGTTCCCCTGCCACTGCGGCCTTCAGCAGATCCTGATCAACCGACTTCAGCACGGTCAGCATGTCATGGGTCGCGGCTGCCTTGACGCCTGACAGGATCGAGCGGTTCTTTCGCATGATCTCGGCGCGTTCTTTGGGATATCCCACTCCGGTCTCGCCGTCGAAAATCTTGGCGTAGCAATCCCGCAGATTGAGTTCGGCCGCCCAACCGAAGCCCTTTGCATAGGGCATTGAGATACAATTGCCGTCATTGATCTGGGCGAACAGGAATGCGTCGGTGGGATCGATTACCAGACCGCAGAACACGCCTGGCATGGCGTTGCACGCCAGCATCGATCCCATGCCCGTACCGCATCCGGTCACGACGAAATCGGCAGCCTTGGAATTGAGCAGGATCCCTGCGAGCAGGCCGTTCATGATGTAGGTAAGCGAGGCCGTATCCTCTGCCGTGTACATCCCGTAATTGAAGACCTCGTGCCCCAAGGGCTCGGCGACCTCGCTCAAGGCTTCGTGTATCACGCCGTTCTTGGCGGCCTGGCTATTCTCGGTGATCAAGGCGATCTTCATGGGTTCCCTTTCGATTTTTGGTGTGGGGACGTTTCTGAAACGGGTTAGCTGCGCATTCGGGTCCGCTGAACGAATGCGTCATCTAATGCATCGGGAATGAGTGCGAGATTCTGAATTGCAGCGAGGCCCCATTGTGCCGCTGCATTCGTGGAGACGCCGGGCCACTCGACGAGACCATCGGCCAGCGAAATACGCGGGTCGTGGTCGACCGTACCCAAGCCAGCCTGTCCCGAGAAAAACTCTTGAGCCGCACGTTCGGCCAATTGAGGATCATCTAAGGTACTGGCGGCGAATGCGGTCAGCCGTGAGTGCCCTTCCCGCAGATTAAAGGGCAGCTTGGCTTCACCGTATCGCGCTTCGAACTGGGCAGGCGGCGCATTGTAGAAGCGGCAATAGTCGAGCCACGCCTCGCGATAGCGGGGGACCTCCAACAATTGCAGCAGTTCGGAATTCAGCTCGACCGCACCGAATACCGCGTTGAGGTGCGACACATTAACCTTGTCGTTCAAAACGAACCGCCTGGTGTCGAGATTATACGCGGCGCTACCGGTTAGCCAGCCGTTGGGCATGGCTCCGATCGATTCCATTCCGGCCACGATCCGATCGCGCCATTTCCGGTCTCCGGTCCGCTCCCACTCGGTCAACCAGTTCGCCGCCAGCGAACTCCAGACCGTGCCGAATGACATTTCGACATGCCTTGGGGGAAGTTGCACGGAAACGCGTCCGGGAACCTTCCTTCCGATCTCGACATCGAGAAGCCGCTCGGAAGAACCGAGCAAGGCACGCATCAGGTCCCCCGTTCGCTCGTCGCAGGTAAGGTAATAGAACATCCGCCGGTATATCGAGGTACTGATCCGCGGCTGTTTCGAGCTGTCGCTGAAGTGCTGCACCCCATGGCGCGTCCCGAAGCCGGCGAAACGGCCAAGATGGTAGACATCGACCTCGCTCGTGTGGCGGGTCATGGCCTCTGCCAGGCGGAACGTACCCGCGTCGCCGGTACGGAGCGCCTGGTACCAAAGCCAGAGATCGGTCGACAGCTCGCTGTTATCCCAAGCGAAGCCCCCGATGTCGTATCGCCACTGGTGCCTGTCGACATCGTAGGTGTGCATCACATCGCCGTGGTTCCAGAACCCGTACCAACTGCGACGGTCAACCTCGCCCGCGTAGAAATCGACCAGGTTGGCCAGCTGGGTTTCGATTACCTGACGGACGGGTGTCGAGCGTTCTGGAAGATGCCAATTCCCGAAAACGCCGGATGCGTGGAGGCTTTCCGATTCTGCCAGAAGCCTCGGCGGCTCGCTACCCACGGTTGCCATTGCGACAATCTCGGTCGACTTTGGGGTCTCGGGCAAAGCCCACAGTGTCAGTTCGCTGGTTCGCGCGATCCCTACCGCGCTGTCCCAGCCCGGCTCGTAGTCTTCATACGTGATATCGAGCCCGTCGTTTTGCGCGCCATACTCCTCCATTCCCATCACACCGCGATAACTTCGCATGTCCATGGGTTCCGCGTCGGGAGACCAAAGCCATCCGGTAAGCGTCGTGACATCACCGCCTAGACGATCGATCTCCAGCGCCGAAGGATGCCGCTGCCAGAAATAGCGCATGGACAACGCTGCCCCACCCGCGGGGCTCGACACGCTGGCAAAGCCGGGTGCTCGCCGTCCCTCGTCCGCGCCGATCCAGGCGTGACCCTCGCCGGTTCGCTTCTGGAGCACGAACCCATTCGCCGAATGCTGGAGGAGGCGAAAATCGTTCCATACAGGAATGGCGTGGAGCAGATCCCGGACTTCGCGCTTCATCTCGGTGAAAGGGACTGCCCTCCCCGCCACCTGCGCCGACCGGACTTCACGGCCACTGTCGCGACGCAGGCCGGTGAGCGGGCGAGCCGCCTCGGCGAAAAGACGTTCCTTGCCGAGGGCAATGCGCACGTGTCGGTCGTAGGCTTCCCCCGATAGAGGGACGTCGGCAGCGATGCCGATTCCGGAAAGGAAGTGCGCCTGCGGGTCGAGATCGTTCGTGAACGAATGAACGATCCGCACAGCCTTCGAACCGGCGTGAAAATAAAGGCGGACTATAACGGGAAGGTGCGGCGCCTTGGCCGCGTGTCGCCCATCGAGGCGGATGACGGCCCGAACGGGGCCGGATTGTTCGACCGTAACTCTATCGATAACTGGTTCGAGCGGTCGCCGGCCATCACCCTCTGGAGAGCTGGCCATAAGAGCCTTCAGACGGACCGGACCGACGAGCAGCCGCCCGTCCTTTACCGCTGATTGGACGATTGCATCGCTGCCGGGAGATAATGTCCATGCGATACCAGCGTTTTGGACGGTCCAGCCCGCTGCTATGCGCGTTACGGAAATCGGGCTTTCAGACGGCGATGGACGTCCAGGCTCTATGCGGACGCGGTCGGTCGTCACGCCCGAAGGAAGGGCATGACCAGTCCACTTGACGCTGCCGTCGGGCCAGAACGCGGCGTTCCAGCTCTGGACGGGTATCCCACCGCCATCGTCCCCCGTGGCGCGAAGCGATGTCCGGGCTTGTAAAAATCCGGGTGGCCAGGCGAGGCCGAATGTCTGGCCGATCTCGTGTTCGGGCGCACTCCCGTCCAGCCACTTCGCTGAATTCATAACGCGTTGCGAGGTCGTACCCGCAGCCAAAGACGGCCGTGCCAATGCGGCACCTGCCAGGATCGTGGAGGCGAGGAACACGCGGCGCGAAACATGGAACTGCCGCGACATCAGTTCACCGTCAGATTTCGTATGCGGAGGTGGCTCTTCGTTGTGCGCAGCGCGAAGTGCCCCCGGTTATACGGTGAAGGATCGTCAAGCTTGAAGAGCTCGCTTCCGTCCCTGCGAACGGAAACCGCATTCCCGTCGACGGCCAAAACGATGCGGGTCCAGACGTTGGGCTTCAAACCATTTTCGGTACCGGACAAGTCGTGTTGTGGTAACAAGGGCCGGTTCCCGGCTTCACCGACATAACGGCGGAAGCGGGTCGTGGTGTTACGATTGCCCCCGATCCCAACATAATATGCGCGCATCGTGTCGTATTGCGCGAAAGATCCATTTCTCGGATGCGAAAGGACATCGGATCCGTCAGCGTTGGTCGCCATCCAGAAGGCGTTGAGGTCACTCACAGCGTCGTTAGGGCCGCCTTCGGCGACGGGCATTGCCTCGAAGGATATTTCAACGGGCGCGACTAGTGGCTTTCTGAGCCAAAGGGAGAGTCCCTGCGGCGTATCGATCTCCACGGTTCCCCCTGAAAACGCCACCGTTGCCGAGGGATTTTCAGCTTCGATCGTCCATGCATCTGGTTGAGCGAGCAAATTTGGGGATCCAGCGTGGCTGGTTGCGCAGGAGGGGAGGATCCCCGCAACCAGCCCCCACAGGAAGATTTGGCAACAACGGTTCATGCCGGCCGGCGGCCCTCCAATTTTCTTGCTCCACACAC
>NZ_JBELMO010000025.1:0-35932 GCF_042095715.1 Qipengyuania sp. | reverse complement strand
CACGCCAAGCGCGCGAATCAGGATGCCCGAGGAAACGTCGAGCAGCGAAACCAGCGGCTTGGCAATGCTCGCGAGCATCATCATGGGAAGCGCCATGGCGATCGCCACGGGGACCGCGATCTGCAGCGCGATCTGCTTGGGCACCAGCTCGCCCACGACGAGACTGAAATAGGTGGTCAGGGCGATCACGCTGACGAAGCCCGCTTCCGCGGCATATTGCGCGGGCACCCCCAGCGCCGCGAGCCGCTCTCCGACCGGGACGCCGAGGCTGGAGCCCGAATAGGCGCCGGCGATGATCCCGATCAGCGTGATGCCGATCTGTACCGTGGAGAGAAACTTGCCCGGATCCGCCGCCAACGAAAGCGCGGCCTTGGCCCCTTTCGATCCCTTGTCCGCAGCGCTGCGCAACCGCGCCGTGCGCGCAGATACGATCGCAAGTTCGCTGAGCGCGAATACGCCGTTGAGCAGGATAAGCCCGGCGATGATGAGGAGATCGGTCCAGGGAAAGGGCGTCACGGTGTCCCCCGCCTAGCAGAAAAGAAGCGCACCGCCAGTGGCTTCACGCCGCTATTTGCGGAACTTCCGCCACGGGCCGGTGTTTGTGGGGAAAGGCGCCCAGGTGGAAGAGCGCCGGAAAACGACAATTTTGGGGGCCGCTCACAGACAGGGCGGGCACCGTTCGCAAGGGAAAACACTGAAATGAAGACACCTCGCCTCTTCGTCGCCGCCATGGCCTCGGCATCGCTGCTGACCGTAAGCGCCTGCGTCACCGATCCCAATACCGGCGAGCAGAAGGTTTCGCGCACCGCCATCGGCGGCGTCGGTGGTGCCGTTCTGGGCGGGCTGCTGGGCGGCGTGATCGGTGGCCGGACCGGGCGCATCGTAGGCGCCGTGGCCGGCGGGGCGGCCGGCGGGTATGTCGGCTACCGGATGGACGAGCAGATCAAGGAACTGAAGGAAGGCACCGCCGGCTCCGGCGTGGACGTGACCGAGGTGGACAACGGCCAGGCCATCCTGGTCAACTTGCCGGACGGGGTGACCTTCGCCACCGGCAGCGCCTCCATCAACCAGAACTTCCGCAATACTCTCGACCAGGTTGCGGCGAGCTTGAAGCAGTATCCCAACAGCCTCGTCGACGTTTACGGCTACACCGACAGCACCGGTTCGGATTCCTTCAACCAGAGGCTGTCGGAACAGCGCGCGCAGGCCGTTGCCAATTATCTTATCAGCCAGGGCGTCGCGAGTGCGCGTATCCGCTGGCAGGGGTTTGGTGAGAACTCGCAGTACTTCAAGGGCGACAATTCGACCGAATACGGCCGCTCTCTCAATCGCCGCGTCGAGATCAAGATCGTACCCTTCGACGAGGAGGATGTAAGAGCCGCGCAGCAGGCGCAGTAATTCCAGCGGTCACCGCATAAACGAAGGCGTCAAGCACTTCGGTTCGCAGGAAAGGGGTCGGCCATGGGCCGGCCCCTTTTTGTCGCCAGCTCGGCGATTAGCGGGGGACGGAGGCGAGTTCGGCGGCCCGATCCGACAGGCGCTCCAACGCCGCCCGCTGTATTCCGGGTGCGCAGACCAGCATGCCGAAGGCGCGCGGATCGCGCTTGTTGAAGGTTAGCGGATGACCGAAGGCATCGCCCACCGCCGCCCCGGCTTCGCGGGCGATCAGCGTCGCAGCCCCGATGTCCCATTCATAACCCCAGCGCAGCGTCGCGCAGAGGTCGGCCTCATCGGAAGCGACCATCGCGATGCGCAAGGCGATGGAGTTGGGGCGGGCGACGGGCTGGAGATCCGCGTCAGTCTTGGGCAGCGTATCGGCAGGCACGCGCGCACCCGTCAGTTGCTGCCGGGTCGAGGCTTGCAGGCGCATGCCATTGCGAAGGGCACCGCGCCCCGCTTCCGCTTCCCAGCTTTCTCCGCGCCCCGGCGCTTCCAGCATTCCAATCAACGGCCTTCCCCCGCTTACCAGCGCGACCGAGACCGCCCAGCCCGGCCGTCCGCGCAGGAAATCGCGGGTCCCATCGACCGGATCGACCAGCCAGACCAGTCCCCTGGCGAGGCGATCGGAATTGTCGGCCGTCTCTTCGGAAAGCCATCCGGCGGATGGCAGCAGGGCGGAAAGCTCCCGCTTCAGGAACTCGTCCACGGCCAGATCCGCGTCGCAGACCGGATTACCCGGCGACTTATCCCAGCTGCGCACGCCATGGCCCGCGCCCGGCCACATGCCGGCGGCCACCCGTCCGGCTTCTTTGACGATGGAACGGAGGCGGTCTCTGTCGATCATGCTTGGCGTCTCGTGCGAGTGCACCGGGTTCGGCCCCTTTTCAAGCCGTCCCATCCATGCTTATGCCGCCCGCGACTCTTCCCCGGTTTTATACTTTCTTGCGAGGATCCCAGCACACCCATGAATATTCACGAATATCAGGCCAAGGACCTGCTCGCCAAATACGGTATCGCCATCCCCGCCGGATACGCCGCAACCTCTGCTGAAGAGGCAGTGGCAGGCGCAAAGAAGCTGCCGGGGCCACTTTATGTCGTGAAGGCGCAGATTCACGCAGGCGGCCGCGGCAAGGGTAAATTCAAGGAACTGGCGCCCGATGCGAAGGGCGGCGTGCGCCTGGCCAAGTCCATCGATGAGGTGGAGGCCAACGCCAAGGATATGCTCGGCAACACGCTGGTCACCGTGCAGACCGGCGATGACGGCAAGGAAGTGAACCGTCTCTACGTCACCGATGGCGTCGATATCGCCAAGGAATACTACCTTGCCCTTCTGGTCGATCGCGCCAGCGGCCGCGTCGCCATGGTAGTGAGCACCGAAGGCGGCATGGACATCGAGGAGGTGGCCCACCACACGCCCGAGAAGATCACCACGATCACCATTGATCCCGCGCAGGGCTTCATGCCGCACCATGGCCGTGCCGCGGCCTTCGCGCTCGATCTTTCGGGCGATACGGCCAAGCAGTGCCAGAAGCTCACCAAGCAGCTCTACACCGCCTTCACCGAACTCGATTGCGAGATGCTCGAGATCAATCCGCTGGTCGAAACCGACGATGGCAAGCTGCTGGTGCTGGACACCAAGATGAGCTTCGACGGCAATGCATTGTTCCGCCACAAGGACGTGGAAGACCTGCGCGACGTGACCGAGGAAGACCCGGCCGAGGTCGAAGCGAGCGAATACGATCTCGCCTATATCAAGCTGGACGGCAACATCGGCTGCATGGTCAATGGCGCAGGCCTGGCCATGGCGACGATGGACATCATCAAGCTCAACGGCGCTTTCCCCGCTAACTTCCTCGATGTGGGCGGCGGCGCGACGACCGAGAAGGTGACGGCGGCGTTCAAGATCATCCTCAAGGATCCGGCGGTCGAGGGTATCCTCGTCAATATTTTCGGCGGCATCATGAAGTGCGACGTCATCGCCAACGGTATCGTCCAGGCGGCCAAGGACGTGAACCTCTCGGTTCCGCTGGTCGTGCGACTCGAAGGTACGAACGTCGATCAGGGCAAGGCGATTCTGGACAATTCCGGTCTGGCCATCGTCAGTGCCGATGATCTGGGCGATGCGGCCCGCAAGATCGTGGCCGAAGTGAAGAAGGCGGCCTGAGCGCCGCCTTCGAACATTATCGCATAGGTTCGGGTTCCGGCAGCACTGGCGCGGTGCTGTCGGGATACGTCAGCCAGGTCTGCCAGATCGCATGTGTCCGCGCGTTTGTCAGCGCAATCCGGCAGTCCAGCGCCATCACGGTGCGGATCGTGCCATCCGACCAGTCTTCAAGCACGGCGTCGCATTCGCCATTCGCATAGGCTGCGAAGGCCTGCTGCGCAGACCGCATCTTCGCCTGCAATTGCGGGCGCGCCTTCTCCTTGTCCAAGGCCGCGGCGAAATATCGCTCCATGCGCGCTTCCACTTCCCCGAGGCGCGCGGCCCAACAGGCGTTCATTTCCGGCGTGGTCGCGGCATCAGGGCATGAGGCGGCCGGAGCGTTCGCACCCTGCCGCTTAAAGCGGAACACGAGTTCCTGAGGCTCGGGCGCGTCGCTTTTCATGCGGACTGCCACCACCATTCCGTCGTCACCATCGCAGCGATAGGTCAATGCCGTGAAATAGGCGGCGCACGGTTCAAGCGCGATCAGGCGGAAGGTCACCATTTCCTCCCGGTCTTCCCACCCGACCAGATCCGGTCCGAAATGCTTCAGCCGAACTGCAAGCGAGCCATCCAGCGGGCCGAGATACATGTGCTCCGTCAACATGATCTCACCCTCCGGCGTTTCCTGGACGAAGGTGCCGACCATGGTCCCGCCGGTGGTGGGAGCCAGCCAGCTCTCATGCGCGTCGCCGCCCTCAATTCCCGTACCGCTCCAGCGGCCGACCAGCCACGCCAGCTGGTCGATCGTCGCAGCAGGGGGCACGTGATCCTCAGGCGCTATCCGGGTTTCCTGCCCTCTCGCGGGCACGCCGGCGGACCATGAAAAGATGGCGAGCAGCAGCATGGCAATCGTCGGCAAACGCATGAAAGGTCTCCCTGCTCGGGGAGGGCCGAAACTATTTACCGTCTCACACATAGTAAAGCCTATAAACTGCGGGCTTGACCCACTCCGCCCCCCGAGCAAGGGAAGCGGGAGAGACCGACAACAGATTGACGTTTACGTAAACGCAAGGTAGGCGCCTCGCAGACCATTCGAGAGGAAGGATATCGCATGAAAATCCTCGTCCCCGTAAAGCGGGTGATCGATTACAACGTGAAGCCGCGGGTTAAGGCCGACGGCAGCGGGATCGATCTCGCCAACGTGAAGATGAGCATGAACCCTTTTGACGAAATCGCCGTCGAAGAGGCGATCCGACTTAAGGAAGCGGGCAAGGCGGAGGAGATCGTCGCGGTCTCCATCGGGCCGGCAAAGGCGCAGGAAACATTGCGCACCGCGTTGGCGATGGGTGCGGACCGTGCGATCCTGGTGCAGGTCGACGATGACGTGGATGTGGAGCCGCTGGCCGTCGCCAAGATCCTGAAAGCGATCGCGGACGAGGAACAGCCGGGCCTGGTCCTGCTGGGCAAGCAGGCGATTTCCGATGATAGCAACCAGACCGGCCAGATGCTGGCGGCGCTGATGGGTCGTCCGCAGGGCACCTTCGCCAACACCGTGGAAATCGACGGCGACAGCGTGACCGTGAAGCGCGAAATCGACGGCGGGCTGGAAACGGTGAAGCTGACGCTTCCCGCCATCGTTACCACCGACCTGCGCCTCAACGAGCCGCGCTATGCCTCGCTTCCCAACATCATGAAGGCGAAGTCCAAGCCGCTAGCGAACAAGACCCCCGCCGATTACGGCGTGGACGTCGCACCGCGCCTGAAGACGCTGAAGGTCGCCGAACCGCCGGTTCGCCAAGCGGGTGAGAAGGTCGAGGACGTCGATGCGCTCGTCGCGAAGATCAAGGCGCTCGGCATCGCCTGAGATGCCGTCAAACCGGGACCCTCATAGCCTGAGCATCCCCGGACGAAGAGGATATTTGACATGAAGACACTGGTCTGGGTCGAACACGACAATTCCGCCCTGAAGGACGCAACCCTGTCCGCCGTGACCGCCGCCGGAAAGCTTGGCGACGTCGATCTGCTGGTGGCCGGCAGCGGCTGCCGCGCGGTGGCGGACGAAGCTGCCAAGATCGCGGGGGTCGGCAAGGTCCTGCTGGCGGACGATACCGCCTATGAACACGGCCTGCCCGAAAACGTGGCGCCGCTGATCGTGGATCTCATGAGCGATCACGATGCGTTTGTCGCGCCTGCCACCACCACGGGCAAGAACATTGCCCCGCGGGTCGCGGCATTGCTCGATGTGATGCAGCTCTCGGACATTCTGTCTGTCGAGGGTGACAAGACCTTCACCCGTCCGATCTACGCCGGCAACGCCATCGCAACGGTCGAATCCAGTGACGAAAAGCTGGTTGTCACTGTGCGGGGTACCGCTTTCGACAAGGCGGAGCCGGAGGGCGGATCCGCAGCGATCGAAGACGTGTCGGGCGCAGGCGATGCCGGCATGTCCAGCTTCGTTGGCCAGGAACTCGCCAAATCGGAACGTCCGGAGCTGACGAGCGCCAATATCATCGTTTCCGGTGGGCGCGCGCTGAAGGATGCGGAAACCTTCCAGGAATACATCATGCCGCTCGCGGACAAGCTCGGCGCGGGGGTCGGTGCCAGCCGCGCCGCGGTCGATGCGGGCTATGTCCCGAACGATTATCAGGTCGGCCAGACCGGCAAGATCGTGGCTCCCGAAGTGTATTTCGCGATCGGTATCTCCGGCGCCATCCAGCACCTTGCCGGGATGAAGGATTCCAAGACCATCATCGCCATCAACAAGGACGAGGATGCACCGATCTTTCAGGTCGCCGACATCGGCCTGGTCGGCGACTTGTTCAAGATCGTTCCGGAACTGACCGAAAAGCTCTAGCCTATCATCGATCTTCGAATTTCAGTATGAGGTTGAGGCCACCGTTGATGGCTTCGATTTTTACTGGGAGATTGATGGTCGGCGTGTTGGCGGTTCGCTCCCCATGGGTGCTGGCAATATTGGCAGGGCTTGCTTCGAATGCGCGTGCGTCCGAGGTCATAACCCTGGAGCCATCATCTGCGTGGAGCCTAAATTATGCGAATCAGAGCTGTCGTCTGATGAGTGTCTTCGGGCATGGGAAGAACGAGAGCGTCATGCTGATCGAACAATTCGAGCCTGGCGAACGTTTTGCGATGACCTTGGCCGGGCGCCCCTTTAGTTTTGCCCGGCGATTGCAAAATCGCATTTCTGAAGGCCAGGTTGTTAAAGAAAACGCACCAATTAGCCTGCGTTTCGGAGCGAACAAGGCCTTTAAGCGCACTGCTATGATAGGCACGTTAGGAAAATGGGCCCCGGCGTTAATTTTTCGCAACAAATTAGCGATCTCTCCGGAAAATTTCGATTATGATAAGGGTGGGACTGTCCCCCCTTATTCAATGCATTACACACGTGAGGAAGAGGCGGCGGTCGATCGATTATCCCTCGGTTACGATGGGGACGACCGCGTAGTTCTTGTGACTGGATCGATGGGAGACGCCTTTTCCGCGTTGGACGATTGCACAGAACGGCTAGTTTCATCTTGGGGGCTCGATCCGCAACGCGTGAGATCGCAACGCTCGCCTCCAACTGCGTTGAACGAGGGAGAGTGGCTCACCGATGCGGACTATCCGCGTAATGCGATAAAAGGACTACAAGAAGGCCTGCTTTATGTGCGTGTAATCGTAGACAAAGAAGGCATCGCTACCTCGTGCGCGATCCAAAGCGGAGCGAGCATCGAACAGTTTCGAGAGCTAGTATGCGATGCGATAATCAAGCGAGCACGTTTTGACCCTGCAATCGATGCTGACGGCAGCCCCTTTGCATCGTACCATACGAGTTTGGTTCTTTTCAAATTGTCAGACTAACCTGTTTGATTAGATCACAGCAGCAATACCAGGGCATGGATTGCAACCCCTACCAGCCCGCCCACGAGGGTGCCGTTTATGCGGATGAACTGGAGGTCGCGGCCCACCGCGCCTTCGACCCGGTCCGTAATCGTGGTGGCATCCCAGCGCTTGACCGTCTCCGACACCAACTGGACGATCTGCCCGCCATAGCGTGACGCAACGCCCACCGCCGTGCGTCGCGCGAAGCGATTGACCTGCCACTGCAGCCGGGGATCGTCGCGCAAAGCGACGCCCATCTCCGTGAAGCTTTCGAACAGCGCGGACAGGCTGGCATCGGTCTTGCCCTTCCCGCGAACCATGTCGATCAGCCCGCGGCGCAAACGCTCCCACACGCCCTGCCACCACACCGCCACGGCGGGGTTCGCAATCAGTTCGCGCTTCATCCTCTCAACCTTGTCGCGCGTCTCTTCATCCTCGACCAGATCATTCGCCAGCTTGCGCAATCCCTCTTCCACCTTGGAGCGCAAGGGATGGTCGGGATCCACCAACACCTCGGCCAGCAACTTATAGAGCCCGTCCAGGACCGAATTGGCGAGCCTTTCGTCCAGCCCGGTAAAGCGCAGCAGCGTGTTGGCGCGGGCATGGATCATCGCGCGCACCATCTGTTCGTTGTCTTCCAGCACCAGGCCAGCCCAACGGATGGCACTGTCGATCAGCGGCTTGTGGCGCCCGTCCGCAATCATGGTGGAAAGCAGCTTGCCGAGCAGCGGCGCCACCGGAAGCCGTTCAAGGCCACTGGCGAGCGCGGCGCGGACCTGCGTACCGAGCCGTTCGGGATCGAGCGATTGCAGCACTTCGACCAGAAGCTCGCCCGCCCCGGCCCTCACCCGCGATGTTCCCCCCGGCGTGGGCTCGGCCAAGTAGCTGCCGACAGCATGGGCCAGGTTCATCTCGCGCATGCGCCGCGCAACCACGGCAGGTGTCAGGAAATTCTCGCGCAGGAACCCCGCCATCGTATCGGCGATGCGGTCCTTGTTTTCAGGGATGATCGCAGTGTGCGGGATCGGCAGCCCGAGTGGATGGCGGAACAGCGCGGTGACCGCGAACCAGTCCGCGAGCCCGCCAACCATTGCCGCTTCCGAGAAGGCATGGATGAAACCCCAAATCGGGTGGGCGTCGAGGAAGCGGCCTGAGATCGCGAAGATTACCGCCATCAGCACGAGCAACCCCGTCGCGGTGCGGCGCATCACCCGCGCGCGATCAGGCGTGATGGCAGCTATGCGGGGCGCCACGGGCGCGGGAAGGTCCGGCGATCTCACTCTGCGGGGAGTGCCGTCCCATCAGAGCGTCCGTCAACCCCGGACGCGCCATCGCGCTTGGGATCATAGGAGAGGAAGGTCCGCCGAAGCTTCGGCCCCAGCCTCCGTTCGATACCCGCCGCGAGGCTGAAACCCGCCGGAACGATCAGCAGCGTGAGGACCGTGGAAAGGACGAGACCGCCGATCACCACCGTGCCCATCGGCGCGCGCCACGCACCATCGCCCGACAGCGACATGGCGGTGGGGACCATGCCCGCCGACATGGCCACCGTGGTCATCACGATCGGCTGGGCACGCTTGTGTCCGGCCTCGACGATAGCCTCGAACCGAGTCATTCCCCTGTCCATCTCCTCGAGCGCGAAGTCGACGAGCAGGATCGAATTCTTCGCGACGATACCGAACAGCATGAGGATGCCGATGAACACGGGAAGCGAGATGGGCTGGCCCAGAAGCTTGAGCGCGATCAGGCCGCCGAGAGGCGCGAGCAGCAGCGACCCCATGTTAACCAACGGGCTCATCAGGCGGCGATAGAGCAGGACGAGAACCGCGAAGACGGAAAGGATACCCGTCGCCAGTGCGATCGTGAAATCTCGCAGCAGTTCCTGGAGGAACCGATCGGATCCGGCCTTGGTATTGCTGACCCCGGTAGGCAGGTTCTGCATCAACGGCAGCTTGGCGATCTGGGCATCCGCGACGCCCTTGTCCACACCGGGCGCAAGGTCGGCACCGATATATACGCGCCGCAGCCGATCGTAGCTTTCGATGGAGGTCGGACCTGCCCCGAACTTGATATCGGCAACGCGGGAGAGCGGTACGGAGCCGCCACTTGCCGTAGGGACGGGCAAGTTCTGAATGGTCGAGAGATTGCCACGCGACTGTTCGGGCAGCATGACCCGGATCGGAACCTGCCGGTCGGACAGCGAGAACTTGGCAGCGTTCTGATCGATCTCGCCGATGGTGGCGATGCGGATTGCCTGGCTTAGCGCCGCCGTCGTGACGCCGAGCGAAGCGGCGAGGTCGCTGCGCGGTGTGATAATCAGTTCCGGCCGCTGAAGATCCGCTTCCACCCGCGGGGCACGGATCGAGTCAAGGCCCTGCATCTGTTCCACCAGCTGCAAGGCGGTGCGATCGAGCAGTTCCGGATTGCTACCCGACAGCATGACCGAGATATCGCGCCCGGAACCGCCCGGAGGGCCATTCTGGTTTTGCTGGAAATTTACGCGCGCGTCGGGGATCTGCTGGAACTTGATCGCCACTTCCTGTTCGAACTGCAGGCTCTTGCGCTCACGATCCTCGCGAAGGTTTACGTAGATCGAACTGCTGCCTTCATTCACCCGCTGCTGGATCGTCTCGGGTTCCTGTTCGGCGCGCAGGATATCAGCGACTTGGTCCGAGACCTCCTCGGTCTGTTCCAGCGTTGTCCCGGGTACCATCTCGATGCGGACCGTGCTGAAATCGAGATTTGTGTTCGGGAAGAACTGCATGGGCGTGGTCGCGAACATCACGATCGTGAGGGCGAACGATGCAAGGCCGATACCCATCACCCAGATGCGATGGTCGAGGAAACGTGCCTTGATCCGCCTGAAGATCCCAATCTTGCCATGCTTTTCAAGCATGCGCTCGCGATATGCGACGGCCTTGCGCCGGTCGATCGACCATTCGAGCACCCGGGTGTACTGCCGGATCCATTTTCCGTCGGCATGGGGCGCCGCGCCGTGTTCACGCAGGAAATAGGCCGCGATAAGCGGCGTAATCATGCGTGCCACCGCGAGGCTCATCAGCACCGCGGCGACAACAGTGAGGCCGAAGTTCTTGAAGAACTGTCCGGCCACGCCCGGCATCAGGCCGACGGGGAGGAATACAGCCGCGATAGCGAAGGTGCACGCGACCACCGCGATGCCGATTTCGTCCGCCGCATCGATCGACGCCTGATAAGCCGTCTTGCCCATGCGCATGTGCCGGACGATGTTCTCGATCTCCACGATCGCGTCGTCCACAAGAACGCCCGCCACCAGGCCGAGGGCGAGCAGGCTCATGGAATTGAGCGAGAAGCCCAGCATGTCCATGAACCAGAAGGTGGGGATGGCGGAGAGCGGGATCGCAATCGCGGCTATGATGGTCGCGCGCCAGTCCCGGAGGAAGAAGAAGACCACCACAACGGCCAGGATCGCACCCTCGATCATGGCGGCCATCGAACTTTCGTACTGGTCCTTGGTATAGGTTACCGAATTGAACAGTTCGGTAAACTTGATGCCGGGATTCTCTTTCTGGATCTCGTCGAGGACTGCGATGGAATCATCATAGACCGAAACGTCGGATTCGCCGCGCGCCCGCTGGATGCCGAAAGTAACCACCGAACGTCCGTCGACCTTGGCAATGCTGCGGATTTCGCTTGCCCCATCGGAGACCGTTGCGACGTCGGACAGCTTGACCGTACGGCCGCCGCCCAGCGAAATCTGCTGCTGACCGAGTTGGTAGGCCGTTTCCGCATTCCCGAGCACGCGGACAGACTGGCGTGAACCGGCGATCTCGGACTGCCCGCCACCGGCATCGACATTGGTCTGCCGCAGCGTCGCGTTGATCTGCGCTGCGGTAACGCCGAGCGCCTGCATCCGGGCGGGATCGAGAGTTACGCGGATCTCCCGGTCGACGCCGCCCCTGCGCGAAGCGGCCGCTACTCCGGGAACGGCCAAAAGACGTTTCGTCACGACATCGTCGGTGAACCAGCTCAGCTGCTCCATGGTCATGTCGTCGGCGGTCACCGCGAAACTGACGATTTCGTTGCTGGAGGTATTTACCTTAAACACCCGCGGCTCGAGAATACCTTCGGGCAGATCGCCTCGAACCTGATCGACAGCCGCCTTGACCTCGTTGACAGCGTTGTTGATGTCCTCCCCGATTTCAAACTGGATCTGGGTGGTCGACGATCCTTCGGTTGCGTCGCTGGAGACGACATCCACGCCTTCGACCGATGCGACGGCGCTTTCGACCTTTTCGGTGATCTGCGTGTAGATTTCGCTTGGTGCGGCGCCAGGCTGGCTGATGTTTACGACCACGACACCGAATTCGATGTCGGGATCGTTCTGTACGCTCATGCGCGAAAAGCTGAGGAAGCCGGCGAAAAGCAAGCCGGCGAACAGGACGAGCGGGACGATCGGATTTCTGATCGACCAGGCAGAAATTCCGCGCAGGCCCATGTTTCAGTTCCCGGCCTTGGTCAGCTTGGGCTTCACCCGATCGCCTGGATTGAGGAACCCGCCGGCGCGAAGCACCACCCGCTCCTGCCCCGATAGTCCGTCGACTACGGCGATACCGCGATCGGTTACCAGCCCGGTTTCGATACCGCGGCGCACCACCTTATCATCCTTGTCGATGATGTAGACGTAATTGCCCTGCGCATCGGACATGATGGCACTTTCCGGCAGCATCGGCGCGACCACCGTGCCCGACTGGATCACGGCGCTGGCGAATCCGCCCGGGCGCAGGCCCGGCGCATAGCTGAGAGCGACCCGGGCGATACCCTGACGCGTCTGCGCATCGATGACGGGGTCGATCTGCCAGATCTGTCCGGAATAGGTTTTGTCGAGACCGACCGGTCTCACCGTGACGGGCGTACCGACCGAAACGCTGGCGAGATCTTCTTCCCCGAGCCGCGCCAGGAGCTCCATCTCGCCCCCTTGGGCAATGGTAAACAGCGGCTGCGACCCGGCGCCAACCGTCTGGCCGCGCTCGACATTGCGGGTAAGGATAAGACCCGAGGTTGGCGCCACCACGCTGAGGCGGTCGTTGCGCGCCCGCAATTCCCGAAGAGTCGCTTCCGCGACGCGGACGCGCGCGTTGGCGGCATCGCGGGTGGCGGTGAGGCGATCGACGTCGGCGGTGGATACGAAACCGCGATCGACGAGCTTGAGCGCGCGTTCCAGATTGGACTGCGCCAGATCGGCATCCGCCCGTGCGACCTCGACCTGCGCCGCGGCGCCGCTGGCCTGCTGGTTCTGGACCGACCGATCGATCGCCACGAGTGCCTGACCCTGGCGGACCCAGTCGCCCCGATCGACCGGAACGGAAATCACACGGCCCCCTTCGCCCACCACGCCGACCGGAACTTCACGGCGAGCGCCCAGTGTGCCCGTCGCGTTGATGGTTCCCTCTATGGTGGCGTTGCCCGGCGCCACGACAGTCACCACCGGCAACTGATCCGCCTGATCCCCGGCAGGTGTGGTTTCCCCACCACCACGCCCGAAGATGAAAAAGGCCGCTATGGCAAGCGCCAGCCCGGCCAGAACGAACCACGGCCAGCGACGGCGCGACCGTTCCTCCTCTATGAGAGGGGCTTCCAAAGTGCCGTGCAGGCTTTCGGCCTTGTCGGCGGATATTCGCGTCTCGTAATTCATGCCGATTTGCGCATTGTCCCAAGCCGCGCCGTCCCGTTAGAGTGGGATTTCAGCGTCTGTCAGGCTCTATAGCGAAGTGGCATGAAGGGCAATCGGCCACTCGACGGGCTGCGATTTGCCACGGACCAGCGACATTTCGAACACGCCCTGGTACGGGAGGTACACCGTTAAATGAAAAGGGCGACCCGAAGGCCGCCCTTTACTTTGCTAGTCTATTCCGTCGCTTCAAATTAGCGAACACGCCCACGCTGGACGAGGTTCGCAATGCCGAGCAACACGATCGCGCCGACGATGGCGATTAGGAAGCCGGTAAGATTGAAGCTCTGGATGGTGCCCTGGACGCCGAAAAGCGGGCCGGCAAGAAAGTTGCCGATGACCGCGCCGATAATGCCCACGACGATATTCCAGAAAATACCCATGGAAGCATCACGGTTCATGACCATGCTGGCCAGCCAACCGGCAACACCGCCGACGATAATTGCGATAATCCAACCCATTCTTTCCTCCTGTTTAAGGATCCCCTGATCCTGTTGAACCTTGAACGGTTCGACAGGCACTGTGGTTCCCTTGGCCGTCATACAGAAGGTCATCGCGCGGAAGACCACCGGGTTCCCGCGCGAAAATATCAAGCGATGCGTCAGTACTTGAGTTGGCGCTCGTAGAGTTCGCGGTAGTGCTGGATCCGCGTGACCCGGAGGCCTTGCATGCCCGAGCGGTCCACCGCGCGCTGCCAGGACGCGAACTCTTCCAGGGTCAGGCCGTATCGCTCCAGCACATCTTCGATGGTGAGCAAACCGCCGTTGACGGCGGCGACCACCTCGGCCTTGCGGCGCACGACCCAGCGCCGTGTATTCGGCGGCGGCAGGTCCGCAATCGTCAGCGGTTCGCCCAGGGGGCCGATTACCTGTGCGGGGCGGATGTCCTGGTTTTCAATCATCTCGTTTCTCGGTCGCCATTTGCCGCGCTATTCGCGTCGTCGGGCTGACTTAACCGAGGCATTTTGCCATCGCTTAAAGCATCACGGTTAACGCGCCATTTAGTCTTTTCTTCGCTGGTATGGAAGTTCGCGAAGCTGGCGCTTTCCTCTTCCCGGGTGGCATTTTCCTGCTGGGCAGTGTCGCGACAATCGCGCGTCGCGGCGATCCGGGCGACCAGATCGGTCCAGCGCAACTGCCGCAAGATGGGCAATTCCTCGCTCCCGGCATAGTCTGCCGCCTTGATGGGACCCTCAAACATGAGTGTCCCTATAGGTCCGGTGTGGTAAACACTCCGTGAAACATGAGATTCGCCATTTGCGGGGGCCGACTGGCGGTATCGGCGCGTTTTGTGTAGGGTCCCAGCCCCGATGACAAAGACGATCGAAATCCTTGCACACCCCGACGATCTGCTGGCTCCAGCCGAAGCGGCGCGCCTTTTCGATCTGCCGAAGCCGGCAAGCGAATGCCGGATCGTAGTCGCCATGTCGGGAGGCGTCGACAGTTCGGTGGTGGCCGCATTGGCTCATGCCAGCGGCGCGGAAGCGATCGGCATAACGCTCCAGCTTTACGATTACGGGGCCGCCACCGGGCGCAAGGGCGCGTGCTGCGCCGGAGACGATATCGCGGATGCCCGTTCGGTGGCGGATCGCCTTGGCATGGCCCATTATGTGTTCGATCACGAAAGCGCGTTCCGTGACGATGTGGTCGAGCAGTTCGCAGACGATTACATCTCCGGGCGCACGCCCGTGCCCTGCATCCGCTGCAACATGGGCCCCAAGTTCACCGATCTCCTGAAGATGGCTCGGGAACTGGGCGCGGACTGCCTGGCGACGGGCCATTACGTGCGCCGCATCATGGGTGCGGATGGCGCCGAGCTGCACCGCGCGCTCGATCCCGCCCGCGATCAGTCCTACTTCCTGTATGGGACTACGCAGGCGCAGATGGACTTTCTGCGCTTCCCCCTGGGCGGCTTGCCGAAGCCGCAGGTGCGTGCGCTGGCGGAGCAGGCGGGGCTTCGCAACTCTTCCAAGCCCGACAGCCAGGACATCTGCTTCGTTCCCGACGGGGATTACGCGCGGATCGTAAAGTCCCTTCGACCCGAGGGTGCGAGGCCGGGCAACATCGTCCACGCCGAAACCGGAGCCGTTTTGGGAGAACACCCCGGCATCATCCACTATACGGTAGGCCAGCGCCGGGGGCTGGAGATCGGCGGCCAGCCGGAGCCACTCTATGTCGTCGGGATTGATGCCGAAAATGCCCAGGTCCGGGTAGGTCCCAAGCAGCTACTGGCAGTGGGCGCTGCACTTCTCTCGCAGACCAACCGTATAGGCCCGCTGCCAAGTGAATCCCTGACCGCAAAGGTCCGTAGCCTGGCAAAGCCGGTTCCGGTCACTCTCGAAGGCTCCCTTGGCGATGGCGCCGACGCGAGGATCGTCTTCGCCAACCCCGAATTCGGAGTGGCGCCGGGGCAAGCCGCAGTTCTTTATTCGGGCGAGCGTGTCATCGGGGGCGGGTGGATCGAGGAAACCGAACAGGCTGGCTAGCCGGCGGCCCTTTGCGATTGCTGCAAAATGCACCCGTATCCTTTTCGATAGGATGCCGTGTCGCTCGCAAGCATTGGCACACTCGCCGTTACGCTCTTCGTCTGCGGATCGTCGGAGAGCCGGATAAGCTCCATGCCGCCCATTTTGTCCTTCTCGCAATCGTCGAGGCTGCGGCCGGCTATATACCTGCACGAGCAAGCCACATGGGCGAGATAGCCGGTGCCAGCCGTCGCGTTGCCGCGGATCATGGTGCCATAGGACGAGAACCACGCCGCCGCGGCACCAGCAATGGCGAGCAGCAGCACTGTCGGCCAAACCCAGCGGCGGCGGTTCGATTTTGCATTTGCCAAGCGCGAAAACCCCGTGCGATTGAGCGCGGCAATGTTTCCGCGACACCTGGCCCTTATCCCCGCACTCGCCCTCGCCACAAGCCTCGTCGCTTGCGGATCCCCGCAACCGACCGGGCCGCCGCCGCTTAGCGAAGAAGCCCGTGCGGCGGTCACATCCGATGCCGGCGCGCCCCGCGACGAACTTGCCCGCGCGATAGATACTCTGTTCGTCGATCCCGCTGTCGGCGAAACGCGAGCGGTCGTGGTTATGGCGGACGGGAAACTGGCCGCCCAACGATATGCAGCCGGTTACGACGAGGACACGCGCTTCGTCAGCTGGTCCATGGCTAAGACGATCACCGCCACCCTGATCGGCATGCTGGTGGCCGACGGCTTGCTTGCGCTGGACGAGCCCGCGCCAATTCCACGCTGGCGGCGAGCCGGTGATCCGCGCGGCGCGATCACGCTTCGCCATCTTCTCCAGATGCGGTCCGGCCTGGATCATACCGAAGCGGGGCCGGTGCCGGTGGAGAGCAGCGAGGTGAGGATGCTGTTCCTGGATGGTCGCGGAGACATGGCCAAGTGGGCAGAGGAGCAGCCGCTCGAGGCGGAGCCGGGCAGCACATTCGAATATTCGAGTAATACCACGGTGATTCTGGCCGATATCGCGGCACGGGTTCTGACCAACAACAGCCGCGACCCGGAAGTGCGGCGGCGCGCGGTGGCGGATTATTTGCAGGCGCGCCTGTTCGAGCCTCTGGGCATGACGAGCGTCGTCCCGGAGTTCGACGAATCGGGAACGCTGATCGGTGGCAGTCTGATGCACGCGACCGCGCGAGACTATGCGCGCTTCGGAGAGTTCCTGCGCACGAAGGGTTCGTACAAGGGCGCCCAACTGGTGCCGCGCCAATGGGTCGAACAGATGATCACACCCAGCCCGCGCAGCCCGAACTACGGCATGCAGACGTGGCTCAACAAAGCGGTTCCGGGAGCCGGGGAAAACCCGCTTTTCCCTGACCGGGGACCGGGTTCGCTGTTCGCGATGATCGGACACATGGGGCAATATGCATTGATCTCGCCCGCCCAGCGGCTGACAGTGGTCCGGCTGGGGCATTCGGATGCGGACGAGCGTAGGGCACTCATGCCCAAGCTGGCCGATCTCTTGGCGGTTTACCCCGAAAGATAGAAAGTGCCTTCGACCACAGTCGTGCAGTCGCCGCCGAGCCAGACTCGGTCGCCTTCCAGCCGGCAGGACGCATCCGCGCCCCGAGCGCTGGCCTGATGGGCGATGAACTCCGCCTTCCCCAGGCGGGCAGACCAGAACGGGGTGAGGGCGGCATGGGCCGAACCCGTGAAGCTGTCTTCATCCACCCCGCCGCCCGGCACGAACACACGGCTCACGAAATCGTGATTGCTTCCTGGCGCAGTGCAGATGAACTGGTCGTTCCCCAGCTTGCCCATGCCCCGCAGATCGGGGGAAAGACCGCGAACCTCAGCCTCGTTGGCAAAAAGATAGATGCCGTAACCATCCTCGTGGCGCCAGACCTCGGCAGGATCGGCGCCCAGTGATGCCACCGCCTCCGGCCATGCGGAAAGCTCGGTCTTAATGGCTGGGAGAGCGAGTTCGTAAGCCTCCCCCCCCCTGCGGACTTCCAGAACCCCTGCCTGTCTGGTCCTGAAAGAGACCCGCCTCCCGCCATCTCGCTCGAGCAGTACATGGCCGCTCGCAAGCGTCGCGTGACCGCATAGACGCACTTCCTCGGCAGGCGTGAACCACCGCAATTCCCAGTCCGCTTCGCCCGTTTCGTCCCGGACCACGAAGGCGGTTTCGGCAAACAGGTTTTCCGCGGCGATCGCCAGCAACACATCGTCGGGAAGCCAGGTTTCCAGAGGCATCACAGCCGCCTGATTGCCTTTGAACGGTTCGCTGGCGAACGCATCCACGTGGAAATAAGGTATCTTCATCGCAGAACATTTCCTTCGATGTCCGGAAGCAGTTCTTCCGCAGCCACCCCCGATTCGTTGACCAGGCCGGTCGGGTCGGGATGAATCAGGATTTCCACGCCGGGAAATTCCCGTGCGATGCGTTCTTCGATCTCGTCCATGATGCGGTGAACATCTCGCAAGGGCATCGCCCCATTCATGGCGGCATGAAATTGCACGAAATCCTTTGCCCCGCTGGTGCGCGTGCGCAGATCGTGAACGCCGGTCAGTTCGGGATGCCGGGCGAGGCAGCGCAGAAATTCCTCGCGGCGTTCGTCCGGCCACTCCTTGTCCATCAGGTGGTCCACTGCTTCGCGCGCGGCGTTCCAGGCGCCCCATGCGAGCCAGAGCGCGATGGCGATCCCGAACAGGGGATCGGCCTGAGTGAAACCGGCATACTGGTCGAGAGCAAGCGCCGCGATCACGGCGAGATTGAGCATGAGATCGGACTGATAGTGAACGTGATCGGTCTTGATCGCGACCGATCCGGTGCGGCGCACGACAATTTTCTGCCAGCTTATCAGCGCAAGCGTGGCCGCGATGGCAATGCCCGAAACCAGGATCCCTTCGCCCGCCGCTTGGGTTTCATTTGGGCCGAACAGCATCGCGACCCCGCGGAAGGCCAGTCCGGCGGCAGAAACCGCGATCAGCACCACCTGCACGATGGCAGCCAGCGCCTCGGCCTTGCCGTGGCCAAACCGATGATCATCGTCCGCAGGCCTCGCCGCAATCCACACGCCGATCAGAGTGGCAAAACTTGCCGCGAGGTCGAGCGCGGAATCCGCCAAGCTTCCCAGCATTGCGGTCGAATTCGTCTGCCAGCTCGCCCAGGACTTCAGGCTCACCAGCACCACCGCCACGCTCATGGACGCGAGCGCGGCGCTTCGGGTCAGTCTTGCCCTTTGCAGCTGACTGGTACTGCTATCAATCATGGATAAAGCAGCGTGCTGCTCCACGCACCCGTTCCCACGCGCTTGAACAGCCTCCGGTCATGGAGCCGATTGGGTCGGTCGAGCCAGAACTCGATTGCATGGGGGACGAGCCGAAACCCGGTCCAGTGTTCCGGGCGCGGAATGTCCCCCTCGGGAAAGCGGACAGCAAGGTCCTCCACACGGTTCAGATAGGTCTGGCGCTGCGGAAGTGGCCGCGACTGGTCAGAAGCCGCCGAGCCGATCTGCGAGACGCGCGGACGCGAATGGAAATAGGCATCGGCCTCCGCTTCGCTCACCTCTTGCAGCGCGCCTTCGATACGGATCTGGCGCCTCAGGCTCTTCCAGTGAAATAGCAGCGCCCCTTGAGGATTCTCGGCGATTTCACCGCCTTTGCGACTTTCCGCATTGGTGTAGAATACGAAGCCATCCGGTCCGTGCTCCTTCAGCAAGACCATGCGAACGGAAGGCCAGCCGTCCGGCGTGGCGGTGGCAAGCGCCATCGCATTGGGATCGTTGGGTTCAACCGACCGGGCTTCATCAAACCATTTGTTGAAGAGATCCAGAGGATCGCCGTCGCGCAGTGCTGTCACTTCGCCGGGGAGCTGCTCTGTATTTGGGATTGCGGCCACGGCTTGGGCTCTCCTGGAACTAACAAGATTGCGCCCTCCTAGGGCGCAGCCTTCTGCGAGAACAGTGGCCATGTTTGGCTGGCCCGATCATCGGGGCGGGGCGCCTGGACCAAGGATAGCTATTCTAACAGCTCTTTCTTGAGATACTCCGCAATTCGAGTGGACGCCGCACCGTCTCCGAAAGGATTTGCCGCCGGTGCCATTTCCCTCACTGTCGAGGGGTTGCGCAAGAGTTCGCTGGCGGCAGATGCAATGTGTTCGCATTCGAGCCCAACCAGGCGGGCGGCGCTCCAGTTCTTTAGCTCCGCGCGTTCGGTTCGCTCACGCATGACCAGCAGCGGCTTCGAAAAGCTTGGTGCCTCTTCCTGAACCCCGCCGCTGTCGGTCATCACGAAAAGGCTGTTTTGGATGGCCAGAAGAAACGCAGGGTAAGTCAAGGGGTCGCAGAGCGCGAGGGCCGGATTTCCGGACAGGCGCGCATAGATCGCCGATCTCACGTGGGGGTTGGGGTGAACCGGGACCAGGAAGCGGGCATCCGGAAAATCACGCGACAGGCGGACCAGGGCCGAGCATATCTGCTCGATCCCGCCGGCAAAGCTTTCTCGCCGGTGACAGGTCACCAGGACGTAAGGCACCTGCCGCCAAGCGAATCGTGTCGCCATATCGAGTTCGTCCTCGGCGCGTCGCAGCAGATCCGCGTTCGATTCCAGCTTCTGCATAACCGCATGAACCGCGTCGATCACGGTGTTGCCAACAACCTTGATCCGACGTGCGTCGCAACCTTCCTTCAGCAGATTATTCCTGTTTTCCTCTGTCGGTGCGAAGTGAAGGCGGGCCATCATCGCGGTTGCGCGGCGGTTGAATTCTTCCGGAAATGGCGAGCGAAGGTCGCCGGTTCGCAGCCCCGCCTCGACATGCGCGACTGGGATGGACCGGTAGAACGCCACCATTGCGGCGGCCATGCTGCTGGTCGTATCCCCTTGAACCAGCACGACGTCGCGCATCACCGCATCCAGAACATACGACATCCGCTGCAGAATATCGGCGGTGAGCCCGGCAAGATCCTGCCCTTCGCGCATGAGGTCAAGATCGTATTCCGGGACGATGCCGAACACTTGAAGAACCTGGTCGAGAAGATGCCGGTGCTGACCCGTGACGCAACAGATCGGTTCGAAACTGTCGGGATCCGTCGCCAGCTCCCGATAAACCGGAGCCAGCTTTATGGCCTCGGGCCGAGTGCCGAACACAAGGAGGATCCGCAACCGAGCCATGCCTTTGCGTATCGCTTCAAATGAACGATGTCAGCAGCTTGTCGATGGCGGCGCGACTTTTCCCCCCACAAGCATCAGCGCAGGTGGCACCCGCGCGCATCAAACTTCGCGGCAATGCGAGCCTTCTTGCACATGATGGGCGTTCCACCTAGCTAACACAGCCGATGGCCAACAACTCCTCCGATCCCTATTCCATCCTCGGCGTCGCGCGTGGCGCGAGCGAGAAGGATATCAAGAGCGCGTACCGAAAGCTTGCGAAGGAGCTGCACCCGGACCGCAACAAGGATAACCCTAAGGCAGCCGAACGCTTCAGCCAGGTCACCCAGGCCTATGATTTGCTTTCGGATAAGGACAAGCGAGCCCGGTTCGATCGCGGAGAAATCGACGCGGAGGGCAATCCCGCCAACCCGTTCGCGGGCATGGGCGGTGGTGGTGGCGGTTATGGCGGCGGTTTCGGTCAGCGCGGAGGGGCCGGCTTCCGGCCCGAGGATCTGCGCGGCATGGGAGGCGGCGCCGAGGGCGTCGATCTGGGCGATCTGTTCGAAGGCCTGTTCGGCGGCGGCGGCGCCCGCAGCCGCGGGTTCGATCCGGGCCAGGGCGGAGGGTTCGGTCAGCGACGACCCCCCCCGCCGCAGAAGGGACCCGACATCGCCTACAAGCTTCGCGTGCCTTTCGTCGATGCGGCCACTTTGAAGCCGCAGCGCATTACCCTGTCGGACGGCAAGACCATCGATCTCAAGCTTCCCGAAGGCGTGGAAACCGGAACGCAGATGCGCCTGAAGGGAAAGGGCCAGGCGGGGCCTGGCGGGACAGGAGACGGGCTCGTCACCATCGAGGTCGAAAGCCACAAGCTTTATCGCCGCGATGGCAACGATGTGCGGTTCGACCTCCCGATCACGCTCGATGAAGCAGTGAACGGCGGAAAGGTGCGCGTTCCGACCGTGGATGGGCCCGTGATGATGACGATAAAGCCGGGGACGAGCGGCGGCAGCGTCCTGAGGCTCAAGGGCAAGGGATTTTCGGCCAAGGGCGGCCGCCGGGGCGATCAACTCGTCACGCTGGAAATCCAATTGCCGGGAGACCTTGGCGAGCTATCCAAGCGGCTCGACGGCTGGAAAGACATGAGCGACCCGCGCAGCAAGCTGGGGGTATGACCCCTTGAATGCCGAAGCCCTGCCGCAAGAGGAGGAGCGCGAGGTCTACTCGCTCTCGCCGGAGGCGCGGCGCAGGGCGGCAAAACGCAAGGGAGCGGCTGGCCGGCTCGCCACGCGGCTCGGCCTGGGGCCCAAGGCCTGGGAAGTCATCAAGCGCACCGCGATCGGCACCTTCAACGATGGTTTCATCCACGCGGGCAACCTCGCCTATCTGGCGATGTTCTCGATCTTTCCGTTCTTCATCCTCGGGGCGGCGATC
The DNA here is from genome assembly GCF_042095715.1 of Qipengyuania sp. Lineage (GTDB taxonomy): Bacteria > Pseudomonadota > Alphaproteobacteria > Sphingomonadales > Sphingomonadaceae > Qipengyuania. The sequence goes on along the minus strand of NZ_JBELMO010000025.1, from coordinate 13,715 downwards.
TTTTCGCTGGTCGGCGAGGAAAGCGAGCGCGCCGCAACCATAAACGCGGTGCTGTTCGCGCTGCCCCCCGTAGTGGGCAATGTGATCGAACCCGTGGCCCGTGACGTCGTTTCCGCCCGCAGCGGATGGTTCCTGTGGGTGGGTGCGTTCGTGGCGCTGTGGACGGTATCCAGCTTGGTGGAAACCATTCGCGATATCCTGCGCCGCGCATATGGAACGAAGATGACGCAGGCATTCTGGAAATACAGGCTTCTATCCGCCGGCATCATCATCGGCGCCGTGATCCTGCTGATGCTATCGCTTATCAGCCAGGTGATCATCGGCGCCGCCAGCCAGGTGATCGAGGCCTATTTTCCCGCGCTCGTCAGCCAGGTCACCGCCTTGCAGATTTCGCGCATCGTGCCCGCATTCGGCCTTTTTGGCTCGCTCTATCTGTTGTTTTACACCCTGACCCCGAAGCAATATCGCTCACGCCGCTATCCCAAATGGCCCGGAGTTCTCTTCACCACCGGATGGTGGCTGCTGGTCACGACAGTTCTGCCCTCGGTGTTGCGCAGCTTTTTCAGCTACAATCTCACCTACGGCAGCCTCGCCGGGATCATGGTTGCCTTGTTCTTCTTCTGGCTCGTGGGCTTGGGCGTGGTTATAGGGGCCGAACTCAATGCGGCGCTCGCCGAGACGCCCGAGGAACAGATGAACATGATCGGGCAGGCCGACGACCGCGCCCGTGCCGCAGAATCCGCCGTCCCCACCGTGGCAGCGGGGCCGGGACAAAAGGAGACGTGAAGCGATGAGTGAATTGATGGCGGGCAAGCGCGGGCTGATCATGGGTCTCGCGAACGACAAGTCGCTCGCTTGGGGTATTGCGCAGAAGCTGGCCGAGCACGGGGCCGAGCTTGCCTTCTCCTATCAGGGCGATGCGCTCAGGAAGCGTGTCGAGCCGCTGGCGGCGCAACTCGGCAGTGACTTCACCTTCGATTGCGATGTTTCGGACATGGCCGAGCTGGATCGGGCCTTCGCCACATTGAAGGAGCGCTGGGACACGCTCGACTTCGTGGTCCATGCCATCGGTTTTTCGGACAAGAACGAATTGCGCGGGAAATATGTCGACACCAGTCTCGACAATTTCCTGATGACGATGAACATCTCCGCCTACAGCTTGGTCGCGGTTGCCAAACGCGCCGCCGCCATGATGCCTGCCAAGGCCGACGACGGCTCGGGCGGCGGCAGCATCCTCACGCTGAGCTATTACGGGGCCGAAAAGGTCGTACCGCATTACAACGTGATGGGAGTGGCTAAGTCGGCCCTCGAGACCAGCGTGCGGTATCTCGCCAACGATCTCGGCCCGGACGCCATCCGCGTGAATGCGATCAGCGCCGGCCCTATCAAGACCCTTGCGGCCAGCGGCATCGGCGACTTCCGCTACATCCTAAAGTGGAACGAGCTCAACTCCCCGCTGCGGCGGAACGTCACGATCGACGATGTGGGCGGCGCGGGGCTGTATCTGCTGTCGGATCTATCCAGCGGCGTTACCGGAGAAGTGCACCATGTCGATGCCGGCTATCATACCGTCGGCATGAAGCAGGAAGACGCACCGGATATCGCGCTGGGTTAAGCCTCAGCGAGGGGAATTCTTCCGGTCAATTCGGGTCACCGGCCTCGCCTGGCATTGGTAGCGTTTGCGCGCCGGAAGGTTCCTCCGCACGCTCTGCCTCCAGGCGCCGCATGTACTCCTTCTCGATCTGCTCCACGCGCGCCTGTTCCTCAGCAGCGTCGTCGTCGATCGTCGAAAGGCGTTCGGCGCGCGCGGCGGCGATCAGTTGACCGAAACGGACGGAGGGGGCCGCGGCCTTGTCGGCATAGGCCTGGCGGATCATCTCCTGCGTGCAGCCTGTGGCGCCGCCGATCCCGGCCGGGCTACAGGAAAGCGTGCCAAAATTGCCCACGAATTCCATGCGTTCGACACGGCTGGCCCAAGACTGGCCTTGGGGATCGCCGCCGGTACGCAGGCCTTCGGGAATGCGGTAACGTTCGCTTTCGGGCATGCGTGCGACCACGACAATTTCGTCTCCCTGCACCGGGGGCGCTGCGTCATCGCCATAGACGATCACCATCCGCACCGTGTCGCCCGCGTCGCTCTGCGCTGCGAGCGGCGCGGCGAGCGCGAGGCAAGCGGCGAGGGGAAGGAAAATTCTACGGATCATGGGGCACCTTGGGCTGCAATCTCGTGAGACGATCGGCTTGTACGTGTGAACTGGTAGTGAAGCGCGTTATCGGCGCCATCCGTTCCCGTCAGACGCGCTGACTGATGGCAATCGCCGCCCGGCACCCCAGGCGGATCAGGCCGGACAGGGCCGCATAGGCCGGCGCACGTTCCGCGCCTGCAGCCAAGGCCGCATCGCGATGTTCGCGTTCGTCGTCGCGGAACTCTTCGATCATGGCCGAGAGTTCGGGATCCTCTCCGCTTTCCTCCAAAGCGTCGAGCTGATGGGTATAGTGGCGGTCGATCTCCTCTTCGACGGCGGCGGTGCAGGCCATCGCCGCTTCCGGGCCGACGAGGGCGGTTGCTGCGCCGAGGGCGAAACCCGCCACCGACCAGAAAGGCTGCAGCGCCGTCGGGCGCACGCCGCGGCGTGCCATGAGCGCATCGAACTTGGCGCGATGCCCGGCTTCCTGTTCCGCCATCCCGGCAATTTCCGCCGAATGCGGCCCGCGATTGCCCATCACGGCGAGTTGCCCGGCATAAATCCGGGTGGCCCCGAATTCACCCGCCTGGTCGACACGGATCATGCGGTGAATGTCGCGCTGCTTCACTGATGTCTCCCGCGTGCCAGAAGTACGAAAACGCCGAGCGCGCTCAACGTGCTGAAAAGAAAATTATATCCTGCGAGCGAAATGCCGAACAGGTGCCACTGGGCCTCGTCGCATCGTATCATCGGTGTGTTCATGATGCTGTCCAGGGCGCTTTCCCCTGCCCCTTTCGAGCCGATGAAGGCGCAGTTTGTTATGCCTTCCCACCAACCGTATTCGACCCCGGCGTGATAGCCCCCGATCAGCCCGGAAGTCAGGATACCGCCTGCCGCAATGGCCGTCCAAAACCGTACCGGCGGGGCTGCAAAAGCGAGCACCGCAAGCGCAATCGCCGCAAAATGGGGCCAGCGCTGCCACATGCACATCTCGCACGGGTAAAGGCCGAAACCGTATTGCGACAGATAGGCGCCGCCCAGCAGCAACGCCGGAACGCTCAGCGCGAGAAGGCGCGCAGCGCGTGTCGCCGGAGCGAGCACGGGCTTATTTGCTTCGGGCGAGCGCATGACCGGCGGTACGGCGCAGCGTATCCGCAGCATAGGAAAGCTGGAAGTCCTCGATGCCCTTGGCCTTGAGTTCCTCCGCCGTCATCTTGAAGCGCGGATCCTCCACCTTGTCCTTCTCGAGAACATCGTCTTCGAGCGCCGCTTCGTTGACGAGATGGCCGCGCAGATCGGATTCGCGCAGCATCATCTTCGAACGCTTGGCGAGGTCCGGATCGGATAGCTGCGGCACCTGGATATCGGGGGTGATACCGCCTTCCTGCACCGAATGGCCAGACGGCGTGTAGTAACGCGCGGTGGTCAGCTTGAGCGCAGCTTCCCGGCCGAGCGGCAGGAGCGTCTGAACGCTGCCCTTGCCGAAGCTGGTCTGTCCCATGACGACGGCGCGGCGGTGATCCTGCAAGGCACCGGCCACGATCTCGCTGGCCGAGGCGGAGCCTTCGTCGATCAGCACGATGATGGGCAGGCCTTGCGCCATGTCGCCACGAAACACGCTTTCGGCATCGTAGAACAGCGATTCGCCTTGTGCACGGCCGCGCTGCGACACGATCCTGCCACGCGACAGGAAGAGGTCGGACAGGGCGACGGCCTCGTCCAGGGAGCCACCGGGATTGCGGCGCAGGTCGAGCACCAGCCCGGCCAGCTTGCCGCCCGACTTGGCCTTCAGGCCTTCGAATTCGGCGAACACGTCGCTGCCGACATCGCGAGAGAATTCGTTCACCGAGATGTGGCCGATATTGCCATCGAGAAGCTCGGACGTGACCGGCTCCAGCTCGATCACGCCGCGCGTCACGCTGACATCGAAGGGTTCGTCGCGGCCCGGGCGGAAGATGGTCAGCCGGATCGCAGTGCCGGCCTTGCCACGCATCTGAGTCACGGCCTCGTCCAGATCGCCGCCGTAGATCAGCTTGCCGTCGAGATGGGTGATGTAATCGCCCGCCTTGATACCCGCCTTGTCGGCCGGGCTGCCCTTGAACGGGCTCACGATCTTGACGGCGCCGTCATCCATCACGACCGACAGGCCGAGACCCGAATAGTTGCCGTCGATCATGGTTTCGAGCCGTTGCAGCGCGGCGCCGTCGAGATAGGCGGAGTGCGGATCGAGCGCGGCCAGCATGCCGTCAATCGCGCCCTTGATCAGCGTATCGTCATCGACCGGCTCCACATAGCTCGCCTTGACCCGCTGATAGACAGCCATGAGCTTGGCGAACTCGGGCCCGGCACGGCCATCCACCTGGGCGAGACCCGCCGTCGTCGCCGGGACGAGAGCGAGCATGCCGGCGAGGGCGGCGGTGCGAGCGAAGGGAGCGAGTTTCAGGGCCATCGGTGGCTTTCGTGGTTTGCGGCTGTATTCTAGACCGGGGAGACGGGCTTTTCCAGTGTGCGTTGTGGCCCAGCGCGGGTTGCGGCGCGCTTAACGGGCGCCGCGCAGCGCAGCCAGCGTATCGACGGGTCGGCCTCTCAGCCGGAGTTCGAGTCCGATCGAAGGGCTGCCGCTCCCCGCCAGCCCGATCGGCGACCCGGCGAGGACCCGCTGCCCCACCCCCACTTGCGGGGCGCCGAGCCCTGTCAGCAGGCTGACCCAACCATCCCCGTGGTCGACGATCACGATCGTGCCATAGCCGCGATAGGGTCCGGCGAAGGCGATCCGGCCTTCCGCCGGGGCGACCACCTGCGCGCCCGGTCCCGCGTCGAGCTCGGCGCCTCTGCCCGCACCGCCCGCGCGCCGTATCGCCCCCGCCACCGGGGGGCGGTAACCGATGGGACCATCTGCCGTCGCGGCTCCGGGGGTGCCAGCGGCCGCGCTGGCCACCGTGTCGGTTTCAAGGCGACGAAGAAGCGATGCCAGATTGCGCGCCTGCTGTGACGCGAGATAGGCGCGTTCGGCCTCGCGATCCGCAGAGCCCGTCGCTCGGCGCGCTTCGGCCAGTTGTCTGTCTGCCAAAGCCCGCAGAGTCTTCCGGCGGGCCTCCAGCCGGGCCTGCGATGCGAGCCTCGCATCGGCGGCGCGGGTCGCTGCGGCCTCCAACTGGCGGGCCGTCTCGAGATCGCCGCGCAGGGTTGCGGTTCTGTCACGGATCTGCGGGGTGACTGCGGTCAGGACGGCGCGCAGGTGGACTGCATCCTCGATGCTCCCGGGCTGAAGCAGACTCATCAACGGGGGACGGCGGGCCACCGTCCCCAGGCCCGCGAGCAGTTGGGCCAACGGTTCGCGCTCTTGTGCCAGCCGCGCGTCGAGCCGCCGGCTGCGCGCTGTTGCGACGGCCAGTTCCGCGCGCGCTGCGGCCACATCGGCCTCGCTTTCCTGGACTTCCGCCGCAAGACGCGCCGCATCGATCAGTGCCCTGTCGGATGCGGCGGTTGCCGCCTGGGCCTGCGAATCGAACGCCGCCACGCGAGCACGCGCGCGCTCGGCATCACGGCGCGCACGCTTCAGCCGGGCCGCGATATCCTCTTCCGCTCGGTCGGGGGGGGCGGAAGGCGCCGGCATTCCGGGTGCCGCCGCGACGCCTCCCACGAGCACGCATGCCAGCGCGGCGGCAAGGGCGGTGATCCTTTTCATCCCGGCCAATTGTGCCCCAGCTTCAGCTGCGATGATAGGGGTGTCCTGCTAGGATGGTGCTGGCACGATAGAGTTGTTCCATCAGCATGGCGCGGGCCAGAAGGTGCGGCCATGTGGCGCGCCCGAAGGCGAGCAACAGGTCCGCTTCCGCCCGCTCGCCTTCGGAATGGCCATCGGCGGCGCCGAGGATGAAGCGCGTCTCACGCACGCCATCGTCGCGCCAGCGGGCGAGATGCAATGCCAGTTCTTCCGAGGACAGGTCCCGTCCCCGTTCGTCGAGCAGAACGGTGCGGTGGGGGGAAACCGGGTCTGAGATCCTGCCACCGGTTTCGGGCAGTTCGGTGAGCTTTACAGGCCAGGTCAGCCGCTTTTCATAGCGCGCGACCAGTTGCGCTTCCGGAGAGCGTCCGATCTTTCCGCGCGCGATGATGTGAAGAAGGATGGTCCGGCCCTCTCAGGAATCGATTGGAACCCTCACGGTGAAGGCGAAGGTTCAGTCGCGCCCGGCATGAAAGGCGCGAAAACGCCTGCGCGTCAGGCGGTCCCGGCGGTCTGTTCGTCGCCGAAGCCCCACATCCGCTCGAGGTTGTAGAAGCTGCGCACCTCGGGGCGAAAAATGTGAACGACCACGTCGCCCGCATCGATCAGCACCCAGTCCGCAGCGGGCAGCCCCTCCAGTCGGACCGGGCCGTGACCGGCCTGCTTGACCGTCTCGGCCAGCTTCTGCGCCATGGAAGCGACCTGACGCGTGGACCGCCCGGATGCGATCACCATCTTGTCGGCGATCGAGCTTTTGCCCTTGAGATCGATGACCACCACATCCTGTGCCTGGTCATCGTCGAGCTGGCCCATGACCAGGTCGAAAAGTGGATCGTCGCCCTCCTCAGCCAAGGGTCGAGCTGTCTTTGCGCCGGTTGCGACCGACTGGATATGCGCCTGAGTCATCGGCGGTATACGCGCTCCTGTTCGAATTAATTGCTTGGGAGGGGCCGACGCGGCTCACCGCCCGGAACCCCGTTCGTCCGAATCGATACGGTGATGTGTGACCTGATCGCGCATGGATAGGGTGGAAACGCGTTGCGCCCATTCGGGATCCGCCCGGCGGATCGCCGTGGCCGATCGTGGATCGGGATCGAAACGCAGGATCACCAGTGCCGGCGCGCTCCATTCGCCCCCATGTTGAAAGCTGGCGGCCGGCACACGATAGCGCCTTAGCCAAGCCATCGCGGGGCTCGCGATGGCAGCCGCATCATAGCCTGGCCGCGCGATAACCGCAATCGGCATGGTTCTGGCGATGCCACGCCAGTCGCGCCAGCGATGAAACTGGGCGAGGTTGTCCGAACCCATCAGCCACACGAACCGGTTCTTTGGATAGCGGCGGGCCAGCGCGCGCAACGTGTCCACGGTATATCGTGTGCCCAGATCTCGCTCGATAGCGGTCACCCGGATCGGCGCCCGCCGCGCCATCCGCGTCGCGGAGGCGAAACGCGCAGCCAACGGCGCCATCCCGCTCTTCGGCTTGAGCGGGTTGCCGGGGGACACCATCCACCAAACCTCGTCCAGGCCGAGCGCTCGCGCCGCGAACAGCGAGATGCGGCGATGCCCGCCATGCGCGGGGTTGAAGCTGCCGCCCAGCAAGCCGACGCGATTGGTCATCGGGACAGAAACTCGCGTGCGAATCGCTCATGACAACGCAAGGAACCGCCACAACGCAAAAATGATGAAAAGTTCCCGAATTGATTCAAAAATTTTCCCTATCGGCAACGACTCATCCCGTTCCGCACTCGCCTCACCCAAAAGCTCCGGTTCGGGATTCGATTTTATTAACCATCCCCGCTCTAGCTCGCCGCAGGGGCGAAAAGCAAAAAGAGGACGGGTCTCTTGGTTGATTTACGCACCGCCGGCGGGTTGGGTCCCCGCTTGCGGCAATGGTTTCCGGAGCGCGAGTTTTTCATGCGCTCGCAGGGACAGGTTCGTTTCATTCGCATTTCTTCTCGCGTCCAGATCGCAGCGGCGATTGCCTTGGTGGCTGCCCTGCTGGCTTGGGGCGGGAGCATGGCAGCGGTCGCGTGGTCGAACTACGCCGGTGCGGCCGAGCGCGAGGCACTGCTTTCGCGCGAGGCGCGGGTTGCCACTTCGGAAGAGCGCCTCGAGGCATATCGCGCGGATATTCGCGAAGTTCGCGACGATCTGGCCCGCAGGCAGGGCTTTCTCGAAGACATGGTTGCCTCGCTTCCCGAGGATGTGAAGAACGCCGAGGATACGGCGCCGAATTCCGAAGAGGCGGCGCAAACCGTGCTCAAGGTGGGCGCGGCGCTTCCCGAAGCGCGTGGTCTTGCCGAAATCGAAGCGCGCCAGCTCGCTCTGGTCGACCGGCTCACCCGTTTTGCCGATGCTCGCGCGGCGCGCGCCGCGGCAGCGCTCAAGACGCTTGGCCTCGATCCAACCAGAGTGATCGGCCGGACCGGCCGCGAGGCGATGGGTGGTCCTCTGGAGCGGTTCGCGACCGAAAAGGACGGCAGCATGGATCCGCGCTTCGAGCGGCTGGGCCTGAGCCTGGCGCGCATGAGCGCATTGGAGCGCGGGCTGGACGGAGTGCCGCAGGTGGTTCCCGCCAGCCTCGCGTCTATCTCGTCCGGCTTCGGCTACCGGCGCGACCCCTTCAACGGCAGCGGCGCCATGCATTCGGGCCTCGATTTCCGTGGGCCCACGGGCGCCCCCATCCTGGCCGCCGCCAAGGGCAAGGTCAGCTTCGTGGGCCGCAAGTCCGGTTACGGCAACGTCGTCGAGATCGACCATGGCAATGGAATGCTGACCCGCTATGCGCATATGTCGGCCTTCGAAACCAAGGTCGGCAAGACGGTTGAGGCGGGCGAGCCCATCGGCGCCATCGGCAGCACCGGTCGTTCGACCGGCCCGCACCTGCATTTCGAAGTCCGGATCAACGGCCGCGCCGTCAATCCCCGTCCATTCCTGGAGCGCGCCCCCGATGTTCTCGAAGAAATCCGCCGGCCTTCCCGGCTCGCCAGCAACTGATCCGGAGCGCAGCATGGCCTCGCGCAATTCTGGAGGAGCGGCGACTTTTTCCGTTCTGGGTTCCGACCTCGCCATAACCGGCGACATCGCCGCGTCGGCCGATCTGCATATCGACGGCATGGTCACGGGCGACATCGCCTGCGCGGCGCTGGTCCAGGGCGAAAGCAGCACGATCGAAGGCGGCGTCACCGCCGAAAGCGCGCGGCTGGCCGGCCGGGTTACCGGCTCGATCACCGCGCGCGAACTGGTGATCCTCAAGACCGCGCGTATCGAGGGCGACGTGCATTACGATGCGCTCACCATCGAGCAGGGCGCCCAGGTCGAAGGCCGGTTTGCCCGGCGCGAAGAGAAAGCCGCGCGGCACGGTTCGCCCGAACTGGCGGTGGCGAACAGCTAGTCCAGAACTTCGGCGCGCAGGGCCTTGCGGTCCAGCTTGCCGACCATCGTCTTGGGAAGCTCTTCACGCACGACGACGCGGTCCACGCGCTCGTGCTTGCCAACGCGCGGGTTGAGCCATTCCTTGAGCGTTTCGCCGTCCTCGCTCGCCCCTTCGGTCAGGGTGACATAGGCTCGCGGCATTTCGCCGTGATAGGCATCCGGCACGCCGATCACGAGCACTTCCTTGACCGCCGGATTGTCCAGCAGCACGTCTTCGACATGGCTGGGGAAGACCTTGAACCCGCCCACCGCGATCATGTCTTTCAGGCGGTCCACGATGGTGACGAAGCCGGCATCGTCCATCGTCGCGATGTCCCCGGTGCGCAGCCAGCTCTCTCCGTTGATTTCGGCGAAGGCGCTGGCGGCAGTATCAGGCCGGTTCCAGTAGCCGCGCATGATCTGCGGGCCGCGAACAACCAGTTCGCCAGGCTCGCCATCGGGCGCCAGCTTGGCGGGATCGCCCTTGTCCAGGAGCAGCACCTGGGTGGCGGGGATCGGCTGGCCGATGGTGCCGGGCTTGCGAGCGCCCTCGTAAGGGTTGGTTGAAACCACGCCTGAGCTTTCCGTAAGGCCATAGCCTTCGATGATGCGCACGCCGGTCGCATTTTCGAACCGGTCGCACAGCGGGCCCGGCAGGGGGGCGCCGCCCGAAATGCAGACACGCACGGATTCCCATTTGGTTTGCGCGAAATCCGGGTGATCCATCAGCGCCTGAAACATGGTCGGCACACCGGGAAAGGCCGTCGGGCGCCGGTCGGTGATGGCGGCCAGGACCTGTTTCGCATCAAAGCGTGGCAGCATCACGATACTGCCCCCGCGCACGACGGTGCGGTTGAGCACGCAGGTGTTCGCGAACACGTGGAACAATGGCAGCGCACCCAGGATCACGTCCCGCCCGCCATAATCCTCGGGGTCGAGAAGATCGACCTGCTGCGCGTTGGAAGACAGGTTGGCGTGAGTCAGCATCGCGCCCTTGGGCGTGCCGGTTGTGCCCCCGGTATATTGCAGCAGGGCGAGGTCGGACACCGCGAGCTCGGGCCGCTCGAAACCGGCATCGGATAGCCAGTCCTTCCACAGCGTCACCTCCGGTCGGTTTGGCAGCTTGGCGATCTGCTTGCGCCCGATGGTGCGCAGGCCGATGGATTTGAGCCGCGGCAATTCATCGGCCAGTCGGACGACAGCGAGCTGTTCGAGGTCCGAAGCATCAAGAACCTTGCATGCCGTCGGCAACAAGGCGGGAGCATCGAGGGTGACGAGCAGTCGTGTCCCCGAATCGGCGACCTGCTGGCTCAACTCCTCGACCGAGTAGAGTGGCGAGAAATTGACCACCACGGCGCCTGCCATCATCGTACCGTAGTAGGCCGCGACATAGGCGGGCACATTGGGGAGGAACAAACCCACCCGCTCCCCCTTGCCGATACCCCGCTCCGTCAAGCCCGCCGCGAACCGGCGCGCATCCCCGTAAAGATCGCCATAGCTGTAAGTGCGACCCATGAATTCGACCAGCGGCGCATCGGGCGTGAGCTGCGCCTGCCCCGCGAAAAGATCGTGCAGAAGCATCGGGCGGATCGCGCTGTTCCACGGGTGCGGGTGGCAATAGGCCTCGCCCGCGGGCGGCAATGGGAAGCGCTTATTAACAGCCATGTCAGTGTCATGCCGCCTCCGGCCCCTCCCCGCAAGAGGCCGCGATTCCGCACTGGCCAAATGCCGCCGAGTGGCCTTAGGCCAGCGGCATGACCATTCTTCTGACAGGCGGAGCCGGGTTCATCGGGTCGGCGACCGCAGAGCGGCTGCTCGATCGCGGCGAAATCGTCGTCATCATCGATAACTTCAACGACTATTATCCCGTCTCGCTCAAGCGCGACCGAATCGCCCGGCTAGACCAGTTTTCCGAGCGGCTTTCCGTGATCGAGGCAGACTTCAGCGATGCGACGGCAGTTCAGGCCGCACTGGCCGATATCCCGTTCGACCGCATCGTGCACCTCGGCGCGCAGGCCGGGGTGCGGTATTCGCTGGACAACCCGATGGCCTATGCCGCCTCCAACCTGACCGGCCATCTGGTCATCCTGGAGCTCGCTCGCCATCGCGGGGTCCGCCACATGGTCTATGCCAGTTCAAGCTCGGTCTATGGCAACAACGCCAAGGTTCCATTTTCCGTCGACGATCCCGTGGAGCATCCGATCTCGCTTTACGCCGCTACAAAGCGCGCGGACGAGCTGATCAGCGACACCTATGCCCATCTCTATCGCATTCCGCTGACCGGGCTGCGCTTCTTCACCGTCTATGGCCCTTGGGGCCGGCCGGATATGATGGCCTGGAAATGCACCGATGCCGTCCTGGAAGGGCGGCCCATCCAGGTCTTCAACAATGGCGAGATGAGCCGGGATTTTACCTTCATCGACGATATCGTCGCCGGCGTGATCGCGGTACTCGACAATCCGCCCAGCGACGATGGGACCGTGAAGCGCGGCGGCAGCGTGGCGCCGCACGCGCTCTACAACATCGGCAACAACCAGCCCGAGAACCTGATGCGCTTCATCGGCCTCATCGAAGATGCGTGCGGTCGCAAGGCGCAGATCGAATTCCAACCGATGCAGCCCGGAGACGTGCCGCGCACCTATGCAGATATCGACGCGATCGCCAGCGACCTCGGCTATGCACCGACGACTCCGATCGATGTCGGAATCCCCGCTTTCGTCGAATGGTTCAAGGGATATCGCGGCCTATAGCCTCGCGGCTCACACCGGCCTAAGGGCCGCCGCCCCCTTTATCGATTGCAAGGCGTTATGACCTTCCCCCAGCAATACCACGCCTGGATCAGTTGGATCGGCGAAACCACCGGCATGACCGATCCGATCCTGCACATCCATGCGGGCATGGCGGTGCTTCTGGCGGCGCGTCTGCTGACAGGGCGTTCGATCGGCACATTCGTGCCATTCGCGTTCGTGGTAGTGGCCGAAGGCGCGAACGAGGTGCTGGATTATCTCAACCAGGGGCTGAACGTCGCCGATACCCTCAGCGACATCGCCAACACGCTGGTGTGGCCGTTCCTACTCAGCCTGGGCGTGCGCCTGCGTCCGCCGCGAACCGGGCGGAAGCGCTGACGCTCCCGATCCGGCGCCAGCGCGCGCTTATGCGTCGCCCGCTTCCTCGCTGGCGCGCTTGGCTTCGAGCCATGCGGCGGCTTCGGCTTCCTGTGCGGCTTCGGCGGCAGCCTTTTCGTTGGCGTCGCGTTCCGCACGCAGTTCCTCGATCAACCGTTCTTTGTCGCTGGCGCCGCGCAGGTCGGCGGGCGCCGGTGCCTCGGCCTCGCTATCCGCTGGAACATTCTTGGCCGCCCGTGCCACCACGGAGTCGAGCTCGCGCTGAGAGCACAGGCCCAGCGTCACCGGGTCCTTCGGCTGGATGTTCTGGATGTTCCAGTGGCTGCGCTCGCGAATCGCGGTGATCGTGTTGCGCGTGGTGCCGATCAGCTTGGAAATTTGCGCGTCTGTCACCTCGGGGTGGTTGCGAAGCAGCCAGGCGATGCCATCGGGCTTGTCCTGGCGCTTCGACACCGGAGTGTAGCGGGGGCCCTTGGTGCGGCTCACCGCGACGGGCGCGCGCTGCATCTTGAGCCTGTATTCGCTGTCCTTCTGCCCCTTCTCGATCTCGTCCAGCGTCAGTTCGCCCGCGTGGACGGGATCGCGGCCGGTGTATTTGCTGCCGGCCAGATCGTCGGCCATGGCCTGCACTTCGAGCACGTGAATGCCGCAGAAATCGGCAATCTGGTTGAAGGACAGGCCCGTGTTGTCGACCAGCCAGGTGGCGGTCGCATGCGGCATAAGCGGAGTGGGTTGGTCGGCCATGGTCGGTTCCTGACAGGGCGGCTGGCAAGGGCGCACGAGCCGCAAAAACGATAAGGGCCGCCCCTTTTCGGAGCGGCCGCTGCATGACCGATCTAGTGGCTTACGCGCGCAAGGGCAAGCGTTCAGGCACGCACACCGCTGCCCAGCCCGAATTCCGCGCTGCCTTCCGCGGCAGGCACAAGGCCCGCAATGAACTGGTCGGCGGCGCGCTCCCAGCTGAATTGCGCACCATATGCGGCGCAATCGCCTTTGCGGCAGAACAGCGCAGCACCGATTGCCCGGTCGAGATCTTCGGACAGCGCGCCGGCCTTTTCCGTGACGATGTCGATCGGGCCGGGGACGGGGAAGGCGGCGACCGGCGTTCCGCAAGCCAGCGCCTCTATCATCACCAGCCCGAAGGTGTCGGTGCGGCTGGGGAACACGAACACGTCCGCGCCCGCATAACAGCCCGCGAGATCGCGCCCATCGCGGCGGCCCATGAACAGCACCCCGGGGTATTGCCGTTGAAATTGCGCCAGC
>NZ_JBELMO010000024.1:0-36632 GCF_042095715.1 Qipengyuania sp. | reverse complement strand
ACGACATCGAGTTCCAGATGAGCGCGCGCGGCCAACAGCTGCAATCGCGGTTTGTCGAAAGCTATGCCGATCGGCTGCAGGACGACATCGAAGCCGACCTTTCATTGCCGGACTTCGCTCCTGTCAGCCGCCCGGGGATCGGTAGTGCGGGGCAGGTGCGAGCTAGGGGAGCTGTAGGTTCTGCGGGTGGTCCCTCAATGCCCGATGCTCCTGATCGATCTGACATCACGGATGAGGTCGAACGGGTTCGCCAGCAGGGTCGTGGAAGGATTGGTACCGTTCGAGGTTACCTGGACCGCCAAACGCAGGGCGCCACAGGTGCAAGCGAGGAAGCGGCTGATGAGGTGAAGGAGTGGGGCAATAGGTGATTACAGGATCACGTCCTGCACAATCACAAAGACGACGAAACCGATTAAAATGAACGCAGCGGCGAGGATCACTGCTCGAGCCCATCGATCGGCCCAGGCCTTCTTCCAAGAGTATGACGTGAGGCGATTTTCAGAGATGGCGCGGTCGATCTCTCGTAGGCCCTTCCAGTCACTCTCGTTGTGACCTTTCTCGTCTTTCATTTTCATCACTCCGACCTACATAAAGTAGCAAATTTGATGCATTATCGTTGATAAGCCAATTTACGTCTCGATATTGACACATTAAGCGCCTTCATGTAAAGACGCAAAATCGCTACACAACGCTCCATATTGGAGATAATGTCTCGATAATGCCACATTATGATTCACCAGATCTGCGCCCTCTCTCGGTGCTGCTATCCGACCTCGGGAAGCAGATCGAAGCGTATCGCATATCACGCAATCTCAAGCAGGCCGAACTTGCGGAAATGGCGGGCATCTCGCGTTCAACGCTCGCCCGCCTGGAAGCCGGCAATGGCGGAACCATCGATAGCCTTGCCAGGATAATGCGTGCACTTGAAATTGAAGACCGCCTTCTGGATGTCATGCCGGACGCCAAGCTGAGCCCGCTCGATCCCCGGTCCGACAACGGCAAGGCGCGGCAAAGGGTGCGCAAGTCTTCTGAAGGCGAGGCTGGCGAGGAATGGAGCTGGGGTGACGAGGCCCCATGACGCGTGCCGTAGTCAATCTCTGGGGTCGTCAGATCGGCGCCGTCCTGTGGGATGAGGATCGCGATGTCGGGGTTTTCGAATACACTCCGGAATTCAGCCGCAGCGGTATCGAAGTCGCCCCGCTGACAATGCCCTTACGAAGCGGCGTCTACGATTTTCCCGCGCTGAATTACGAGACCTTCAAAGGGCTGCCGGGCATGCTGGCCGACAGCCTGCCCGACAAGTTTGGCAACGCCCTCATCAACCGCTGGCTTGCCGAGCAGGGCCGCACAGCCGACAGCTTCGATCCGGTCGAGCGCCTTTGTTACACTGGTCGCCGAGGCATGGGCGCGCTCGAATTCGAACCTGCCACCGGTGAGCGCCGTGAACAGGGTCGGCCGGTCGATATCGCGCCGCTTGTCGAGCTCGCCAACTGGGTCATTGCCGCGCGTGAAGAGCTAGCCGGTGTGCTCAAGGGTGAGGATGATCACCGCGCACTCCAGGAGATCCTGCGCGTCGGAACCTCCGCCGGCGGCGCCCGGGCCAAAGCCGTCCTCGCCTGGAACGAGGAGACCGGAGAATTCCATTCAGGGCAGCTGACTGCAGGGCCCGGCTATACGCAATGGCTGGTCAAATTCGACGGCGTGTCGGGCAATGCCGACAAGGAACTTGCCGACCCGATGGGCTTCGGCCGGCTTGAGTACGCCTGCTATCTGCTAGCCCGAGAGGCTGGCATCGACATGGCTCGCTCTCGTCTGCACGAAGAAGGTGGGCGGGCGCATTTCATGACCCAGCGTTTCGACCGCACGCCTGACGGCAAGAAGCTCCACATGCAGTCGCTTTGCGCGATGCGCCATTTCGATTTCAACCTCGCTCGCGCATACAGCTACGAGCAGGTGATTGAGACCATCCGCATGCTTGGCCTCGGACGCGAAGCGATCAAGGAGCAGGTGCGCCGCGCGCTGCTCAATGTCTTCATTCGCAACCAGGACGACCACACCAAGAACATCGCCTTCCTGATGGATAGCGCGGGTCGCTGGAGCCTCTCGCCCGCATTCGATGTCGTCTACGCCTACAATCCTGACGGCGACTGGACCAACGAACACCAAATGTCACTTGCCGGGAGGACCGATGGCTTCGAACTCGAGGACCTACTGACTTTCGGAAAGTTCGCTGACCTAAAAACAGGCGAGATCAAAGCCATGATCGAAGAAATCAAAGAGGCCATCGGCAACTGGGAGAAGCACTGCGATGTAGCGGGTGTGCCTAATGAAATTGCGCAGAGGGCGATGCGCGGCTTTCGTTCAAGCATTCGATAGCAGGACCGAATTTCATGGGAATCGTTGAAACGAAATCGACTTCGGCCAACTGTGCAGGCAGAAGAATACGATGAAACAGTATCGTCAGATCAAGCTTCCGGAAGTCGCAAGACTGCAAGAAGCCTTTCTGGCTTTGCGCCCTTTGGTGCGCGGCGGGCTGCCTCGTGCTCCGAAGCAGACTTACCACCTCAAAAAGCTTGAGAGTGCATTTGGGGAACTCCGAACCGGCCTTTCTCAAGCGAGAGACGAGGGTGGACTTGTCAATCCATGGTCGATTGCAGGACTCAAGCGCGACGAAGTCAGAAATGCTGCTGCTCTCGCTGGAATATGGCTTCCTGAGTTTGGCGGGTCCGCTTCAAGGCGCTTCTTGGCAAATGTTCTGAATGCCGCATTGCCAAGCGAAGAATGGAGCGAGGAGCTCGCTGAGGGCTACCGGATCGAAACCGAATTCAGCCCGATCGGAGATATCTCTGATCGAGTGGACCTTGTCATCGAGTCCCAGAATCATCTCGTCGGGATCGAGGTGAAGATCGATGCAACGCTCGGTCACCAGCAGCTTGAGAGATATTCGGCATCCATGGACCGCCGGGCGTCGATCACAGGCAAACAGTCGCACGTCTTCCTCCTTGCCCCGTTCGCAAGCCCGAACTCACAGACACCTTCCATAACCTGGAGAGAGATTTCGCGCTCCGCGAGAGCCTCAGTCGAAGGTGGGCTGCGACACCGCTCATTCGCAGAGCATCTCATCGTCAGTTTTGGCGATCACGTGCACGCCTTCTAGGATCTAAAGATCATGAGCGAAACTTCTGTCGGTAAATTGATCGTTCGGCACATTGAGGAGTTGGAAGCAGCTCTCCGCTTCGTAAGAGGGTCGATGAGCCAGTCGCTCGGCAACGCCGTCGCCGATCTAATAGATGATCGCAGGCGAGCCCTAGATTGGGATGGCGAGGTCAATCGTGACCTCAACGAAGGAATTTGGTTTGCGCCGAGCGAATGGCGAACTGCGAATGACGATGAAGAAAATTACGATCTTTACGTCGAATTCGAAGAAACAGATTGTCTCGATGGGGAGGAAGCGGAGACTTGGATTGGTGCCTTCTGCGGCTTTGCAGGAGCAGGAATTCGTCTCCGCCTAAAAACCAACGCACTTGGTCAGCGCGAATGGAAAACGCTGCTTCGTACGGAAACCGAGGTCATTGACCAGCTCGTTGAAGGCGGCTTTTTATGCGACCCAAAGAAGGGCGAACTTGCAGCTCTCATTTCAATTGAGAAAGACAAGCTAGCAGAAGCATTCGCTGACGAGGAATTCGACGAAGCTCTGCAGCCTGTTGGTTGGGCGATCGATAGAATCGCGAAACACCAGGCTACCTTCGATCAGCTTGTCAGCGCCATTAGAATGAAGCGCTGAGTGGGAGCATGTCGTGGGAGCAGAAGCAAAGGTAACCGACGGCGATCCACTGTGGACCAAGACGGGCAGCTGGACGATGGGCCTCGATCCGCTTGGGCTTCAGGCTACCAGCATCAGGATCTATCAGTCGCTGGTTCCAAACATCACCAACATTACCAACAGGCTGAGATACTACGCATATTTTCCGTGGCTGGTCAGCTTGTATGAAAAGCTCCACCACTCCGATGATCCAGCAAAATTTGCCAACTTCATGCGTCGCGGCGAGGCCCTCTATGCCCTTGCTACCCTCGTAGACGATCAGCAAGGCAGCGACGGCCTGGGTGGTTCGAACTGGGCAAGCCAGCATCGTTCCGAGGCCGCAATCAACGGCATAGATTTCCGCCCCTACACCGACGACAGGACGTCGCCTCAAACCTACCTGCAGGCATCGCGCGGCAACTATGGCGTTGCCTATGCTCCAACCCTCGTCGAGATGGAGTGGCTGACTCGATCATCGGTGCCCGTGACAAACGGGCGCGGTGAAACGGTGGCCTCCGCATTTGCCCACTCAATTGGACAGGTCGCCGACGACATTGAAGCCGTACTGCTTGCCGGCAAAGCAACCGCCAAGCAGCTTCAGGATATCGGAGCCGCAATACATCCGGCCAAGATTCCGTCAGGATCTCAAGAGCAGTCCGTCCTTCGGGAGTTCCTGATCGGCACGCATGATACGACGAAGGACGCCGTGTCGCGGCGATCGACGATCTGGCTTGTTCTCGACCTCATTCGCAAGGGTATCGCCCCCGGCGACATCGATGCACTTCGAAAAGCATTTTATGCCCGACGATTGCCCAATGGCGATGTGTACAATCAGTCTGCCGAAACGCTTGATCGCTGGCGTGCATACCAAGCCAACGAGTTCGGGCAGGTTGCTCTGGCTGGTGCGTTGAACGCGCTGACCGGCTTGCAACGAGAAGAACATCCTTCTGGAATCGAGCCCAAGGACCTGATCGGCAAGGTGATCGCAAGTTCACTTCCGGCAAGCAACCAAAGCTGGTCGCAATGGGCCAGTTCATTGGCGGCTGACTCCGCAACTGATGAACTGAGCTTGGTCGAGCCCATACTCGAAGACCTGGGTAATGGTGTGCGGCCGGCGGAAGAAACCATGTTGAGCGCATTCAAGCTGCTAGCCGTGCTCTGGGCACGATGGACGAAAGGTGACGAAGCTGTCCGGCCAATCATCGCGCGAATGGCGGGCCCCGACGGTCGCTCGCTCGATGGTATACTGCGGACCCTGGATCTGGCTCAGAGCCTGACAGCCGGTGAAGCCTTGGCCGCCGTAATGCTGAAGCATGTTGTTATCGACCATCAGATCATTGCTGGCCGTAAGCTCTCGACGGCAGGAACCTTCACGTATCATTTCCTCGTAGAAGACGGCCTGCTCAGTGAGGGCTTGCTGGGCGAGTACGGCTATACGACGCCGCGGCTGTTCAATCTGACCCGTGTTCTGAGAGATGCGGGGTATCTCAGCGACGATGGCGTGACGAGCGATGGGGAGGCGTTCCTTGAACAGCATCAGCCTCTTTAAAGATCTCGCGCGCACTGGCTTCCACACCTCGATCGTCACAACCTACTCGGTCGATGCGGCCTTCTACGATGGCTCGCTGCATCATCGGCTGCGCGCCTACGGAAGCGACAACAATATATTGATGGCCGATGCCAATATGCTCCAGCGGGCCATATCCGAGACGCCAGAGTCGTTTGGCCGTGCCGGCACGGCCTATGCCTTGTTGCCAATTTCAGTGCCTGGCGCATTCCATCCCAAAATCAGCGTCCGACTGGGCAGTGATGCCGGCTGCGTCATTGTTGGATCTGCCAACGCGACCGCAGCAGGCTGGGGCAGGAATCGCGAGATCGTCGGCCAATTCGAGTGGTGGCGCAAGCGCAGCGACGGTGACGAGAATGCCAATCGTCAGTTGATCCGCAAGGCATTCGATTATCTCTCAAAGTGGCTTCAGGAAGCGGGCCTCGAAACGGTCAAGCGCAAACTCGACCTCATCGAACGCGATGCCGCGTGGTTGTTCGAGACCGAAGCAAATGAAGGTCCGGTCGAACTTAATGATGGCACGCTGATCGATCTGCTGTGCGAGGACGCCAGTGGCGGACCTGGCATCCTTAGCCGAATAGCCGATCTGGTCGGGGGCGCAGCTGTGACCCAGCTTGTCGTTCTCTCGCCCTATTGGGACGCAAAACTTGAAGGCCTGCTCGGCCTCATCGAAGCTTTGAAGCCTGAGAAGACAACCATTGCTCTCAGTGCCCACAGCCCCGAGTTCCCCGTCGATCAACTCCATCGCATCCCGCAAGTCAGTTTTGCCGGGGTTTTCGATGGCAACGATGGCGCGCGGTTTATCCATGCCAAGGTCTTTGTGATCCAGACGGAGGATTGGGACCATATTGTCTACGGCAGTGCTAACTGTTCCGACGACGCCTTGGGCCTTACTGACCTCGCAGCGCGCAACGCTGAGTGTTCGGTCTATCGCCGTCTTCCGCCGGGTTCCGCACTTAAGCTGTTGGGTCTCGACCTGTCATCGACGATAGACCCATCCGACTTGATGGAGCCGACGAAGGAACTGCTCGAAGCGAAACCCGGCGCATCGCTACCTCTTGGCACGATCGAAGCGGCGGGAAGCAGCTTGCGCTGGGTGCCATCGAAACGAATTGCCGATCCCGAGGGCGCGGTACTCGTGATCCCCGAGGGCGAGTTCGCATTCTCGAGCGTCCGCAGCGGCAGCTATGCACTCGACCTGTCGGCAAAACCTCGGTTTCCGCTGATCGCACGGATCCGGCTGAACAACGGAACGCTCACAAGTGCCGTTATCGTCAACGATGCCGTCAGTTTAACCCACGCTGCACCCGGCTTGGGAGACAAGCGGTTACGCTCGGCATTCGCGAAAGTGGAACTCGAGGGTGGCGACTTTCTCGAACTTGCCAGCCTTGCCGCGATCATCTTCTCCGAAACACCCGAGAGTCGCCGTAAGGCGGCAAAAGCGGTCAGATCCATCGGCCGGGCCCATGGCAAAGGAACAGAGGACGGGGACGACCATGTCGTCTTCGACTACGAGAGTCCTGAAGCCTTCCGAGAGGCAATGTCGGCCAGCGCACCGTCCAAGGGCGATAGCAGTCGGCTCAATTTCGACGACCCCGATGCAGTCAATCTCCTAAGAATCATTCTCCGTGGCATCGGCCAAGCGGATGAGGAGGAGGAGGACCTCTATCGCGACGAGGTGCCCGACGGCGGCGATGGAGCCGATGGAAGCGACGGAGATAACAATTCGGACCAGTCCGGCGATCAAGGAGCTGGCGATAACGGGGACCCGCCGCCTCGAGAACCGCGGACGTACCGACGTGATGAGGCCGAAAGGCAAAGCCTCGACATCCTGAAAGCTGTCGATTGCTTCGAAGCCTACATCGCGCGGTTGGCTGCCGAGGAAACCCCTCCGCCTCGCAAGCTCACCGCGGAAGTCTGCTTCATTCTTCGACTGATGGTCGAAGCGTGCCGTCGCCCGCTCCAGGTCAAAGATGGCGAACGGCGAGACCAGCTGTTCGCACTCGACCTAGAGCCCAAGCAACACGATCGCGAGCGCGCGTTTGTGGTCCGAGTTGGACGAATTCTCCAACGCCTGTGGCAGGGCAGCAAATCGGAAGCAGCTCTGTTGTCACGGATTTCGATCGGCCAGCATCAGACAGAACTGCCCTTCGACTGTTTTGCCTTGGTGGCAATCACGCGATGGGCGCTTGCGCGTTCAGTGATGGCAGTTGCTGACCAGAAGCAGGCGGCTTTGGCCGGGTTCGTGACGAAAAGTGCAATCGCGATCTGGAAAGCAACCCAATCTTGGCCGCGGCTCGATCAAGAGGCCGAACTCGAATTTGTCGGCAAACTGGATGCTGCTCTCGGCATTGATCGCGAAGAGACAGAGCTTCTCCTAAAACACTATACGCAGCTCAACCAGCAACTCACGAACGCCGAGGCTTCTTGAGCGCGAACCTGCAGGCCTGCTCATTGCGCTCTTTCGAGGTAGCGACAAAAGGCATTTGCAAGTTGCATTTGTCTCGGCGTGCGGCACTCAGCTTCGAAGACTTGCGGAGAGCCAACCAGGATCGTCACGCATTTCGCGCGGGATGTCGCAACGTTGAGGCGATTGAGACTGTAGAGAAACTCCATGCCTCGCGGAGCGTCCGCATGCGAAGAGCTGGCGAGCGAGTAGATTGAAATCGGCGCTTCCTGCCCCTGAAACTTGTCGACGGTCCCAACCCGCGCCTGCGGCAGGCGCTGCTGAATTTCGAAGACCTGCGCATTGTACGGAGCGATGATCAGGATGTCGTCGCT
This sequence comes from Qipengyuania sp., assembly GCF_042095715.1. Taxonomy (GTDB): domain Bacteria; phylum Pseudomonadota; class Alphaproteobacteria; order Sphingomonadales; family Sphingomonadaceae; genus Qipengyuania. The sequence goes on along the minus strand of NZ_JBELMO010000024.1, from coordinate 28,482 downwards.
TCCGATAGGATGCTCTTGCTCATTGCGGTTAACCCAGGTTGCTCCTTGCTTGAGAATATCGTCAACCAAGGCTGCGATAACGTCGGCCTCCTCGGGAGAGCAGTTCTGATTGCCTTTGTGCTCGACGGGCAAGAAGCGGAGCCCCGTGCCCCCGGCAATGCCGCTGGCATTGACGCGTTGACCCGCCGTCTCCTCCTTCGATTCAAGCTTGCCCTCATAGAAGAGTTCTGAAGTGAATCCGGAAATATCGGGATGCAGCCGCCAGGTAACGTCGAGGAACAGTCCTTGGTCAGAGGCTATCGTCTGTTTCCCCGACAAGAGATGGTCCAGAGCCGAGCATCCAGTGCCGTCCGGATGGCTTCCCTGCATTGGTTGGTCGAGTTGCTGAGGATCACCAAGCAAGACCAGCGTTCTGGCTGCCTGCGAGACCGCGAGCACATTTGCGAGGGACATCTGCGCCGCCTCATCGACGAAAAGAACGTCAAGACATTCGAACGCGTCCTCGGTCGACCACAGCCACGCTGTCCCGCCTGCGACCTGACAATCGCCATGCAAAGCGGAGAAGACCTCACCGTTACTCTTTTTGGCAAAGCGAAGGCGGTCGCTGGCCTCTTCCTTTGAACCCCCTTTCGGCTTTTGAATGCACACAAGCGGCGTGGAGGTTTCCTCAGCAACCTCAATAACCTTGTCGAGAAGGTTGCGGATCACATCGTGGCCATTGGCCACGATCCCTACCTTTTTGCCTTGCTTCACCAGCTCGCAGATCATGTGCCCGCCAGTATGCGTCTTGCCGGTTCCGGGTGGTCCCTGGATCGGCAACACTCCTGACGCGACTAGCGGTGCAATCCGCACGCCGGCGGCCGGCGGCGTTTCGCCGTCCATCCTAATGGGCGCATCCCCTCCAACTTGCGGGGCCACGCGCATGAGCATGTCTCGGGCAGGCCGGTAGGCATCGCCGTCGAACATGCCATGCTCGCAGACATAGCGTGCCAGTCGAACAAGCGATTCCTGCATGGGCTTCGATGAAACATGCTCGTGGACGAAGATCGCTTCGGGATGTTCGCTCGCCATGGCGGAGGTCTTCTTGATGTCGACAGTCCGTTGGCTGCGGGAAATGTCCTCGACAGAACCGACCGATTGGCCGCCCTGGACCTTAATTCCCTTGCCCGGGCGAATGTCGGCTTCCTGAGCTGGAAAGCTGTAGCGGTCGACCGGACATTTTGCGGTTCCACCCACCGTCTCGATGTACTGCAGACCCGAGAGGCCCGCGCGCTCATCCAGCAGATCTTCGGCAGAAAGATCGCACAGGCGGAAGTATTCCCACCAGCCTGCCTTCTCCTCGCGGCGATGCCACTCGAGCAGGTTGGCCAAAAGCCAGCGACCATGCTCCTCGGCCGACCGATCGGCCGGATCGACCGGCACTCCATCGGTAAGTTGCTCGATTAACGGCGTGATCAGCTCGAGCCATTCGGAGAGGTTTTCGCTTGGTGCGCCATCGGCGATCTCGGGACGCGCAATGTCGGCTCCCGGTTCGACCAATTTCTGCCGCTGCACTTCCAGCCAATCGCGCAAGTATCGTGTCGCAACACAGTCATCGCGGTTGTAAGCTTCGACGGTCGCGCGATCCTCGGCCTCGATCCCAGTGAGATCGTTCGCTTCGAGGCACAGCTGAAGCCGCGTCAGAGCCTGGTTCGCGTCGGGCAGTTTGGCATCGCGTTCGTAGCCGAAGAGAGGTTCGAGCTTCTTGATTGAATAGCTTTCGACGCCAGCGCGAATTGCGTATCGCACGACGCTGAGAAGGTCGACAAGAACCTTGCCGCGAAGCAGCCGATCGAGTTCATCTTCGCGGGTGGCATAGCGGCCCATGAGCCGCTTGAGCGCCCCCGGCTCGTATCCCCCGTAGTGATAGACATGCAGGTTGGGATAGGTTTCAAGCCGCGCGATGACGAAATCGATGAAGGTTTCGAATGCTGCCTTTTCTGCCTCGCGATCGAGCGCCCAGAGCCCCTGATAGCGCGTCTCTCCGCCGTCGAAGTAATGAAAGCCGTGAAGGTATTCGAGACCGTGCTCTCCAACGAAGGGATCACCCTCGAAATCGAGGAAGATGTCGCCTTCATCGGGCTCGGGCAGGCAAGCCAATCCAAATCCGGGCACCGGTGCAAGGAGCTCGAATTTGAGTTCTCCTGCAAGTCGGCTTTCCAGCTGAACGCGGGCCTGCTCGCGAACGCGGGTGAAGCTCTCGAGCGAGCCGCGTTCTGGCTTCCAGGGCAAAGGCATGGCGAGTTCGGCAAGCTGCGCACCCGTCGTGACCCCGTGCGCCTTGAGTTCGGCGATCTGAAGGCTCGAAATCCCTGCCACGAGACAAAGATGGTCATCGTCGCGCCGTTGCTTGTCGCAGCGGGTGCTCCACACGCAGATATCGCAATGCGCGGCCGGTTCCGGATATGACTCCTGCGGATCCCCGCAAGCGAAATTGGCCGTCATTCCTCCCTTTACCTGGCGGTAGTATGCCCCGAAATCGGAAACGCGATAGCGCTCGGGCACAAAATCGGTCCAGGGTGGAACGACGTGCGCAAACTCCGGCATACGGCCCTGAACCTCGCCGATGAGCTCGGAATAGAGGCAAAGCTGGAGAACCGTCCCGCCTTTGGTTTCGCGGGCTAACTTGGTGTCGACAGCTTCATAGGACCAACCGCCGAGATCGCTCGGCGTATCGACCTTCCGGAGGATGTCGGCGCGACCGACCCATGCGCCCGAACGCAGAGCGCCCTGCACAATGACGTCAACGCCTCCGCACATGGCCTCGTGTGTCGCCGCAACAGCTTCATCCGTAACTTCAACACCGTCGATACGCTCGACGTGCAGCCCGAGGGATGCCAGGTGCTCGACATAGTCCTGCTCATGCTTGGCCCCGCGTTCCCACAGAGCTTCGAGCAGAGGATCGTAGTACTTGGGTTTCGCCAGCTCACCCTTGGCAACAGCATGTTCAAGACCACTCAGGTGCCGACAATTGAGGTAGCCGACCAAATCGGTCGCGCTGAAACGAAGCAGATCATCCTGGATTTTCACAGCGGGTGCTTCCTCCAATAGCGACATCAGCTGGGATATGAGATCCTTGAGCTCTTGATATAGAGCCGATGGTCACACCCACACCAAGGCGGGGCGAAAGGCCATTCGGGCATAAGCCAAAGGAATTCGTCAGGTCTTCGACCTGAGATAAATGACCTCAAAAGCTTTGACAGCTCGATATTGTTGAAGCCTGTTGGCGAAGCTGAAGGCGTCATTCATCTCATACTGCTGAAAAATATCGAGACCGCGATCCAGCGCAATTTTCCAGCCCGTGTCGGTCACGATGTGCCTTGCGTGAATTGTATTCGTATCGTCGAATTCCCAGGTGAAGTTGATGCCAGTACCCTCGCAGGACGATGCTATCGCTGAGAGGTTTTCTTCCTGTTTCTCAGGTCGAATTCCATCCATGCAGGTAATTAAATGCACATCGACTTCATCTGCGGGCGAGTGGTTTTTGGCGATCGTCTCGATGAGCTCCATTAGATTGCGCACTTGATAGAACGCGCGGATGTAGGGATCAGTGATCGTGATCTTCGAAGCTCCGGTAAGGTAAGAACCAAAAAGCTTATCGAACGTCACGCCCTTCTGATTTTCTGCGAAAGAAAAGTGGCCTTCACTTGAACCAGCGCCTGCAGGAGCCGCTCGAACTGTCGCTTCTGCCTGTTGATGGTCCATTTGCCTCTCAGCAACAGCACCTTCCCCTTCCGCTCCGTTCCCTGGGGAACCATCGGTATCTTGAGCTCGCCTGTGATAAAACGCGGGATACTCGGCTTCTTCCAAGGTCGTAACGACAACCTTTTCGCCGCTCTTCTTTGTGAACGAAAAATCAACATCGGGATACGTCGTGTCGATACGCATCAACTGATCCTTGACGCGTTTGCGCCCCTCAAGGGCTAGCTTCAAAATCTCTTCAATCTCGTCTGCTGTTGCGTCCCCATGAGGGAAGAGCAACTTCATCAGACCGGAAAAGGTCTTGTGGACACCGTCGCGGTCGCGTGTGGAGATATCGGGCGAGAGATCAAAGTGATCCCGGTAACGATCCGAGTGATCGTCGTTACGCAAATGCCGCAGAATCTCTGCGAGATAGTCAACGACGAACCCGTACCCTCCAGAGAACATTTCTCCGCGGATGACCCCCACTTCCCAACCAGGAATATAGGTGTGAAGACGATCAATGAAGGCGGAATCATAGTATTTGTCAGGCAGCTCATCAAACAGGTCCGTGTTTTTGAGCATGTAGGGCACGGTGTGTTTGGTGTTGCCTACGAACACCATCGAAGCCTCTGCCCCTAGCGGCTCGACACCGCGCGAGAAGCTCTTGTTGGCCATGTAGTTTTTGAGGATGTCGACAAGTGCCTTGTCGACCTTCTTCTGCTTTCCGGCAAACTCGTCGAGTGCCACGACGTCCCAATATCCTACCAGACCGATCTTGCCTGAGCTATTGTTGACGAACAGCTTTGGCACCGTCACCTCCCCCCCGGAAACTAGGATACCGTGCGGAGAGAACTCAGAGAAGATGTGCGACTTACCAGTGCCCTTTGGGCCCAACTCGATCAGGTTGTAATTGCGCTCTACGAACGGGATGAGCCGCATCAACTGAATGAGTTTCGAGCGGCGGCCGAACATTTCCGGGTCAAAGCCGACGGTCTGGAAGAGGAGGTCTATCCACTCATCGGTATCAAAGGTCTTGCGCGCTTCCAGGTATGCTTCGTAATCGAATTGCGAGAGCTGGATCGGCTTCATGGAGCCCAGGATCCATGGCGTGACGTTCTTGTCCTCAGTATAGTCGTATTCGATATCTGCGATGCACCACACACCTCCGACAAGCAGCTTGGGGTGCGCTTTCACGGTTCCTGAATCGATCAGGACTTTCGAGATTCCAAGGTTGGCAAAACTGGCTTCGTACGCATCGGTCTTGTCGTTAAGAGCCACACTGATGCGATCGATGATCTTCCAGCGTCCTTTTTCTCGGATATTGGATTTGATCAGGCCCGCTTCATTACGGTGCACGTAATGCTTCCGTAGGATTTCACGCACGGTTTCGATGCCGGACTGGATGGACTCCTCATCATTGGTAGCGCAGTACTGACCCAGCAGATACTCCAGCACGTATGTCGGAACGATGGCGTTGCCCTTAACCGCCTTTACAAGGTCCTTGCGCACCACGAGGCCGGGGAAGCGTTCGTTGATCTTGTTATCTAGCGCGCTCATATCCCTGCCTCTCAGAAATCAAAGTCGTTGGTGAAGCTGCGGCGCAGAATGTAGCGCGCGCTTCGATATTCGCTGTAATGCGAGGTTTCTCCGTGCTGTTCTTCGAGGCGCAACACCACCTCCTTGCCATTGTAATCATCGGCCTTGCGTGACAGCAGGAAGCGGACTGGATGCTCGCGTTCCCGGGGATTCTCGGACCTAAAATCGAATAACAGTTCGTGATTGTCTGAAATCAGGTCGCCCGATTGCGAGAAAATCCCTGCGCGCAGGCGTCGTGCCTGGGTCTTCTCGGTGACTGGAACGGTTTGGTAGAACCTGACCGAGATCTGACTGGCCGTAATTACCTGATTTGTGCTGCCAATGATCTCGACATCGACAATAGAGGTGTCGCTCTGTCGCTTCTTGTTAACGCGGACGACGGGAACCACCGCCTCTTGCAACGTTGCGCCACCATGCACGAAGCGGCTGCCAGAACCCTTGAGGCGCAGGCGGTTAATCGACTTCGGCACCAAGATTTCGACGTCACCTTGCAACCCTGCCTCATCCGGCTTGTAGAGCCTGAGCCCCTGTTGGGGTTTAAGACCATGCCCGAGAACGAAGCGGCGATTTCGAAAGAGGATGGTCTCGCCCACCACCTCCGAACCTGAAAAGTCACTCTCGTCGATGGGTCGGTGCTGGTAGATGAATCCATGATCTGCGGTGATCAGCAAATTGTTGGCATTGGCTGCGGTCAGCTTCTTGACAAGCTGAACCAGCTCATCGAGCGCCTTCTCGGCAGCGTCAAATACCCGATCTTCTGTGGCAGGTTTATCGCCAGTAGCATCGATCAGATTGTGATAGACATAGATGACGTCGTGGTCGCGAAACAGCGACCGGTAGTCGTCTCGCTGCATCTTGAGGAGGTCATCTGCCAGCAAGGCCGTCGTTCGGTCTCCCTCGCGCCCGCGGCCGAGGATTTTTTTCCGGTTTTCGGTTCCCTGCGAGCTCTGACCATCAACGATCACAGCGCTGGTGTCGTTGTCCGCGATCTGCAAGTCACGGTTCGGAAGCAGGGAGGCCATGCCAAGCTGAGTATAAGTCGGCAGCGATCCCAGCATTGGTTCGATTTCTGCGTCGTAACGGTCGAGCCCACGCACTCTACCCAATAACTCATCCGCCACTTCATAGCGCATGGCGTCCGAAATAATGACGCAGATCTTCTGGTCCCTCTGCCGATAGGGGGCGACGTGGGTGGTATAGAATGTCCGTTGGGCCGGCACAGGCGACGCATCCCACTTAGGTGCTGCATCGACATGGACCTGCCAGCTGTCATTGAGGCGCAGCAGGTAGGTGTTCACATAATGGTTCTCCACCTGCGCATAAAGCTCGGCCATCAGGCTAGCCTGTCCCGACTTCTGCATGTGGTAGATGAACTTTCGATAGAGCTGGTCGATGCGGAACCAGCTTCCGGCATAGCGGCTGACGCCTTCCGCCATGCTGGTCATGCCAAGGTTCACCTGCGCCATCGCTGCTTGGAATTCAGCCGCGAAGCCAATGGCCTCATAGAGATCGCGGAAGCGGTCGTACCAGTAGCTCTGGCGGCGCTGGCGGATCCAGCTTGCTACGTCTCCAGCCGCGAGTGTTCGCGCCGAGACACCACGCACGAGGGCGACGATAATCGCCCGATCAATGTCTTCAAAATGGTCGAGATCGATAAGGCCACGAAAATCGCGCGTTTCAAGATCGGCACGAACGCCCAGCACTTTAGCGTAATTGGAGGATAGTGCCTCGAAGGCTTGAGCTGCGTGGCGGTTGTTTTTCCAGCGGCGGAAGAAAACCAGCGCCTCTGGCGAAAGCCCCCCGGCTTCTCCCAGTCCCATGGCATAGCAGGCCTTAAACAAGGACACCGCGAAATCCTCAATGCTGGGCTGTACGGCTGTATAGCCGTAATGTCGGCCCATCTGATCCCACAGGAATTCCCCAAGACCGGCCCGCTCCACTAAGCGCATGGCTTCGTCAGTTTCCGCTGCAAGATCGGCCAGCAGCCTCTCGACAACAGAATCAAACCCACCTTCGCCACCGGCGCAGACGCTCAGCATCTTCAGGCGCAAGGCGCTTGCCGTGTCGTCGTTGCGGGCAAGCCGCTTAAGCTGTTCGAGCCTGCGGGCGGAGCGGAAGAACTCCGCATGGGCGCGCACCACGTCCTCCAGCCCCAGCCCAAGACCCAGTTCGGACAACCATAGGGCCGCCTGGTCCGCCTTGAACGTGCCGTGGGCCAGCTGCACATCGAGTAGCCAATTGCCGATCAACGCCGGTTCTGGCCCCTCACGGTATATCAGGAAACGACCTTGGGGCACCTCCCGCAGGATCCGGTGCTTTACTGCGAATTCGTTGTTGGTGAGCGCAATCTTCTCGACGCCGGGTAGCTCAAGAGCCTCGAACGTCTCGCGCAGCTCGCAGGCCGTATCGGTCCAGAACACGATGCGGTGACGGTCGAAAGCCGCTCCCAAGCCTTTGGCGATCCGTTCATTCATGCTCAGTCACTCGCATCCGACAAGCCCTTGATCGGTTTGAGCGCAGCGCCGAACTTCGGGTAGTTGGACTTCACCCCATCATCGAGATCGATTTCGATCTTCTGCGTCGCCAGCGGGTAGAGCACGTCGCGTTCGTAGCCATCGAGCTCCTCGATCAAATTAGTTGCCTCGCCTACCTCTTTCAGCGCCTTGGTCCGCTGGGCGGGCGTGGCTTCGGGATTGATGCTCTGCGCCTCTTGGGCCTTGCGGTGAGCCTCCACCTTGTTGCGGTATTCGCGCAGGTAATCGTTCAGCACTACGCTGACGGTGTCCGGCTGATAGCGGTGCATGTAGATCAAGGCCTGGAAGCTGCCTTTGGGGCTGGCGAACATCCAGTAGATCGGACGCTTCTTGTAGCGACGCACATGGTAGTCATAGAAATCGCGGGTGAACCACTTGCGGATGTCCTTGCCCAGCGCGCCTTCGATGAAGGCCAGGTTTTCCTGAAATTTTGCTTCGCCGAAGGTCACCCGTAGGAATTTACGGAAACGTTCGGCGATATCGTCAGCGAACCAGTCCCCGTCCAGAACCGGGATAACATTGTCGGCATCTGGTTCGAATGTGGGCTGTGGTACGCGAGCGAAATATTTAGCAAGCGTTTCGCCCTGATTGGCGAGGATCAAGCCAGGCTCGTCGAGGCTGTAGCGACCGAACATGCAGCCGACGGCATAATGCAGGAACTCGGCCATGGTTTCGGCAAGCAGTCGCGTCTCGAGCTCAGCTTCGCTTGCCGGGCCGCTGTAGCGATAGGTGGGGTTGCAATTGAGGGTGATCTCCTCAATCGGAACCTCCGGCGTCAATTCATCCTGCAGCTCATAGGCATCTATGAAGATGCGATTATTCTCCTCCTCCAGACGCTGCATTTCCTTGGCCATGTCACGCCAATGGGCGCGCAAGCAAGTGTAGCTTTCCGCCAGTGTCTCGGCCCTATGCACGGAAGCGAGAAGCGGGAATATGGCGAAATCCCAAGAATATTCGTCAGAGTCCCAGTCTTCTCGGGCGATCTCGGTAAGTGACCTAAAGGACGAGTAAATCGTCTGCTCTTTGGCACTAAGCTCGTCCAAGGCAACTGGGATAATCCGGATTTTCCCCACACTAAAGTCGAGTGTAGGCGTCAGAAATTCCAACAATTTTGTTGCCACTTTGGAATTTAGCAGACTCAGAATAAGCTCCGCCGCGCCTTCAGCCTCAGGAAAAGCACACGCTCCGTTCGCACTGAATGTAAATCCAACGCCGTTGTAGCGGGCGCCAAATGCACCCGATGAAATAGAGGTCCAGGTAATTGATTCCCTGAAATACCGATCCTTCGATGGGAGCTTGTTTCCGGACTTAGATAAAGCGATAAAATTTTCTCTATCAAATTTTACTACAAATTCGTTATTTCCGTACCATCGCCTGTAATCGCCTCCCTTGTTATATGGCGCATATCTCTTTTGAGATGATTGAAAATCTTCGGTACTCTGGCAGGAATTTCCCAAGGATTGAGAATCCACTTCAAACCATAATCTTAAGAAGCGGTCATTGTTACCGGTTTGAAAGCCCTGCCGGACTGGAGCTAGATCTTCGATCGTCGGTCGATCTGAGAATATATTCCTGATGTTGTCGGAAATCCAATAGGCGATAGGATCACCCGGGACTCTGTTGAAATCTCGCGAAGAAACCTTCGCACGCCGTTCGTTTTCAGTAGGAAACGCTAGCGGCACTCCGTCTTCATCGGTTTCAAAATGTCTGACACATATGAAGTCGCCTGCACGATCAGGACTCCTCCGACATTGCAAAACAAAGGCACTCGTTCCGAAGTTAATGCCCATGCTTGTCCCACCCTTTCCCAAGTAGGGCATGTGCAGAAATGGATGAAATGACCCTTCCCTAAGCATATTACCGCGGAGGCCCTCATAGGAGGAAAGGAACATCCAACTTTCCATGGTTACCATTGCTTCAAAGCCAGAGGGCATGAGCAATGCAAATCCGCGCTCGATGAATGCTGCGTAGAGGTCTCGCTTTCCATCGGGAAAGTGCTCTCCCAGAAATGAATTTAATTCCGCATTCATTCCCTTGCTGCTCATGTAAGGAGGGTTCGCTACCACTACATGGTATTTGGGCGAGAGGACCTCGGCCATCTCTAGCACCTTCAGCACCCGCTCCTGCAACTCGCGCAGCAGCAGATCGCCTCGAAAATCCTTGAGCCGTACAACCCGGGCCACCTCGGCAGGATCACGCAGTTTCGGCACGATGAGCGAACCGAAATTCTTGGCCTGCTCGAACTGTCCCATCATTTCGCGAAAATCGGCGGTGAACAGATCACTGCCCACCACGGCGGCCATGTCCTGCATCTCGGATGGCGTGAAACGCACATCCTGCAGCACGCAGATGTTGGGCTGAATGGCTTGCCTCAGAAACCTGCGCCGACCGAGTTTTGTCGCGGCCTTCATCGCCAGCGCAAACGCCGCCAGAGCGCCCGCACGGTCATCAATCTCGATCCCGTACAGGTTATGGGTGAGGACCAGCTCGGGAATTTCGGTCGCCTCGAACCCCTCCTCTTCATAGATCTCGTAGAGAAGATCAAAGGCATAGGTCAGCATGTGCCCCGACCCGCAGGCTGGATCACAGATCCGGATATCCTCAGGTTTGGAAATGCGCAGAAAATCGGTTTCTGGCTCTTCCGGCGCGATGTAATAGTCCATCTTCGCCGCCAGCTTCGAGGTTGGGCGGTTCAGCAACCACAACCGCCCCAACGAATTCTCCACCAGATAGCGCACGATCCAGTGCGGGGTGAACAACTGGGTTGCCGCCGGAATGTTCTCCGCCGTAATCTTCTTGTTCTTTTTCAGCCCGGCAAAGACCTCATCCTTCTTTTCCGAGATGTAAAACTGGTAAAGCCAGCCGATCACCTCAACATCCTCGCAGACATCCGGTGTCATGGCCTCGCGCACATAGGCGAGGATCGATGAATTCGACAAAAGATCCTCAGGCAGGAGCAGCTCTGTGTAATCGTCGATCCGCTCGAACAGGAACGGCATAGCCCTGTGAAGGTCGTTGCAAATGGTGACGATAAGAAGCCGATAGGCCTCGGTCTGGGCATCGGAACTCGGGGTGCGGCCATCAAGTAAGCCGCGAACCTGTTCACGGATACTCTCAGGCACATGGTCCTCGTCCATGTGCCCAGCTTTGGCCTCGGCCAAGATCTCTGGCTGAAACTGACCGGAGACAGGCGAAACAACGCGAACCTTATTCAACTCATTCATGTCCATGAAACGAAGAGCTGAGAAGCGATTAAACCAGGTGTAGGCAACACGCTCGACTACCTGATCCTGCCCGTCCTTGGCGATAGCCGCCTCAAGCTTCCTCATCGCATCGGGATGCTCGCGGCGGGCTGCCGAGTTCTCGGCAACCACAGATTCAAGCTTGGCGCTGACCTGCGCAATCAGGGCGCGGCGGGCAAACTGCGCAAATTTTTTGAGCTTCGAGGTATCCATCAGGCAGCTGCCCCTTCACTTTTGCGCCGGAGGGAATGATCCCCAAATTGCTTTTTCCACTGCGCAACGTTCAGAACGATGCAGCTGGTCGCGCAGTCGCGCTCCCAATCAGCATGAGACAGCGGAATTGATCTCTTGAGTTCGTCCTGCTTCGCCAAAAGCAGCGCGCTATCCAATTTTTTCATAGAAATGAGAGCGATGTAGACAATCGTTCGCTCGCCTTTTCCCTGGATTGACCGAAAGAAAAGCGTGTCTCGGAATTTGCCCGAGAGGCTTTGCACCAACTCTCCGGATTTCAGCTTCTTCTCAAACGCTTCAGGGTCCTTAGCCGCAGGGTCGTCTGGGTCCTTTATTTCAACGAAGATATCACGGTCTTCGTACTCAGCGATAAAATCGACCCGCTTCGCGGTGCTTGCTCCATGATACGCAGCGTCGTCAAAATGAAAGACAGACTTCGCCTCCGAGAACGTCAACTCCAGATCGAACTCCTGAACGGTCGTCATAGCTTGACGCCTTCAAGCGAGCGATCGACCTCCGCATCGTACAAATCACTGAAAGTCTGAGAAATTCCAGTCTCGGAAAGGCGGGAATAATCATCAACGGATTGAACGGATATAGATCCATCGCTCGCCGCTTTAGCTATGACGTGGTAGAGGATGTGATCATCCTTGCCCTCTTCGGAGAGCAAATCGAACCATTTGAGGAGGACATAATCATGCGTAGCCAGAATGATCTGCTGACCGTTGCGTGATAGCTCGAGGAGGACCTGAACCACCTCTTGCATGAGCGAGGGATTCAGATTCGCCTCGGGCTCATCCCACAAAAGAATACCAGTACTACCCGGGTTGATCGAGCCATTGCAGAGCAGACGGTGCAAGACACCAATTTTCCGATAGCCCTCGGCCGTCATGCCGCTCGATAGGGGACCCCCACCCTTGGATTTGAAACGGAGGACTGTGGAGTCCTGATAAATTTGTGCAGTTTTGGCGCGCGACCGATCCGGATCTGGTCGTTCCTCGTATTCTCCAGGATCAAATTGAAACCCGCCGCCATTTGTCCACCGGTAGCGTCCTCCGACGAGGGAAACCAATTCACGAACGATGTTTGAGAGCCTCGGATCTTCTTCCAGACTAGCGGCCTCATCTTCAAAACTGGGCGTTGTCAGGAGTGCCGCCAAATCGAGGTAGGTGTCGTCGAAAATCATCTCGACAGTCGCCCGATCATGATTTGCGTCCTGCATCGCGCGAACGAGTGACAGGACTTCCTTTGTCGGGATGAACACGGGGCGGGACTGCGCTTCAGAGCGAGCATCCGTCTCCAATTGGACGTCCTTGGACCTTTTGTTGAATGAAATGGCGACCTGGGTCTCATCGCTTCCCTTCAGGCACATCCTGGCTCCACCAGATGCTCCCCGGGCCCACAATTCGCTAATCTTGCTCTCGCCCGGAGAGAAAACTCGCAATAGCTTGTTCGTCAGCTTCGTGTCGGCCCCCTTTTCCGAACCCTCTACCTCCGATGGCGGCTGGCTTGCGATCGCCAACATGTAGATCGCCTTGAGCAGATGTGTTTTGCCGGTTCCGTTCGAACCAATGATCACGTTGATGCGCGGCGAGAGAGGGATATCCAGTTTCCCGAACGCCGTGAAATTCTCAATTTCAATGCCCGCGATCATCAGACCGTGATCCTCTTGCCGTTCCGAATTTCAGCGAGCAGCGTTTCGCGATAGGATTGAAGGTATGCTTCAACGTCCGCCTCACTGGCGAGATACGGGCTCGTGAAACTGACCTTGAGATTGGCGGTCGAGACGTATTCTACCGGCGAGGGAACGGGAGCCGGCTCCGGCGTAGTCCCTCCCGCTGGTTCCTCAATCACCTTACTTTCCCCAGATGGGGTAGAATCAGTGGCAGAAGGTTCGGGTGGCGCAGGCGGTGTGGCTAACCGAGCGATCTTCCCAAGCAATGCCGGATAGGTTTCCGAACGGAAATTGGCGGTACGCTCGCGGATCATAGCCACAAGTTTGGCATTGCGAACGCTGGCTTCAGTGGCCTCGCACTCGCTGAGAATCTCGGCCTTGGCTAAGGAATCCAACGACGTGAATTCTGGTACCGCCTCAATCTTGGCCTTGAGCTCGGCTAGACTCTCAAGAGCGCTGTCGCGCTCCTGCACGATAAAAGCATCGACATCAGCACGTAGCTTATCGAGGTCTGCCTTGACGTGCTGAATGGCGTTACCCTTGTAGCAGAGGGGATCAGCCAAAACCTCGCGGATCGCCTCGGCCTGAGTGCTTCCAGTGTAGGACAGGTTGGTCGCCTGCTCGGCCAGGAAATTGCGGGCCTCGTCGTAGATCTTACGCTGGGACCCGCCCATAAAGCGCCGGATAGGGTCAACCACCTGCTCTTTCGCATCGAGCAATGCGTCTTCATTCCGGGGAAGGTCTGTGAAGTACCAGCCATAGGCCTTGTTCTCCACTTCGCGCAGTTGCGCGATGACTGGCGTGATCGCGGCAACGAAAGGATAATCCTGGAGTTGCGCCTCAAACACTGCAAGTTCAGCCAACAGCTTCGTGACAGCCTCTCCGGTTTCCTTACCCAAACCCTTCGCCTCGGACGCGACAGGCTGGCTATCGAACATCTCGGCATAGAATTCCCTGAGGGACCGGACCTGATTGGCCGTGAACTCAACCTGCAGATCGAGCACGATGTTCGCCAGAGCATGCGCGTTCTTGAGCGCCTTCTCCAGCGCATCGCCTTCCAGCGGAGCACCATCTGATCGGGCTTCTAATTTGCCATGAGCGAAGAGGCTGGCGACCGTGCAGAGTATCGCAGCGTTGGGCCAGCCATAGGGCTTGACCTCGAACTTCTCGACGATCGCCTTGACCGAAGTGCGAACACCGGTGCGAACATTGCCTTGCGCAAAGTTGAGAACTTCCTGCTCGGCCTCGGTCAGGTTACTGCCTCCCGAAATCAGGGCACCCTCATTGGTCTGCCTCAGGAAGCGTCCGATATCAGTCTCGGCATAGGTCGCGCCGCGCAGCATCGGCAGATTGGTGTAGACCTTGTCGATCAGCGTCTGGAATGCGCGCCGGACCCTAGCTTGCGGATCTTCGCCGCGCAAATCCAGCTCTTCTCCGCGAACGTACAACTGCGCTTCCGCGATCAGAGTTCTCGCCCGAGTTGAAAGATCCCTGTAGCGGTTCGCGTTCTGCTGCCCCTTCTCACTAATGATCCGTTCGATTGAGGCCTGAGGGGCGGTCGCCCTAGTCTGACGGACATACTTCTCAGTCTGCTTGTACATCACCAGGTCACGGGCGAAGCGGTCGTCTGCCTTGACCAGGATCACCAGTTCGTCGCTTGACATGCTGGCCATCCGCAGCGCCTCAGCATTGCCGCTATGCTCGTGGAAGGGCGTAATTACATTGATCGAAAGCTCGTAATCCCGCCCTTGAAGACGATCGTCGAGCTTACGTGCAAACGAGTAGTCGTGGGACGCTCCGTCGTGGCGAATCTTACGGTCCTTGATCACCCCATCAAAGACCAGAGCCTCCATCTCCCGCGCGACCTCGGTGGCGTCGACATCGACGTTCTTGATCTCCTGCTCGACATCCTTTTCCTCGTCGGTCAGGAATTCGAAGAGATCGCCATTGCGCTGGATGTAGGTGTTTTGCTCTAGCAGGCCCAGCGCCGCTTCGACCCGGCGCTTAAGCTCGTTTTCATCCTCGTCGAATTTTTCGCGCATGAGGATGGCGATGTTGCGAGCTGTCGGTTTGAAGGGCTTCACATATTTGACGAGAAACAGGGCCTTCAAAATGCGTGTGGCGAACTCGTTACCGAGGTTGCGTTCGGCAATCTGGATGGATTGCTGAACACCGGATTTGAGTGCTGTTCGGATCCCCTCAAACATGAGATCAAATGTCGCAATCTGGCCGAGCTCCAATTCAGCCAGATGGATTGCAACCTCTTGGAACACGCCAAGCATCGAGCGTTCGCCGACCGAACTGTGCCTGCCTTCAAACGCATTGTGCTGCGAAAGCCCCTGTATCGCCATCTGAAACAGGGGGTACTGATATGGGATGAATGGGTAGCTGTGAATGAAGTGGTCGCGGTCTTCGAAGTTCTTCAGATGAATTGAACCGTCCGCAAAGTCGAACAACGTTCGCATGTTGTTGCTTTCGCGGCGGTACAGATCCGAGAGGCTTTCAACTCCCATCTCCGTTTTCTTGAGTAGACGCTTCTGGATCACCTCGGCCACATCCGCGCTGTTAAGCGGCATGCGATTTGCGAAACGCGCCTGGATCTTTGAGAAATCATTTTCTTGGCGCTCATTCATGTCGCCAATGACTGCATTCATGTCCTGCTGCGCAGTCACGATAATCCAGGCACGCCCACGGCACTTGGTGTTCAGACTCTCGGCGATCGTCTGGAGGTTGGTCATCAGCTTGACGTTGTCAGCAATGTACTGCCCGACCTCGTCAACGAAGAAATTGAGGCGAAAATCCTTGTCTTGGGCATCGATGTAAGCCTTCACCTTGTCGGCGAAATCCTCGATCGAAACCTTATAGTCCGAGCGATACTTGCTCAGAATTCCAGCAGCCTCTGACGCATCGGCACCGGTTGCCTTGGCATAAGCATTTGCAATGTTAGTGCCTTCCAGGAGGGCTTGCTCCCGCCCCCGTTCCCATGGTTTGCCCGCAATAGTCTCGTAAGCCTCGCGAAAAGCCCTGTAGACGTTGCGGCTTTCTAGATCGCGTTCGAATTGGGCGATGTGGGGCTGTTTGCCGTAGTAGCCGCAAGCCTCATCAAAGACTTTTTGGAAGACCGACAACAGTGCGTCGACCTGGTTCTTGGAAATGACATCGGCCTTTTGGTCGATGTTGAAGAGGATGCTCTTAGAAGGGATCGCGACGGCACGCTTGAGGTCGGCAGAAAGAATTTCGTTTTCCGCGCATTTGTCCTTGAACAGCTCGTAAGATGTCGTGCCATCGACCTTACGGTTCTCGAGCACCATCGCCAGCATTTTGAGGAGATGCGACTTACCCGAACCGAAAAAGCCGGAAATCCAGACGCCGTTGGCTGTCGTGTAATTCTTGTATGCATCAAGAAACTTTTCGATCTGTTTCTCGATCTCGTTGGTAAGAACGTACTCTTCGAGCTCAATCCGCAGACTTGCGTCGTCGTCTGCCTTGATGACACCCTCAATCGGACGATCGACGGGCTTCTCGAATATGTCGCGCAGAATGGTCATATTGCCCCTCAGACCTCGTAGTTGAAGATGTTGAAAGCACGATAATATTTGTCATCGTGCAGTATTCCGAAAAGGTCCAGCGAAGCTCCGCTTGATAAAGCATGGGTGTAGCTGCCAGGAAAAAACATCACTGTTGGTTTTTCCTTCGCCGTACTTTGAAGATTGTTCAGCACGTTGTGCGAGCGGATATAGGGGAAAACCTCGCCGACGCCGGATAGAAAGAGAACGTCAAACGATTGGCTAGCCAGCTTTTTGCCGATTTCAGGAATGAGGTGCGTCTCAGGATCCAAGACGTTTTGCAGGAGCTCCTTGAGCTCATCTTTGGTGACACCTTGTTCCGCAGCGATCAGCTCATCCCAAATCCCGCGCGCGCGCAACATTTCCACTGCTAGATCATAAAGATTGACGTCCAGAACCGTGACACCGCGATTAGAGAGCTGCCTTACGAGCTGAGCCCGAACTTGCTCCATGTCCACCGCGTCGCTGGCCGGGAATGGACAAATGAAGAAGGGAACTTCGTTCCCCAAGCCGAGCTTCCTGAGAAAGCGCTGGCTCGAAACTACTCCCAGCAAATGATCCTGACGCTCCCGAGGCGTCATGGCGTTAGTGTCTCTTGTCATTTCAGGCACCCCTTGGCCTGTCGAGCTCGGCGCCCGGAAAATATCGCAATTCATGCGGATCAGAATGTGTGACGAGGCCTGAGAAGCTTGGTGAGAGCAATACGCGGCAAATGTGATCGTCTTGGTTGAGGATCCCGGCCTCCCTCATGAGCCTAAACAGGATCTGGCGCAGTTTTTCTCGGGTGGAGGTGCTGATGGCTTCGAGCTCTGGTTCCCACTCTGCCTTGGCCGCGTAGAAAGCGTCGAAGTCATCATAGGTGATATGGGTGCGGAAACTCAGGAAACGCTCGGACAGAAGTTCGACGGCGAATTCACCGATGAACCGATATCCCCTACACAATGCTAGCCATAGAACCGAAAGCTGATCCGCATGGTCGCCATGACAAAGCAGATCGATTTCATCTGCTTTGAGGACCTCGAGGCGGTTGGCGATCTCCCGGACAGAGCGGGTTACCGAAGATTGCTTGCGGAACGGTATGACGCCTTGTTCGCCTGCCGCCTTCTTGACCGCTGTCCAGTCGCCGAGCTCCTGATAGAGGCGCGCGATGGCAATACTCTCGTTAAGGAAGAGACCGCCAGTGCCAAAGGACATACGATATTTTGTGCCGCCCATCTTTCGAACCATCACTTGGCACCTATCGCGTTCTGCGCCGGCATGTGGTCGACATTCAAAAGTACAATTTGTTGATCTTGAGGCCGCCGAGCGGAAGGGTCTGTATCTAGCCCCAGTCGTTTGAGGGCGTAGTAAAGTAGCGCTCGCTTGACGGAGATCGTCGTCCTGCCCCGGTCCATCGCATAATCGAGTTCGATCGCTTTGCGTTGGCCATCGCTCAGGTCGGGATGGGGTGCGATGATAAGATCAACGTCACAATGCCAATCCGCATCTAACGAAGCTTCCGTATCGGAAGGCCTACTGCCGCGCGCCTCTCCGATGCGGGACAAGACAAAGTCTTTGAACTTATCGCTTTTGGTACAGTGTGCTCTGGCGTGCCATCTGAACCCATCGAACGCCAGGGCATGCGGCGCGATCCAGCGCCAGGACGGATCTGGAGAGGACATTGATTGATAGAGGACCTCGAGAGCCTCTTTGCGCTTGATCGCCGTCACAACTCCTCTGAGAATCGATGCAGACACCCCGCGCGCGGGTGTTGGTGCGCAAGAAAAACCTGGCACGCTGCCGATCCAAGCCTCGTTTGGCGTAATGATCCCGTCAGCTATCGATCGGATCTGGGAAAGATACCGCGTGGCATCAGGCTTGTGGAAGATGGGCTTGAAGGAAGAACTTCGGACATAGGTCCGGGCGCTTTTGTCATAGACCATATTGGTCTCGGCCAGACCCAAATATCTGTTGAGATCGGCTGAAGCCTGATTGATCGAAACACCGAATGTCTCAATGATATCGCTTCGGTTTACGTGACCATCCCAGAACAACCGGAATTCAATGAATTCCAGCCTGCTCTCGACGCCTCGACGTAATCCTAAATCGCTGTCCATGCTAGGAATCCCCAACAGAATCTAGAATGACTAGTTTCTGTATGGGTACACCTACTGGGCGCACAAGGAAGTTGCAATGCCGGGTTTCGCGGTGACGACCTCAGATCGCTCGGCGAGCCCTATCGCAGGCTGGGCGACATCCCAAAGGTTGATCGTGATTGCCCCACAAGAATCTCTGAACCTTCGTGGCCTTGCCACAGTCAGTGCAAATTCAAGTAGTTCTCTACCTTCTCGATAGTCCTTCTACGCGGCCTGCGACCAGCTCGGAGATCAAGCACAAAGCGCGGATCGCCAACCGCGCGACGACCGAACCGTGTCGCCGACATGTGCGATTCCTTGAGATGTCGCTCAATGCGATCCAGCAATTTCATGGCCTTTCTCGACTCACTCAGCTCTTGTGTTCATGTTTTGTTCTTAGTAGGAAGGTTCCATCGAGTCTAGGAGATTTCCTTCCCTCCTGAGACCGTCAGAAGGAACGATACGATGGAACACGTCAGAGAGGAGCTCGATCGCCTGATCCAGCAGCGACGGCTCGGATATTCCTCGATCTCGCGGATGATCGGACGAAACTCTTCCTACATTCAGCAGTTCATCAAGCGCGGCTCGCCTCGCAAGCTGGACGACGATGACCGGCGCACGCTTGCCAGCTTCTTCGGGGTCGACGAGCAAGTGCTTGGCGGACCGCCCGCACCCATGCGTGACGGGTTGATCGAAATACCCGTGCTCAATGTCGATGCATCGGCGGGCTTCGGAGCGATTGCCGAAAGCGAGACCGCCCATACCCGCTTCGGTTTCGACGAACGCTGGCTTGGCCGGTTGACCCGGGCAAAGAGCGCCAGCCTTTCGATCATCCACGTCCTGGGCGACTCCATGGAGCCGACACTCAGCGATGGCGACGAAGTGCTGGTCGATGCGTCGGACCAGGGCTCGCGGTTACGCGACGGTATCTATGTCCTGCGCGCCGACGATGCGCTGGTGGTCAAACGCGTGACGCTCAAGCCCGGTGGTCGCAAGATCACCATCAGCAGCGATAATTCGGCCTATCCCAGCTGGGACGATGTCGACCGGTCCGAGATTCAGGTGGTCGGCCGTGTCATCTGGTTCGGACGCGCGGTCTGACTCTACCGGATCAGAACCCTGCAAAGCGCGCGCGATGCTTGGCGACAAAGTCCGGACGGGGGTGATCCCGCGGATCGACCGGAAGCCTGATCTTCTGTCCTGAAGGCGGGAAGAGCTTCAACAGGTCGGACGGCACCTTGTTGTGCGATACGAGCAGGCACAGGTTGTCGTCGAACGTGATGAGATGTCGGTCGAACAGCCAATGGGCCGTGGCAGAGAGCGCTACGCCGTTGGGTACAACGTCGGGTCCGCCATCGGCGACGGACCAGATATGGGCCGCCTGCGCCTCGGCCTTCCCGCCACCATTGATGATACGCAATCCCGTGACGGCGCAGGTGCTGTCGTAGGCATCGAGAACCTGATTGCGGAAACTGGCCGCCCGGATTTTCTTGTTCACCAAGATCTGCTCGATCCGGCGTTCGCCAAAATCAACGGCCAGGAGCGCGGCGGTTGCATCGTCGATGTACCGCTCGTCGAGCTCGAGCCTGATCCGGTTGTCCGGGTCGAGCGTCTCGCTCAGCCCCTGATTGACGATGGCAACGAAATCATCGTCATCGAGCGTGCGTACCGATTTGCCGCGCAGCGTCCTCCCGGCATCGCCAGGACGGGCCATGTCGCGAAGGAAGCGCTCGGCGAAGCGTCCGTCCTTGTCGCGGTAGGACACCGCGTCATCGAAGGGTAGATAATCCCTGACGCGCGCATAGTAATGGGTTGGATCAGCCTCATCGGGATCGATCCGCTCAACGAAAGCAGTCGCGATGTAGGCCATCCGGCCGCCCGATACGCGGGTTTCGCGATAGAGGATCCAGTCGTTCTCGATCTGGCGGGCCTGAGGAAGATATTGCGAGGGGAAATGATACCGCTCGGTGATGAGGTCGTCGTAGCGCGAATTGCCGCTGATCTCGAAAACACCCTTCACCGCCAACGCTCCGCACTTCTCTCGAACAGGCATCGTGCCTGGTAACGCTGAAATCGTCCAGGCTGTCGGTGATCAAATGCCGATTTCGAAAGGCTTTACCCGTTCCTTGGTGAGTTCGGGTTTGTCACTTGCAGGCGAAGCGCTGCCGACATCCTTGTCTTGCGAAAGGCCCTTGGCAGCTGCCACTTTGAGCCTTTGCGTTACTTCGAGGGCCGATGCTTTCTCGCCGCTGTTGGACTTGATGGCTCGGCCGAGTGCCTCGGCATTATCTGCAATCAGCGTAAGGCCGTCGCGAAGCCGGGTGACCGTGACCAGGAAGGTCTGCCGATTGGCGAGATTGCGTTCGCGGCTGTCCATCACCGCGATCCCGCGATCAGAGGTCAGTCCCTGCGCCATATGCGCATTGAGGGCATAGGCGAGGTCCATGCGTTTGAGCATGGGGTCGCCGCGGCTCAGGCGCAGCTCCTTGCCCGTTGATGTCTCTACCAAGACGCCCTTAGTGTCGATGGCCACGATCCTCGCCTGGTCGGCGTTGAACAGCCCGCGCTTATGGTCGTTGTCGGTCCAACGGATCTTGTCACCCTCGATGATGGACAGCGATTTGCGTTCGAAGAGCGACAGCCGGCTATCGTCTGCGCCCGGCCGCAAACGCGCAGGATTGAACTTGCGCAGACGCCCCTTCCTGTCCTCAAGCACTAGCTGCTTGCGCGCTTGGTCGATGGTTTTGACGGTGTAGTCGCCCTTGGAGAGTTTCTGGGTGCTGTCGCGCGAGCGAAAGTTGAGGACCATGCCTGGCTGGTATGTGCGAAGATAGCGCAGCTCCTCGTGTGTCACATTCATCCGCGAATGAATGGTCAGCCGGCCCGATCGTGGGCCGAGCTCGCCGTTGGCCTTGAGTCCGCGCTGGACAGCTTCGTTAACCGCAGACCGTAAGGCCCGTCCCGACGCGTAGATCGACGTCCGATCCCGATCCGCCGGGCTGAGCGAAAGCCACTTTTCGGCAGCAACAATCGCACTGTCCCCGCGAGCCTCGATGGTTGAAGGCGCAAGAGCCCGGAGCGCATCGTCGATGCGTCCTTCCTGCGCGGCGGCCTGGGCTCGCCGCAGAACGGGATCGCGGCCGCGCAAATTCACATCCATGTTGGCGCGCTCGATCCCGGCCTGTTGGACGAGGTCGAAGGGCTTGCCGGCATCGACGGAGCCTAGCTGTCGCTTGTCGCCAACGAGAACCAGGCGATGGACTTCGGCTAGGTTTGCCAGCCGTACCAGCTTGGCCTTGTCCTCGTTCGACACCATCGAGGCCTCATCGAGCACCAGGACATGGTCTCCGAGCGCGCTCCGAGCCTCACTCAGCAACGTGACATTTCCCGGCTCGTGCAGCAGCCTGCCCCATTGGGCGAGAAAGCGGGCGATGGTCATCGAACGGATGCCAGTGTCGCGCTCGAGCATCTGGACGAGCGTGTTCTGCACCGCGAGCCCCAGAACCTGCTTGCCTTCCTCGCGGAGCAGCTGGGCAACCGGCTTCATCACGCTGCTTTTGCCCGCCCCGGCTATGCCCTGGATCGCTACGATCCGGTCACGCGATGAGAGCACAAGGCCCGCCGCATCCTCCTGCCCTTCGTTGAGCGAAATTCCGTGGTTGAGCGCGGCCACAGCCTGAACCCGTTCTGCGGCGTCCGATCGATCCAGGATGGGCGACACCGCACCTCGTCCCTGGTCGACGTTCGCAAGAATTGTGCTTTCAAGGTCTAGCGCCTCGCGGCTCGCCAGCCAGCCTTTGTGTTCGCCTTTGCCGGGCTCGAGAGCACCGCTTCTGACGAGTGCGTTCACACGGGTTTCGACGTGGTCCACCGTCGTCGGAAGCCCAAAATCGAGCGCAGCCTTCAGCAATCCCTCACGCGGGAAGGCTGCCTCGCGCTGCGAGAGATGGCGTACCGCAGAGGCCACGGCCTGTGCGGCCGCGATGGTCGGCGCATCCTGCTTGAGGACATGGGCAGGGATCAATGGATCAGCCGGATCGCCCTTGATCCGCTGCGCGAACTCTCTCAGCTTCGTAATTCCACGCTGAAGAAGGCTCCCTTCTTTCGAGCTGGGAATATTCTTCGTTGCAGCCCGCATCTGCGACGCATCGATCAGACCGGCAAGGTCAATTCCCACTTCCCGGGCTTTCTGCCGCCACCCATCGAGAAGGCCTTCCCGGTCCCTAACGGGCGCCTTGCTTTTCCTTGTATCGAGCACAGCAATGTCGCGGGTTTTCGGAGTGTTCTCCCCCAGCTGGCGTACCGCGTCGAGGACTTCTTCGCGCCGCGTCGAAAAGGCCATAACTTGCTGGCGGGCAATGCCCGCTGCTTCGAAGTTGCCATGCTTTCCAACCGGCCCAGCCTCGTAGCCCATTTTCTCGACTGCCAGACGAAAGCGAGCCATGGTCATCGAGTTGAGCAGCGTGTTGAACGACCAAAGCTTGTCGTTGCGAAGCGCGCGCCACTTTCCGTCGCTGCCTTGCGTGACATTCGCCACGACCGCGTGAAAATGCAGGTTTGGCTCCTGGTTGCGGTTGGTGTCGTGCTGGAAAAGACCAATCGTCAGGTTATCTGTCGCGACCTTCCCGTAACCAGCCTGACTGCCCATCCGGGTCTGCGCCGCGTTCTTTTCTGCCCAGCGCAAGGTCTCGATGACGGCCTCGCGATAAGCATCGATAATCCGCTGGTCGCCGCCCACCAGCGCGAGCAGCGACCAGCTTTTCGGGAGTGAGAACGTGAGGTCGGTTCCAGGCCTGTGGGCCTGGCCCGCGTTGCCGACCTGGATGCCGCCGGGAAGTTCACCCCGCAGCAAGGCATCGAACTGCTCGGCGCTGACGCGGCCCTCGAGACCAAGTCGTTCCGCTCCCTTCCCGACCCAGGTTCCGGAACGATCGGCATCGGCGCCGGTGTAGTAATTGTCTGCCGCGAAATAGCTCGCAGCAGCCGAAGGGGAGCGCACATTGGCGACGGAAAGCATCCAGTCTAATCCTCGTCGGGCTCCCCTCGCGGCCGAGTAATCCCTCCCCATTTGCCTTTCACATGTCGGGCTCGAACTCGCCTAAATCCTTCTCCGGAGGATCTGCGACCGCACCTTCACGCAGGTCTTTCCCGACCGGCGTGAGAGATTGGTGCCCATTAGTCACCGCGCGAGCTTGGGGCGTCGAACCGCCCTTTCCAGCTGCGTCATCGCCGGCGGTTCCTGGTTCGGACGGACGCTGTTCCGCGCCCATTGCTGGTGCATCCTCACCGGTTTGCACTGCGGCGAGAGGTAGCGATGGCCCCGCATCCCGATGAGCATCGGAGCGGGTTTCGGCACCAAGATCACCAGCAGCGCGCCCTGCGTTCAGCTTTTCAAGCGGCACAGGCTCCTGTCGATCTTGCGGTTCATCGGCGACACGGCGCTGGCCCTCCAAGTCGAGTTTGAGCTGCTTTGTATCGACAGGCTTACCGGCACCGTCGTCATTCGAGGCGGGATGCTCGTCATTCGGTTTCGAACCCGGGTTCGCTTGGGACGTCGCTGCCGCAGGACCCTGGCCAGGCTTTATGAGCGGTTTCTCGCGGGCGATGAAACCTTCGGCAATACGGCCACGCGTGCGCGGAATGAGCGAGACCGGCGCAGCGGGAAATCCGTCGGGAAACTTGATGTAGGCCGACAGCCGCGGAAGGTTCATGAACTGGTCGGGCAGGAGCAACGGCTCGATCTGCCGCCTGGGTGTCAGGCTGACGGCATCGCGCGCATTGTTGTACCCGTAGCTATAGCCTTCTTCCATGTCGCGCACCTGCCGATGGCCGATGAAATCGGAGCACCAGGTCGCTGTCTCTCGATCGGCCGTCGCCAGGATGAGCTTGGTTCGCGCAAGCGAGGACAATGTCATGGCCATGTTCTCGCCGTAGACTTCCTTGAGCTTGGCAAACGCATGCACCCCGGTGATGATCGCACCGCCGAAGTTGCGCGCGGTTTGCAGCCCCTTTTCGAGGGCCGGTAGTCGGTGAAGGGCGCCGAGTTCGTCGATCAGGAACCACATCCGCAGGTCCTGTGTCCGCTCGAGCGTCATCAGCGTATTCATCGCCGTGTCGAGCCACAGCGTCAGCAATTGCGACGAGATGCTCATGTCGACATAGCGGGCAGAGAGGAACAGGATCGAGCCCGCCTGGCAGTCGCCTTTGACCCAGTCACGGACCGAAAAGCGCGGTCCGGATGAGGGCAAAAGCTTGAGCACTTTCGCATTCGCATTGAACACAGCGCGGATCGATTCCGCCATGCGGGCCGCTTCCGGAGCGGTCAGCGGATCGGCCATGGTACCGCGCATCAGCTTATGCACTTCGGACAGATCAGCGGTCATCAGCCGCCGTGCCAACGCCTCGTTGGTTGCAGTGCCGGTACGGGCAAGATGGAGACACATCTCAACGAACAGCATGCGCGCCGCGAGCACCCAGAACTGTTCGGAACCACCCCCGTCATGGGGTACGAGTGCTTCGGCAGCAGCATGAAATTCAGCTTCCGTCGTGCAATCATTGAACACGCTCCACAGCGGGCACCGCACATCGACAGGGTTGAGAATGATGTCGCGCGCGGGATCGTAGAAGGCTTCGATAAAGGCCCCTGTGAGGTCGAAAATGACCGCGCGCTGGCCGCGTTCACGCGCTTCGGCAACAAGTTCGGTGAGCGCCACGGTCTTGCCGGTTCCGGTTGTGCCAATGAGCATGGTGTGGCTCTGCTCGAGCCGCCACGGCCAGCTTACGCCGGCGAGATGTGCGGGTTGGTAGTGGCCCGCTTCCGCGAGCGCCGACGAGCTCGCAAGCCGCCACTTCCAGCCGAACTTGCGCCCCAGTTCTTCGGCCCTGAATACCTTGTTGTGACGCTCGATTTCTTCTTCGAGTTCGTCGAGCGAAACAAGCATTGCACCGCGCTCGTGCTTGCGCTCTTTCGACCGCCCGCCAAAGCGCTCGGCGAACCACCAGAAGAACACGAAGGCCGGGATCAGCAGTACTGCCGAAACCAGCAATCCCTGCTTCACTGCCGTACGAAATTCCTCGACCGCCTCGCGCATCGGCGGGAACTCGCGGACGATGCCAAACGGGAGGCCGACCCTTTCGCCGTCAAGCAATTCAAGGTTGACCAGTTTGGCCGGATCGAACTCCATGAAGGCATAGAGACTGGCGTAGATATGCATCCAGACCAGATAGATCTGGTGATCACTGAGAGCCGACCGCACTTCCCAATAGCAGGTGCCGACGGCAACCAGGCTGGTGACAATCAAGGGGCCCTTCAGGCCGGCTGCAAACATGAAACCAAAGTGGCCGAGCAACTGGCTCCCGCGGGTGAAGTTCAGGAGATTATGCTTCATGGGATTGGCCTCCCATGTTTGCGTTGACGGGGAGGCCAAGACGCTCGAGGCGTCGCCGGTACGCCTCGTGAGTACGGTCGCGCAAACTCGCGTCAGAATGGCTGGCCAGAAGCGCATCGAGCGCCACCGAAATGAAGATAGCCTGGCGCGTGGGATCGAGCCCTGCGGGGCGGTCCTTCGCCTCGTTATCGCGCTGCCACGCTGCGACAATGAGGTCACGGATAAAGACGCTGACACTAACGCCGTGGTCCGCGGCACACTGGCGAACCCAGTTACCAACGGAGAGAGATACGAATGTCTGAAGCCGATCTTGTCGGGTCATGAAACAGGTTCCTTGTCGGGCCGACGGAACCTGGCTCACCTTGCGGAAGGTGCTGATGAGAATAAATCGTGAACAACTCGCAGTCAATCGAAAGATTCAGGCATTATTTCACTGTGATAGAGAGATGCGAGTTGTCTACGGATCAGCGCAAAGCCGCTCAACTCGCAGACGGGTTGATTCCGCCCAAAACCACATTCTTCAGCAATACCAAAGAGATAAAACCCGAAATCGCGGGGTAGGGTGTGCTCCCTTGTTCCCAGGTGCGCGAGGTGGTCCAGACAGTAAGGGGATTTTTCAAGGACGACCTTTCCCGACCTCCATGTTGGAGCGCGAGCAACCAGGCCTGGGAGCTCACAGCATGCAGATAGAAAGCAGTTGGACGCCTCCAGCCAAAGACAGCACCTGCGAAAGAGGCAGCGGCCAAGGGCGCGTGGGAAGCAAGGCAAGCGGGGCATGTCGCCTGCCCAGCTTCCTGCCGCCCGACCCGGTGCCGGTTCGCAAGTGCGCGCGGGGCCCAAGAACAAATCAAGCCGCACCCTCAGGAGCGCATCGCAAGATGCGCGGGACAGAGTGCGTCCACAGCCCCGCTCCATTTACCGGGCGCCGCCGCCTCGCGGTGGGCGACCGCCAGGGCAACCGGCCAAACCGGTTTCTTGTGCTTGATTGGACTAGCCGGCGAACAAGAAAAAAGGCAGGAACCGTTCCCGGTTCCCGCCCTGTCGGTAGTCTCAGAATTCGTCGAGCATGCCGCCATGGACCGTGTGGACCACCCGCGCTGCGAGATGTGCTGGCAAGATGTTGTAGTCACCCTCGTCGAGGGCAAAGTACCCGAGTTCGTCATCCTCGATAACGTGCTGATCGAAGAAGCTGTGCAGCGCTCTCTTCTCGGCTGTTTCCAGAGCCTCAAAATAGCTCCGTGACGGAAGGGCGCAATGCATTGAATAAGCCATGATAATCCTCCTGATTTCTGTCGTGAGACGACAGGAGGTGCGCGCGATGTTCTTGTGCATCCCGGGTCAGGGATCGCCCGGATGGGCGACCGCGATAGCGGCGGTGGGGGTAACGATTTTGTTCGCTGCCGGATGCAATCCGGTGGCGGGCAAAATGGTGGGGCCCTGCCGTCCTTGAGGCGGGAGGCGCAGGGCCATCATGCTGGGGAGAACCGTGAGCCAGGACCCACCACCTCCGCCCAATATCAAACATCTGCTGGGTGCGAATTGCCTTTCCTACACCCCGATAACGCGGGCATGGAAACAACGAGGGAGCAGACCCGAGGGGGACAAAAGGACAAGTAACATGCCCCGAAACAGGAGCGCGATTGCAGCCCTGCAAAAGCTCGAAGCAGACCGCGAGGCGCTCGACGCCAAACAACGCGAACTTGAAGTGCAAGCGGCCAGAGAACTCGGCGAAATCATCCTAGGCAGCGGCCTCGAAAGCTTCTCGAAGAAGGGCCTGAGGAAGGTTGCCGATGAACTCGGAAAACTCGGCGAGGATGCCGCGATCGAGAAACTGACGGGGCGCGGTGCAACCCGTGCTTCGAATGCTGCGCCGGGAACCCAGTAACCACAGAAGAAGAGGCCCTGCCGTTTCCGGCAGAGCCTCTTCGTAAGGGGACGACCGGGATCGATGTCAGTCGATCTCGGGAGCGTCGGTGTTGTCGTTGTCGTCACCCGAGCAATTGCCGCGGGAGAGGAAGTCGACCTTGTCGGCGAGGATCTCGGTGCCGTAGCGCGTGACCCCGTCCTTGTCCTCCCACTGGGTGTAGTGGATGCGGCCCTGGACACTGACCAGCTGGCCCTTGGAGCAATACTGGCCGACGGTCTTGGCGAGGCCGTTGAAGCAGGTCACCCGGTGGAACTCGCTTTCCTTGGCGGTGTAGCCGTTCTCGTCCTTGTAGGTCTTGCCGTCCTTGTCGCGTGCGGGGCGATCGGTGACGACGGTGATCCCGGTGACGTTGGTTCCGCCCTGGGTCTCGCGGGTTTCCGGATCGCGGGCGATGCGGCCAGTGAGGATTGCGATATTGGTCATGAGATAAGTTCCTTCAGTTCCTCAAACCGGAGACCATCTCCGGCTTGCGAACATCTGAAAGAA
>NZ_JBELMO010000023.1:0-38006 GCF_042095715.1 Qipengyuania sp. | reverse complement strand
CATGTTGCGCGCGACGCGCCGCAGCGCGGCTCTTCGCGCGGACCGGGCTGGCAACGCGCACTGTCCGGCGGCTACGACCCGACGCCAAAGCGGCTGCCGGAATCCGGCCGCAGCGCCGCCAGCTTCGCAACCAAGCCGCGCTCGGACATCGCGATCGGCGCGCGCGTGTTCCACGACAAGTTCGGCTATGGCACGGTAACCGGGCAGGAGGGCAATAAGCTGGCCATCGCCTTCGAAACCAGCGGCGACAAGCGCGTTCTGGACAGTTTCGTGAAGCCCGCCTGACTGCGCTTGCCGCGGGGAGTTAGTTCGCTGCCGTGCGCTGAGCCTCGCCGATAGCGTCGGATCTGTGGGCGCGATAGCGGCCCTCCCACGGTCTTTTCAGTTCGCCCACTACGCCGCGGGTACCCTCGACGATTCCGGTGGCGCAGCCGAGATGCGGCGCCGGATCGGCCCAGGTGCCGAACAGCCGATCCCACACGGTGAGCATGTTTCCGTAATTTGCGCCCATGAGCGATTCGTCCCTGACATGATGGAGGCGGTGGGCGGCGGGCGAAATGAGGACCCGGCCCAGCGGGCCGAGCGTCCACGGGAGATCCGCGTGGATGAAATAGCCCCACCAGCCGCGCACGAATTGGGCTGCGACGACGATCGCCGCGGGTGCGCCCAGCACCAGCAACGGCAGGATATCGACCAGCATTTCCAGAAGCTTGCCGACCGGATGTTTGCGGGTCACGCTGAACCAGGTCAGCGCCTGATCGGCATGGTGCGTGGCGTGGAAGCGCCACAACGAACGGTCATGCTCCAGCCGGTGCCGCCAATAGGCCGCCAACTCGATGACGGGTATGGCAAGAACCACGGCGAGCCATAGCGGGATTGCCTCCCACACCGCCGCGAACCCGCCCAACCGGGGGAGCGAATCCTCGACCGCAACGGCGACGACGACGAACACCGGTGCTAGGACAATGTAATTGATCGCGAACAGCCCGGCATTGGTCGAGCTTTCCCTCCGGCACCGCACCAGTGCAGCGCCGATCGCCTTACGCTTGGTGAGAACAGCCAGCGCTGCGAATACCGCCGCGACCATCGCCATTTTGGTGGTCAGTTGCAGCAGGAATTGCACGAAAGGCTCCATCCCGCGGCCTTAAGCCCGGTACGCAGAAGAAACCGTTAAACTGCATGGGGCGAGAGGGCGCTGACGCGCTCTCTCTGCGGAGTTCATCTGACGGCGGAAACTTCCAGGAAGCTTGGCATCGGGCCGTTCCACTCGCCCGGCCCGCTCGACCGATCTTCCGGTTCACGGTCGCGTTCACGAGATTGGCCCGAGGAGCCGGAAGATGAACCGGAAGCAGAACGGGCCTTGCGCGCCGGCTTTTCGCGCCTCGGCGCTTCGTCGCGTTCGGAGCGCTGTGTGCGGTCCGGACGCTCGGTGCGCTTATTTGACTCGCGCCGGTCTGCCGTCTCTTCCGCCTTTGGATCAACCAGTTCGACCCTGACATCGTCCTTGCCGAATACCGGGATCTCGAAGCCTGTCAGCTTTTCGATGTTATCGATCGCTTCGGCATCTTCCTTGGCCACGAGTGTGAAGGCACGGCCCTTGGCGCCTGCCCGGCCGGTGCGGCCAATGCGGTGGACGTAATCGTCCGGGTGCCAGGGCGTGTCGAAGTTGAAGACGTGGCTCACGCCTTTCACGTCGAGGCCACGGGCGGCCACGTCGCTGGCGACCAGGATATTGATGTCGCCCTTCTTGAACCGTTCGAGTTCGCGGTTGCGGCTTGTCTGGTCCATGTCGCCATGGATTTCGCCACTGGCGAAGCCGTGACTTTGCAGGCTCTTGTTAACTTCGCGCACCGTGGTCTTGCGATTGGCGAAGATGATCGCGGTTTCCACCAGATCGTTGCGCAGCAGCCAGCGCAGCGTATCACGCTTGGCGCGATTTTCGGTCTTCACCTTGAAGGCGGTGATGTCCTGATTGGTGGACGCGGCCCGGCTGACCTCGATACGCTTGGGGCTTGTCAGAAACTTTTTCGTAAGCTTCTCGATCGGGGGCGGCATGGTGGCCGAAAACAGCATCGTCTGCCGCGTTTCCGGAAGCTTGGAGCAAATGAACTCGATATCGGGGATGAACCCCATGTCGAGCATCCGGTCCGCCTCGTCGATCACCAGCAATTCGCAGCCGTTCAGCAGGATCTTGCCGCGTTCGAACAGGTCCATCAGCCGGCCCGGGGTGGCGATGAGCACGTCCACGCCCTCGTCCAGCGCCTTTACCTGATCGCCCATCTGCACGCCGCCGATCAGCAGAGCGAGCGTGAGATCGTGGTTCTTGCCGTATTTCTCGAAATTCTCGGCCACCTGTGCGGCCAGTTCGCGAGTCGGTGCCAGGATCAGGCTGCGCGGCATCCGCGCGCGGCGCCGGCCCTGGGCCAGGATATCGATCATCGGCAACACGAAGCTTGCCGTCTTGCCGGTTCCCGTCTGGGCGATGCCGATGATGTCCTTCATCATGAGGACGGCGGGGATCGCTTCCGCCTGGATTGCGGTCGGCTCGCTATAGCCGGCGGCCTCGACCGCGTTCAGAAGTTCGGGAGAAAGGCCGAGATCGGCAAAAAGCATACGTGGCGGTTCGCGTTCAATAAGAGGATAAGGGAATTTGCACGGAAATACGTTCGAGCGGCTCGCACAGGCCGGCACATGCGGCCCTGTGGCGAAAAACCCCAAAAAGTCAAGATCGGACGGTCGTGTTTCGGGTCAGGTCAGCCGTCTGCGGGAACGATTTCGCTGAAACCCGACAGCGAACAGCGCGCACCGCTGCGCGCCAGAACCTTGTCGCGCCCGGTGCACAGACGCCCGTCGGATGATTTCTCGACATAGAAACCGGAGTAGAAATCGCGCGCAGAACACGACCGTTCAAGATCGGCAGCGACCAATCGCCTGTCGCGCAGGAACAGCAACAGGCGCGATTGCCCGCGCGGCTGGACGCCGGCGATCGAGCTGAGCGACACGCAATCGTCCATCGGCCGTTCCTGCATCCGTGTCTGGGGCACGGATACGGGGGCGAGCGCAGTCAGGCTTTCTCGCGAGGGGCCGGGACGCGGCACTATGCGCATGATGACCCGCTGTTCGATGCGCACCTGCGCTTGGCCCCGCACCTGGAACGCGCGGGCGAGGTCATTCCAGACCGCGACGGGATCCTGCACCTGGGCACGTTCCGCGTCCTGTTCCGCCACGGAAAGTGGACCGCGCCCCTTCATCTCGGGCACGGCATACTCGACTGGCGCCGACAGTGCGAGCGCCCAAACAAAGGCAGCCATGGCAGTCATGAAACCGGTCGAAACTCACCCCTTAGGCGGCGATGCGGGACGCGCGTCGTCCCATTTGGCCGATCCTTCCTGCCCCCGCCCGTTTGAACAAGCCCTTAATTGCCCACGCCTTCGGCAACTTGCGGTCGGTATGGCAAGTTGCGGCACGATCGCCCATAACCAGTGGCATGACGGACACACCTGCCTTCCTCGCCGAAGCCGAAGACCTGCTGGGCCCACGCGGCTTCACCACCGATCCCGATCTGATGGCACCCTGGCTCACCGACTGGCGACGCCGCTTCACCGGCCGCGCGCTCGGCATGGCCTCCCCCGCCAGCACGCAGGAGACCGCCGCTCTGGTCGGGCTGTGCGCGCGCCACGGGATCGCCATCGTGCCGCAGGGCGGAAACAGCGGGATGTGCGGCGGCGCCACGCCAGACAAGAGCGGAGAGGCCGTCCTGCTTTCCATGCGGCGCATGGCCACCATCCGCGAGATCGACGCAGAGGCTGGCCGCGCGGTATGCGATGCGGGCGTGGTCCTGCAGACCCTGCACGAGGCGGCGGACGAACAAGGGCTGCGCCTCCCCCTCACGCTAGGGGGAAAGGGATCGGCCACCATTGGCGGGCTCGTCTCCACCAACGCCGGTGGCACGCAGGTGCTGCGTCACGGCTCGATGCGCGCGCTGGTGCTGGGGCTGGAAGCGGTGTTGCCCGACGGCAAGGTGTTCTCCGCCCTCACCCCGCTGAAGAAGGACAATCGCGGTTTCGACCTCAAGCAGTTGCTGATCGGATCGGAAGGGACGCTGGGCATCGTCACCGCTGCGACCTTGCGCCTGCTCCCGGCCATCGCCGACCGGCGCGTATTGTGGGCCGGGGTGGAAAGCCTGCCCGCGGCGCGCAGGCTGCTGGTGCATTGCGAGGCGGAGACGGGCGACGCGCTGGAAGGGTTCGAGGTGCTCGCCCAGGGCACGCTTGACGATGTCCTGAATCACCTCCCCGATGCCCGCGCCCCGCTTTCCGGCATGCACCCCTGGCACGTGCTGATCGAGCTGGTAGCGGAGCGGTCGAAAGTTGAAAGGCTGGATGCGATGGCCGAAGGCATGCTGGCAAGCGCGTTGGAGGCGGGGCTGCTGGCCGATGCCACCATCGCCGCCAATGAAACCCAGGCCGAAGCGTTCTGGCAATTGCGCGATTCCGTCGCCGCTTCGCAGCGCGCCAAGGGTCCTGCGGTGCAGCACGACATCTCGGTGCCGGTCGAAAAAATGCCTGCCTTCGTGGAAGAAGCGGTGCCATACATGGAAAGCGCGTGGCCCGGCACGCAGGCGATCGCCTTCGGCCATCTGGGTGATGGCAACATCCATTTCCACGTCATCGCTCCGCGCGGCGTTGACCCTGAGGCATGGTACACCGACGAGGCCAAAGCAATCAGCGGGCAGGTTTACGACATGGTTACCCGATGGGGCGGCTCGATCAGCGCCGAACACGGCATCGGCCAGCTAAAGGTCGATGAATTGTCGAGGCTAGGCGATCCAGTGGCGCTGGCTATGCTACGAACCATAAAGCGCGCCCTCGATCCTCAGGGCATTATGAACCCCGGCAAGTTACTCGTGAGCGAATGATTTCAGGAATAGCGGCCGCTCTTCGGTCGGAAAGGCTGGCGAACTCAAGCGGGGATCCGGTAGAAAGAGGACCGACAGCTTGCCAGACACATGCTAAAACAGCATTCGTTGCTTGACGCATTGGCGCTTGTATCCTGCACTCATGATAAGCATACTTCTGCTCGCTGTTGCGACCCCCGCCAATGTTGACCAGGCCGATCCCGCGCTGTGCCTGCCGGTAGCCTCTGACCGGTTAAGGGAAACCGCTTCCGCGGTTGAGGATCACCGCTCGCTTCGTAAGGCGCTCGGCGAGCCGATGCCGCAGGCACCCACGAGGGTCATGGTATGTGGTAGAGGAGGGCATCTCGAGACGCGGGAGTATAGTATTATTGTCGTTCGATCTACTGACGGGTTGTGGCGAGGAACAGCGGTAGGCCGTAGTCAAATCTGGGTTGAAGGCGCTTCATTTAACGCAATGCCGCGTGCCGAATGGATCCTTGATACAGGTGTTAGCCGGCAGCTTGACAATGCACTCCTACGCCCTTGCTCTTCCTCTAACCATGAAGACACGACGTTGGACGGTGCTATCCCGCCACCGCCTCCTCGCGGGTTGATCCCAGAGCGAGTTGACATTGTGACGCCCGGAGCCGGCCTTTACACATACTATGCAAGTCAGGACGATGGGATAGCTGCATTAGTCCGTCCGCCCGAATAGGTGCTAATCACCTTATCTTTGTAACCTGCGACATCGCAGTCTGCCACCGATCAGTTCTGCGGCTTATGACAAGCCAGATTGAACGGTTTTGGGCGGTTGCTGGCAGGCTCTTATAGAGCAAGCAATTCGAATGACAGTTCGCCCGCTTTTTCGGGTTGGTGCCGAGGCACCGGAACAGCTGAGTAGGGGTCATTATCGATCGGCAGCTCTTTTTGGCAAACACCCGAAAACAGCTGTTCGGCCCCACCAAAAAAACACATCCGACATTCATCTCTGCGGTGCTATCACTCTCTTTCGCGGAGCCTTATAGAGCCGACTGGCGAAACGCACCGGCTCGCCTCGTGCAACCATCGCATTCCGAAATTACCAGTCTATCGCTTGCTCCTTCCTACCTTCGTCAAGGAACAAAGCGTGCTGGCCCAATGTTTGAGGTTATGATGAAAAATTCTCTGGGGCCCAGGTGCTGACCCGAACAAGCGCCCATGCGGTGGCTTTCGCCCCCGAAGATAACACCCCGTCCGATGACTTGGCAGAGCGTGAAGATCGCGCCGAGGCGGCTGTCGATCCTCGTCGGCTGGCCGGGCAGCTCAAGCCTTTCGGTGCAGCGGACTGGCGGCGCAGCTTATTCGAGCTTGTGGTCACACTCGTCCCCTTTTTCGCCCTTGCCGGGCTCATGCTGGTCGCGGTGGAGGCGGGTTATCTCTTTGCCCTGGTGCTCGCCCTGCCCGTTGGCCTGTTCCTGCTAAGGCTTTTCCTGATCCAGCACGATTGCGGTCACGGATCGTTCTTCCGCAAACGCAAGACGAACGATTGGGTCGGCAGGGCGCTAGGCACGCTCACCTTCACGCCTTACGATTGCTGGCGGCGCTCCCATGCGCTGCACCATGCCGGCACGGGGAATCTGGATGGGCGCGGTTTCGGCGATGTCGATACGCTGACGGTCGCCGAATATGACGCGCGCAGCCGATGGGGCAGGATGGGCTATCGCGCCTATCGCCATCCCCTCGTCCTGTTCGGAATCGGCCCCGCCTATCTGTTCCTGCTTCGGCACCGGCTTCCGATCGGGCTGATGAAAGCCGGGTGGATCTATTGGGCTAGCGCGCTGGCGACCAACCTCGTCACCGCAGCGATGCTGGCGGCACTCGGCTTCCGGTTCGGCTTCGATGTTGTGGCGTTGAGCCTGTTGCCCGCACTGCTTATTGCCGCCTCGATCGGCGTCTGGCTGTTCTACATCCAGCACCAGTTCGAAGAGAGCCACTGGGATTATTCCGCCGACTGGTCGTTCCACGATGCGGCGCTGAAAGGCAGCTCCCACCTCGATCTGCCGCCGGTGCTACGCTGGTTCACCGCGAATATCGGCATCCATCACGTCCACCATCTTGCCAGCCGGATCCCATTTTATCGACTGCCTGACGTGCTGAAGGCACATCCTGGGCTGAGCGACATCAACCGCTTTTCCATCCGCGATACGCTCCCCGTCGTGCGCCTGGCGTTGTGGGATGAACCCACGCGGCGATTGGTCCCCTTCGACCACCGCGCGCGCGCCTGAAAGTCCACGCCGGAAGATCAAGGGCGCGCCTCCCGGCACATGGATGTAAGTGGGCGAGCCGAAGGAAGCCAGCCAGTCACGGCCGCGCTTGCACCTTCGGGCCCTGACCTCTATGCCCCCGCGCGTTCGCGCCTTGCCGCAGGCAGCGGCGGCGAAGCTCATTCACCCGGATTCGGAGAGTAATCCATGGCCAGTGCGCCGCAGAACCTGCCCTTGTTCTACAAAGACCTCATGCCGCTCAACAGCCGCGACCATGCGAGCTGGAAGGCGCGCCAGCTTCCCGACGCCAAGTTCATGAAGGGCGCGCACGCCATTCCGCTGACTGTGGAGGAGTTCGTCGACGCACAGCGCGATTTCCCTATCGTGTTCAGCAGCGGCGACGATCCGCTACCGCTGGCGCTCATGGGCCTCAACGAAGGCGTGAACACCTACGTGGACGATGATGGCAAGATCAATGAGCCGGTCTATCTTCCCGCCTATATCCGCCGTTATCCCTACATGCTGGCGCGGCTTTCGCCCGATGCGCAGGAACTGTCGTTGTGCTTCGATCCCACTGCAGATGCGGTCGGAGATTTCGGCGAGGGCGAGACGCTGTTCGACGGCGAAGGCAAACCCACCGACGCGACGCAGCGCATCCTCCAGTTCTGCGAGCAGTTCGAGAATGCGGGCCAGCGCACGAAGGCTTTCATCGACGAGCTGAAGGCCAACGACCTGCTGATGGAAGGCGAGATCGGCATCACGCAGAACGATCAGCCCGACAAGCCCTTCGTCTATCGCGGCTTTTCGATGGTGGACCGCGAGAAGCTGAACGCGGTTCCCGCCGCCAAGCTGGAAGAGTGGAACAAGAACGGCCTGCTCATGCTGATCCATGCGCACCTGTTCTCGCTCGACCAAATGCGCAAGATCTTCGGCCGCCAGGCGCAGCAGGGCAAGGGACCGCTACACCAGCAGGACACCCCGCTCTCGGTCAACTAAGTGGCCTGAATACGATGAAGCGAGGGCCTCGCGCGCCATCCGGCGCCGGGGCCCTTTCTTTGTCTTGAAACCGTAAAGCCGAATTGCCATTTTACCCTTGCCGGGCGCTACCCTCATGGCGCCATGGCAATGCACGAAAGTGCATTCCTCCCTGAACCTCGGCCACCTCGTGCCATCGCGCGCGAGGTGGTTTTTTTATGCTGGGCACCCGGTCGATTTTGGCGAAGCCGGCTTATTCGGCGGCGTAAGACAAGACGCCGGGATCCCCGAAAGCGGCAACCTCGTGCGCCAGCGAGCGGACAAGGCCGGACAGAACGCGCGCCACGGCGGGCAGGCGTGGGCCGGGCTGATCCAATTGCGCATCCAGATAGATGGACCGGCATACCTCGATCTGCAGGCCGTGGATGCCGCGGCGCGGAGCAGCCTGCCGCTCCAGCACATATCCCCCCGAATACGGCCGGTTGTGGGCCATCCGCCGTTCCGCGTGGGCCATGAACCGCAGCGCATGGGCACTCAGAGAGCCTGAGGCAGACGCGCCGAAGCGATCGCCCAGCACGAATTCCACTGGCTCGCCCGGACTGCCGCTGCGGCGGAGGGGCGGCATGGAATGCAGATCGATCAGCAGCGCCGCGCCCCAGCGGTCCCGCA
This sequence comes from Qipengyuania sp., assembly GCF_042095715.1. Classification (GTDB taxonomy): domain Bacteria; phylum Pseudomonadota; class Alphaproteobacteria; order Sphingomonadales; family Sphingomonadaceae; genus Qipengyuania. The sequence goes on along the minus strand of NZ_JBELMO010000023.1, from coordinate 29,222 downwards.
GCCGCTCCAGTATGGCCGATGCCTCCTGGTGATAGGGGCGATGGACGCCGGCAATCCGCGCTTCGAGATCCGCGCGGGTCAGGCGCCGCTTCCAAACCTCGCCCAAGCCTGGAACGCGCCGGGGCACCAGCCCAAGCCCGCCGCGCGCCCGGCGATTGGAAGCCGAATTGGCCGGTCGCTGCCCCGCCCCGTCGGCGACCATGCTCCAGTCGATATCATCGGGCGCGCGGTTGAGATCGAGCAACGCGCGCGGCGCCTTTGCCACCAGCAGCGCGGCGCCGGTCGCGGCGGCCACCGCCTCCCCGATTCGATCGACGTAGCGATCCTCCAGCCGCATCTTCGCGAATGGCGGATCGCGCATGGCGGCGGTCAGATTGTCGGGATACTCACGGCCGGCGTGCGGAACTGCTATCAAAATCGGCACAGGCAGCGCATCGGGCACGAAGGAGGTGAAGGCAGCACCGCCGTCGGACGGGATAGATCCCCCTTCACGCCGCTCTCCCGGCTCTTGCACCTCGTTCGTCATCCTGTGCGGATGCTCGGCTTTACGGGCCGCCAAGTCAAATGGCGGCGGCGGATCGACGGCCTGCGCGGTTTTTTCGGTTAACGGCGGAGATTTCTTAACGTCCATGCGTTATTGGAGCGACATGACCGACCCAGCCCGTGCATCGATCCTGCTGGCCGAAGACGATTCGGCCATGCGCACCTATCTGGAGCGCGCTCTTGTGAACGCCGGTTTCGCGGTCGATGCCGTGGACCGGGGCACGCTGGCCCTGCCGCTGCTTGAAGAACGCCATTACGACCTGCTCCTGTCGGACATCGTCATGCCCGAAATGGATGGCATCGAGTTGGCGCAGAAATGCAATGACGTCAGCCCCGATACCAAAGTCATGTTCATCACCGGCTTCGCAGCGGTGACACTGAAGGCCAGCCGCGAACAGCCGCAGGCCAAGGTGCTTTCCAAGCCGTTTCACCTCAAGGACCTTGTGATGGAAGTCGAACGGGTGCTGGGCGATCGCCTGTCCGCCTCGCTGTGAGGTGATCGGAGGGCGGTGTTTCGACTTCGGACGTAATCCGGATATCGTTCGATCTACTCGCACCGGCGATCAAGCGGGCGATCGACAGGTTTCGGGCGTCTTCGGGCTGTTGATCGGATGGGCCTTGCGCGCCGGAGCCAGCGCCGCTAAAGGGCCCGCCTGCCCAGCCGGACCGGCGGGGCAAATCATCCATGGTGCGGGCGTATAGCTCAGTGGTAGAGCACTATGTTGACATCGTAGGGGTCGCAAGTTCAATCCTTGCTACGCCCACCATGGGATGACAAAAAACCCCGCAAAGCCTTTGCTTTGCGGGGTTTTTGTTTGTGCTTCAGGAGATGTCAGGCGGGCCGCCGGGCGAACAGTCCGAAGCCCGCGATGATAGCGTAGCACACGATTGGAATGATCATCGCCAGCGCGAGGTTGCCGCCCGTCCCATCGGCCACCGTGCCGTAGAGCAAAGGCACGATCGCCCCGCCGAAGATCGCCACATTGATAATCCCCGATCCATCCGCCGCCCGCGGCCCAAGCTTCTCACAAGCGAGGGAAAAGATGGTCGGGAACATGATCGAATTCATCAGTCCCACGGCGAGCAGCGTATAGGCCGCCACTTCGCCCGAGCTCAGCGCCGAAATGATGATGAGGAGGATGGAGCCCGTGGCATTGAAGGCCAGTATCTTGCCGGGGCTGAACATGCGCAACGCCGCCGAACCGATGAACCGGCCAACCATCGCGCCGCCCCAATAAAGGCCGATCATCCAGCCGATGACGCTTTCCGGCTCGCCCAGCACGCGCTCGGTGGACAGGTAATTGATCATGATCGACCCGATGGAAACTTCCGCGCCGACATACAGGAAAATGCACAGCGCCCCGTAGCTGAAGCGGGCCCGCTTCAGCAGATCGTTGTCATAGAGCCACACCGCCGGTGCCAGCAGGATTATGAGCACCCCCACAACGCCGCTAAGCTGGAAGGCGATGAATGCGCCCACGGCTGCAATTGCCAGACCGACGAGGTAACGGCTGGAGGAAACGAGATCCCCCTCGCCCATGATCTTCGGATCGTGCGGCAGGCGGTTGCGGAACATCCAGACAGCCGCCGCGACCAGCGCGATAAGCGCCGCGACGCCCAGATAGCCCTGCCAGATCGCCTCGCTCTCCGCCGCGCGATAGGCCTGCAACTGCGCACCCGAAAGATCGTCTGCCGAGACATTCGCGAGGCTGCCGAGAATCACCGCCGCGCCGACGATGGGAAACACCGTGGTGCCAAGCGAATTGAACGCCTGCGCGAAAGTCAGGCGGCTATGGGTCGTGGAAGGTGGGCCGAGCAGGCTGATCAGCGGGTTTGCCACTACCTGCACGATCACCACCCCACTCGCCAGAATGAACAGCGCGCCAAGAAAGATCTCGTATGTCGCCGTCTGGCTGGCCGGGATAAACAGCAGGCAGCCCACGATCATCGTGCACAGCCCGGCCACGGCGCCGCGCATGTAACCGATCTTTTTCACCAGCTTGGCACCGGGGATACCGATGACAAGATAGGCGGCGAAAAAGCAGAACTGCACCAGCATCGCTTCGGTGTAGGAAAGCGTGAACAGCTCCTTCAGCTTGGGAATGATCACGTCGTTGAGCGACGTGATCCCGCCGAAGATGAAGAACAGCCCGAAAACGAAATAGTTGAGTCCGGGCGCGTTTACCGGTGGGCTGTCGTCTTCCACCGGACGCGGGTCCGTGCTTGCGCTGACCGAAGGAGCAATTGCCATCGTCGCCGTATTCCTCTCGCCTGATGCACCGTCTGAAACCGGTTTAGAGGCGACACTTACGGCGATTCCGTAGGGGCGCAACTGCGGCGCGCCATAATTCGTGCAAAAGCGGCCCCCGCCCTCGCCTTGCGCCCCCGCCGCACGCTCTCTAAAGCCCCGGTCAATTCCCATTCAGAACACAGGACAGCCATGCAGAAAATCAAGGTAGCGAACCCCGTCGTCGAACTCGATGGCGACGAGATGACCCGTATCATCTGGGAATGGATCCGCGAACGGCTGATCCTCCCCTATCTGGATGTCGACCTGAAATATTACGATCTTTCGATCGAGAAGCGCGACGAGACCGACGATCAGATCACCGTCGATGCCGCCAATGCCATCAAGGAACACGGCGTGGGCGTGAAATGCGCCACCATCACGCCGGACGAAGCGCGCGTGGAGGAATTCAGCCTCAAGAAGATGTGGCGCAGCCCCAACGGCACCATCCGCAACATCCTGGGCGGCGTGGTCTTCCGTGAGCCGATCGTGATCGACAACGTACCCCGCCTCGTCCCCGGCTGGACCGATCCCATCGTTGTCGGTCGTCACGCCTTCGGCGACCAGTATCGCGCCACCGACACGCTGATCCCAGGAGCGGGCAAGCTGCGCCTCGTGTTCGAGGGCGCGGATGGGAAGAACATCGATCTCGATGTCTTCGAATTCGAGTCGAGTGGCGTCGCCATGGCGATGTACAACCTCGACGATTCGATCCGCGATTTCGCCCGCGCCAGCTTCAACTATGGCCTCGATCGCAAATGGCCGGTGTATCTCAGCACCAAGAACACGATCCTCAAGGCCTATGACGGCCGCTTCAAGGACCTGTTCCAAGAAGTCTACGACGCTGAATTCGCCGACAAGTTCGACAAGGCCGGCATCCATTACGAACATCGCCTCATCGACGATATGGTGGCCGCAGCACTGAAGTGGAACGGCAAGTTCGTCTGGGCCTGCAAGAACTACGACGGCGACGTGCAGTCCGACGTGGTGGCGCAGGGCTTCGGCAGCCTGGGCCTGATGACCAGCGTGCTGCTCAGCCCCGACGGCAAGACGGTGGAAGCCGAAGCGGCGCATGGCACCGTGACCCGCCACTATCGCCAGCACCAGCAGGGCAAGGCGACCAGCACCAACCCCATCGCCAGCATCTTCGCGTGGACGCGTGGCCTGATGTATCGCGGCAAGTTCGACGAGACGCCCGACGTGGTAAAGTTCGCCGAGACGCTGGAGCGGGTGTGCATCCAGACGGTGGAGAAGGGCCAGATGACGAAAGATCTGGCGCTGCTGATAGGTCCCGACCAGAGCTGGCTCACCACCGAGCAGTTCTTCGAGGCGATCGTGAACAACCTCGAAGCGGAAATGTCGAACTGGGGATAACAATATCCCCTCCCGAGTGGGGGGGGTTACGGGGCGTGGACGGGCCGACGAAAATGCGGGGCCCGTCCCGCTGCGGCTTGGCGCTGCTCTTAGGCGCCCAGTCCCGCTGCCCCTTTCGCAAGTGAGAGTGGATAGGTTCAATGGCCACTAATTCCAAAGCGCGCTTGGAAGTTCGTCAGGCGAAGCTCAAGGATGTGCGCGACATCGCCGATCTGGTGCGGCGCGCCTATGACGATCTGCCCGCCTACACGCAGGGCGAGATCAGGGGGCAACTCAACAACTATCCTGAGGGTTGCTTCATCGCCAAGCTGGACGGGCTGATCGTGGGCTATTGCGCCTCCATGCGTCTCGACGAGCGTGTCGCGTTGGCCGATCATGACTGGGACGAGGTAACCGGTAACGGATTCGGCAGTCGCCACGATCCCACCGGCGATTGGCTCTACGGTTACGAAATGTGCGTCGATCCCGAGGTGCGCGGGACCCGCATCGGTCGCCGCCTGTACGAGGAACGCCGCGCCCTGGCCGAGCGGCTGGACCTGACGGGCATCGTCTTTGGCGGGCGCATGCCCGGCTATTCTCGCGCCAAGCGGCGGAAGAACAATCGTGCCGATACGCCGGAAGAATACCTCCAGCTTGTTCTCGACAGCAAGGTTCACGATCCCGTGCTGCGCTTTCAGCTCGCCAATGGCTTCGAGCCGCAGGGCGTGCTGCGGGGCTATCTGCCAGAGGACAAGCGCAGCCGCGGCCATGCCGTCCGGATGGTGTGGCGCAACCCCTATGTCGATGGCGATTCGCCGCCCAAGCACCGCCTGCCGCGTGATGTGGAAAGCGTCCGCATCGCGACCTGCCAGCTACAGGCGCGCGCAGTGAAGGACTTCGACGATTTCATCCGCACAGTGGAATATTTCGTTGATGTTGCAGCCGATTACGAGGCGGACTTCATCGTGTTTCCGGAAATGTTTACGCTGATGCTGCTGAGCGCGGAGGAGAACGAGCTGACGCCGCTGGAGGCGATCGAGCGCCTTTCCGACTACACACCTAAGATCCGCGAACGCCTCAGCGAGATGGCGCTCAATTTCAACATCAACATCATCGGCGGCAGCCACCCGACCCGGCTGGAGGATGGCGACATCCACAACGTTGCCTACGTCTGCCTGAGGGATGGATCGATCCATGCGCAGGAAAAGATCCACCCCACGCCCAATGAAGCCTATTGGTGGAACATCAAGGGCGGGGACAGCATCGATGCGATCCCCACCGATTGCGGCCCTATCGGCGTCCTCATCTGCTACGACAGCGAATTCCCCGAGCTCGCGCGCCGGCTGGTGGACGAAGGCGCGCGCATCATCTTCGTGCCCTTCTGCACCGACAGCCGCCAGGGCTACATGCGCGTTCGTTATTGCGCGCAGGCCCGTGCGATCGAGAACCAGTGCTACACGGTCCTCAGCGGCAATGTCGGCAATCTGCCCAATGTCGCCAACATGGATATCCAGTACGCGCAAAGCTGCATCCTGACCCCGTGCGATTTCCCGTTCGCGCGCGACGGGATTGCCGCTGAAGCAAGCGAGAACGTGGAGACGCTGACGATCAGCGACGTGAACCTTGCCGATCTGCAATGGGCCCGCGCGGAAGGGACCGTGCAGAACCTGGCCGACAGGCGCTTCGATCTCTACCGCATCCAGTGGGACAAGCGCGTTGGCAAGGTCGGATCGCGCATCGGCGAAGCCCGCGCTAGCGAAGAAGCGCCCGCAGCGGGTCCGCACACACCGGGTGGCGGCTAAGCGATAGGGCGAGGCCGTGGGGCTTCTCTTTTGCCGAATGGGCTCGCGATCTGTGAGCCGACAGATTACGACACAGCGGATTGGAGTTTTGTCAGCGATGTCGTGACATTGGGCCGTCCTGCCGATAGGTCCATGGCATGCACGCGCCCACTCTAGAAACCGGATCCATGCTTTCCGATGCGCTCGTGATCCTCGGAGCGGCGGGGATCGTGATCCCGCTGTTCGCGCGGTTTCGGATCACCCCGGTAATCGGGTTCATTCTGGTGGGCATCGCGGTGGGCCCATTCGGGCTCGGCCGGCTGGTCGAAGGGCAGCCTTGGCTCGGCTATGTCACCATCAGCAACCGCGAGGCGCTGGAGCCGTTCGCCGAATTCGGGATTACCCTGCTGCTGTTCGGGATCGGGCTGGAGCTTTCCTTCAAACGGCTGGTAGCGCTGCGCGACACCATATTCCGCCTTGGCCCCATGGAACTGTTCGGAAGCGCCGCGCTGATCGGACTGGGGCTGGTAATGCTAGGCAATTCGGTCCCCACCGCCTTGGCGCTGGGCTTGGCGCTGGCGCTTTCCTCCACCGCCCTGGTGCTCAAGATTGCCAATCTGCGCACGCCCGTAGGCCGCGCGGCACTGGGAACTCTACTGTTCGAGGACATCGCCATCGTCCCCATCATCTTCCTGCTGGGCGCGATGGGGCGCGGGGACGCGGAATTCGAATCCAGCGGCTTTCTTTCCACCCTCACCGCGGGCGCCGTGGTGATGATCGCCCTGATCCTGGCGGGCAGGTATCTCTTGCCGCCCCTGTTTGCGCAGGCGGCCCGCACCAAGAGCCCGGAGGTGTTCCTGGCCGCCACGCTGATGGTGGTGATCGTCGCCTCGCTGTCGACGGCGGCGGTCGGGCTGTCGCCCATCGTCGGCGCTCTCACGGCAGGGCTGATGATCGCGGAAACGGATTACCACACCGAAGTGGAATCGATCATCGAACCATTCATCGGACTGGCGCTGGGCGTGTTTCTGATCACGGTGGGCATGGGGCTGGACCTGCTGGTTCTCGCCAACCGGCTGAGCGAGGTTTTAATCGCGCTCACCCTGGTGCTGGTCATCAAGGCGGCGGTCACCACCACCATGCTGCGGCTCGGCGGATTGCGACCCGGCGCGGCGACGGAGGCGGGGATCCTGCTCGCCAGCCCTTCCGAAACGACCCTGATCGTTCTCGCCACCGCGCTGTCGGTCAATCTGATCAATTTCGAATCCGCGCAGTTCTGGCAGCTGGTGGTGGCGCTCGGGCTCACGGTTACGCCGTTTCTCGCCATGCTTGGCCGCTGGACGGCGCGGCGCGTCGACGGAGGAGATAGCGGATCTCCCATGGCTCCGTCTGAAGAAGACGGGGGGGGCCGCGTCCTGATCATCGGGGGCGGCCGCGTAGGGCGCCTCGTCGCGGACATGCTGACTAGGCACGAAAAGCCCTATCTTCTCATCGAAGCCGATGCGGACGAGGTGCGGGCCCTCAAACGGCGCGGTTACAGCGCCGCCTTCGGGGACGCCGCCCGGCCCGACATGCTGAGCCGCTTCGGCGCGGACGAGGCCGCCGCCGTGGTACTGACCATGGATCAACCCATCCATGCGCGCCGCATCATCGAGAAGCTGCGCGAGGCGTTTCCGGACATGCTGATCGTCTCTCGCGCCCGCGATGTTGCCCATGCCGCCGAGCTGTACCGCGCGGGCGCAAGCCATGCGGTGCCTGAGACGCTGGAAAGCTCGCTCCAGCTTTCCGAGGCAGTGCTGGTGGATATCGGCGTCGCCATGGGCCCGGTGATCGCCTCCATTCACGAAAAGCGGGACGAATATCGCGAGGAGATCGAACGCGAAGGCGCGCTTGCCTATCGCCCCAAACTGAGGACGGGACCGTCCGACGGTTGAAAGCGTTGGTGTGGTGAAGGAGAGAATACATGAGCGATCCCACCAAACCCACGCCGAACAAGGAAAAGTTCGCGCCACAGAACGTGACGGAAGATCCGGAGAACAAGCCCAACATGCCCGCCGATACCGGAGGCAAAGATGTGCCGCGGGGCAGTGAGCCCGAAACCCGCAACTCCAGCAACCATCGCCGCTAGTAAGAATCCCGCGACTTGTAAAAATTAAGCCGCCCGGCCCGTCCCCCGATGGGCCGGGCGGCTTTTATCAGGCAGCCACCTTGGCCAACGCGTCCTTTACGGCGGCGATGGCCGCACTGGCCTTCTCGCCATCGGGTCCGCCACCCTGCGCCATGTCGGGGCGCCCCCCGCCCCCCTTGCCGCCAAGCGCTTCCACCCCCACGCGAACCAGCTCGACCGCACTATATCGGTCGGTGAGATCGTCGGTTACAGCCACGGCGAAGGCGGCCTTGCCATCGTTGACCGCGCAGATCGCGGCCACGCCCGATCCCATTCGCTGCTTCGCCTGATCGAGCAACGGACGCAGTTCGCGCGGCTCCAGCCCCTCGATGACCTGTCCCGAGAAAGCGACCCCGGCAACATTCTCGTCCGCCTGCACGGGAGAGGCTCCGCCCCCGCCGCCCAGAGCAAGCGCCTTCTTTGCTTCCGACAGTTCCTTCTCGAGCCGCTTGCGCTCGTCCACCAGCGCCGAAACGCGCGATGCCGCATCGTCGGGGCTGGTCTTCAGCGCACCTGCGATGGCACGGACCGCCTCGTCGCGCGCGTTAAGCCACTGGAGAGCCGCTTCGCCCGTCAGCGCCTCAATCCGCCGCACACCGGAGGATACGGCGCTTTCGGATACGATCTTGAACAGCCCGATGTCGCCCGTCGCACGCACGTGAGTGCCGCCGCATAACTCCACCGAGTAATTGCGGCTGCCGTCGCGACGGCGTCCCATGGAAAGCACACGGACCTCTTCGCCGTATTTCTCCCCGAACAGCGCCAGCGCGCCCGCTTCGACCGCTTCATCCGGGCTCATCAACCGCGTACCGACCTGCTCGTTAGCGCGAATTTCCGCGTTAACCTCCGCCTCTACTGCCGCGATATCCTCTTCGGACAAAGGGCGCGGGTGCGAAAAGTCGAAGCGGAAACGGTCTTCCGCCACCAGCGAGCCTTTCTGCGTGACATGCTCGCCCAGCCGGTCGCGTAGCGCCGCATGGACCAGATGGGTGGCCGAATGGTTGGCACGGATACGGTCGCGCCGCTCGGTATCGACGGAAAGATGCACGCTGTCGCCCACCTTCACCGATCCGCCCGTAATCCGCCCCTTGTGGGCGTGCAGCCGGCCGAGCGGCTTGTTGGTCGTCTCGACTGACATCTCCAGCCCCTCGGGCGTCCAGATGCGCCCGGCATCGCCGCTCTGCCCGCCGCTTTCGCCATAGAAGGGGGTCTGGTTTGTCAGCACGGTAATCTCGTCCCCCTCGCCCACACTCTCGACCTCGGAGCCGTCCTTGACAATGGCAACGACCGCGCCTTCTCCGGTGGTGGCGGTGTAGCCGGTGAACTCGGTCGATCCTTCACGCTCCGCGATGTCGAACCACAGCTCCTCGCTCGCCGCCTCGCCCGAGCCCTTCCAGGCGGCCCGCGCGGCGGCTTTCTGCTCGGCCATGGCAGCATCGTAACCCGCCCGGTCCACCGTGATTCCGCGCGGACGCAGCGCGTCTTCGGTCAGGTCGTAAGGGAACCCATAGGTATCGTAGAGGCGGAATGCGGTTTCGCCAGGCAGCTCGCCCCCCTCGCCAAGGCTGTCCGTCGCATCGTCGAGCAGCTTGAGGCCCTTCTCCAGGGTACGGCGGAACTGCCTCTCCTCTCGCTCCAGCACTTCCTCGATCAGCGGCTGGCCGCGCTGCAATTCAGGATAGGCCTGCCCCATTTCGGTGACGAGTGCAGGCACCAGGCGGTGCATCAGCGGATCGGCCGCGCCCAGCAGATGCGCGTGGCGCATGGCGCGGCGCATGATCCGGCGCAGCACATAGCCGCGCCCCTCGCTGGACGGCAGCACGCCATCGGCGAGCAGGAAGCTGCTGGAGCGCAGGTGATCGGCAATCACCCGGTGGCTCGCCTGCCGTTCCCCCTCGGCCTTCGTATGGGTCAGCGCCTCGCTTGCCGCGATCAGCGCCTTGAAAGTGTCGATATCGTAATTGTCATGCACGCCTTGCATCACTGCGGAAATCCGCTCCAGCCCCATGCCGGTATCGATGCTCTTCTTGGGCAACTCGCCCACAATCTCGTCCGCCGCCTGCTCGAATTGCATGAAGACGAGGTTCCATATCTCGATGAAACGGTCCCCGTCTTCCTCGGGCGATCCCGGGGGGCCGCCCCAGATGTGATCGCCGTGATCGTAGAAGATTTCGGAGCACGGACCGCACGGGCCATCGCTGCCCATCGCCCAGAAATTGTCCTTGGTGGGGATGCGGATGATGCGATCGTCGCCGAAGCCGGTCAGCTTCTTCCACAGATCGAAGGCCTCATCGTCGGTATGATAGACGGTTACCAGCAGCTTTTCAGGATCGAGACCCCATTCCTTCGTCAACAGGGTCCACGCGTTGAGGATCGCCTGTTCCTTAAAATAATCGCCGAAGCTGAAATTGCCGAGCATCTCGAAGAAGGTGTGATGCCGCGCGGTATAGCCGACATTGTCCAGATCGTTGTGCTTGCCGCCCGCGCGCACGCATTTCTGGCTGCTGGTAGCGGTGGGCGCCGGTGGCGTCTCCAGCCCCGTGAAGGCGTTCTTGAACGGCACCATCCCCGCGTTGACGAACATCAGCGTGGGATCGGAGAACGGGATCAGCGGCGCGCTGGGCACCTTGGCATGACCCTGGGCGGCGAAGAAATCGAGGAAGCTCGAACGAATATCGTTGGTTGAAGTCATATCGCCGACCGAATTAGGCAATGCGCGGCGCTGTCACAAGCGCGTTAAACCGGTCACTGTGTGCGGGCGGTGACGATCCATGCCGCTGCGGGCAGGGAAACGCGGTTTCCCTCCCGCGCGTTCTCCAGCAAATCGCCCAATCGTTCGAGCGCGGTGCGGCGCGCCTCGTCACCCAGATTGGCCAGCGCCGAAGCGAGAGGGCCGATGTGGAGCAGGTAGTCGATCGCGTCCGCGACCGAATCCGCCCCCTCCCCAAAGATCATGGGATAATCGAGCGCATGGAACGCCGTATCGCGCCAGCCAGCGCGCGCCAACAAGTCGGCCACCCGGTCCCGGTCGGCGAAGGCGAAGGGACCGGGCGCCCCAGGATCGTCGGCGGGCGGCGCGGGCGGATCGTCCAGCACTCCCATCACCGCACCGACCCATTCGTTCTTCGCGCGGGCGCGGAAGCAGGAAAAAACAAGACGGGCATCCCTCGCGGCCCTTTCGGCCAAGTGCGAGAAGGCGGCGACGGGATCGGCAAAGAACATCACCCCGTGCCGCGACACCAGCAGATCGGGACCATGCGGCGGCGTGAAGCTGCCTGCGTCGGCGAGCGCGAAGGCGGTGTTAGGCAGGGAACCGCAGCGTGTTCGCGCGACGTCCAGCAGATCCTCAGATATGTCGACGCCGGTCACATGCGCCCTCCCGTCTGCGCTGGCGAGCGCACAGGTAATCTCCCCCGCACCGCAACCGATATCCAACGCATGGGCAAACGGGCCCGCCCGCGCGGCATCGAGCAAGTGCGGGGTCAGCGCGCGAAAGCTGCGGTCGGTGCGCTGCCACTGCTCCGCCCAGCTCGATCCGACCCGACCGGTCCACTCGCGGGTGTCCGTCACCCGATTACCAATTGAAATAGGGGCCGCCGCGCTCGCGGGCGCGCTGCCAGGCGGGGCGGGCGTGGATGGCCTCCACGAACTTCGCGAGCCGGGGGGCCTTGTCGCCATAGCCCTGCATCAGTGCAATTTCCGCGGGGAAGCTCATCATGACATCGGCGGCAGTCCAGTCGTCGCCCACGAAGTGGAGATTGTCGCCGATATTGTCCTCCGCAAAAGCGATGTGGGCGGCAAGCTGCTCGTCCACGCGCGGCATCAGCGGGGCGGCGGCATCGCCCAGGCGCCCTGCGTAGAGCTTGAGCATGACCGGTACGAAGAAGCTGCTTTCGCCGAACTGCATCCATTCGAGGTGGCGCACATGGTCCTCACTTACCGGATCGGGCAGCCATCCTCCGCCGCCGTGCCGCTCGCACAGATATTGGATGATCGCGCCGCTCTCTGCCACCCTCAAGCCATCATCCTCGATAAGCGGCGACTTGCCTAGTGGATGAGCCTTCTTCAGCTCCGGCGGCGCCAGATTGGTCGTGGCATCGCGCTGATACGCGGCGATCTCATAGTCCGCGCCAAGCTCTTCCAGCAGCCAGAGGACGCGCTGCGAGCGCGAGTTGTTGAGATGGTGGACGGTGATCAAGGCGGGTCTCCCGTGGGTTTGTGATTTGCGCGTAACCCTACACGAAGACGGCGCGCGATCCATGGGGCGTATGGTCGCGGCAGACGGCAAAAGCGCGGGCCGGTATATCGAGAGGCGGGTAAGCTAGAAACCGCCCCGCCGGTTTCTCCCTGCGCGGACACCGGGACACCAGGTGTCGGGCGGTTTCGAATCGGAGCTGACTTGCGCTCGGATGATACCTCGGCGGCGGCCCGTGTCATACGCAAGCACGTTGGCAGGGGTTATATTGTAGCGGCTTGGCACGACGAAGTTCGTATGTCAGGTATTACTCTGTGAAGATTGCCACGCAAATCATGGCGTTAGGCGCCGCCATTTTGGGCGCCTGCATCGCTGAACCTCTTCTGGCACAGGATGATGCCGGACATGCGGTTCTTGCCGATCCGGAGGGGAAACCGATCGTAATCGGTTCCGCGCACGAGATTTCATCAAGCGTCTATGGTGAAACCAAACTGATCAGCGTGCGACTGCCGCGCGGCTATGCCGATGATCCTGATCGGCGATACCCCGTGGTTTTCTCGGTCGACGGCGGCCCGGAACAGGATTTCGAGCTACTGTCCGGCATCGCCGCGGAAGCCGAATTCTCGACCAGTTTCGAGCCCTTCATCCTCATCGGCGTTCGCACGGACAATCGCTATGCGGAACTCACGCCTCCGCTCGAACGGATGAAACCGGAGACTTTGACCGAAATTTTCGGAGATCGGATGCAGCCGGACGGCGCACCGAAGTTCCGTGAGTTTCTCGCGCGCGATGTCATTCCATGGGCGACCTCTCGTTACCGAACGGATCGCAAGGTCCTGACGGCCGCCTCGCTCGGGGGCGTGTTCGTGGTGGATACCCTACTCGAAAATCCGGAATTGTTCGACGACTATATCGCGCTCACGCCCAGCGTCTGGTGGGATGAAGGACGCGTGGTGGACGAGGCCGCAACGAAGCCCGCCGCCCAGGCGCCCTCGGACCGGCGGATATACATCACCATGGGCGACGAGGGTGTCGGCAACCGGTCAGGCGAATGGCTGCAAACGCTGGTGTCCGCCTTCAGCAGCAGCGCGCCCGATGGATTGAAATGGGTCTTCGTGGACCGTGCGGGCAGTGAGGAGCACCGTACCATGGCCCTGATGGGCTGGCTCGATGCCTTTCGCACGCTTTTTCTGAAGCCGGCGCGTATACGGGCAGCCCCATCCCGTTTCTTTACGATAGCGGCAAGGCTCCGCAATACACACGGGGTGCGCGGGCCAATATCGACGCGGGACCATGCCGCAGTGAAATTGCGAGGCCAGCAAGCTGGGCCGAGAAGAATGCCGCCCCCGGCGCCTTTTACGGTTGGTGCCTGCTGATGAAGCCGGGCGCAACGTTGACCGCAGGCAACTTCGGACCCGAAGATTTCGGCATGGGGAATCTGGAAGGAGAGTGACGGTCCAGCCATCCGCAGGCCCCCGGTCGCGCCCCCCCAAGCCGGGCTTTGCCGCGTCGACTGCAATCGGGGTTGCTGACACGGGCTCGGCTTTTGGCCGGACGTACTGCAAAGCCGTCATGAGGCTAACGAACTCGCTGCCCAACGGCTCGATAATCCAAGTTCGGAGTGGGCATCTGATCGACAGCTATTGGACAAGTCCTATTAATTGCAGCCATTCATCGTTCGTCTGAGGTTGACGATCCATTGTCACTGCATCAGCAGGCAATTGAAGCCATTTCTGTTTACTTTGAACCCAGAGATGAGCTTTCGGCACTATATCGACGCTGTTATCGAGCGTGCCACAGCGAAGCGAAGCAAATCCCTCGCGTCGATCATTCTCGGCAAAAATGCGCGCCTTGCAGATCGCGCAACCGTAAATGGATGATTTCGCTCCGCTGGGTTGCATCAATGTTCCAACGTCAAGTTGACCGTCGATTTCAAGGTCTCTTCGAGCAATGAGCATATGTTCGCTGAAAGCGCTGCCCGTCCGGGCCTGGCATTCGGTGCAATGACAGGCATAGGGGCTCATTCGCATGCCCACACGAAGTAAATAGGTGACCGCTCCACGAGCGCACCTTCCTGTCAATTCACCTTTCATCGTGCTTCTCCCCTCCCAGAATCAATTTGTCTGATCTCCAATAGCAGATATTGGAATTCTGCGCCACGGTAGGAAAGTCCGCAATTACCGTTGTTTTGCGATTGCCCGCTTTCGGCAATCACTTATACTATTCCGCATGAGCGAACAGCTAGAAATACGGCGAGCGTCTCTTGATCAGGTCGATGAGGTCCGTGATCTGACACTAAGGGCTTATCAGAAGTGGCTACCTGTAACGCCGCGAAAGCCACGGCCGATAACAGCAGATTACAATACGGCTATTCATCGGCATCCTTTTGATTGTCTTTATCGAAACGAAGTCCTGGTTGGCTTGGTGGAAACCGTTGCTCATGATACGGAACTGATGATGGTGAATGTCGCTGTTGATCTTGATTGCCAAGGTCGAGGCTATGGCACCCGTCTGATGCGACATGCAGAGGCTTTAGCGCGAGCAAAGATTGTCTGCCACCCGCCTCTACACCAACAAACTGATGATCGAAAATATCGCGCTCTATCAAAGGCCTAGGATATTGTTTTGAAAAGGAGACATTGCACGATCATGGAACCGTAGCGGTTCACATGGTGCGTCCGCTTTCGAAAAAGAGCTAACTTGTTTTTTGGCATCAGGATTGTCCGTACCCTTACCACTTTTGGGGAGAGTTGCGTAGGAGCAGCACATCCGCCTTCAGGAAATGCGGGGAGGCGGCCCTATATCTGCAATTAGCTGGGAAGCGGGCAGACATCACGCGCACTTCCATGCAGGCGGTATAGAATTCTTTAGACTTCGGAGGCTAACGGTTGTGCCGTGGTTTACCCCAGTCATCATGCTCCCCCGCTTGCACCTCTGCCCTGTCTTGCGCGACGCTATCGTTGCTGGTCGCTTGGATGAACTCGGGGCTCTGGCTAAGCGTCTCTGCTCCCATAGGCGGCAGCAAGAGACACTTTTATGCCCTTGATTTAGTCAGGGGCGTCGCAGCTCTTGCAGTAGCCCTCTATCACTATGTCCATTTTTTCTTCCCACCGGGCACCGAAGCTCCGATTGCCGGACATGCCGCGCATCTTCCGCTCAGCGGAATGCTCAGCCCGTTCTATAACTACGGCTATATCGCAGTTCAGATATTCTGGATGATTTCTGGGTTTGTATTTGCTGCAGTCTACATCGGGCGAGAAGCCACAACGCGGAGCTTCGTGGTCAGCCGCTTTGCTAGGTTATATCCGCTCCACCTCATTACGTTGCTGGTGGTTGCTACTCTCCAATATGTGCGCCTCGCATCCCTCGGTACATTCCAAATTTACATCTGGAACGACACAGCACACTTACTGCTCCAACTGATTTTCGCTTCGAATTGGGGTTTGCAGAACGGACATTCCTTCAACGGCCCGATCTGGTCGGTATCTGTAGAAGTGCTGATCTATGCTGTATTTTGGTTAACTCTGCCGTTCCTCTACCGGCGCGGGCTCATCGGTCCCGCTTCTGCTTGTTTAATATCGCACTTCATCTGGGCATCGGGACTGGTCGGCGACTTTATCGGTCAGTGCGCCTACTACTTTTTCGCTGGAACAGCGGTTTACGCAGCCTTTTTCCTACTGCGTAAAAGACCGTTGCTCCTCCCCGCGCTCGGGATTGGCGCGACAATGACGGTAGTCGTTATCGTGAGCGCGGCCCCCTTCGGCATTAGCGACATTCTTCCGATGATCCTGCCCCCGTCGTTCCTCCTATTGGCAAGTTTTGAGTATAGTGCTATCTCTAAAGCGCTCCAGCATGTCCGCTGGCTGGGCGACTCTACTTATGGAATTTACCTTTGGCACGTTCCTATACAGCTTCTACTACTGCTCGTTCTTGATGGATTGGTGGGAAGCCGAGTGGTAGTTTCACATCCGGCGTTCTTATTATTCTACCTCACGCTTCTTTTGACTGTCGCGCGTCTATCCTTTATTTATATCGAACGTCCGGCACGGTCATACTATGCTCAGCGGACACAGCCGCGGGAACGGCTCTCTTTCGCAACCTAATTAGGCCGAGTTGTTACGATCTTTCCATGGTAATGTCATGCCGCACGACCGCAAAGCGTTGGCATCGTCGCCGCGTATCTCGGGGAGCCATGCATCGTCGAAAAAAATCAGGCTGGAGATCGGGCGTCTGAATATGGATTCAGAAACCATGGCAATGGAGTTATCAGCAGAATGGCGGCTTTCTCGGCGGGAAGCGTCATTGTAGCCCTTCGCTTGAGGTATCGTGATGGTCCAAACCGGGAGCAAGCGTGTCCAGAACCATTTCCGCTACTCGGCATTCCTATCACTGTATCCCGTTTCGATCCGGTTCGGGAATCCCCATCGCGACTTGGACGTGAAGTCAAGCGGGACATGGGTCGTTTGGCCAAAGAAAGCGATAACTCTTTGCTCGCTTTGGTAAATTACTGCTCTGCATTAGAGCCAAGAATAGTATTCAAACATCAGAACGTACCCGTTTCGACCGCGCAGTTGCCTTGCTTGACGCGGGGTCAAAACAAAAGCCGGCGCGGCGGGGGGCGGGGAGTGGTGCCGCCGCCCGCCCGCGCCAGGTAGGACGGGACAATCGCGCCGGGGACAGTCTCGGCAGGAGACGAGCGCGAACGGAAAAGAGCCCGTCCGGGGCGGTGCACCGGGAATCACGGGCAGGTGCCCGGTGCGCCGTTTTTAGGCAAATTCTGATGGGTGCCCCAGCCTGCCGCCCCCTGGGCAGCGACAAAGACTTGCCCCTATTCGTCGTCGGCGTCGGAGCCGGTCATCATCTCTTCGGCGACCTCGTCTTCCTTGCCGCGGATCGCGGCTTCGATGCGGTCGCAGATCTCGGGATTTGCCTTGAGATAAGTCTTGGCGTTCTCGCGGCCCTGACCGATGCGGATGCTGTCGTAGCTGAACCAGCTGCCCGATTTCTCGACCACGCCCGCCTTGACGCCGAGATCGAGGATCTCGCCGATCTTGGAGATGCCTTCGCCATACATGATGTCGAATTCCACCTGCTTGAACGGAGGGGCGACCTTATTCTTCACCACCTTCACCCGCGTCGCATTGCCGATGATCTCGTCGCGATCCTTGATCTGGCCGGTCCGGCGGATGTCGAGCCGGACCGAGGCGTAGAACTTGAGCGCGTTGCCGCCGGTCGTGGTCTCCGGATTGCCGTACATCACGCCGATCTTCATGCGCAGCTGGTTGATGAAGATCACCATGCACTTGGACCGGTTGATGGAGCCGGTCAGCTTGCGCAAGGATTGCGACATCAGCCGGGCCTGAAGGCCAACGTGGCTGTCGCCCATCTCGCCTTCGATCTCGGCGCGCGGAACCAGCGCGGCGACCGAGTCCACCACCAGCACGTCGATCGCATTGGAGCGGACCAGCGTATCCGTGATTTCCAGAGCCTGCTCGCCCGTGTCGGGCTGCGAGACGATCAGCTCATCGATATCGACGCCCAGCTTCTTGGCATAGACCGGGTCCAGCGCATGTTCGGCATCCACGAAGGCGGCGGTGCCGCCGTTCCTCTGCGCCTCGGCAATTACATGCAGCGCCAGCGTGGTCTTGCCCGAGCTTTCAGGCCCGTAGACCTCGATCACGCGGCCCTTTGGCAGACCGCCCACGCCCAGCGCAATGTCCAGACCCAGCGACCCGGTCGAAATGGATTCGACCTGCATCGCTTCTTTCTGGCCCAGCTTCATCGCCGAACCCTTGCCGAACGCGCGATCAATCTGCGCGAGCGCCGCATCCAATGCCTTCTGACGATCCGTATCCACGTTCTTGCCTTCCACCAGCTTCAGATTGGCCGCCATGGCACATGCCTCCTCGCGATAGCCAGAGCCGGGGAGCGACTCTTCCACACGAAGCTATGTACGCGTTTCGTTCCAAAAGAACAAGTGGTGAACGAAAATAATTCCGCGGTCAGGCGGAGACCGACTGCGCGTTCAACACCTCGGCCACCTTGGCGCCGATCTGCTGGACCGAAAAAGGTTTGGGAATGAAGAACATGTTGTCGATATCGATCTGGTTCCGGAGCTGTTCCTCGGCATATCCGGACATGAACAGGATCGGGATCTCGGGCATGACCTGCCGGATCGCGCGGGCCATGGCGGGCCCGTCCATTGCTGGCATCACGACGTCGGAAACCACCAGGTCGAAGGGGCCCTTGCCAGCTGTGACGAAGCCCAGCCCCTCTTCCCCGTCGCGCGCCGCCGTCACCGTGAAGCCCGACCGCGTCAGCGCGCGTTCCGCTACGGCGCGGACCATGTCCTCGTCCTCGACGAGGAGGATGCTGGCGCCACCCGACCATTCGCTTGCGCGCTCCCTCGCCTCCTCGTTGGAGCGCAGTGCGGCGGGCATTTCGCCCCTGTAGACAGGCAGATAGACCGTGAAGCGGGCACCGGCGGGCGCGCCGTCCTTGCCCGGCACAATGTCCGCGAAAATGAAGCCGTTGGACTGCTTCACGATGCCGTAGACGGTGGACAGGCCCAGCCCGGTGCCCTTGCCCTGTTCCTTGGTGGTGAAGAACGGCTCGAAGATCTTGTTCAGCACCGCCTCCGGAATGCCGCCTCCAGTATCCTGCACGATCAACGCAGTGTAGTCGTCGGCCGGCATGATATCGATGCCCATCTTGCGCACGTCCCGCGCGGTGAGGCGGCGGGTGGCAAGCGTCAGACGCCCGACCGCATCCTGGCCCAGCTTGGCAGCGTGAGACTGCATCGCGTCGCGCGCGTTGACGGCGAGGTTGATGATGACCTGTTCCAGCTGCTGCGGATCGGCGCGGACCGGCCCCAGCTCGCGATCGTGCCGGACAGTGAATTCGATGCTCGGGCCGAGCAGCCGCTTCAGCAGCTGGCTGACCTCGCTCACCACGTCGGGCACCTGCAGCACGACAGGGCGCAGCGTCTGCTGCCGGCTGAAGGCCAACAACTGCCGCGTCAGGCTGGCGGCCCGGTTGGAATTGGCCTTGATCTGCTGAATGTCGTCGTAATCGCTGTCGCCCGGCGTGTGGCGCAGCAGCATCAGATCGCAATAGCCGATGATCGCGGTGAGCACGTTGTTGAAATCGTGCGCCACGCCGCCCGCCAGCTGGCCCACCGCCTGCATCTTGGTCGCCTGCGCCACCTGCCGGCGAAGGCGCTTTTCCTCGCTGGAATCGGTGATCGAAAGCAGCACCGCGGCATCGCCCAGCCCCCGCACATGTGCGAGTCCGATCGAAACGGGCTCTTCCTTGTCGCCCGCCAGCCGCACGGCCATGTCCCCGCCCGCAGTGCCGCCCTTGGCGAAGCGGCGCACCGAATCCGCGATGGCGGCCTTGTCCTCACGTACCACAAGGTCGCTGGGATAGGCGGGCAGCCCCTTTTCCTCGCGATCGACCGCGCGCAGGAAGGCCTGGTTGGCGAAGAGAAAACGCCCATCGCGATCGGTCAGCGCCAGGCCCAAAGGCAATAGCAGCAGCAGGCTCTCGAGTTGCCGGAAGGCGCTTTCCGCCTGGCTGTCCCAGTTCGACCCGATCCCCACGCTGCTGTCGATCAGCAGCATCAGGAACGGAGCCTCGGCGGCCACCGCGCCGCGGCTGTTGCGCTGTTCGAGCGGGATGTTGACCAGCGTCTGGGGCGAACCCTGCTGCCCTTCGCGGGCGAAATAGATCCGGTCCTGCTCGTCGGAGCGCAGCAGCTGGACGAATTCCTTGCCCTTGATCTCTGCGTCGTATGCCCCGGTCGACCGCTCGGCGAGGCCGGGCGTGTGGCCGATGATGATCCCTTCCGGATTGACGAGCGCGAACTCCAGTCCGGCGCGGGACATCATCCGGCCGAACTGGCCTGACAGGCGTTCCGCCATGCCGTCATAGCTGCGCTCGGGCGCGTTCTCGGTAAAGGTCCAGACAAGATAATCCTCGCCCCGCCCCACGCGGCGCAGATCGAGACTGTAGAGACGCCCGCTTCCGTCATGCGCCAGCTTGGGCGCCTCGCCCTTCCCCTCGCGCCAGGCCTGTCGCGAGGCGAGCGTGACGGCCTCTCCACTCACGCCCGAAAACCCGATCTCGGTAGGGGATTCCAGGTTCTCGAACCATTCAGAGTAGGTGGTGTTCGCGCAGACGAGGCGATTGGCGCGGTCCGTGATGGCGATGGCCCGACGCGAATTCTCGATCGCGGCGGCAGTGACGGTCCAGTCCGGGAGGGACGCTTCGGTCAGGGCGACGGGTTTCGCCGTCCGCGACAGGGCCGTCAAAGCCAGCCCCAACACGATCACTCCGCCCGCATAGGCAGCGGCGACGAGACCGGAGCCCGCCGCAATCCAGATAACGAGCGTGGAAATGAAAAACGCCGCCGCAAGCCCTGCTGCCAGGCGCTTGGGAGGGGCCGTTTCCAGACTCGTCAAACGCTCCGCCAGCGCGTTCATCTCAACTCGCCCTGTTGCTGCTGCTGCTGCTGGGCGGCGCGGCGGAGATGGGCCGCGGCAACACGCCGGCGGCGCTTCCGGCCCACGACCAGACGCCACACCGCGCTGGCCA
The DNA here is from genome assembly GCF_042095715.1 of Qipengyuania sp. GTDB lineage: Bacteria > Pseudomonadota > Alphaproteobacteria > Sphingomonadales > Sphingomonadaceae > Qipengyuania. The sequence continues at coordinate 8,301 of NZ_JBELMO010000023.1, read as the reverse complement.
CCAGATAGCCGATGGCCGACGAAAGGATGGCCAGCACCACGAAACCGAAAGCGGTGATGCCCGCGGTTTCGAACCATCCCGCCAGAACGCCGCTGTTGCTCGCCAGATCACCCGCTGCCTGCGACATGACCGGGCTCTCGATATCGAGCATGAACGCGCCCACCCGGTTCGCGGCGATCAGCCAGAACGGCAGGGTCAGCGGATTGGTGACGAACGTCGTCAGCGCCGCCAGCGGCACATTGGCACGAGCCGGCAAGGCCAGGAACGCTGCCAGAAATACCTGACCCAGCGGCACAATGAAGCCGGCGAACAATCCCAAAGCCACCCCGCGCGGCACGCTGCGACGGGTGAAGCGCCACAGTTCCGGCGACAGGAACCTATGGGCTATCGGTGCCAGATACTTGTTTTCGGCCAGTTCCTCACGCGTGGGCATGCTGGGCACGAAGCGCTTGCGCGAACGGGATTTGGATTCGGGTTTGCGCATGATCTCTAGGCCGCCATGCGACGGCAGTTTTCGGAGGGCAAGTGGGCTGCGGTCACTTGCCCGATATGGATAGTCAGGCTGAACGCACAATGTCCATTTGCCCGCCTATCAACCTTTATCGCGCATCAGCCGCGCCTTGTCCCGTTTCCAGTCGCGTTCCTTGATCGCATGACGCTTGTCGACCGTCTGCTTGCCCTTCGCCAGTGCCAGTTCGACCTTGGCGCGGCCGGTCCGGTTGAAATAGATCGAAAGGGGGATCAGCGTCATGCCCTTGCGCTCGACCGCGCCGAACAGTCGCTCGATCTCGCGCCCGTGCAGCAGCAGTTTGCGGGGCCGGCGCGGCTCGTGGTTTAGCCGGTTGCCGTGGGTATATTCCGGAATATTGGCGTTGACCAACCAGACCTGCCCGTCACGCACTTCGGCATAGCTTTCGCGAATGCTGGCCTCGCCCGCGCGCAGCGCCTTCACCTCCGTGCCCGACAGCGCCAGCCCCGCTTCGAGCGTATCTTCGATCGAATAGTCGAACTTCGCGCGGCGATTGTCCGCGACGGTTTTCTGCTTGTCGAAGGTTGCGGGTTTTGGTCGAGCCATAAGGGCGCGCGATGTAGGCGCTCGCGAAGCAAAGGGAAAGGTGCCGAGGGAATTTGGCAGGCCGCGACTGTCGTTCCCATCCGGCGCGGTATAGTCGGCTGTGAAGGACAGAGGGTCTTTTCGATGAGAAACAACATCTTCCACGCTCGTCGAACGGAGCATTATCGATCCACGCCGCTCCTGTATCCTGGGGGCGAGTGAACCTGCAAAACGGCATTTACCGCTGCGCCGTTTCAGGATGCGGGCAAGCCATCTCCGGTGGTGACCCTCGATGAAGAGGATCACTGGCTCTCGCGCACGGCAACCCGGAAGCAGATCCTGGAAGCTGCGGTCGCGTTCGTGGAAAAGCACAACCCGCCCGGCTGATTCCGCTTGCCAAGCGCCCCGTGCCGCGACGACATCGCGAAAGGGGGATACGGCGATGAACCAGATAAGCGCGGCGGCCACCGAGCCTTTCCTTATCGGGAGCGAGACGATCCCGCCCGGCGAAGAGCGCTTCGTGGCCATCCCGGTCAGCCGCCAGGTGACGGGGTTTTCCGCCGACCTTTCGCTCAAGGTCCTGCATGGTGCGCGCACGGGCCCTTGCGTTTTCGTGAGCGCCGCGATCCATGGGGACGAGATCGTGGGCACCGCCATCATCCAGACGCTGCTGAAGCGGCTCGACCCCCGGTCGCTGGCGGGCACGCTGATCCTGGCACCGGCCGTCAACATCTACGGCTTCATGCAGCACAGCCGCTACCTGCCCGACCGGCGCGATCTCAATCGCAGCTTCCCGGGCAGCACCAAGGGCTCTCTGGCCTCGCAACTGGCCCATACCTTCTTCGAGCATGTGATCGAGCGTTGTTCGCTAGGCATCGATCTGCACACCGCCGCCGTCCACCGCTACAACCTGCCGCAGATCCGCATCGCTTCGGGCAATCCCTATCTGGTGGAACTGGGCATGGCCTTCGGCGCGCCGGTAATCATTGAAAGCCCGCTTCGCGAAGGGTCAATGCGCGAACTGGCGCACCGCCACCATACCCCGATGCTGCTGCTGGAGGCGGGCGAGGCGCTGCGTTTCGACCGCCTGTCCATCGAGATCGGGGCCGAGGGGATCGAGCGGGTGCTGGCCCACATCGGCATGATCGCCGCCGACGACGGGTTGACCCACGTCGGCATCCCGGCCCGCGCCAACCATTCCACCTGGGTCCGCGCCCCCCGTGGCGGCGTGACTCACCGAGCCTGCAAGTCGGGCGACACCGTCCTGAGGGGAGAGACGTTGGCCCATGTCACCGGACTGTTCGGGGAGGATCCCGCGCCCATCATCAGCCCCATCGACGGGATCGTCATCGGCCACGCCACTTTGCCCGTGGTCGACCAGGGTGATGCCGTGTTCCATATCGCCGAAGTCGCCAATCTGGAACACGCCGGCGACCGGATCGAGACCATCACAGAGGCGATCCTGGCGAGCGAACCGACAGGCCCCGCCCAGCCGCTGCTGGACGAGGATGAGGTGCTATAGATCCTGATAAGCTTTGAGGATCGGACGATACGGGCCATCGCCTTTCCAGCCCACCCGCCCGGCTTGGTTTGCATCCCCATCGCAGGTGACTAGTTAATCCGCCCTGCCCATATGGCCCCGGCGAAGGGCTATCCCCGCAGCCCCGCATGATCCAGCGCCGCGTCCACGGCGGCCTTCGCATGGTCGGAACATTCCACCAGCGGCAGGCGCACGTCCGGGTTCAGCCAGTCATGCACCCGGCTGAGCGCATATTTCACCGGCGCCGGGCTGGCATCTTCGAACATGGCGTAGTGCAGCGGATACAGCCGGTCGTTGAGTTCGCGTGCACGCGTCAGGTCGTCGTCAGCGCAGGCGGACTGGAATTCGGCGCACAGCGCGGGCGCTACATTTGCGGTCACCGAAATGCAGCCCACCGCGCCCGCGGCACTGGCCATTAGCGCCAGCTCGTCATCACCCGAAAGCTGGCAGAAATCCTTGGAAATTCCCATGCGGTGATCGACGACGCGGGACAGATCGCCGCTTGCATCCTTGATACCCACGATCCGGTCGGGGAAACGCTTCGCCAGTTCGCAGACCGTTTCGGGCACGATATCGGTGACCGTGCGGCCCGGCACGTTGTAAAGCACGATGGGCAGATCGCTGTTCTGGGCCAGATGGCTGAAATGGGCGATAAGGCCCGCCTGCCCCGGCCGGTTGTAATACGGCGCCACGCAGAGCCCCGCCGCCGCCCCCGCCTTGCGCGAAAAGCGCATGTGAAGCAGCGCGTTGTTGGTATCGTTGGAGCCGCATCCCGCGATTACCGGAACCCGGCCAGCAGCCTGTTCCACGCAGATTTCGATCACCCGATGGTGTTCGGCGTTGGACAGGGTGGAGGCTTCCCCGGTTGTGCCGCAGGCGACGAGGCCAGTGGAGCCTTGCTCTATCTGCCAGTCCACCAAACGGCGAAAAGCTGCTTCGTCCAGTGCGCCGTCCTTGAACGGGGTAATGAGGGCGGGAATTGAGCCAGAGAACATTTTGGGAAGTCCTGCGTTGGGCCGAAGACGGGATTTTTCGTGCCGGGCGGTCGTATCGAGAACGGTATTATCGCCCACGGTGTTCAGGGCCTGATAAGGAGGCGGGGGCTAGTATGTCCAGCATGGGTCATAGCTATCTTTTTCGTATGCTCGTCGGCACGGCAGTGCTGGCGACCGGTGGTGCCGTTTACGCGCAGGACGCGGCCAGTTGGGACCGTGCGCGCACCGATCTGGTGGCTCAGGGGCCCGGACGGATGGCGGGCGCGATCTCGCGCTGGGAATATCTGACCGCGCGCGACAATCTGGGCTTTTCCGATTACGCCAATTTTGTCACAAGCTATCCCGATTTTCCCAAGACCGAGACGCTCCGTCGCCGGGCGGAACGCGCCCTTGACCGCGATGCCCCCTCGACCGAACAGCTGATCGCCTTCTTCGACCGGCAGCCGCCGCTCACCAATGCGGCCAAGGCCCGCTATGCGCTGGCGCTGGCAACCAAGGGCCGGCCCGAGGCGCCGGTGGTGGCGCGCGCCGCCTGGCGCGGCGGCGCGATGCCAGGCCCCGCCGAAGCCTATCTTGAAGGGCTTTACGGCAGTCAGTTCACCGCCGAAGATCACGCCGCGCGGATGGATGCCCTGCTGTGGCAAGGCAATGCAGAAACTGCGGTCCGGCAGATCCTGAAGCTTCCCATGGGGCCGGACCGCGATCTGGCCATGGCGCGGCTTTCGCTGCTTCAGGGCCAATCGCCGGAAGGCGCGGGCCTGTCCGTGCCGGCCGACGCGGTGCGCGATCCGGGCTATATATACAATCTCGCCCGCTATCAGCGCACCAGCGGCAATCTTCCCGGCGCGATCGCGACGCTTGCCAACCGGCCGGAGGCGCGCAAGCTGCCCTTCGACCAGGAAGCCATGATCACCGAGATGCTGCGTGTCGCACGGGGTGCGGGAGCGGATTCCGCCGCACGCATCGCGAGCAAGGTGGACGATCTCTTCGCCGACGAGGCGGATCTCACCAGCAAGAGCTATCGCCTGCGTGACGATTACACTTCGCTGATGTGGCTGGGCGGCACCAAGGCCCTGTGGGACCTGGGCGATGGCCGCCGCGCGGCCCCAATGTTCTATCGCTATGGCGCCGCGGCACAGACCACCCCTACCCGTTCCAAGGGCTTCTACTGGGCAGGACGCGCAGCGGCGCGGGGCGGAGACCGGGCGGAAGCGAACCGGTATTACGCCCTTGCCGCGCAATATGCCGATCGTTTCTACGGCCAGCTCGCGCTCAAGGAACTGGGCCGCTCGCAGCCCTCGCTGGCCGGATCCTCGCTCGCCCTGCCCACTCCGGAACAGACGCGGGCTTTCGAAGCGAAGCCGCTGGTCGCCGCCGTAAGGGAAGTCGCTCGGGACGCGCCATGGCGCACGGGCGTCCAGTTCTACCGCGAACTTGCCGATCAGGCGCAAACGCCGGAAGATCATGCGCTGGTCGCCGCTCTTGCCCGGGAGATCGGGCGCCGCGATCTGGCCGTGATCCTGTCCGATTCCGCTGCCGCGGACGGCCATTACGATTTCGTGGCACAAGGCCATCCCGTCGTTCCCGCACCGCCGGGTACCAACTGGACGATGGTCCATGCCATCGCCCGGCAGGAAAGCCAGTTCGCCGGAAATGCCATCAGCCACGCCGGCGCGCGCGGACTGATGCAGCTGATGCCCGGCACTGCGCGCGAGCAGGCGGGCAAGATGGGCATCACCTACATGTCCGCCGACCTCATCGAATCGGCCGATACCAATATCCGCTTGGGCGATGGCTATTTCGGCCGGATGATGGATTATTACGGCGGTGCCTATCCGCTGGCCGTGGCGGCGTACAACGCCGGGCCGGGTAATGTGAACAAATGGCTGCGCGCCAATGGCGATCCGCGCACGGGCGGGGTCGCATGGGTAGACTGGATAGAACAGATCCCGATCTACGAGACCAAGAACTATGTGCAGCGCGTGCTGGAAAACGCGGCGAATTACGAACAGCTTTATCCCAACCGGGCGCAATTCGGCACACCGCGCACGGCGGGCGATTTCCTGCGCTAGGGGGCGTTAGCCCCACGTTCTTGCTCAGCGTTCCAGCGGCACGCCGGGTGCGTGCTTGCTGGTGCGGATCGTCAGGCTGGTCTTGATGCTGGCGACATTGGGGGCCGGGGTCAGCTTGCTGGTCAGGAATTCCTGAAAGCTCTGAAGATCGCGGCTCACGATCTTCAGGATGAAATCGATCTCGCCGTTGAGCATGTGCACTTCGCGCACCTCGGGAAGATCGCGCATCGCATCCTCGAACGCGCGCAAATCCTCCTCCGCCTGGCTCTTGAGCGAGACCATGGCGAACACCGTGATGGTGAAGCCCAGCTTCGACGGGTCGAGATCGGCGTGGTAGCCGCGGATGATCCCGTCATCCTCCAGCGCGCGCACCCGGCGCAGGCATGGCGGCGCGGTCAGGCCGACGCGCTGCGCCAGTTCCACATTGGTAATCCGCCCCTGGTCCTGCAGTTCGCCAAGCAGCTGTTTATCGATCTGATCCAGATGTGCCATCCGTTTGCCTCTTGCCCCCCGGTTACGTCCGTGCGCCATTTTATGTTGCGAAATGATGGCACCGCGAAATCTTGCGTATGAGCATATGATCAAAAAGCGCAGGAGGAAACAATTAAGTATTTGCCCCGCCACGTCCCGCTTTGCGACGTCGGACAAAACTGGCCTCGGGGGTTGGCGACGGGCGCGATATGAATGCTTCGACGGCGGCGATACCTGCAGACACGCGATGTCTCCCGCCCGCAGAGGGAATCATTCGTGCATTTCGACGATCGCCTGGCCACCGTGCTGCAGCATCGCGCATCCGGCGCCCGCGCTGCGCGCGTGCAGTTCAGGCAGCTGATCGATCTGCTTGGCGAACCCACGGGGATCACGGATCCGGTGCTGGACCGCGCGGCCTATCGCCGGCTCGACGCGCTGGCTCGACTGTTGCCTATCGCCGACCGTGCGCGGATCGTAGCCGAAGTCGGCGCGCGGATCCGGACGTCCAAGCTGCTCGCCTTTCTGGCGCAGGCCGATGCCGAAATCGCTCTTGCCGCCCTCGCTCGCGCCACCTTGAGCGAGGCACAGTGGCAGGCACTGATCCCGGAACTGCCCATTCGCGCACGCGGTCTGCTGCGCCACCGCCGCAGCCTGCCGCCGCTGGCGATTTCACTGCTGGACCGTCTGGGCGTGCAGGACCGCGTTCTGCCCGAACCGGCTTTCCCGCAGGTCGACCCGGTCGAAGTCCGATCATCGTCGTCCGAAGAACCAGAAGATTCTGATTTCAAATCAGTTTTTGATTGGATCGAATCCGCCGAACAGACCATGGACGAGTTGCGGCAAAACGACAATTCCAGCGCTGGCGAACTCGCCGCGCTAATCGGCCGGATCGAGGCGTTTCAGCGCGCCCGCGAGCACCGTGCCTCGACAGACAGCCCCGACTCCCCGCGCCTCCCTCTGGGCGAAGATCACGAGGATGAACCGGCCGCCGACCTGCCGCCCGCCTTCGTTTTCACCGCCGACGCCGCCGGTCGGATCGATTGGGCCGAAGGTCGTTACGCTCCGCTGCTGACGGGTGCGCCGCTTGCACCGCGCACTCCCGCGCATCTGCCGCCGGCCGATCCTCTGGGAGCCGCGCTCAGATTCCGCCGTCCGGTCGAGGGCGCGACGGTCGAGTGGAGTGGTCCAGCCGCCATATCGGGCACCTGGATTGTGGATGTCGCGCCGCGGCTCGATCCCGCCGCGGGCCAATTCACCGGTTTTATAGGGCGCTGCCGCCGCCCCGCCACCTCAGAGCCCAACTTGCGCGCGAGAAAGACGGCAGAGAAAATCCATCAGCTGCTCCATGAATTGCGCAACCCGATCACCGCAATTCAGGGGTTTGCGGAAGTCATCCAGCAGCAAACGGTCGGGCCCGTCCCGCACGCCTACCGCGCACACGCCGCCAGCATCGCGCACGAATCGGCCCGCCTGCTCGCCGCTTTCGAGGAGATCGAGCGCCTGGCCCACATTGAGGCTGGCACAATGGATGATGTTTCCGGACAATGCGATTTCGCACTGATCGTCCGGCGACAGGTGGCTCAGCTTTCCACGAACCTTTCGCCCCGAGTCGCCCGAATGGACCTGGATTGTCGCGTGGCCGATTCTTTGGTGCCGCTAACGGCCGACAACGCCGAGCATGTCGCCTGGCGGATTCTGGGCACCGTCGCGGCGGCAATGGGAGGCGGCGAGACAATCGCGACGACGCTGGATCGCAAGGATCACACGCTACGCCTCACCGTGGTGCTGCCAGCCGCTCTGGCCCGCTCGGCAGACGTATTTTCCGGCGAAGCGCGATCGGCGCCGAGCCAGTTGGATACCGGCCTTCTTGGAAGCGGCTTTACCCTTCGCCTCGCCCGGGCGGAGGCCCGCGCGGCCGGCGGCGATCTGACGCGAGAAACTAGCGGCGGTGTTGACCACCTCCTTCTCTGCCTGCCGATGGACGACGCGACCGATCAGCCCGATAGCGATCGCGTCGGTGCGGCGGAGCGATTGCATCACCGTACATGACACGCGAAAGCTTGCAGTCCGGGGAAGTGGGGGCTAGGCGCGCGGCCTTGCTGGTGCGCAACCGGCGGGCCTGTAGCTCAGCGGTTAGAGCTGGCCGCTCATAACGGCTAGGTCGCGGGT
>NZ_JBELMO010000022.1:0-38359 GCF_042095715.1 Qipengyuania sp. | reverse complement strand
CCGGTAATCGGTGAACAGCGGGTCGTTGCGCACGGTCTCGCTGGTGCCGTAATTGCAGCCGACACCCGGGTAATCCTGCACCCGGTCCGCGCCGGTTTCGTTGGGAACTTCGGCCATGAACTGGCTGAAATTGCCCCGGCAGCCGACGCCGTGGATGAAGGCCCAGTTGCCCTGCGCATTGCCGCTGACATCCGACTGGTTCGTGCCCCGGAACACGTCGGACTTCGAGAACACCGCCACCGCGATGTTGCCGACCACGCTTTGCAGCTTGGAGGTCCGGCGCGTGTCGCCATCGTCGTAAAAGGCATTCCATCGGCCTGCGAGCAGCGCGCCAGCATGGGTGTTGTTATGCATGATGATGTGGCTGTTGTTGCCGGTCGCGCTGTCGGCCGAGATGCGCACCGCCGGGGCCGTAACCGCCGTGCTGTATTCGATAACGTTCTGCACGAAGGCGTAGCCATCGGTATCGATCGTGTCGCAAATCGTGATCGTGCCGGCGCTCGATCCGGGGTTGGGCAGGGTGTTGAAGGCTGCAATCCCACCGGAAAATGAACGCCCCCCGCGCTCCAGCTTGGCATTCCAGATATAGCTGCCCACCACGCACCAGCCTTCGATGGGGAAGCCGCTAGCGCCATAGGCGGAAGGCGTCAGGCTGACCCCGCGCAGCAGCCGGTGCTCGGCGGTCGCAGCGTTCAGGATGGTGCCGTTCGTGTTGCTGACATTCGTGAAGGTGGTGCCGAAGTGATAATCGTGCGCCTGGTTGATCCAGGGATTGTTGTTGTTCCCATTGTCGAAGGTGCAATTGTCGAAGATCACCTCCAGCTGGGCAGACGCGCCGTTACCAGCGATATTGCTGGTGCCCGTCCGCACAATGGCAATATCCTTCAGGACCAGCGCTCCCGTGGTGAGCGGTGCGGTCAGCGAACCGCCGGTGCCCAGGTATGGCGCGAAGCCCGCCGCCCCGAAGCTCACTCGGGCATTCGCCTTGGGAATGGTCGGATCGCGGGTAATGGTCAGCGCCCCGACCCTTTGCGTGCGATGCGCGGCCGTTGCGCCAAGTACGAAGGGCGTGCCGCCATCGTCGCCGGTGCGAATTTCGCCCATTTCGACGCCGCTGGTGGCCTTCAAAGCATTATCCAGCGCGGTGATCGCGGCTGATATAGACGCGAAAGGGTTGGCGCTGGCGGTCGCAGCGTTGGTGTTGACCTGGCCGGTGCTGTCGCTCCCACCGTTGGCGGCGGTCTTCACATAGGCCAGCGTTTTTGCGCCGGTGTTCTTCAGGAAGTAGCGCGTGCTGAAACCACGCGCCGCATTGCCGTCGAGAGCGCTGTCGGCGATCGAGGACAGCGCGGGCGTCGGATGATAGGCGCCGATGCGCGGATAGACTTTCGCGTCCAACCTGATCAGGCCCGGCGCGAGGCCGGACACATCGATATTCGCCTTGTAGGCGATCACGGCATTGCGGTCGCCCGCGCGGTTCGACACCACCGGCAGGCCGACTTTGACCGTGGCGGTGGCGCCATCCTTGTCCGTCGCGATGAATTCGACGCAATCGACCTGCCTCCCGCTGCTCGCGTTGCGGTGAAAGGCGGTGAGCTCGGCTTCCAGCGTGCCGGCCACCACGAGGCGGTGCGGCATCACCCAATTCACCACCGGCTTGGGGCTGGTGACCGTCGAATTGTTGGTGACGCCGGTAATGCTGTCGGTCGCATAGACGTAATCGGATAGCGCAACGGTGGCGGCGGTCAGCGTCAGGTGATTGGGATAGGGGTTGCGCACCCGCTTGGTGGTCACCAGCGTCTCGACGAGGTCGTTTCTGGGGACGCCGGACACGAAACCCTGCCGCCGGACGGTCACGGGCTTCAGCGCCAATTCCTGCGGCACGGTCATCGTCGCGCGCCAGCCATCGGCGGCAATCGCGGTTATGGGCGCCGCTTCGACGACGATCGCAGGCTGGAGGGCAAACAGGCCCACCCCGGCCATCAGGTGCAAGCCATGCATCACTTTGTCTCCGGGCATGCCGCGCGGAGCCGCGCGTTGTGTTCCTGGACGGCGGTCACCGTCTCTTCGCGGTCGAACCGGTTGCCCGGATCGTCCTGCCCGGCCTCATCGGCCTGGGCGTACCGGATCGGGCCATCGCCCTGGCACCAGCTGCTATTCTTGCGCGCCGGGCCTGTATCGCTCGCAGGCGGCGGGCCGGTCACTGTCGAGCAGGCACTGTTCGTAACGAGCAGCGCTGCGCTCGCCAGCGCTGCGAAGATCGGTTTGCGCATTCTTGGCATCTCCCAATTGGTCGAGGGTCCGGGCCTGTCCGGCGATCACCTGTTCCTGCCCGCCGATGGTGCGGCCAGTTTCGGTGGCGGTTTCAACGGTGTCGGCGAGACGGTCGATCGCGGCCCACGCGATCAGCACGAGCCCGGTGACGGCGATGGCGAGCCAGGCCCAGCGGGCGAGGCCGAAGGCGCCCCTGGCGACAAGCCAGCTCATCGCGCCCACTCCCCGGTTTTCCGATGGAGCCACGACAGGAACTGCCCCACCGTTTTGCCTTCGAGGATCGAACGATTCGCACGAGTTGCCGCCTCGCCGACAATCCAGTCCGCGCGCCGGTCCGGTTCGGCCCCGATCAGCGCAGCGGCCGTCACCGGACCGAGGAAGTGCGCCGCGTAAAGCGAAGCGCGGTTGATCGGGATATTGCGGTCCTGCAGGTACGCGGCATTCTTCGCCGTGAACGTCTTCGCGCGGGCCAGCTGCTCTTCGACCGGCGGCCTGAGCCCACCGAACGCCAGCGCCCGATCGCCGCCCCAAGCGCCGCCTTCGCCCAGCCAGGTCGACTTGATGAACTGGTAGAGGCCCGACGCGCTGCTGGTCGATGCCTTGACGAAGGGCCTGTCGTTGCTCTCGATTTTCGACAGCATCGGCCAGTAATCCTCCGGCAGATCATCGCCTGCGGAAGGCGGCGGCGGCATCAGCGCGTCCAGCTTTGCGAGCGTGTCCTTTCCCGCCCAGCCATCCACGTTGAGCCCCGCGCGCTCCTGAAACAGGCGCACAAAGTCATCATCGGTCAGCGTGGTCATCGTCCAATTTCCTTGCGAGTTGCTCGAGCTCTTCAGGCGTGTCGCGCGGCGGCGGGTCGGCGCGGTAGAGGCCCTTGCGGATCTCCCCCACGTCGATCTTGGCCCACTTGCGCGCGAAGTCCGGCAGGTTGTCGTTGCCTCGGAAGCCCACCACCAGGCCGATCCCGGCGGCGGCGAGCTCGGGGAAGCCGGGCACCACCAGCGATCCGCCCGCCACCATGATCCCGGCGATGATGAAATTGGCGAGCGCGGCGAGGGAGGAGACGCGGATGTCGCGCTGGATCCGGTCGCGCGTGGCTTCCATCTGCACCAGCACCGACACGCGGATCACCGCCCCGCCGATCAGCCCGATCACGATCGCGCCCACCAGTTCCAGGCTGATGCCGCCGATGCTGATCTGCGACAGCAGCGCGAGGATGCCGCCCGGCGCCGCATATTTGCCCGCCGAATTCGCGCTGGCGGCCAGCACCTGCCCGATCATCCTCCGGTGGCCAGCGCATAGAGCGGCATGATCGTCACGAAGATGGTGGCGCCCATGTAAACGAAGCGCGGCCGGTCGGCGCGCGCCGCCAGGCGCACGGTGGCGGCATTGGCCCAGCACCACCACACCAGCAGGACCATGACGTCGCCAAGCCCATCACCGGTGATCCGGCGATACTGCAGATCGAGCGCGATGAAGCTGACCGCGCCGATGAAGGCGCCGGCGTGAAACCAGCTCCACGCGATATCGTTCAGCCGCCGGCTGTAGGGCGGCCGCTCCTGCGAATGGCGCAGCCGCCACCACAGCAGCATCGCGATCACCGACAACGCACCCGCCAGCACGCGGAAGGCGAAGATCATCGTGTCCACCATCAGCGGCACGAGGTGGCCGTAATCGATCGGAAACATCACCGAACCTCCATGCAGCGAAGCGTCACCACGAAGCCCAGCAGGCCGGGCAGGGCACCGATGGCCGGGCAGAGCAGTGAGGGTCGGGTGGTCGAAGGAGATTCCTCCCCGCACGCGAATGTGTTACGCGACGAAGATGAGCGGACCATTCGATCCCGGTTACTACCGGACTGACGAACTTCGCACCTTCGGCTTCAAGTCGGTGGGCGATAATGTTTCCATCGCCAAGACCTGCAAGATTGTCGGCCTTGATAACATCGAGGTCGGAGACAACTCCCGCATCGATGACTTCACCACGCTCATTGCGACCGGCCCACTCTTCATCGGGCAAAGCGTCCACATTCACTCGTATTGCCAGATCGGTGCGCGGGGAGGGGTAACACTGCACGCCTACTCCGCGCTCGCGAGCGGCTGTCTCGTCTATTCCGCCAGCGACGATCTGAGCGGACGGCACATGGTCGGCGGATCGGTGCCGTCTCAATACACAAATCCCAAAATCGCGTCCGTGGTGATGGGGAGGCATGCGGTGGCCTTTGCGCGCACCACCATTCTTCCCGGAGTCGCTTTCGAGGAAGGTGCCGTTGCGTGCGCGCATTCCCTTGTCAGCCGCACCGTCCCGGCGTGGACCATCGTTGCGGGATCGCCTGCCGAACACCGCATCAAGCGCTCGCGCCGCTTGCTCGGTTTCGAGGCCGCGATGACGCTGGCAGATAAGGTCGCCGCCTGACATCACAGGTGATACTCCCGCAGCAGGATGCGGGCCGCATTAAAATTGGCGGGCACAAGGTATTCGATCTTGCCATCCGCGACCGGGACTAGCCCCTCGTGCTGGACCGCGATATTCGAGACGGGCGGCGTAATTTCCATGTATTGCGCGGTGTTTGCAACGCCGTTTGCGCGCAGGAGCATCGAGTTCGCATCCGCCGCCGCGGTTGTCTTCGCGAGGACTTTTATCGCCACGAATTTCGCAGTTTTCGGCACACCGTAGACAGCCAGGTCGAAGGTGTAGAATGCGCCATCGCGCGTCATGTTGCCCTCAACGAGATGCCAGCTTGTCCCCAAGACGTCGGCCGGCATGGTCATCACGCCCAGTTCCTGAGCGAAAATTTGGCCCGTGCCCCCTATGAGGAACGGGTCGCCGAATGTGCCTCCGTCGCCGTGTTGAGCTGCAAGGTTGCGCAACTTTGCCGTGGCAGCGACATTGAGGTGGACTTTGCCCCCCGCGCTATTGACCGGCATAGAGCAGCCGGAAATCGACAGGTTGATGACCGTGTGATTGTCGAGAACCCGTATAATGTCCTGATTGGCGCGATATTCGAACTGGACGTTATCGATCGCACAGCCTTGGTTGAATGACGATGTGTTGGCGCTCGTCAGTCCCTGGGCGTTTGCGAAAACGATGTTTGGCATCTCAACCGCGCCGGACGTGTCGATGTAGCCGCCACTGATCTTGGGGCCGAAGTCCATCGACTCGATCCAGAGCACAGCCCCGTTTGGCGTCGTGTTCCCAGTTGAGTTTTTGAATGTCGTGTTGCTGAAGAAATCGCCGTAAGCCGATTGCTCGCTGGTGGCGATTGTGCAGAATTGGCTCGTTACGGCATGGCGAGCGTTGTTGTTGGTCCCGAAATAAACATACAGCCCGCTGTTCTGGTAGAAGTAGCAGGCGGTAAAAATGTTGATCTCGCTGGCATAATTATAGATGCAGGCGATCGTGAAGTCGCCGTGAACATTGATGTTGGTAAAGCGATGCAAGCCCGCCGAAGGGTTATCCGGAACGAGAGTGCCTGAGCGCGCTAGAAGTATACCGACATTCGGAGTAGCGGTCCCACCGCCATAGATAGTCAGGCCATCGATCTTCATGCCGAATGCGCCAGACAGATCTAGAACCGGCTTCCCGTTCGTTTCGCCTTTGATGATCGCGCCGTAACCAATGACGTTCTCGACAATCGCAGAGGCATTCCATCCCGGCGTGCCGCTGTCGATGCCGAACCAGAGGGAGTTCGTGACCCGATAGACACCGGGCGGAAAGATCAGCGTGCAGCTCTTTGCGAAATAGGGAGAGCCGATATCGGTTATCCCGTTTGCGCGCAGGGCGGAGAGGGTGCGGCAATAGTCTACCGCCTTCTGGATGGCTGCCGTGTCGTCAATGTCACCGTCGCCGATCGCGCCGAAATCCTTCACGCTGACGGTTTCGGCGTTTCTTTCCGCCTGTGTGCGGCGTACCGCCTCGGCATACGGCAGCTTTCCAGCGACTGCATCGGTACCGTTGTCTCCGCCAAGAAAAGCCGTGGTGGCAAGCGGAGCCGCCACCACCGAACCTCCATCTGTGCGCTGATAGCGCGTGTAAGTCTCGGGGGTGGTGCCAATCGGAGTCCGAAAGAATTGGCCCTCGCTGGTCGCCGCTTCCCCTGCGGCTTGCGAGACATAGGTAGGACCACCGAACTCCTCGGCGAAGGCGGCGGCAGTCTCTGCAGCGTCCCGGGCTGCTTCGGCCCCTTGCTTTGCGAGTAGCGTGTAGCCGAGCGTATCGCCCACGACGGTGCGAACCGCTTCGCCCTGGCGAACTTTGGTGTAGATCGTCATGCCGGTGTGCTTGCCTCGATTGTGAAAATGCTGTCGTAGGCGAGGAATTTGGTCCCGCCGGCGGGCGTGATGTGCATGCCCCACCAGATGTTGACGTCCTCGCCGGGCTCGCCGGTGGGCATCGCCTCCATGGTTGTTTCGTTTATCCGGATACCCACCGTGGTGATGGGTAGGTCGCCCGAGGTGTCCACCTCGACGATCCGAACGCCCTCCGCGCTCGCGCTGCTTACGGTATCGAGACCGGCCCGCAGCGATCCGCCGTTGCGACGGTCGCGCACCTCAAGGCGAAACGTCGCACCCGTGAAGTCGAGACCGTCGATCACGATGGTTTCGATGAGCGCAGTGGAGCGTGCCCCGCGCAGTGGCGCGGAACGGATCGTGGGGAACATTGAGTTTCCTTCCTGTCAGTTCGAATTCACGACCTGCGGACCACCGCCATAGCCACCACCACCGTCGCCGCCCGGTGGGGGTGTCGTCTCGGGATAGGTTCCGTTGGCATTTTGTGTGGAGATATAGCGGACGATGACTTGGCGCGGGTTCGCCAGTTCGGCGAGCGCCGGGCGAACCATCGCTGAATATGTTCCAGTGTCGAGGCTCCAAAGGACGACATAGGACGTTGCTTCGGTGAGGCCGGTGATCGAAGCTGCGGGAAATGAAATGGCGTCGCCATTGTCTAAAGTCGCGTCGAATTCCACGATCGTCGCCGTCGTATCGGTGGTCGTGACGGGATAAGCTATGGTGGAGGTGACGATCTGGCGTGCTGCGCTCACTGGACTGTTGGCGCCCACTGCGACCGCATCGCGCTCTTGTGAGCTTGATGTCGCCACCACTGGCGGGGCCGCGCCCGCCTGTCCCAGCGCCATCGCGTGCTTCGCATCGCTCTCGGTCTCGACCAGCAGCTTGACCGTCATAGTCTGCAGGTCGATCGTCCGGTCCAGCACCACCACCTTCTGCCCCGCAAGATTGTAATCTGCCATGTCTTCGGCGCAGACCAGGCAGGTGCCGATCCGATAGCGCCGCATGCGTGGACCGCATGGGATCTCGATCGGGCCACGCTCGCGCAGCCGCGCCAGCTTGTAGGTGCAGAGCTCGGCAGCCTGCTTCGCCTGGTTGCACAGATTGATCTGCGTCTCGCCCGCGCTGCGCTTTTCTCCGCCATCGGCCGCGACATAATCGTCGATTACGATCTCTTCGCCCGGCACGAAATCCCACTGATGCGCCTCACTGGCGAACTTGGGTGTGATGGCGTTGACCCGCTCGGCGATGCTTTTGCTGCTGGGCTTGCGAACCGGGGCGTCGGTCAGATCGGCGGCGCTGATCGTATCGACCGCTACCCGGGGGGCCTGCCACACCACGCCCAGCCTGCCACCGGTCACCACTGGAATGCCGCCGCCCGCCGCGCAGATATCTTTCAGATTGTCCCAGCGGGGCGGGGCGCCTTCGCCTTCGAACACGACGCCGCCGCCTTCCCAGCCATTGGCATCGCAGACATTGGCGAAGGCTGCCCAGTCATCCCACCAGATGCCATCGACCGGGCCGATGCCGTCGACCACCACGTCCTGGAACCCGATGCCCACACCCAGCACCAGCTTGCCGTTTTGTACCCGCCCCATGGCGTAGGTTACGGGCTGCACCGCGGGGTTCTTGCTGAATTCGTAGGTCGCTTCCTGGAACTGCCGGTGATCGCCTGCTCCGTTGGGCAACGTGCCGTCCAGCCTCATGTCGTAACATTTCGCGCCCAGCCAGACCCCACCCAACGCGGGGAGCCCGGAAGCAAAACGCTTTCCTTTCTTGTCGAAGGCGGCGGCGAACCCGATCGCTGCTTGCCCCGATAGTCTTGCGCTTGGACCCCACCCGGGGATGGCATTCGTGAAGGCTTGGCCTAGCGCAAAAGGTTCAGGGCACTGGCCGAGCTGAGTATCGGCATAAAGGTAATTGTTGTAATAGCCTTGCGCGACGAGATTGCTGAACGCCACAGGTTGATAATCGACCTGAACCGATTCCAGAGCTTCGTAAGGTCCGCCGCCCCCGAACACCGCCGCGCGAAAATACAGCGGGTTCACCACGTCATTGGTGGTCGGCCCGTATCCGATCTCGTGCCGGATCACGCCGCCGAAATAGGTGCGGCCCAGCAGGTAGGGCTGCGGCGGATTGACCGCTAGAAGAGTGTCCGTGACGCTGCCCAGACGCGGCGGCTCCTTGGCGGTCAGCTGCGCGCCCACGCTGGCGGCCGTTGCCACGACCGTCGCAACGCTGGCCGCCGTGGCCGCTGTCGCAGCCAGGGCCGTACCGGCTGCTGCGAAGGCTCCAACGCCAGTCGCTGCAAGAGCGACCACCCCGGCCACCGTCGCCACTTTCCTAAGCGCGCCGGACATCAGACCCTCCACGCCCCGACGAATTCATGCACGATCAGCGGCATCATGCGGCTGCCGTCTTCCGGCCAACCCATGCTTTCGGGCCCGACATGCAGCAGAACCGCATCAAACCCCTCCGTCCCTCGCACCACCGCGAGATCGCCCAGCAACATCGCCGCCGGCGCAATCCGCGCCATGGGCAGGACTGCATCAAGCATCGCCGCCACATCGGCCCACCCGTGCTTCTTCAGCGCCCTGCGCGCCCCTAAACCCGACCGGATATCCGGCATCGGCGGAGGGCGATGGCCCATTTGCCTCAAGTGGTACCGCGCCATGTGAACGCAGCTGGTTCGCGCCTTCCAGTCCAGCTTCCGCTCGCGATATTTTGCCAGCGTCGCTTCGGTCGCCATCTGGCGGCGCAGCAGTTCGGGTCTCATCGCGCTACCTCGCGTTGGTAGCGATTGGAGATGAAACCGCTGCGCGCACCGCCACCGACCACACCACCGGGAGGTGAGGCGACACCCCAGGCCACCGGCGTCTTCAACCCGGTCGCCTGATCGTGCCCGGTCTCGCCGGGCCAGATCGACTTGTGCCAGGCCGCGCTTAGCGAATTGCCGCTGTTGCGCAGCAGCAAGCGCTCGATCATCGTTCCGACTTCGAAATCCACCTTTCGAACGGCCCGGCCAACCTCCAGCACGCTGCGATCGATCCGACCGTCGTAATAGAGGTCCGCTTGGGTGATCTGTCCGCTTGGCGCATCGAACTCAGCAATCCAGACTTTCAGCCGGGACCCTTGCAAATCCTCGCGATCTAGTGTGGCGACCGGTGTCGCGCCTTGGGGGAACACGCTGAACCCCGTGCTTGGCAGTTCGTCGCCCATTCCCTCGGATATCGCGTCCACCGCCGCGATCGATCCCCACACCGGATCGCTGCTCCGATAAGTCTCGCCTTCGAAGACGAAGAATCCGCCATCGCACCAACGCGCCGTCCCCGTCGGAAAGTCCACCGCCATCAACACGGTGAGCCCGATCCGCCGCATCAGGCCGTTTCCCGGATCTCGAACTCGGTCAGCAGATGATGCGCCAGGCTTATTTCCCAGGCGCGCTCGTCGCCCGAAACCATGCCTTCGATCATCGGCTTTGCCAGATGAACGGTGGCGCCATCCGCAAAAGGGGCGCGCAGCATTTCGGACAGCGGCAACACTATCTTGCCGTCACCGCCCGCGATCACCGTACCCGCGACATTGTGCAGGTAGTGCTGCCCCCCCGCGTCCTCGATCGACAGCCAGAAACCTTCCTTGGCGGCGTAACCGGGGGTCAGCCCGCGCAATGACAGCGCCATGCCGGCCTGTCCTGCGTCATCCACCACCGGCGAACCAGGCAGGCCCTGGTCCACGCCCGCCAGATGGAAAGGCACGCGCAAACCCTCGCGCTGCGCCCGGATTAGACGCGAGACGATCACCCGGCCATGTTTCGCCATCTGTTGTGGGGGCAGTCCGAAGTTGCAGCGATAGCGGTTGCCCGGGCGATCGATCCGCAGGGCCTCGGCTCCGCTGGATGGCTCCACCGTCGCCCCGAAATCCATCAGCGCCGGCGCCATGGCATTGGGCACCACGCCCTCGGGTAGCTCGATCATGCCATGCTCCGCTTGCGCGAGCGGGCAAGGCTCATCTGCGCGCCCGCCGAACCAGCACCGGCAGCGCGAACCGCCATAGGCGCGGCCACCGCCACCGCACGCCCATCGACCCGCGCATCGAAATAGGGGGAGGGGATGATCTCGACGCGCGCGCGGCCCATTGCCATGCTGTCGCGGTTGTTCCACACTCGCTCGCCGCCTCGGAAATTGACCAGTTCAGGCCCGCGTTCCCCTACCCAGTGAAGGCCCGACATGGCGCTGGACGTGCCGGTAGCATAGCCGCGAGGGCGGTTGATGTTCGCCGCGATTTTGCTGCCGAAGGCGCCGATACTCCCGAGCTGCAGCCCGAGGCCGATCACGCCCTCGAGGATACTTAGAAAACCGCCGCCCTTGATCGCGCTGGTCATGTTCGAAAGAGCGGCGAGCGTGTCGTCCGCCATATCCTTGAAAGTCTTGGCTACCTGCACCGTCGTCGCCTTCGATCGCTGGCCAAGCTTCCCAATCTTTTCGACCAAAGCGTCGAGCCCGTCGCCCATCTTCACCAGCGGCGTATCGCCAGCCTGGCGGAGTTCGTCGCTGATCGGAATCTCGCTGGTGCCCGTTGTGGGAAGACCGGCGGCCTCTCTCTGCAAGGCGGCCAGTGCGCGGTCTCTGGCAGTGGGGTCGGAAATGCCTTTCGTGATGAGGGCAGTTTCCTCCGCATATCGCCTGGCATCCGCAAGCTGCGGGAACAGCCGGTCGAGTATCCCCTGGACCTCGCTGGCCATCTGCCGGAATCCCGCCGCAGTCTTCTGAGTCGCCTTCGCAGCAGGGTCGACCATCGCGCTGTCGAGACGGTTCATTTCCGCCGCGATCCCGTCCACCATATCGGGCACGTAGCTATGCCCCACCACCGCGTCGTAGAGATCGAAGAACGATCGCTTCACGGCGTCGATCTTGGCCGTAACGGAATCACAGATCCGGTTGAGCCGATCGACCACCGCGCCCTTGATACCGGTCAGCATCTTTTCCAGTGAAACGAGCGCGCTGTTCGCCATCTCGCGAAGCTTCGCGGGGATCAGCGTGGCGGCTTCCACCGCGCCGTTGATGGCGCGCCTCAGCTCGGCGTTCACGCCCAGCGCCCATTTGTTGTAGCGCTGGTTGGCGTCTTCCAGTCCCACCACCGCGTTGATGAAGGCCAGCTTCAGATTGCCGATCGCTTCTTCGTATCGCAGGAAGGCATCTGCGTTCTGCACCGCCACCTTGGCCTGCTTGGCAGCCAGAACCTCCTGAAGCTGCACATATTTGGCCTGCGCTTCGACCGCGTCTTTCACCTCTTGGTCGGAAAGAACGATCCCCAGCGCTTCTGCATCGTCGGCCAGCTTCTTCATCGCCGCGCCATTGTCCTTCAGCAGGGGCAAGAGGGCGGTAGCGTCGTTGGCGAGCGCTTCCATGTAGAAGGTGAGCTGCTGCTGATTGACGCCGGCCTTTTCGAGCGACGACACGTAGAGCTGAAGGGCTTGGGGACCGGACAGCTTTTTGAACTGCTCTGCCGTAACGCCGACCTTGGGGCCGATGTTGTCGAAAAAATCCTTTAGCGGCCCGCCGCCGGTTTCGAGGAAATCGCCAACCTTGTCGTTCACATCCTTGAAGATGTCCGACAGCTTTTCGTTATCGATGCCGACCGCCTTCGCGGCATAGGCGACCTTCTGGAACTCGGCAGCCCCCGCGTTCGCCAGCTGCGCGGATTTGGCGATGGCCGACGCACCCGCCAGCGACTCCCTTGCCATGTCGCGGAAGGCATTGGCGATCTCACCGATGCCGGTAGCCAGGAACGCCCCTGCGAACGCCGATCCGATCTTCTTGATGCCGTTGAGCGACTTTTCTAAGCCCGATGCTTCCTTGCGAACCTGCCGCGCGCCGCTCTTGAAACGAGCGGTTTCAAGCGTCACATCGACGTTGAGCGAACCGATCTTTGCCGTCATTTAGACTGCCTCGCTCTCTTTCGCGCCGCACGTTCCGCAGCCTTGTCGACCTCGATGCTCAGGTCGGACAGGATGATGTTCAGCGATCGTTGTTTGAAGCTATCCCACGCGGGACGCATGTACGGCTGCGCTACGGTTCGAACCGTCCCGAATTCGCGCGGGACGCCGTTGCGGCTATTCGTACCCATGAAGAGACGGAGCCCTTGGCGCGGTTCCTTGCGATCGGCGCGCCGCGCGCGTTTCGACAGGGAAGAACCGATTACCAGGCTACGCTGCAGATCGCCCTCGTCGACTGGGACCAGCTGCTTGGCTCTGTCCAGCATGGGCTCAAGCGCCTTCTTCGCCACCCGGCGCAGGACGGCCCTCTCCGTCGCTTTCGGAAGGTCCGCCAGCGCCTTGTCCAGTTCCTTGAACCCGGTGATTTCGAATTTCATCACCGCGCTCCTTGATCCGTTTGAACATGTCGACGAGAGCCTGCTTCCTGTCCGCCGGGGTCGGTGGATTCAGCAGTTCGTCGAGCCGGGGTATCCGCCGCTGCCCTTGAAGAATGGCACCGTACCAACCGGTCATCGCCGCTTCGTCGTTGCGGCCCTTCATCCGGGCCCCGACGATCAGCGAGTAGCTTCGCGGCGTTGCCTTGAAGAACGCTTCCGGGTCGAGCCCGACCTCGCACCACTGCCGCCAGAGGTCTTCCCAGCTTGGCGGCTTGGTTCGTTTCCCTCAGTGCTCCTGGGCTCGGCGGGCGCCGCGGCTTCGGCGGCGGCGTTCAAGGCGGCCTGCACCTCTTCGCCATGTTCGAACAGGATTTCCGCCGCCACGGTCCTGTCGATTTCGGGATGGCGAGACTGCAGGGCTGCCCACAGCAGCGCGCGAACCGCCCCGACAAAACCCATCGCCATGTCCTGCATGAGCAGGTTGAGCGGCTTCCCATAGGCGGCTTCGGCGGAGATCAGGGCTTCATGATTTAGCGTCAGGGTGAAGCAGCGCTTGTCCGGGAGTGAAAGCGGGACCTCACCCTTCAGGATGTTCATGCGCCAGCGGCCACGTAGGCCGCGATGTCATTAACCGTGGCGACCCGGAAGGTCGCCGTCGCTTCCTTCAGCCCACCAGGCGTGACACGGCTGTAACTATAGCCCGTGCACTTCGCGGTCCCCTCAACTTGCGCGGTAGGCGTGCCATCAATAGCGATAACCGCCTTGAAAGGCCGCACATCTGCGGCGTTCCGCGCTTCGGTAAGCAGCGTGTCCGTGTCCGAGAGGAAGCGAGCGTTCAGAAGGACCTCGAAATCGGTGTCCTCGTAGAACGCGCTCAGGTATGTCCGCCGCCAATCGTGATCGAGGTCGGTATCTTCGACTTGTTCACGCTGACCGCCAGTCGGAATATCGAATTCCTTGACACCAATCAGCTTGTAAAGTGAGCCGGCGTCATCCAGCCAAAACTGGTCCTTATGCCCCAGCGAGGGATCTACATCTTCAGCCATGGAATGCTCCCGGACCTAAGCGTGACGATGCCAGACGAGCAGGTCCAAGCTCGCCTGGTGGACAAAACCGCCTGTCGTATCTTCGCCAAGATCGCGCGGACCTTCCGGCGAGACACGGCCGAATATTACGTCATCGATTGAAAAAGGGGCTGATGTTGCGGTGACGATGCTTTCCGCAATCTCTCGCGCATCAGCATATCTCTGGGCAAAGCTGTCGGCCTGCACCCGGGTTTCTCGTGCGCCCAGATAGCCATCGAGATCGTCCGGCCGCGGATCGCTGATCGTCTGGAGCCGAACATAGGGCAGCGCAGTATCCTGCGGCACTATCCCCCAGAACACCCGTTCGTGGCCCAACGCGGCAACGATGCGTGACCGCAGCGCGGTTTGCATGTCAGCCACCGCGTACTGCCGTTATATCGCGTTCGCCGCGCTGCCGCCCCGGAACATTGGACTCGATGTCCCAAATCCCGTCGCACACGATGCGGTCTCTAAGCGTCACGTCGCGCGTGGTCGCGTTGTCGAGAACGGTGAAGGTGGCTGGCTGTCTTCCGCTTTCCATCGCTGCCTGCCGCCTCTCGTCGCCACGCCCCCAATTGATCGCTGCCCATTCTCTCGCGAATTGGGACCAAGTGGGAATTTCGCCACCGTAGCCATCCTGCGTAACCGCTGCCCGCTCGAACGCGATCAGCGTGTCCCGCCTGCCGCTGGAGATCACGAGACCAGCCCGACGATCCCCGAGGCGGTCGTTCCGGTCGCGAGGACCCGCGTGGGGCTGAATGGCAGGATCGAATTGGCGGTGGCCTTCACGGTCACATTGTTGCCGTCCGAGCCCTTCATCACGATGTCGCCGGCTCCGGTTACGTAGATCGCATCCGGGATAGTGGGCAGATCGGTGTTGCCATCTGGCGTGATCGGAAAGAACCGCTTGGCACCGCCCAGCTTGACCAGCGCAGCGGTATTCGCGTCCTGCCTCGCCGCTGTCGCCACGCCCGTCATCTGGACGGGGAGGGGGTTCTCTTCGGCGACTTCGGTGTATTCGCCGTCCCCGCCGAAACCCTGTTTGGTCCGCGCCACCTTCACCGCATCGCCGCCGATGATCACCTCGTCGAAGGCGATGACGGTATCGGCGGGCGCCGGTGTCGAGATATTGTCAGCCATCGGCCAGCCTCCTGAAAACGAACTGCGTCACCGGTCCGTCCTGTGCGGTGCTGTCCACGCGCCACAGCCGGTCCTTCATGCGAAAAGTGATGCCTTGCAGCCGCCTGCGCGTCAGCAGCGAGGCGGTCAGCGCGGCGCCGGTCGCCATGTCCTCTTCGAAGGACACCTTGACCTCGTCGGCGACGCCCTCGATCGTCACCGTCTCCGGCTCTGCCACCGAGATCCTCATCGCTGCGCCACGCTGATCGCGATGGTCCGCTGCCAATGGCGCGGTGGCGTGCTGTCGGTCTGCATCGTCATCTCGAAATTGCAGAGCCGCCCCTGGCCGCTCCATGTCCCGGCATCGATCTTTCCCGCGTCGATCTGGGGCCACAGGATCAGGTGGCTGTCGTCCTTGTCGAATGGCGCGTAAGCGCCGTTGTCCGGAATCGTGAAACCCAGAATGGAGCTCGCGGGCGTCACGGCAAAATCCACGCTGGCGAAGCGCTCGCCCTCTTCGAGCAGGGCCGACATGTCGATCTCGAAGTTCAGCTTGTCATATGGGTCCAGCACATGGCCAGCCACCGTGAATCCCGCATTGCGCGACAGCCTGATCCTTCGCTCGGCAGGCGCATCCAGCAGTACGCCCGGCGAGGTACCTCCATCGAGCAGCCCGAGAACGAGAAGCGCGGAAATCATCAGATCATGATCCAGCGGTGCTGATCGATCAGCGCGTTGACCGCCATAGGCAGTTCGGTGGGGGTCGGGCCGGTGGTGACAGCGGAACGGTTCTCGAACAGATGCGCCAGCATCAGCTTGACCGCCACCTGCAGGTCCGGCGGCACCATGTCGTCCCCCGCCACGAACTCGATCGAGACGGTGCCGGCAACCGGCCAGGCCATGCCAGGCGCGGGCCGCAGACGCTCCATCACCACGACAGCCCCCTCATAATCGACCGGATCGCCCGCTCCGTCTGTATAGCTGACCGAGAGCAGCTCGGTCACCGGCCGCACGGGGAAATAGTCCGCCCGGGCAAAGCCGGGCGCCTCCCAGCGAAACTCCGCCGGCGCCAGCACGATGCCCGAAGCCCGCTCGACATACTGCACCGCCGCATCCCGAAGCGCACCAATCAGCGCATCCTCCTCGGCATGCAGCACCCGCAAATGCGCCTTCGCATCCGCCAAAGACAGCACCGCCTCGCCGTCGAAATTGGAAAGGCGGCTCAGTCGCATGATGATCAGGCCGACTTGTTAGCCGGCTTCTGTGCCATCTTGTTCGTCGGCTTCGCTGCGGCCTTTGCACTCGGCACACGCTTGACCGCACCTTGTGCGGACAGCTTGTCGAACTCGGCCTTGCTGAACTCGCGCTCAGCGCCGATTGGATCGCTGTCTAGCGGCTTCAGAAGCACCGCCTTAATCTTGGCCATGTTAATCTCCTTCGCTTTTCGGAGGGCCGCACACGGCCATCGGAAAAGCGGGGAGCGGGTGACCGCCCCCCGGATTGTTCATCAGGCGACGCGACCGAAGTCACCGTACACGAGAGCTTCGGGGCGATAGATCGCCAGCGCGAGCCGTTCTTCGGCGCGGATGGTCACCTTGTTCTTGGTGAAGTTGTCGCCGTCCTCGGTCGAGGCCTCGACGGTGGCATTCTGACGGTCGAAGATCTGCGCCGCGAGGTCGAAGGCCCCGACCAGGAACTTGTCCTCGACCATCGCCTGCGTCGCGACGACCGGAAGACCCCACAGGGTCGGCATGGTGGTGCCTTGCGGATTGCCGATCAGGTAGTTGTCGTTGGCATCCTTCAGGAGTTCGATCACGGCCCAGTCGATCGGGTTCATGACCATGCCGTTCGCAGGATATTCAGCAAGCGCGACTTGCAGCATGGCCAGTCGAACCGTGTCGATCTGCTGTGCCGCCGTCAGTCCGCTCGGCGCGGCATAGTCGGTGGCTGCCGTCACCAGGCCTTCAAGGTTCTGACCGGTGCCGCTGCCATTGAGCAGCTGCTGCTCTTCGACGAATGCCAGGCCGTAGCGGAGGCGATTGTCGATGATCGAAGCGAGGCCGGCGGCATCGTCCAGGATCTGCACGCTCGCGCGCATCCAGTGTGCGATCGTCCGTACGGTGGCGGTCGCTTCCTCGTACTGGATTTCGGACTGTGGCTTCGGTGTGCCTTCAGCGACCGGAGCGGCTTTATTGGTAAAGCCCTTCTCCTTGTCGTACTCGATTGAGTTCGAATTGGTCGTGCCCTGCGCAAGCAGGCCTCGGATGGTCATGCGTCGCTGGGGAAGCTGGACCGGGGCGGCCCGCTGGGGCTGCACCAACGTTCCCACCGAACCGGCCGCGTCGGTGGTCAGCGACGTGATGTCCTTGACCTCGACCTGCACCCGGCCGCGCGGACGGGTCTCGCCGGCGAAGGCTTTGAACTGCTCGTCCTGGACGAACCGTTCGCCGGCCGTGAGCATATCCTCACCGCGTCCCGTATCCCGGGCCAGCTTCTGCTCGAGATCCTCGAGGCGCGTCTTGGTGCGGTTGAACTCGGTCAGTGCCTCGTCGATCTTGGCCTTGTCGTCGGCAGAGAGCTTTACGCCTTTTTCAGCCTCTGCAAGCGCCTTCTCAGCAAGCTCCTTCACGGAGCTGAACTGCTTATCGAATGCAGCTTTGGTCTCGGCCGCCAGCTCGGCGGCCGTTTTGGTTTGTTCGGTCATGTTGCTTGTCCTTGTCAGGCGACACCCAGCTGGCGCGCCATCTCCTGGTGGAAGGCGAAAGCAGCGCTATCGCCGTGACTGTGTCCGCCGGACTCGCTCCGGAGCAGATGCGACAGGCCCTTGCCCGCGATCGCGGTGGCCTCGCTTTTCGGGAAGCCTGCCTCGCGCAGGAACTCCTCGAATTCGGGTAGCGAGGGCAGGCCGCCCTCGCGAATGCTTTTGACGCCGCTCACTAGCGCGCGGTCATTCGCGCCCAGCGACACGACCGACACCTCCACTAGCTGTAGCTCCTTCAGCCGCACAACCTGTTCGGTTTCGTCGTCCTCCGCCTTCACGACGCGATAGCCGATGGAGAGGCCGTCGATGTCGACCGCCTTGAGAAGTGCATAGGCTTCGCGGCCCTGCTGGACGTTCATGTTGAGCTGGCCCTCGACCTTCAGGCCGGTGTCGTCCTCTTCCATGCTCAGCCACTTGCCGATCGGACGGCCTGGATCGTGCTGCCAGAACAGCTTCGGCATGGACTTGCGGCGACGATGGTCGGCCAAGGTGCGCTTGAACGCCCCGGGCATAACGATGTCGCCATAGCTGTCGGTGTTGCCGAACACGGAACCGTAGCCGGAAAAGACACCGTCCTCACCGAATTCCTTCAGCTCGAGTACCGGCGCACCCGCTTTGGTCTTCACTGGGCACCTCCATTGATCGCATCGCTCAGCGGTACGTCCTGCATCTGGACCATCGCGACGTCGCCGCCTGGGATCGGCGGCAGGTTCTCGAGTCGGCGCGCCTCGTTTCGGGTCATCAACCCCAAGCGCACCATGATCTGGTAAAAGGCCGCTCGCCCGGCGCTATCTCCGCGCAGCAAGCCCTCCAAGTTGAATTCGATGGTCACGCCCTGCTGCCGCTCTTCGCGGGTCAGCAGCTGCTTCATCAGCGCGCGTTCCATCCGGCGGAGGCGCTTGCGCAGCGTGAACTTGATGAAGCCGAGGACGTCGACTTCCTTGCCGGTGCCCCAGTTGCTGGACTTGTCGCCATAGCCGACCATGGCGGGCGGCACGCCGAAGATCCGGCAGATTTCCTCGCCGTCGAACTTCCGCGTTTCGAGCAGCTGGACGTCCTCGGGACTGAGCGAGAGGGCATCCCATTTCAAGCCGCCATCCAGCAGCATGGGCCGCCCGGTGTTCATCGCACCCTGGAATTTATCCTGCAGCAACTCTTCGAGTTCGGCGCGCTGGACCTTGTCTAGCCTTGCGTCCACCGACAGCACGCCGCTCGGCCGGGCCCCATTCTGGAACATTGCCGATGCGGTTGCACCGCTTGCCATGGCTCCGCCGAAGGTTCGCGAGCAAACCGATAGGGTCGAAGCTCCCTTAAGCCTGTCTCCCCCGAAGCCGCGTATGTGCAGGACTTGGTCCTGGGCTCGGCTCTGGCGAACCCCTTCCTCTACCCATTCATAGATCCGCGCGCCTCGGTCGCCGCGGCGAACGGTCATCCCGATGGGCGACACCGGCGTCAGAGCGGCTATGCGCCCGCCGTTGCGCGAGATATCGGCATAGCCGTTTCCCTGCAGCTCGATCGATGCTGCGATGAACTCCCAGAAATCGTAATCGGTATCGTCGAAGTTCGGATCTAGTTTCAAAATCCAATAAAGGGGATGGTCCCGCGCTTCGCTGCGCACCCCATCAATCGTCCTATAGATCGTAGGCGAAAGGCTGGCGATCGTGCCGGCGATAAGGTTCACGCACGAAAAAGTTGCCGAGAGGCCCAGGGGGTTGCCGCATTTCGCATCGTTGTATTCGGCCACGGTCACCCGGTTAGTGGTGAAGTTGTCGCGATCGTGGAAGGAAGGGCGACCGGTGTCCGGCGTCCACTCCGCGCCCTTCTTACCTCCCCGCTGTTTGGAGCGGCGCGCTTCCGCGTGCGCAGCCTGAGCCGACAGTCGATAGCCGGTCACGCAGCGCGCATTCCTGCTATCCAATCGTCATCAGATAGGCCGCTCCCGCCCGCCTCAGGCGAGCGCTCCATCATCTTCGCGGCGTTGAACAGCGCGATGACCGGATCGATCTTCGCCTTGCCCGCCGCCTGCTTGGTGATCACGACTGAATTGCCCTTCTGTTCGGCCTTCGCGTTCGAGACGCACCAGGCCATCATCTTGCTGCCGCCATGGGTAAGCTGGCCGCTCCACAGCTTGCGCTGTACGGCGTAGATCAGCCCGGTGAGGCGGAAGCCCTGGCTCACGCTCCACACCGCATTCTCGACCGGAATATCTCTTTCCTTCAGCGCATCGAGCAGCGTGCCTAGGCCCGCCGCGTCGACGCCAAGCGCGCCTTCCTCGGGCATCAGCCCGCGGCCCCAAACCTCCGCGATCAGATCGGCAATCTGCTCGATATCGAAATCGCCGGATCCGTCGCTGTCGCTGCCCGGCTCGCCCCAGATCACCAGATCGCCGTCGGCAGCGAAATCCTTGAGCGCCGGTGCGATCTCCTTGCGTAGATCCAGCGCGGTGTAGTGCACCCAAGCGCGAAACCACCCGATCCATTCGCCGCTCGCGCGGTCGCGCCCGAGCAGGCACAAGCCTGAAAGGTCGTCGTCCCCGCCGCCATCGAACCCGGCAACCACCACTTCCGAGCGGCCAAGGAACGCTTCGAGGTCGAGCAGCTCGCTCTCGACGCTCTTGTCCCACACATCCGCGCCCCGCCACCGATCGCGCCGCAATCGCAGCCCGATCTCGACATTGAGGTGCTTGGCGAGGAAGATCTGCAGACCCTCGCCGTCGCCGCGCTGTTCCTTGATCAGTTCGCCTTCGAGCCAGCTCTTAGTCACCGACCGGCCGAGGTGCGGGTTGGTGACATGGAAGTTTGCGGGATCGAGATAGCTCTGATCCTCCAGCATCTCCGCCGGCCATTCGTACAGCACGCCCAGCGACGTCGGATCGTCGATCTCGCCGTCGCGCACGTCACGGAAATACTGCAGCTTCGCTTTGAACACGCCCGCCGGAGGTTCGTCGGAATGCGTCGAGATGTAGAGGACGAACCCTTCTTCTCTCGCCGACAAACCGCCGATCGCCTCGCGCAACATCGCCGCGCTCTTTGGCTTTTTCCCGAAGAGCCAGAGCTCCTCGATCAGGACCATCCCGGCCTTCTTGCCCGCGGAGGTGTCGCTGTCCGCCGCGATGATCTTCAGCTCGGCCTTGGTGACCCGGTGCCGGATCAGGCGCTGATGCTCGACGACGTGCAGCAGCGTTTGCAGCTCGGGGTCGGCATCGACCATGCCCTTGGCCGGGTCGAAGCTGTTCTTGGCGACTTCCAGCGTCGGCGCGATGATCAGCAGCTCGGCGGTGTGGCGCCAATTGACGATCAGCGCCGTGAGCATGATGCCCGCGGCAATTGTCGACTTGCCGTTCTTCTTGCTGATCAGGAGCATGAACTCCCGGATCAGCCTTCGGCCAGTCCGCGAATCGTATGCCCCGAAGATCGCCGCGACCAAGTCGAGCACGTCCTGGTCGACGATCTCGCCGAGCGTCGGGTAGGTCCCGTCCGCCTTCATCGGCATGTCGGTAACCTGCAGTGCGCAGAACACGCCGAGCGCGTCTGCCGCCTGGTCGGGGAAGAGCGGTGCGATCGGCACCAGGCTCTCGCCCGCTACGATCCGCTTTTCCCAATCCGGGCAGGCGGTCGACCACTTCATGTGCGAACCCGAAGGGTCAGTTTACCAGCTGGCTCGGGGGCAGGCGCGGTTCGAACCGCCCCGTCACTCCCGCCGCCGCAATCTTCTGTTCTTCCTTCTTGCCGACCGGCTTTGACCTGGCCTTCGCTTTCGGCGCGGGCGCCCGCACCTCGTGCTGATCGCGGAGCCGCAGCTTCTCGATCCGCTTGTCCAGTTCCTTGTTCGCCGCGACGCTGCCGGCCTCCGCCTGCTCGACCAGCAGCTCAAGCCCGCGCATCTCCATCTTGAGCCGGGCAGTCTTCCTCTGGTGGAGCTCGGAAGAATAATGCTCGCGCAGCGTCGGGACCGAGATTCCGATGGAGACTGCGGCGTCCTTGACCGTCAGGCCGCGCACGAAGCACAGCAGCACCCGGTTTCGCGTCGCGCGGGTCGGCACATGCGCCGGCCTTCCACGCCCTTCACGCGGCGGCAGACAGGGGTCGCCAAACAGGTCGACCTCCAAATTCTCACCATCCGCCAAAAAAAATCTCCGAATGAGAGGGGCGGCGGTTCCCCGCTCGCGCCCGTCCCCAACTTTCACCCACCCCCCCCGTTACCGCAGCCCGCCGCGCCTCTGCTTGGCCCGCTCGGTCTTCGCCTGATGCTCAGAGAACGTGCGCCACACCGTGTTCGCCGGGTCGAGCCGATCTCCGCCATCCTTGATCTCGCGATCGTGGTCGAGGATCAGCCGCTCGCCCTTCTTGGCCCGTGCCTTCGCCGCGAAGTAGTCCGCATCCAGCATCCGCGCCGCGCGCAGCGCCCGCCATTCCTTGGAGAGGTAGAACTTGTCCGCCATCTTGGGCGAGGGCCTGATCCGCGAAGGGGCCGGAGCGATCCGTCCCGGCGCCGACGTCAGCCGTGCCATGGTCGCATCGCTCCGGATAGTCGGGAGAGGAAGGGTGCCGGGCGACGTACCTTTGCGCGGTCGGCGCGGCATCAACAGGGGGTCGAACCGCCACACCCATCGCCCAGCATGGCGAGCCATAAGCCGGAAAGGGTGAGGAAACGAACACCCAAAAATTCCCAACTGAATTTGCAGCAATTTTTTCGTGAAGTCCGTGCGATGGGATGATCTCGGCGATCGATCCCCGCTTTCCACAAGCAGAAACCCGGGGTTTCGCGGTGGGCCACTTGCGCCGGGGTTTCGCGGCCATCAGAATGCGACTCGGTGCTTCCCAAAGGGCGGCACCCGCGAGGGGCGCCGCCCTAAGCGATTACAAAACCGGAGGTCTTGATCTCGGGGTACAGGTTGCAACTGCACGTGTGTTACAGCGCGTGTTACCCCCGAAGGTCAAGCCTCCAATTTCACAGGAAGGCTAAGACTATGAATACCAACCTGAACTCTCAGCTGAAGCATGTCGCGTTCAATTACGATTGCCACCTGGGCTATGACTACGACCCCCTCTACGCGGAACTTTCCCGAATGCGGGCGCAGCATGTCAGACAGTCGTATTGGGTGTTCCTGAACACGACGGACGCGCAGGCAATCGGTCGCCGGCTGCAGCCATTCTTCGGGCCGCGCGACAGTTTTGAACTGCGTATCTGTTCCGACCCCGTCTATGAGCATCCGGCATCTGCGCGTTACGTTCCGCAGACGCCACATGGCACGATCCTCGGTGAAGCAGCCCTTGCGTTTGCTGATCCTGACCGGGGCGGCAGTGTCTTTGGCGGCGCACTAGGTGGAGGGGCCCAACCAGCCAATCCCCTCAAGAGAGGATTGCTGGCGAACAGCCTCAATGCTCTCGACAGCAGCGCCTGGCCAACCAAACGATAACACGGCAGGGGGCGCGTCACGCGGCGCGTCCCCTCACCGCCCCGCGTTCATCGCCTTGGCCAGCTTCGCAATCGCCCGCTCATACCGCATCCTGAGCGCATCCCCGTCCGTCACGCGGCACGCCCGGACACCCCCAATCGCCCTTCGTCGATCCGCATCCGCCGTTGGTGGCACGCCCGATTGACCGCCGCACGGCCCTCTCTATTCGCGCGCCACCCCGCACATCGCGTGGGTTTGTAAATGAGGGAAAATCATGAAGACGATTTTGGTTGGGATCACCGCCGCCGCCGCGCTCGCCGCGCCGGTCGCAGCACAGGAAACGGCCACCGTGGGCGGCCTGCGGGCAGAGCTTCGCGCAGGCTACGACAACCCGGTTCTGAACCTGGAATACGATGACGGCACTGACAGTTTTGACGAGAGCGAGGGCACCAGCGGCCTCGCCGTGGGCGCAGAGGTCGGCTATGATCTTCCGCTCGGCGGTGCGATCGTCGGGGCCTACGCCGGTCTCGAATTCGCCACCACCGAATATTGCGACGAGCTCTTCGGCGATGACGAGGTGTGCGCCAAGGCCGGTCGCAACATCACGCTCGGCGTGCGCGCGGGCGGCATGGTTGGCTCCAACGCGCTGCTCTATGTGAAGGGCGGCTATTCCAACGGCCGCATCTCGGCCTCTTACGAGGACGGCACCGACAGCTTCGACGAGGGCGAGAACCTCGATGGTTTCCACCTCGGCGCGGGCGCGGAAGTCGGCCTCAGCGGCTCGACCTACGGCAAGCTGGAATACGTCTACACCAATTACGATGGCTTCGATTACGACGATGGCGATCTGGCCTTCGGCGCCGATCTGAAGCGTCACCAGGTCATGGTAGGCTTCGGCGTCCGCTTCTGACCACACCCGGACGCCGGAGAAGGCCCGGAGGAGCGATCCCCCGGGCCTTTTTCATGTCCTTTTTAGTGAGGCGGCAGGGGGAGCGTCACGCAGCGCGTCCCCTCACCGCCACCGTCATCGCCTTGGCCAGCTTCGCAATCGCCCGCTCATACCGCATCCTGAGCGCATCCCCATCCGGCACGCGCTCCCCCGGAAACCGCCGCTGCAGATCGGCGCGCACATCCGCCCAGCGAAACCCGCCCGTCCGTTCCGGCCACCGCTTCATCACGATCACCCGGCCCACCAGCGCGCGGTGCTGCTCGGGAATAGCCATCGCCAGCGCATCCTCGCCCAGCAGCATCGCATCCACCCGCGCCATGTCGCGCGCCGACAGCCGCCGTCGCGGGTCCGGCCGGTCCGGATAGTCGCTCTGCTCGATCCGCAGCACTTGCGGCATGCTCGACTTGCGCCCCGCCATCAGGAACCCGCGCTCCTTGTCCGGCAGCACCCCCAGCATCTCCACCGCCTCGCCCAGCGCCTCTTCCGCCTGATCCCATGTCACGATATCCTCGCGCCTTGCGGCGCTGCGGGCGCCCGGTCGGGCTTGCGGACCCTCCACCGGGTCCGAAGACCCCGGAAACACCGCCTTCACATCCTTTGCGAATTTCTGGACCACCGGCACGCCGGCATCGCCCACCGCACGGATGGCCTCCGCCAGCTTGCTCTCACCACTCATGACCATATTTCCAATCCTCCATCCGCCGGAGCCTTACGCTCCATTTCCAAAACCGCCTGAAACACCTGCCCATTCAATTGCTTACCTCCATTGTCTTCCATCCATTGGAAGAAATGGAGGAATGGAGCATAATATCGCACCACCCCCGCGCGCCCGCGCCCGCACACACGAAGGGGCAGGGGATTTGCCTCCAATCCTCCACATGCGCGCAAATCCGCCGAAAACCGGCTCCACTTGCAGTTCCAATTGGCTCCAAACCCGCCCCGATGGAGGAAACAAGCGCGGTTTCATCAGTCGAAGTCGTCCGGATATCCGTCCGCAGAGGCGTTTGCCGCCTCCACCCGCCCTTCGTCGGCGGCGGTCCACACCCCGTCCTTCACGTTGTCCAGCGTCACCGCCGGCTGCAGGCCGATCCACCACGAACCGTTGCTGTGCTTGTCCTTGAACCGCTTGCCCGCAATCTCCTTGGCGAAGGCCCGTTCCGCCATTTCATAAGCGCCCGTCTGGTGGCACCATGCCTGGTACAGTTCGAACAGATCGCCTTTGCGCACCCGCCACGGCCGCGCGCGGCTATCCTCGCCCACCTCGCACGTCTGGCGCAGGAAGCGGCCGATGGTGTCCGAATCGTCGCGATATTCGCTTGTCGCCAGGCGCACGTCTTCCGGCTCGATCAGCCCGTGTTTCTTCCAGTCGATCAGGCCGCGCATCAGCCAGGCGAAGATGCCCGCCCTTTCGGCCAGCAGCTTGTCCTTCAGCGCCTTGTCGCGCATCTGCGGCGGGATATTCGCCTCCCACGGCACCAGCTGCATCCGTCGCCAGATGCCGTCGCTGGTATCCTTGATCACCGGCTTGTTGTTGCCGCTGATGGTGATCTTGAAGTCGGGGAAGAAGGTGAAGAACCCCTTGTTCAGATGCCGCGCATCCACCGGGTCTTCGCCGGTGAGCTCTTTCACCAGGCCCTCGTCCAGCACCGCGCCCTTGCTGGGTTCGCTCACGCGCAGGAACCGCACACCGGGCAGCTTGGCGATCGCGGGCGTGGCCTGATCGCCGCTCTTCTTGCCCTGGTCCAGCAGGGACTGGATCTTCACCGTGCCCGCGTAATCGCCAGCGATCCGCGCGATCGTCTCCACCCAGGTGCCCTTGCCGTTGCTGCCCCCGCCATAGAAGAACGCCAGCTTCTGCTCCCCGGTGAACCCGGTCAGCGACAGGCCGCCCCATTGCGCCAGGAACCGGCGCATTTCCGGCTTGGGCTGCACCACGGCCAGGAAATCCTCGTACACCGGCGATCGCGCGCCCTCGCGATATTCCACATCGGCCAGCTTGGTGATGAAGTCGTCGCGGTCGTGCGGATACAGCACCATGCACCACGGCGTGTGCCATTCGCTCTTGGATTCTCGCGATTCCGGCCCGGCATCGCCGGGCTGCAAGGCCGACCGGCCGTCCGGAGCGCCCGAAGAACCTTTGGGCGCGGAGGAAGCCAAGGCGGACGGAGGTCCGCCGCCCGGCGCTTGAGGGTCCTCTGACCAAACGCGTTTGCGCCGGCGCCGCTCCATGCGGAGCGTGCCGTTGAGGACATTGATCGCCATCCGCTCGCGGTCGAAATCCTCGACCCGCGCCACCAGCGCCCCCATGCTCTTGGCCAGCGCACCGGCGGCGGCGATCTTGCCCGCCGCTTCGGAGCTTCGCGCCCATTCGGCCAGCTTGTCCGAATACATGACCGGCACATTGCGTTTGAAATCGACCACGAAATCCATCTTCGCGGCGTGTTCGCGCTCGAACGCGGCCAGCGCTTCGCCTGCCAGCCCGTGCGGCCTCTCGGGGCGCTCGCCACTGGCGCGCACCAGCTGCGCCTCGTTCTTGATCGCACGCATGGTGGAGAAGATGGCCTGCATCACTTCGGGCGGCAGCTGCTTGGGCTCCTCGCCCAGCAGCAGCCAGCGCCGCCCGTCCCAGCGAAACCAGCCCATCTCCGCGCAGAATCGGAAATCCTGCCCGTGCCGATGCACGAACCTCTCCGCATTGCCCAGATCGGTCATCGGAAACCGCGCACACACCCGGTCCAGCCCGTCATCGGCTTGCGGGCGAAGGGGGACTACTTTTCGGGAGAGTTGTTGGCCTACTCCTTCGGTGCTTGAGGCCTTTGCCCCTGCACCCCCTTCATGGTCGTCAGGCCGCACCGCTCCATCCGGAGCCGAGCCAGAGCCTCCCCCCGCGGGGTCGGGGGCCGTGTCGTCGGGAGCGGATGCCATTATCCGGCCGCCGTGTCGCGAATGGAGCGATCCCAGAGCATCGCAGCAGTGGCGCGATCAGAGAAGTTGTCTTCCACTTCCGGTCCTTGTCGACCGCAGCCGAAAGTACCGCCACCGGGAATCCGTTGGCCGGTCGGGCAGCAATACCAACTTGTCACGTAATCCTCGCCACTTTGAGCGCAGGCGAACCTTGGCCAGCGTCCGCATAGGCAGCGTTCGCGAGGTCCATCAGCCATCACATTCCCCCTGCATCATGCCAGGCCAGCGCACTGGCCGCGCGGGGCGGGGCGCCTGCGCCCGCCGGCACCGCCTTCGTCGTCGGCCGCGCCTCGATCACCACGGGGAGCAGCGCCTCGGTCAGCGGCCCTTCGATCGCCAACACCCGGCGATACAGCACCAGCACGCTTTCGCTTTCGTGCCGTCCCGCGCTCGATCCCTCGGCCATGTCGGCCTCGATCATCTTCACCACCGCATCGATCTGCGGCAGGCGCAGCCCCGCCATCTTCGCCAGCTCGCGCGCGAACCGGCGTTCCTCGCGGATCGGCTCCATCGCCGCGCGTTCCTCGGCGCGCAGATGCAGCAGCCGCTGCACCACCGCGATCAACCGCCGCTCGCTGTCGTCCTCGCTTTCCGGCCAGCGATAGTCGCCGTCTTCCGCTGGCACCGTCGTCGCCAGCGCCTGGTCCCGACCGGCAGGCTCTTTCGCGGACACAAGCCGCTCGTACCGCGCGCGCCAGGCGGCCAGATATTCGCCGCGCAACTCCTCGTGCGCGATCCGTCCCGCCATTTCGGACAATGCGTCCCACACCGCCGCACGGTCCTCGGGGGATGAATCCGCGTCGATCCCCTCCGCCACGCAGCCGAACAGAAACGCATCGAGCGCCAGCGCCTCCTTCACAATCGCCTCGATCGCCGCAGCCCCACCGGCCCGTGCAACATCGTCGGGATCCTGCCCCCTTGGCAGCAGCGCCACCTTCAGCGTGCGATCGGGCGCGATGCCGGGCAGGGCGCGCTCACACGCCCGCCGCGCGGCCTTGCGCCCCGCCGCATCGCCGTCGAACATCAGCACCGGCGCCCGGGTCAGCCGCCACAGCCGGGTCAGCTGCGCCTCGGTCAGCGCGGTGCCCATCGGCGCCACCGCCTCGGCGATTCCCACGCCTGCCAGCGCGATCACGTCGAATTGCCCCTCCACCACCAGCGCCCGCTTGCTGGCTCGGATGGCGGGCGCGGCGCGGTGCAGGTTGAACAGCAACCGCCCCTTGTCGAATATCTCGCTATCGGGCGAATTGACGTATTTAGCCACGTCCTCCCGGCCACCCGGCGTCACCCTCGCGCTGAAGCCGACTATCCGGCCGCGCGCATCGTGCACCGGCACGGTGATGCGCCCGGTAAAGCGCGGCCCGCGTCGCCCCTCCCGTTCCCACAGCAATCCCGCCGCCAGCCCGTCCGCATCGCTGATCCCGGCGCGGTCCAGATAGCCGCCGCCATCGGGTGCCAGCCCCAGCCCGAACGTCTCCGCCAGATGCTGGTCCACGCCGCGTCGCTGCAGATAAAGCTGCACGCTGCCCACGCGCCCCAGCTGCGCCGCGAACACCGCCTGCGCCGCCTCCAGCGCGGGCCGCACCCCGGCCACCCGCGCCGCCTTCGCCTGTTCGGCCGTGCTGCGCGCCGGCATCGCCAGCCCGGCGTTCTCGGCCAGCGTCTTCACCGCGTCGAGGAAGTCCAGCCCTTCGATCTCGGTCAGCCACCGGATCGGCCCGGCATGGAAGCCGCAGCCGAAGCAATGCGCGAATCCCTTCTCATCGTTCACCGTGAAGCTGGGCGTCTTTTCCTGATGGACCGGACAACACGCCTTCCACTCGCGCCCGTTGCGGGTCAGCTTGACCCGCGCGGAAACCAGCCCCGACATGCTCGTCCGCGCCTCGACCTCATCGAGGAAGGATTGCAGGATCATCGCACAGCCTCCGCTGGCCGAACGACCGAGTTCGCCTTGGACTCGCAGGATGCGTCTTGTTGAGACGGGATTCTAGATGTGTATTTAGCTCGGCTCCTTTTCTCAGGAGCTCGCAGATGTATTGCCGATTCGCCGCTCGTTCCCGCGCCAACCGCCTTCACCGCTTGCGCGGCACACCGCCCGGATACAGAACACCGTTCGTGATCGACCATCCAGACCCCGCCGAAACCTTCCGCATGAGGCTGCGCGCGCTGCTGGACGAGTTCTACGCGGCCGGCAGCGATGAAGAGCGCCAGGCCATCGCCGCGCGCATCCTCGCGCACAGGCAAACCGCGCCCGAAGCGCCGCCGCCGCTCACCGGCACAACAGCCGATCTCGCGGATCTGCTGAAAAACGCCGCCCGCCCTCACTGATCGCCTCCGATCCCGAACAGCACCGCCAGTTCCGGATCCGCACCCACCGGCAGCACCAGCGGCCGCGCCGCCGCGCGCGCCGCCACAAGTTCAGCCACCAACGGCAACCGCCGCGCACACCGCTCCCGAAACCCGCGCGCCTTCATGCCGCCATCCACTCGCGGCGCAGCGCGTTCGCCAAGCGCCGCGATCCTTCGCGCATCATCCGGTCGTTGGCGCGCTCTTCCAGAACGTCGCGTTCGTTGCCCTCTTCCTCTTCGCTCACGAGCATGTCCGGGATGATGACGACCGGGCATTCCGCCGGGGCG
Source organism: Qipengyuania sp. (assembly GCF_042095715.1). GTDB lineage: Bacteria > Pseudomonadota > Alphaproteobacteria > Sphingomonadales > Sphingomonadaceae > Qipengyuania. The sequence continues at coordinate 8,536 of NZ_JBELMO010000022.1, read as the reverse complement.
CCATCCGTCCCGATCGGCACCGGCGGCCCGTACGGCGCCTTTCCCCGCGCCAGCGCATCGGTGCGCGCGCGATAATCGGCGTCCGCGGCGCGGAATGCCTCGCACCGCCGCTCGCCATAGATCAGCGTGGAATGATCGCCCCGGCCGAAGATCTTGGCGATCTGCGGCCAGCTCAGCGACGGGAAGCGGCGTCGGAAAACCCAATACCCGGCCTGCCGGGCGCGGGACAACGGGCGATGCCGGCTCTTCCCGATCAGCGCCTGGGCATCCAGACCGAAAGCCTCCGCGATGTCGCGCACGCAGATGCGGTGCGCCATCGTCGGCTCCCAGTTGGCAAGATGAACGGGGGCGCTCATTGTGCCTGCCATCCCAGCCCTGCGCGGATATCACGCCAGAGCGAATATCCGCGCTGAAGACCGCAGCCGATCTTTCCCGCCGCCGCCTGCACGCTCGCGCCTTGGGCGACTTCCTCGGCCAGCAGATCGCGCCACTGGGCGGCGGTGCGGCCCCGCCGGTCGCGCCAATGGATGACGCCGCCACCCTTCGGGGTTCCGGTCGATTGCCCGGTCGAAACCAGCGTCACGACACGCGACCTCTGGAATCGCTTCACCGTGATAAGCCCTTTGCGCTCCAGATCCTTGATCCGGGCGATGACGATACCCGCACCCCTGTCCACCTGGTCGGAGAAATCAGAATTGGTGGGGCAAGGCGCACCATCATGCGCGGCGCGTTCGATGATCGCATAGATCTGTCGCTCGAGCGGGGTGAGATGGGTCAGCGCGCTCATGCCGCGCTCCGCAGGATGTCGCCTGATGCAGGCAGGATCACCGTGCGGTCGATCGTGACCATGCCCGCGGCCTCAAGGAAGTTGAATGCCCGCGACAGGGCCTCCGGCTCGCATTCCAGCTCAGTCGCCAGCGCCTCGTCACAGGGCAGGGGCGACTGCTCGCGCGCCAGCGAACGAAGCCGCGCGTAAAGGCGGCCGGACAGATCGAGAGCGTGCGTCATCAGACCGCCTCCTCGGCTGTCGGACGCGATGCGGCCGCTTGGGCCTCGCCCTCGTGCATCCCGCCGCGGATCTCATCGATCAGCACGTCGAGCTGCCGCATCTGCACGCGCGCGCCGTCGGCAAACTCCGGGCTCTTGCGCGCCACCAGCTCGCAATTGGCGCGGCGGCGGGCGAGATAGGCGAGCACGTCGCTTCGCTCCGTCTGTGCGCTGCGCAGATCGATTTGCTCGCTCATCGCGGTTCCCCTGTCGATTTGCCTGTTTCGGTTATCGTCACCACCCGCCGGTCGGCGGGATCACCCGGTACGGCGCGCGCGCTGATCCATCCGCCTTCCACCAGCTTGCTCATCCGGTATCGCGCCTGCTCCCGGTCATCCCAGCCAAGCCGCCGCGCCAGCGCGCCATTGCTGGGGCAGGCCGCGCCCGCCTCGGCCAGCTGGATCAGAAGCAGGAACAGCTGCCCCTCGGGCGTCTGCCGGAAATCGGGGGTCAGGCGGGGCAGATCGGTGGGGCTCTGCGCCAGGTGGTCGGGCATCCGCAGCACGCAGCGCGCCCGCCCTTCGCCATTGCCATGCGGCACCAGCTGGACCCGGCCCGCCTCGCTCAGCCGCGCCATGGCCTGCACCACGGGCTGCTCGGGATCGAGCACGTCCGCGATGGCGACAATAAACGTCTCCCCCGGCGCCGCCCTCGCCGCCCACGCCTCAAGGTGCGCCGGATCGGAATAACAGGCGAGCGCGGCGGGCATCAGGCGCGACCGCCTTGGGGAACTCCGCGCAGGCGATCGGCCTGATCGACAATGTCGCAAAGCACAGGCTGCAAACCGCGGATTAAATCGGCGAGGGCCAGCGTCTCCTGATGATCCCGCCTACCATCCTTCAATGCATCGCAGAACACTGTGACCAGTCCGGACAGGCCGGAAATCGTCGCCATGTCGTTGGCGGCCATCGTTTCAAGGCGCGGCGGGCGGGCTCGCCCGAACAGGGCGAACACCTCGTCCAGCGCGGTTTCGTCGAAAGCGAGACTGGCGAGCGCGGTGTGAAGCTCCGGAACCGTTTCGCTCACCAGGGCGCGGTCGATCGTTTTGACGCTGGCCGAAATGGTATCGGCCATTGCTCCCTTGCCCCGGCGCGACGCACGCGCCCACCCCACCGCCAGTGCGGCAGAAACGTCCGCCTTCGATGGCAGATCGGGACGGACCTGTCCGTCAGCCATTGGCTACACCGGAGGAATGAGGGGATGGAACGCTCACTGCCGAAACGGGGAAGCCGCCGATATCGCTGGCGTAAGAAAGGGCCTCTTGCGCAATCACGCCTTCCGGCCAGTTCGCCGGGTCCGCGAACCATCCCGCGAACTGTTCAAGTTTCGCGTCGGTGATCGTCATGCCGCCGGCATACTGGTCCAGCGTCTTGCCGGTGCCTGTGACTTTGGTCGAAAGCGAGCCGAGCGTTTTGCCGGTGGCGTCGCACCAGGCATTCGCGGCTGCCAACAGCCGGCGGCGAAGGAATGGGGATGCGGATGAATCCATGCGGCGCATATGCGGGACATATCCCGCACCTGTCAACGGGTTTTATCCCGCTCGATATTTCCCCGCGTTTACGGGATAATTCCCGCGTGGCTTCAGATACCTTCTCTGATCGCGTCGAAGCGCTTCTTGCCGAGCGAGACATGTCGGCGCGCGAACTCTCGCTTCGGATTTCGGGCAAGCCGGACCTTATCCGCGATGCGCGCCGCCGCGGGCATGCACCAAACGCGGAGAACACCCTCAAGATCGCTCAGGAACTGGGCACCACCGTCGAATATCTTCTCGGCGAGGCGTCCAACCCCGCTCAGGTCGGAAGCGATGTGCAGGTCGGAGAACCGATCGCCCGCTGGAGAGGCTCCGAACTTGCCGGACTCGGCATTCCCCTGATGGGCACCGGCGATTGCGCCGATGTCGAACTCTGCACCGAGAGCGGAGAGATGGTCGCGATCGAGCGATCGAGCTTCGACGATGAATTCCCCATCCGCATGATCACCCGCCCGCCGGCGCTGCGCGACGCGCGCGATATCTACGCGATCTATTTTCAGGGGGAGAGCATGATTCCCCGCTTCGAACCAGGCGAGTTGGGGCTGGTGGATCCGCGCCGACCTGCTCGCACAGGCGAATACGTTCTGGTTCAACTGACCGATGGTGAGGAAGAAATCGTCCAGTCGGTGCTCGTGAAGCGTCTGGTCCGCCAGAATGCGCGCGAGGTGGTGCTCGAACAGTTCAACCCGCCCGCCGTCTTCACCGTGCCCAAGACCCGCGTTGCCCGGATCCATCGGATCCTGCCGCAGACCGATCTGCTGTTCGGCTAGATCTTCGCCAATAGCTCGGCTTTCTTGGTGGCGAATTCGCTGTCCGAGATGGCACCTGCATCTCTCAGCGAAGCAAGCCGCTCGAGCTGCTCGATGGCGGACATCTCGCCAGCGGCTTCCTTTTTCGGTTTCGCGTCGTGTCGCAGGCGCTGAAGCTGATCGGCAAAGGCCTGTCCGAAGTCTTTGTCGGCTGTCTTCAAGGTCATGTGATCGCCGGAGATATGCAGCACCATCCTGAACCACAGCATGCCGCGTTGGGTTTCGACTGAGGTAATCTGTGCCAGCGGCCAGGCTTCGAAGCGTGTCGAGGTCAGGCCCTTGCGAATGAATGCGACCCGCTGATTGGTAAGGACGGCAGCCCCCTCGAACCCCTGATCGTCCCGAACGGCCTTGGTCCAGACGACAATGCTCTCTCCGTCCAGCATTCGCTCGGCGCGGAATGACGCAAGGTGCTTGTTCTCGTTTGCCACGGTCGGCCCTCCCGACTTGAAACCTACCGGAAGAAAGCGGGCAGGGCGAACGGGACATATCCCGCATTATCTCTTGACGCGGGATAAATCCCGCATCTATGTGCGGGACGTCGCAACGGAGATTCCCGCATGCTCGCTGTCCCTACAGACTTCCCCCATCCCGGCAGCCGCGCCTTCGTGAAGGGCACGGCGGAGCCGGTCACTATCATCCGCCACAACCGGGACCCGGATCGCACCGCACTGGTCCGCCGCGATCCCCGCGCCCGCGAACGCGCCAGTCGCGACGCCAGCGGCAACCGCACCGAACTCCTCGCCAACCTCTGCGCCACCGAGGACGAAGCCGCAGGCCTCAAGCAGCGCAGCGATAGGCCGACCAAAACCCAGCCAGCGCCCAAAGCCAGACGCCGCCGCAGCGCGGGGAAGGGGAAGGCGTGACTTCCTGCGCCACCGTCGCCGCGCAGGAATACCGCCGCCGCAAGGCCTCGATCGACGCCGCGGTCGCGGCAGGCCGCTTCGCGCGCGTCGATGGAGAGCGGGTGCTGGCCAACTGGCTCGCCATCGCGCTTTCCGCCGGCGCCACGCCCGAACAATGCGGGGGCGCGCCCCACGCATGGCAGCAGGAGATCGGCCTGGCCGACATCTTCGCCCGTCATGTGCTGCTGCAGGAAGGCCCGGCAGCGCACGTCTGGCACGCCGAGCTCGCCCGCGCCCGCGACAAAGCTCGCGAAAAACTCCACGCCCGCCCCGGCGATGCCGACGCGATCCGCCGCTACCTGACCCTCCAGAACCTGTCCGACTGGCTGCTTCCCGGTCCCCCCTCCTCGTCAGAGGAGGGGGGACCGGGGGTGGTGTCGCAAGAAAGGCTGGCGGCATGATCGCATCAGCCACCCCTTATGCCCCGCTCGCAGTCCTCGTCGCCACCACGCTGTATGCGCTGGCCGACAGCGCCCTGCGCTTCCGCGCTGCCTTCCGGAGATACCGTCATGCGTGACCACTGGCCGAACCACCCCGAATGGTCCCAGCGCGAGGGCGAAGCAATCGCCGCCGCCGAACGCCGCACCACCCGCCGCCTCGCCATCGGCCTTGCCGCGCTGTCTGCCGTCGCACTCTTTGCGGTGTTGCTGTGAAAGGTCTGATCGTCGACAACTTCGCCGGCGGCGGCGGCGCATCCACCGGTCTGGAGCGCGCCCTCGGCCGCTCCGTCGACGTTGCGATCAATCACGATCCCGAAGCGGTCGCCATGCACGTCGCCAATCATCCCGACACCCGCCATTTCTGCCAGTCGATCATGGCGATCGATCCGCAGGACGCTTGCACCGTGAACGGGACGGTCGCGAAGGTCCGGCTCGCCTGGTTCTCGCCCGACTGCAAGCATCACTCGAAGGCGAAGGGAGGCAAGCCTCGCGAGAAGAACATTCGCGATCTAGCCTGGGTGGTCGTTCACTGGCCCGAACGGCTCGGGCCGAACGCGCCCGACGTCATCATGCTCGAAAACGTCGAGGAATTCCGAAAGTGGGGCCCGCTCGACGAGCATGGGCAGCCGATCAAGGAGCGCCAGGGCGAGGAGTTCGACCTGTGGGTGAGGAGGCTGAAGCGCTGCGGATACAAGGTCGAATGGCGTGAACTGATCGCCGCGGATTACGGCGCGCCCACCACGCGCAAGCGCCTTTACCTCATCGCGCGGCGCGACGGACAGCCTATCGCGTGGCCGAAGGCTACCCACGGCAAACGCGGGACCGAAGCGGTGGAGAGCGGCGACCTTCTGCCATGGCGAAGCGCGGCGGAATGCATCGACTGGTCTCTACCCTGTCCGTCGATCTTCGAGCGCAAGCGCCCGCTGAAGCCCAACACGTTGCGCAGGATCGCGCACGGCACCATGCGCTATGTCGTCAACGCGGCGCGCCCGTTCATCGTCGCGACCGACTTCCCGAACACGCGCGCAAGCCGAATATTCGATCCCGAGGATCCACTGCGCACGCAGACCGCGCAGCCGAGCTTCGGGGTGGTCGTCCCGCACGTCACTAAGTTTCGCGGTGGCGCGATCGGCAGCGATGCGGGCGAGCCGATGCCCACCGTTACCGCCAACGGCACCCCGCAACGCCCCGCCGGTGCGCAGCCGCTGGCGCTGGCCAGCGCATCCATGGTTCCCGTCACACACGCAGGCGGTGAACATCGCGCCTACGCTCCCGACGCTCCATTCCCCACCGTTACTGGAGCAAATCGCGGTGAGATTGCCCTAGCTGGCGCATCCCTGGTGCAGATGGGTTATGGCGAGCGCAAGGGCCAGGCTCCACGGGCGCTCGACGCGGAAACCCCGCTGGGAACGGTCGTAGCGGGTGGAGCCAAGCACGGCCTTGCGGTCGCGCACATGGAGAAGTTTAGCGAGAACAGCCGGGGCAGACCCGTCGATGCTCCGCTCGATGCCGTGATGGCAGGCGCGCCACGCCACGCGCAGGTCGCCACCTTCCTCTCGCAGTTCCGGGGCAGCAATCGCACCGGCAGCGGCGGCGATCTCCGCCAGCCCAGCAAGGCAGCGACCGCAGGTGGACAACATCAGGCCGTGGTCGCCGCTCACATCGAGCAGGCGAACGGCGGACCTCGCAACGGCAAACTCGCCGGCCGACCCGCGACCGCTCCGTTCTCGACCGTCACCGGCAGCGGCTCGCAACAGCGGATCGTGGAAACCACCCTTATCGTGGAAGGCGACCTGCCGCCCGAACTGATGATTAAAGCTACCCGCACCGCCGCATTTCTAGTAAAATACTACGGCAACGAGAACGACGGCCACGATCCAGACGAGCCACTCGGAACGGTAACCACCAAGGATCGCTTCGCCGTCGTGACTGTGACGATCGACAGCGCGCTTTACGTGATCGTCGACATCGGCATGCGAATGCTCACTCCCCGCGAGCTTGCCCGCGCACAAGGCTTTCCGGACGACTATGTTCTCGATCCGGTAGGCCCGAAGGGACGACCTCTGCCGAAAAGCGCGCAGATCCGCATGATCGGCAACAGCGTATGTCCCGACGTCGCTGCCGCACTGGTCCGTTCCAATCTGGTCGAAGCCAATCCCGAATCGGTTGTCGAGGCAGCATGACCGCCCACGCGCCCGCCAAGATCAGCGAATACGCCAGCGAAAGCGTGACGCGCAAGCTGGTCGAACGCGCGCGCGCTGCCGCTATCGAGCCGGCCGCCATCGTCTTCCTGCCCGGAGGCGAGGTCCGTATCCTCACCTCCGCCGCCTTCCCCGCCGCCCCGCGGGACGAGTTCGAGGCGCTGGAAGCCGCCGGCAAGCTGGGGTAAAAGGTGCCATGACGCACCCGCTCATTGAGAATATCGCTCGGACGCTCTGGCAGAACTCCCAGCTGAAGCCGTATCACCTGACGGACGCCGCGCCCGCCATGTCGGTCCCTGAGCCTCTCCCCGATTGGGAGCGGTTCATTCCGATCGCCCGTTCGGTCCTCGTGGGAATGACTGTTTTTCTGGAAGAGAGCGAGGATTCCGAATCGGATGCTACGGGCGCGATGCTTTCCATGATCGATGTGGCGCTGAAGGTCTCCTGACATGCCCCGCGCCGCCGGTGTCCACATCGTCCGCTCCGCCCGCGCGGGCAAGCCGGTCCGCTGGTACATCTATGCCTGGCGCGGCAAGGGCGCCCCGCTGATTCGCACCGTCGAACAGGCCAGCAAGCCCGCGCTCACCGCCGAAGACATGGCCGCGATCGGCGCCGCCCTCTCCGATCGCACCGCCCCAGATTCGACCGTGGGCGGCCTCTCCACCCGCTGGACCGCAAGCCGCGAATGGAAGGCCTTCGCCGCCTCCACGCGCGAGGAATGGTTTCGCCACCTGATTCGGCTCGAACGCAAGTTCGGCACCATCCCGCTCACCGTCTTCGGCGATCCGCGCATGACGGCCAAGCTGGTCAAATGGCGAGACGCCATGGCGGAAGAGAACGGCCCGCGCGCCGCAGACGAGACCATCAAGGTCACCGGCCTGATGCTGCGCTGGGGCGTGCTGCAGGGGTTGGTTGCCAGCAACACTGCCGCACCCGTGCCCGCGATCTACCGCGCCGCCGATCGCCAGGCGGTGATCTGGACGGCCGAGGATTGCGCCGCCTTCGATTCGGTGGCGCCGCAATATCTGGTCGACGCGCGCCGCCTCGCGGAATTCACCGGGCTGCGCCGCGCGGATCTGTGCCGTCTCGAATGGAAGCATTTGAGCGAAACCCACCTCGCCATGACCGCCGCGAAGAAAAGCCGCGGGCGGCGCCAGCGCGTGGTGATGCCGATCGTGCCCGGCCTGCGCGATCTGCTCGCCGAGCTGCGCGGCAGGAAGCGGAAGTCCGGTGTCGAAACCGTGCTGGTCGGCGCGAAGGGCGGGGCGCTGCAGCCGCGCACGCTGACCGCCCAGTTCATCAAGTATCGCGATCAGGCGAACGATGGCGCCGGCATCATCCACGCCGCCGAATTCGATGACGAATCGGACACGGCCAAGCACCTCCACGATCTGCGCGGCACCTTCGCCACCCGCCTGATGACGATACCCGGCGCCCCGCTGACCGATGAACAGATCGCCAGCGTGATGGGCTGGACGCGCGAAAAGGTCGCCGCGATCCGCAGAAGATACGTTGACGAAGCGGCGATTGTCGTGGCAATCGGAGCCCACATTGCGAAGGCCCAAACCGCCGCAATGTAAAACGAACTGTAAAACACCGCCCC
>NZ_JBELMO010000021.1:0-38564 GCF_042095715.1 Qipengyuania sp. | reverse complement strand
CCTAGGACCCGCTGATTAAGAGTCAGCTGCTCTACCAACTGAGCTATGCGTCCACTGCGCCGGATTTCCGCGCTCCGAAAGGCCGGAGCCGAATCGGGGAGCGCCGCATATAGCTGTCCAAACGCGAATTGAAAGGGTCCTATTGGACAAAAATCCGCTCAGGTGATGAGACCGGACCGTGGTGTGCTCTTGTTCCACCGATCGATCATCATCAGCGTGCCCAGACAGATCATGTTTGTCATCATCGACGATCCCCCATGGCTGAGGAACGGGAGCGGGATGCCGACCACGGGGGCTAGGCCCATGACCATCATGAGGTTGATGGCGACGTAGAAAAAGATCGTTGCGGTCATGCCCGCGGCCAACAGCATCGCGAACCGGTCGGTGGTCCGCCGTGCCACCCGCAATCCCCATGACAGGATCAGGGCATAACAGACGAGGCTGAAGATCCCTCCGATGAACCCCCATTCCTCCGCCATTGTAGCGAAAACGAAATCGGTGTGCGGTTCAGGCAGATAGTTGAGATGGCTCTGCGAGCCCTGGTCGAATCCTTTGCCGGAAATCCCCCCGGATCCGATAGCGATCTTGGACTGGGTGATGTGATAGCCATCGCCCAGCGGATCGCTTTCCGGATCGAGAAAGGTGAAGACGCGCCGCTGCTGGTAGGGTTTGAGACCGAAAAAGAATGCGAGCGGCGCAATTGCCGCAGCAGCCACCCCCGCCCCGACGAACCACCGCAATGGCAATCCAGCGAGAAACATGACTACTGCCCCACCGAACCCGATGGCTAGCGCCGTGCCGAGGTCGGGCTGAAGCAGGACCAGCGCCATGGGAAAACCGATCAGCGCCCCTGCCGGTATAAGAGACCGCCAGGTCGGGACCATGCCCATGGGAAGAGTGCCGTAGAAATTGGCGAGGACCAGCACGATGGCAGGCTTCATCAGTTCCGATGGTTGCAGTTGGATTGGGCCGATATCCAGCCAGCGCTGGCTGCCGCCGCCCACGAAGCCCACGGCCTCCACCGCAAGCAACATGAGAAGAAGGACCACATAGGCCGGATAGGCAACGAATTTGACGAAGCGCTTCTGGAAGACTGTCATCACCAGCGCCATCGCGAAGAAGATTGCGAAGCGGAGCAGGTGGGAAGATGCGTAACGGCTGAAATCGCCTCCGGCTGCGGAGGTGAGGACCAGCGCGCCGAACGCAACCAGTCCAAACAATGGGACCAGCATGGACCAGGGCTGGCGAGCGACCGGTGCTGGAACGATGCTCATCGTGACGCGGCGGCACTACCGGGAATGGGCCCCGTCGCCACGGGATTGGGCTCGGGCCGCGGCTCGAACGTGCGCGCGCCCTGCGTTTCCGCCTGTCGAGCCTGCAATCGCGCTTCGGCGTCGACGCGCGCGAAGATCTCCTCGTCGCGGCGGGGGAGTTCGGCCACGTCCACCCCGGCGGCCGCGGCATATTCGGCGTATTTCCGCGAGAGCCGCTCCTGCGCCGTCCCGCCCCACTGCTTCTCGAAACCTTGCAGAGCCTCGATCGCTTTCGCCGGATCGAACATGAAGGTCATGACATCGCGCGCTATGGGGTAGGCCGCCCCTGATCCGCCCCCATGCTCGACCACGACCGCGCCCGCATATTTGGGTTTGTCGAAGGGCGCGAAGAAGATGAAGAGCCCGTGATCGCGGTATTTCCACGGGCCGCTCTTGCCGTCGGAGATGTTGAGGCCGACGACCTGTGCCGTGCCAGTCTTGCCTGCCATCAGAATGTCGGGGATGGGCAGGCGGGCCCGCCCGGCGGTTCCCGGCCCGTTGATGACGTCGCTCATGGCGTGGCGTGCGAGTTCGACATGATCGAGGGAGAAATCGGCCGGTGCGAAGGGTTGGCGAGTGTTGCTTTTCACCATTCGGGGCTCAAGATGCCGGCCCGACGCGATCCTCGCGGCATAGACCGCGAGCTGAAGCGGATTGAACAGCATATAGCCTTGGCCGATGGTGGCGTTGACCGTGTCATAAGCCTGCCACTCGCGGCCGTATTTCTTCATCTTCCACTCAGGGTCCGGCACGGTGCCGTAGAACTGGCTGAGAACGGGGAGGTCGAACTTCTGGCCCAGACCCACGCGCCGCGCCATGGCGGCAATGGGGTCCATGCCGATCTGCTGGGCGAAATGGTAAAAATACACGTCGCAGGACTGGTAGATACCCTTGGCCATGTCGACTTGGCCGTGCCCTCGGCGGTTCCAGCAATGGAAAACGCGGTTGCCGACCCGCAAGCCCCCTCCGCAGAAGACGGTGTCGGTGGGCTTGAGCCCTTCGCGCAGGAAGCTCATGGCGACCATGGGTTTCACCGTCGATCCGGGCGGATAGAGACCTTTCAGGATCTTGTTGCGCAGCGGAACGCGATCGTCGTCGCGCAGCATCGCATATTCCACGCTGCCGATGCCCGAGGAAAAGCTGTTGGGGTCGAAGCTGGGCATGGAGGCCATGCACAATACATCGCCCGTTTCGCAATCGAGCATCACCACCGATGCGCTTTCCGGGCCTATGCGGCGTGCGGCGTAGTCCTGGAGGGGACCATCGATCGTCAGCTGGATGGGCGAGCCCTGGATATCCTCACGCGTTTCCAGTTCCTTCACGATCCTGCCGGACGCAGTCACCTCGACCCTGCGGGCGCCTGGCGTACCGCGAAGGTTCCGTTCGAACTGCTTTTCAAGCCCGTCCTTGCCGATTTTGTAGCCCGGCGTGATCAGAAGCGGGTTCTTGTCCTCCGCATATTCTTCCGCATTGGCTGGGCCGACATAGCCGATCAGGTGCCCAACGCTGGGGCCGGTGGGATAGTATCGCGTAAACCCGCGTTGCGGCACCACGCCCCTCATGTCGGGCAGGCGCACGCTTACGGCGGCGAATTGTTCGTAATTGAGGCCCGTGGCGACCTCGATCGGCTGCGGGCCCACAGCATCGGCCACGCGCTTCTGCACATCGCCGAGGACATCGGGCGTCAGCCCAAGCACTTCGCCAAGTTTGGCGACTGTGGCTTCGGGATCGGACATGCGTTCCGGAATGACATCGACGCGGAAGTCCGCCCGGTTTGAGGCCAGCGGGGCACCGTTGCGGTCGAGGATCCATCCGCGCCGGGGCGGAATCAGCGACAGGTTGACGCGATTGCTTTCGGATTCGAGCTGGTATTTCTCGTTCTGCAGGATCGACAGATAGGCCATGCGACCCGCCAGTAGAATCCCGACGCCGCCCATCGTGGTGCCGATAACGAAACTGCGACGGTCGAAGGAATCCTCAAGTGTTGCCTTGCTGACGAACTGCTTCGTGCGTGATCTGCGGCGCTTCCCGAACATCACGCGGCCAGCCAGCGGAACAGGCGCAAGCGGTCGACCATCGCAACCAGGCCCGCTGCGGCGGGAAACAAAACGATCGCGAACAACAGTTGCGGGCCAAGCGCAATCAGGCCGGCGGATCCAGAATCGCCGCCGGAAAGCAGAAAAGCGAGAAACAAATAACCCGCAAGCACAGCCGACGCGGCCAACCAATCCTGCAGGAAGGTGCGCCACGGGATGCGACGATCCAGAACTTCGAAACCAATCATCACTGCGGACCATAGCAGGATAGCGCTTCCGAATGGCTGTCCGCTGAACAGATCGTCGAACAGGCCCAAGGGCAGCCCGGCCCAGATCGGGAGCAGTCCGGGGCGAACCAGGCGCCACGCCAGTAACATCAGAAAACCGAACGGCGGAACTACGGGCAAGGCCGTCGCCATGAAAAACACAGGCAGTATGCTGCCCGCCAGGATCGTGAGCCAGGGCAGAACCGTGGCCACAAGCGGCGAATGGGTCCGATTGATACGACGCCCATAGGCATCGCTGCGGGCTCTTGGAGCATACCGTTCCATCAGTCGGCGACCGCTTCTTCGATCGGCGTTTCTGCGGTCACGACCGCCTCGGGCTGAAAAATAGGAAGAACGGCCACGAAATCTGCCGCTGCCGGATCGCTCACGATGCGGGCAAGCCCGCCATCGCTTGTGGTTTCGGTGACGATCGCGACTGCAGTTCCGGGATGGTAATACCCCCCGGCACCGCTGGTGACGAAAACGTCCCCAGGCTTCAGAGGGTTGATACCCAGGTTGATCAGCTTGATGCGCAGCAAACCGTCTCCGCGCCCTTCCGCGAAGGCGACGATCTCGTCCTTCGCTCGGCGGACAGGCAAGACGCTTTCGCTATCAGTCAGCAGCAACACGCGGGCACTGTTCGCGCCAACCTCCAGCACACGACCGACGACGCCGCGCGGGCTGATCACTGACATGCCGACCGCTACCCCTTCGCGTCGCCCTGCCCCGATATAAGCGAAGCGTCGCGCGCTCGACGCGGTCGAGCCAACGAGTCGCGTGACGGCCACGGGTTTGAGATCGGATTCTGTGATGGCGAGAAGAGCCTTCAGGCGTTTGTTTTCCTGCTTGACCGCATCAGCTTCCTTCAGCCGGATGCGTGCCAGTTCCACCTCCTGCTTCAGCGCGGCATTCTGCGATCCCGCTCTGAGATAGCCCTTGATGCTGGCGATCAGGCCCCGGCTTTCGGTGCGGGCTTCGGCAACCGTTTTGGTAGCGGGCAGGGTTGAATCGGTCGCGGTGCCCCGCAAGCTCGAAAACAACGTGGGGTGCCAAAGCGACAGGCCGAGCAAGACCGCGCCGACAAACGCGCCGGTCCCGGCCAGGATATAGCCGGTAAACTGCGATAACTGCGCACGCTTCGAATAGCTCGAGCGCCGCTGCGCACTGGGCGCCATGGCTAGCCCCCGGAGGTTAGGCGGTCATCAGCACGCCGCGATAGACCGGGTCTTCCATGGCGCGGCCCGTGCCCACCGCCACGCAGGTGAGCGGGTCTTCGGCAACGGTTACGGGAAGGCCGGTTTCCTCGCGAAGATATTCGTCGAGCCCGGCGATCAGGGCTCCACCCCCGGTCAGGACTATGCCCTGGTCCACGATGTCGGCAGCGAGCTCGGGCGCCGTGTTTTCCAGCGCGATACGAACGCCTTCCACGATTGCGCCGATCGGTTCGGCCAGCGCTTCGGCGATGTGGCCCTGGTTGATCGTGATCTCTTTGGGCACGCCGTTGACGAGGTCGCGACCCTTCAAGGTGATCGTTTCGCCATTACCGTCGACCGGAGTGCGCGCGATGCCGTAATCCTTCTTGATCCGCTCCGCCGTGGCTTCACCGATCAGGAGATTGTGGTGACGTCGTACGTAGCTGACGATCGACTCGTCCATCTTGTCGCCGCCGGTGCGGACCGAGGTTGTGTAGGCGAGGCCGCGCAGCGACAGAACTGCGACCTCGGTAGTACCGCCACCGATATCCACGACCATAGAACCGACAGGCTCCGTAACCGGCATATCGGCGCCGATTGCCGCCGCCATCGGCTCCAGGATGAGATAGACCTGACTTGCCCCGGCGTTGCTCGCCGCGTCGCGGATGGCGCGGCGTTCCACGCTCGTGGAGCCTGACGGAACGCAGATCGTGATCTCGGGATAGCGCATCAGGTTCTTGCGGCCATGAACCTTGCGGATGAAGTGCTTGATCATTTCCTCTGCAATTTCGATGTCGGCGATCACGCCGTCGCGCAGAGGGCGGATCGCCTCGATACTGTCTGGCGTCTTGCCCATCATCATCTTCGCATCGTCACCCACCGCCTTGACGCGCTTGACGCCATTGATGGTCTCGATCGCCACGACACTGGGCTCGTTCAGGACGATGCCCTGATCCTGAACGTAGACGAGTGTGTTGGCCGTGCCGAGGTCGATCGCCATGTTCTGCGAACCGAACTTGAACAGATTGCTCCAAAAGCCCATTTTTCTTGCGGTTTCCGTAAATGATAGGGGCCGTGGGCCGCGCTTCGGAGCGCGAAACATAGCCGGACGTTCCTGCGAAGGCGGTTCCTTAGCGGGGCATCAGCGAAAATGCCAAAAAATTTGCAAACGCACGCGGGGATTATCGGCGCGGCCGGTCTCGAAAACATTCCGCCTCATCGCTAGCATGGATTGCAATGCCACAAATCCGCCGCCTGCCCGAGACGCTCGTGAACCGCATCGCCGCCGGAGAGGTGGTGGAGCGGCCTGCATCGGCGCTCAAGGAGATGATCGAGAACGCACTCGATGCCGGGGCAACGCGGGTTGCTGTTCGCCTCGTGGAAGGGGGCCTGGACCTCCTCGAAGTCACGGACGACGGCTGCGGTATGGCTCCCGAAGAGATCGAACTTGCGCTCGAACGCCACGCGACCAGCAAGCTGCCCGATGACGAAATCGAACAGGTGACCTCTCTGGGTTTCAGGGGCGAAGCGCTGCCCAGTATTGCCAGCGTTGCCAGATTTACCATCGAGAGCAGGCCGCATGGATCGGAGGGTGGCTGGCGGCGTGTGCTCGATCATGGGGCGGTCGTGGAAGAGGGGCCAGCGGCCTTGCCGCCCGGCACCCGCGTCCGCGTGGAGCAGCTGTTCGCCCGGATACCCGCCCGTCGGAAATTCCTGCGCACCGCGCGCAGCGAATATGCCGCGTGCCTCGATGTCGTTCGCCGCCTTGCCATGGCGCGGCCTGGGGTGGCCATCACTCTCGACCACGGGGAAAGGCGGATTTTCGCCCTGCAATCGGGAGAAGCGCTGGCCGATCGGGTCGCTTTGCTGATTGCGCGGGAATTGAAGGATAACTCCGTCGCAATCGATATTGAGAGGGGGCCGCTGAGGCTGACCGGGATCGCTGGCCTGCCCACCTATAACCGTGGCGTAGCGGATCATCAGTATCTTTTCGTGAACGGGCGCCCGGTCAAGGACCGCCTGCTGACCGGCGCGGTGCGCGGTGCCTATTCCGACATGCTGGCCCGCGATCGGCACGCCGTGCTCGCGCTTTTCCTCGAGCTTCCGGCCGAGGAGGTGGACGTCAACGTTCACCCGGCAAAGACGGAGGTTCGCTTTCGGGATGCAGCCGGGGTACGCGGGTTCATCGTTTCCGGCCTGCGTCAGGCTCTGGCCAGCGGCGACCGGCGCAGCGCGCAGTCGCCCGATGCGGCGGCGATGGGGCGCTGGCAGCGTGAAGCCGAACCGGCGCCAGCCATCGCCTCCATGTTTTCACGGGACTGGTCCGCTCCTGCCGGTCAGGCCATCAACCGCGTTGCCACCCCGGTAGCTACCTGGCGCGAACAGGATGCGCCCGTGCTCGATGCGCCGCGGGGCAGGGCGGAGGAGGCGGTCCCGCTCCCTGCCGACGCAAGCGCTTATCCGCTGGGCATAGCGCGCGGCCAGATTGCCAATACCTATATCGTCGCGGAGGCGCAGGACGGCCTTGTTCTGGTCGATCAGCATGCCGCGCACGAACGCCTGGTGCTGGAAAGGCTGAGGGAGGCGGGCGCGGCCGATGCAACCACGCGGGCGCAGGCACTGCTGATTCCGGATGTGGTGGAACTGGACGAGATTTCCTGCAATCGGCTCGAACAGGCGGCGGAAAAGCTTGCCGACAAGGGCCTTGCCATCGAACGGTTCGGGCCATCGGCCATGCTGGTTCGCACGCTCCCTCATGCGCTGGCTGGGGCGGATCCGGAGAAGTTGTTGCGCGATATCGCCGACGATCTTGCGCTCAACGGCGATGCGCTCCTGCTTGGCGAAAAGCTCGACCTCGTACTCGCGACGATGGCGTGCCATGGGTCGGTGAGAGCTGGCCGAACCTTGCGGGTCGACGAGATGAATGCCCTGCTTCGTGAGATGGAGACAACGCCGCGCTCCGGGCAATGCAACCATGGCAGGCCCACGTGGGTTAAGCTGGCCATGGAAGACGTAGAAAAACTTTTCGGGAGGCATTGATGCGGTTCTGGTTCATTGCGGCTGCGTGTGCTGCCGGACTTTCGGGATGTTCGGAGCAGGAGCCATCCGAGCCGCAGCAGCAGGCCGACATCGACAAGGCCGTCGCGGAGGTAGAAGCCGCCCAGACGCCGCCACCCGACGTGGTCACCCCGCAGCGCATCACCTCCGACCAGCGGGAGCGTTACAAGTTCAGCCCGAACGGATGCGATTTCGCCGTGAATGCGCCCGAACTAGGCGCGCTCGCGATCCTGCAACTCAATGTCGGCTACATGCAGTTTGAGGGGGAGATCGAGCGATTCGCTCCGGATGCGGGTGCGGGGGAGGGCCCGTTCGGCACCAGTCTGCGCTATAACAGCGGCCGCCATGTCCTCCGTATCGAATACGTGAACGCGCAAGGAAAGCCGCAGGGCAGTCAGGCCACCAGCTATCCCGCGCGACTGGAATTGCAGGATGGCCGCGACAGGACGGTCTACGTGGCCGAAGGGGTTGCCCTCTGTAGCACCTAGGTCAGCCCTCGATGGGTGCCTCGGGGTCGCGGACACGTATCAGGCCGTTCGACACCATTTCGAGAACGACGATATCGTCCTGATTGAACACCCGACAGCGGCTTTTGAACAAGCCCATGTCCGGTCGATTTTTGCTGCGCCGCTTTTCAATAACTTCGGTTTCGACCCGCAGGGTGTCGCCCGGATAGACCGGCTTTTTCCACTGGAGGTTGTCGATACCCGGTGAGCCAAGCCCGGCCTGTGACTCGGTCTTCATATTCTCGACCAGCATCCGCATAGTCATCGCGCAGGTATGCCAACCGCTGGCGGAAAGCCTGCTGAAATGGGTTGCCGCCGCGGCTTCGTCGTCGAGGTGGAACGCCTGAGGATCGTATTTCGAAGCGAAGTCGATCACCTCTTCACGAGTCACGTCATAGCGCCCGAAGGACTGGCGCCGACCGATCTCGATATCTTCGAAGTAAAGCATGACGGGGGAATTGCCCAACCTTTGGCGGTTGGGCAATCGAATTCAGGCGCGAAATTTGGGGATACCCTGATCCGAGTCGAGTTCCGGAATGATCCGGTAACGGGCCAGCACCAAGCTGAACAATCCGAACATCAGAAGTCCGATGGCGGTAATGGTGAACCACAGCCCATCGTCGGCCAGGCTGGCAACTGCATCGCCTAGCGTCTTGATCTGATCGGAGCCTCCGGAGCCGAAGCCGGCCTTGAGCAGTGAATAACCGATTACGAAGTAAACGATCCCGCGCGCGAAATACCCTGCGGATCCAAGGATCTTGGTGCCGTTCGGCGCTCCCGGGCCGATGCGGTTCATGAACTCTCCGGTCCAGGCTTTCTTGAACTGGAAAACGCCCGTTGCGAGAAGCGCCAAACCGAGCAGACCGAGGACGATCCCGCCGAACTCGAACGAAAGGACGCCGCTGGCCGCCTGCTGCGCGCCGCCGCCGCTAGCGCCGCCACTGCTGCCCTCGCTGCTGGTGGCGAACTGATAGGCCGCATAAGCGAGCGCAAAATGCGCGATCGCGCTGCCGGTGTGGCCGATCCGCTTGGCCCAACCCTTCTTGTCCGATCCTTCGTTCTCGATATCGAAGATCAGCGAGCACAGGCGAAACAGCGCATAGGCGACCAAGCCGAACACCATTAGCCACAAAATCACGTTTCCGGCCGGGAAATTCTCGATCGCGCGGAAGATGCCGTTAGTGCCCTCGGCAATTCTGTCGGTCTGCGTCAGCGCGATGATGCCGAGTACGGAATAGAGAATGGCCCTGCTGAAATATCCCACCCTTACGGCCCAGGTGAACTTCTCCGACTTGTCGATATCCATGCGATGCCCCTCGTGTTTTGCCCCAAGTATTCCGCAATGAACCGACGAAGTGCAGTGGGGGTTCCATCAATCTTGGAATGCATCCTCCACCGAGCCGAGTTTGCCATCCATTGAGCCATCCTGGGGAAGTCCAAGAAGGCGCCGCAGCAGCGGGTTTACGGCAACGTTCGGAAAACGGTCTAGAACTGCGTGCCTGGCGAAAGCCGGCCCGTCGGCGATGAACAGCGCGGCCATTTCCGGGGCCTGGTTGTCGTAACCATGCGTTCCTCCGGTAAAGGGCTCTCGGGCCTCGCTGGGAAGAATAAGCCATCCCGTCTCGGCCAGGCAGAGGTAGGGGGGAATGCGCGGATTGGATCCATAGCCGAAGCGGGCGGGGATTTCGTTTTTGCGCCAACACTGCATGTGGTCATGCGGTTTCAGGAGTTGTCGTTCGAGAGCGGCCTCTTGACCGGGGACTGCACGAAACGTGGCATAGGGCCCATTCTCGTCCAGCGTGTATATGCCGGGATCCAGCACCTTATCGAGTGCAATCACGCGCTCGCTAGACGTTTGCGCCATGCCGTGATCGGCCACGATCACCAGATTGGCGGGCTGGCCCAGGCTCTCGAGCCCGCGCACGAGGCTCGCAATGTCAGCTTCCACACTGCGCAGGGCCTGTGTCACCTCGGGGCTGCCCGGGCCACCGGCGTGGCCGGCGGTATCGAGCTCGTCGAAGTAGAGCAGGACGAGTTGTGGGCGGATCTCTGCGGGGCGCCGCAGCCAGTCGATCACCGTGTTAACGCGCTGCTCGGGGGTCACGTTCTGGTCGAAGGCCTGCCAGTCGGCCGGCCTTACGCCGCCTTCGACCCGTCCGTAGCCGCGCGGAACGAGCGTGCCGCCATAGGCGACTGCGGATCCAGGCCAGAACATCACCCCCGTCCTGATTCCGGCCTTTTCCGCCGTGACCCAGATAGGCTCCTTGCCATTCCAGTAGAACGGATCGGTGGTGGACATTGCGAAGCGGTCGGCAGGATCGGGCCGCTCTGGATCGTTGAAGCTGTTGGCCACGATCCCGTTGTGATCAGGCGTATAACCGGTGACGGCAGCCCAGTGATTGGGAAATGTCTTGCTCGGGAAGGAGGGGATCATGCTCGCGGAAACGCCTTCCGCGGCCAGGCGGGCGAGGGTGGGTGTCTCTCCACGCTCAAGGTAATCGGCGCGAAATCCGTCGATGGATACCAGGATGGTAACGGGCTCGCGCTGTTCCTGTACAGCGGGGGCCGGCGACCCGGCGGCCGGAACGCTGGCCAGCTGGGGCGCACAGGCGGAGAGCGCCACCACGCCGAGTGCCACCAGCATTTTTTCGAGGATACGCATGATTTTCCGCCTCAAACGTTGAACTTGAAATGCAGGACATCGCCATCCTGCACGACATATTCCTTGCCTTCCTGGCGCAACTTGCCGGCGTCACGTGCCGCGGCCTCACCGCCCAGCGAGACGAAATCGTCGAAGGCGATGGTCTCGGCGCGAATGAAGCCTTTTTCAAAATCGGTGTGGATCTCGCCAGCCGCCTGGGGCGCTTTGGCGCCGGAGGGGAAGGTCCAGGCGCGCGCTTCCTTCGGCCCTGCGGTAAAGAAGGTGCTGAGCCCGAGGAGCTTGTAACCGGCCCGGATTACACGGCTGAGCCCGCTCTCCGTTAGCCCCAGCTCGTTCAAATATTCCGCTCGATCTTCCGGCTCCATCGAAACGAGCTCGCTTTCGATGGCAGCCGATACAACCACTGCTTCCGCGCCTTCCGCTTGCGCCTTGGCGAAGACCTCGGCCGACAGAGCATTCCCGTCGGCGGCGTCTTCTTCGCCGACATTGCACACATACAGCACGGGCTTTGCGGTAAGAAGCTGCGCCTGCGCGAACAGCCGCGCCTCTTCATCGTCCTTCGGTTCGGTCAGGCGGGCGGGCTTGCCTTCACGCAGCAGATCCAGGGCCTGGCCCAGCACGCTGGCCATGGCCTTGGCCTCCTTGTCACCGCCCGTCGCTCGCTTCGCTGCGGCGGGCACACGCTTTTCCAGGCTTTCCAGATCGGACAGCATCAGTTCTGTCTCGACCACCTCGGCATCGGCGATCGGATCGACCTTGTTGGCGACATGCTGGATATCGTCGTCCTCGAAGCAGCGCAGCACATGCACCACGGCGTCCACCTCGCGGATGTTGCCAAGGAACTGGTTCCCCAGCCCCTCACCCTTGCTGGCGCCTTTCACCAGCCCGGCGATATCGACGAAAGCGAGCTGGGTGGGGATGATCTTGGCGGACTTGGCGATTTCCGCCACGCGTTCCAGTCTGTCGTCCGGAACGGCCACCTGGCCCACATTTGGCTCAATGGTGCAGAAGGGATAGTTGGCGGCCTGCGCCGCCTGCGTTTCGGTAAGCGCATTGAACAAAGTGGACTTGCCGACATTGGGCAGCCCGACGATTCCACAGCGAAATCCCATGGTGTCGGTGAACTCCTGAAGGGCGGCTATCGGACCGCGTTTGCCGCGGCGCCTTAGCGACATAGAAACGCACTGACCAGTTCTGCGCGGCACTTGCTGTAGCCAGAAGGAAAACAAGCTAGTAACCGTCGAATCGTCCAGCATGGGGGGAGCCATGGCGACTACAGCGATTCCGGCGGCGGGGCCGGACAACATGATTACGGAGCCCGAGGTTGCGAAGAGGCCGCAGATCGTCGGCGACCTGATGTCGCCGGCGGTCGGCCTGTTCTCGGGCGATACGACCGTAGCCGAAGCGGTCGAAGGCTTGCGAGAGCAAAGCCGGACTGCCTTCATCACCTATCTCTACATCGTCGACGAGGCGCAGCGATTGGAAGGCCTTGTCGTCATGCGCGAGATGCTGCTGGCGCCGCCCGATACCAGGCTTTCCAGCATTATGCTGAGAAACCCTTTCGTCCTCCAGCGTTCGATGCCTTTGCGGGAAGCGCTGAAGGCGGCGCTTCACATGCATTTTCCGGTCTATCCGGTGGTGGAGGACGACAACCGGCTCGTGGGCCTGATCCGCGGCGGTGTCCTGTTTGCCAATCGCGCGATCGAGATTTCGGGTCAGTCGGGCACCATGGTTGGTGTGGATAACGAGGAACGGCTCGGCACCTCGATCCCGCAAAGCCTCAAGATGCGGCATCCATGGTTGCAGGTGAATCTGCTGACGGCCTTCGTAGCCGCGGCGGTCGTGGGAATGTTCGAAGGGACCTTGAGCCGTCTCGTAATCCTCGCGGTGTTTCTACCGGTCATGGCGGGGCAGACGGGAAACACGGGATGCCAGGCGCTCGCTGTCGCGCTGCGCGGTATGACGCTGGGCGAGGTTACCGAGGAGAACCAGGGCGCGATGGTCCGCAAGGAAGCTTTTCTGGGATTTCTGAACGGGCTGCTTGTGGGTGTCACCGCTGGGGCGGGTATGGCGTTCTATGCCCATTTGCAGGGGGAGGCGAATCCGCTCGAGTTCGGGCTCGTGGTGCTGATCGCCATGATCGCTGCCTGTACTGCAAGCGGCATCGCCGGCGCGATCATTCCGCTCACGCTCAAGAGGTTTGGGGCAGATCCCGCCACGGCTTCGAGCATCTTTCTCACTACCGCCAGTGACGTGACGAGCATGGGTATCTTCCTGGGACTGGCCACCCTCATGCTATGATGGCGAAAACGATGGGAAGAAGTTAATTTGACAGTTCTGTGACCGTGAAATACCTCTCGTTAACCATAAGAATAAAATCTGGAGAGTCGTCATGTTTGTTCGGTCGTCGGCTATTGCCGCGGCGGTTTGTGCCGCCACATTCGCAACACCCGTGCTGGCAGAGCGTTCTACGCCCCAATACACTTCGCTCACGGTGTTTGGGGACAGCCTGGTCGATGCAGGGAACATCTACACCCTTACCGGCGGCCTGACCCCCAATCCGGCGGCCGGGTATTTCCAGGGCCGTTTTACGAACGGCTACGATTACACCGACCTGCTTTCAATCGATCTGTTCGGCACCCCTACTGTCGCATCTCTTCAGGGCGGCACGAACTATGCCTTCGGCGGTGCGAGGGCGACAACGACCTCCCCGGTACCGGATCTTGCTGAGCAGTTGGCGCTGTTCTCTGGCAATCTTGCTTTTGGTCGGACTGTTGACTCCAATGGCCTTTACGTCCTGAATTTCGGCGGAAACGATATCTTCAATGCCCCGCCCCCGGGGGCCGGAGAGGACGCCTTTCTGATGATGGCAGCCAGCAATTACGCGCAGGGTGTCCAGTATCTCAACGACCTCGGCGTGCGCAATTTCCTCATCACCGGCTTCCCCGTACTGGATGATCCGGCCTCCTACGCAGCGGAAGGATATCTGACGACAGCGCTCGGCAACCTCAATTTGGCGTCCGACACGACATTGTATCGCTTCAGCTATCTCGATTTCTTCCAACGTGTGCTCGTCGATCCGGGTTCGCTGGGACTACCGCCGCAGAACACCACGGTGACGTGCCGGGCCGCTGGCCCTGCAGCCATCGCAAATGGCTGCGTGGGGTATTTCTCCTTCGATGGGGTCCACCCCACCGCTCCGATTCACCAGGCGATCTACGCCGATTTGCAGCGCCAGTTTAATCTGAGCGGTGCCGTACCCGAACCGGCGACCTGGGCCATGCTGATCATCGGCTTCTTCGCCGCGGGAAGTGCCATGCGGCACCGGCCCCGAGCCGCAGTTAGGTTCGCAAGAACCTAGCGTGTATTGGCGAGGCGAAGGGCATAGTCGCTCATGAAACGGGCGTCGTCGCCCTTTGCGAGCCATTCGGCCTCCGCCGCGATCGCGCCGAGCATGTCGGAAAGATCGTCCAGTTCCTGCTTGGCGTAATTGCCGAGGACATAGCCGTGGACCCGGTCCTTATGGCCGGGATGGCCGATTCCGATACGCACACGGCGGAAATCGGGGCCAAGATGCTTGTCGATTGAGCGCAGACCATTGTGGCCGGCTAGCCCGCCCCCGGTGCGGACCTTGATTTTGAACGGCGCCAGGTCGAGCTCATCATGAAACACCGTTAGTGAGTCAGTGCCCAGCTTGTAGAAGCGTAACGCTTCCCCCACGGCGCGCCCGCTTTCGTTCATGAAAGTGGCGGGTTTCAGCAGGAGGATCTTTTGCGCGCCGATCCGCCCCTCCTGCACCCAGCCGGAAAACTTGCGCTGCGGCGGGCCGAAGCGATGCAGATCGGCGATGACGTCCAGCGCCATGAAGCCGACATTATGCCGGTTCATCGCATATTGCGGGCCGGGATTTCCAAGACCTGTCCACACTTGCATGGGCGCCGCCTAGCTCAAGGGAGAGGATCGCGGAAGGCCCGCGCCTGCGAAGCCGTCCGCTTCTCGCCGACCTCTCGTAAACGCAGAACGCCGGCCTCTTTCGAGACCGGCGCCCTGGTGATTGGCTGGAGGAAGAAAGCGCTTACTCGCTCTTTTCTTCCTGTTCTTCGGCAGCATCGGCGTCCGGGCCCTGTTCGGTCGCGGCGGTTTCGCCCGCTTCCATGTCGGCGCCGGCGCCTTCACCGCTGGCAGCGGTGCTGGTGTCGCCTTCGGCCTTCTTGAGCGCGCTCGGCGCGACCAGGGTGGCGATGGTGAAATCGCGATCCGTGATCGTGCTTTCGCTGCCGCTGGGCAGGGTAACTTCGGAAATATGGATCGAATCGCCCACTTCCTTGCCGGTGACGTCGATCTCGATTTCGCTCGGAATCTTGTCCGCTTCGCAAATCAGGTCGAGTTCGTGGCGAACGATGTTGAGCACGCCGCCCTTCTTGAGGCCAGGCGCCTTTTCTTCGTTCACGAATACCACGGGCACCATGACTTCGACCTTGGCGTCCTTGGACAGGCGCAGGAAGTCGGCGTGCTCGGGGCGGTCGGTCACGGGATGGAGCGCAACGTCCTTGGGCAGGGTGCGCACGGACTTGCCGCCGATCTCGATGTTTACGATCGAATTCATCAGGTGACCGGTGTCGAGCATGCGAATCAATTCCTTCGCCTCGACATGAATCATCTGGGGTTCTTCCTTGCCACCGTAGATAACGGCGGGGACACGGCCTTCACGGCGCAGATGACGGGAGGCTCCCTTGCCAGCCCGTTCACGCGCCTCAGCCGGCAGGGTCAGAGCGTCGCTCATGGTATTGCCTTTCGAATGCGGGTTGTATCCGGTCTCGCCACGCCTCCAGGGATGACCATGACGCCGGAACGCGGGCCCTTAGCCGGGTCGGCCCCGAAATGCAACGCGCATTACTGAACGCGCCGCACGGTGTAGCCTTTCGCCGCAAGCAGGGCGGGCAGGCCGTCCTTCCCCACCATGTGCGCGGCGCCCACGGCGACGAGCGGGCGGCGGCACCGATCGATAAAGTCCTGCAACTGGTCCGCCCAGCGCCGATTGCGACCGGCCAGTAGAGCATCGTATAGTTCGGGATCGCTGAGCATGCCCTGCAAAGCGGTCCTTTCGATAGCGGCCAGATCGCCTTCCAGCCAAGCGGCCACCAGTGCGTCGGATTGCCGTCCGGCGGTGCCGGCCTCCTTAAGGACGGAGAGCAGCATCGCGCGCTGGTCTTCTTCCGCCAGCCTGTCAAAAACCGCAAGCTGGCGCGATGCCCCCTCCAGTTCCACCACCGGTCGTTTAGCGAAGCGCATCTCCAGTTCACGGTCGACACCGTTCTGCGGGTCGAGAGGCGCCGCCGAGCGGGCAAGAACCAGAGCAACCGCCCAGGTTTCCATTCGAGCCAGATCCGGCCTCGTTGCCCCGGATGCCGAAACGGCGCGATCGAGCGCATCTCGTGCCGACGGGGGCACACGCCAAACCAGCGGGGCAGGGGGCTTGTCATAAGCCATATCCTGAAACACCTCCGCTATCGCCGCCTGGTCCTTGAGATCCTTAACCTCCACGACGAGCAGTCCCGCGCCCCGCACCGCGCCGTCCAGAGCGGAGTTCTCCCATTTTGTCCCGTCGGGCAGTGCATGGACGGTGCCGAACAGCCACCCTGCCGGTGCACCCCCGACACCCTCGATTTCCCAAAGCGCTGGGGTGCCCGCCCGCTGGCTCGCGTGCTCTGGCTGTCCGCACGCCGCGAGGAGCAAGGCCAAGATCGCGGCGCCGAGAAATCGGCCGATCACTGCACGCGCCGACTCTCGATACCGTCCTCGGACAGGTAGTCCTGCACGCTGTTGGTGCCTGCCAGATGCCCCGCGCCCACGGCGATGAAAACGGTGCCGGGTCGATCCAGGCGATCGTCTATCCATTCGGCCCAGTTGCGATTGCGCTTGTAAAGCAGTGCTTCGGCCAGGGCCGGGTCATCGATTTCGTCGTTGAGCAAGGCTGCCAGTCCGGCGGCATCGCCTTTGCTCCAAAGCGCGACCATATCGTTCATCATCGGCACGACCTCGTCGATCTGTCCGGCCACCTGGACGAGGTAATCGATCTGGGAGCGCATGGGCAGGCCGTTGAAGGCGGCCAGCTGGTCGTCCACGCTTTCAAGCGCACTGCGTTTCATCGTCGCCGCGGCCTGCGTCTCGACCGCGTTTTCGACTCCGGCTTCCATCGAATACCCCGCCTTTATCACGGGGATCACGCCCAGCGTGACGGCCGCGAACCAGGGCTTCATCCGATCGAAGGCGGCGGCGGGCAGTCCAGCCTTGGACATCGCAGCCTCGTACACCGCGCGCTGCTCGGCATTCAGCTTGTCGCGCAGGTTTTCGCCTTCCGGCAGTGCCGCGCTCTGCTGGAAGCGGGCCTGGGTAGCGGGATCGGCCATCGCGCCATGGGGAATTTCGGTCACCAGTTCGCTGGCCGAGGAGAGCGCCGTCGCGACAGGGCCCTCATACCATTCGATGCCATCGGGAAGGGCATGGATCGTGCCGAACAAATAGATCGTCGTATCCTCGTCCGCCACTTTCCAGAGGGCAGGGTGCTCGGCGGCGGCGGTAGTGGCCGTCGAAGCTGTCTGCGTGTCGGCCATGCCGGCGCAGCCGGGAAGGGCAAGCAGGGGACCCGCTAGGAGCAGAGCCAATTTGCGCGAAACATTTTTCATGGACAGTTCCCTTGAAGGACAATGATTTCAGTTTTGTGGGAAAGGATGTTCAGGGTTCCACAATGCGTTGGCGTTTCACTCGCGCGCAGCGACAGGGGCTCGGAAGTTCAGCGCCGCGGGACGATCGATTGGTGAAGGGTAGGCGTTTATCAAACTGCTCTGATCTTAAGGGATGAATGGTCGTCACGACAAGTTCTCCGCGCTTGCCGGCATTGACGGTTTCCGCCCCCTTCGCCATGGCGCGGCCTCTATGAAGCGAGAGCCGACCAAGAGCTTCCAGGACATGATCCTCGCGCTCCACGATTTCTGGAGTGAGAAGGGCGGATGCCTGATCCTCCAGCCCTATGATATGCGTATGGGTGCCGGGACCTTTCATACCGCCACGACGCTGCGTGCTCTGGGGCCGGAGCCCTGGAACGCGGCCTTCGTGCAGCCGTGCCGCCGCCCGACCGACGGGCGCTATGGCGAAAATCCCAACCGGCTTCAGCATTACTATCAATATCAGGTCATCCTGAAGCCGAGCCCGCCGGACATCCAGGATCTTTATCTGGAAAGCCTGCGCGTGATCGGCATCGACCCGCTGAAGCACGACATCCGTTTCGTGGAGGATGACTGGGAAAGCCCGACGCTGGGCGCCTGGGGCTTAGGCTGGGAGGTCTGGTGCGACGGGATGGAGGTGACGCAGTTCACCTATTTCCAGCAGATGGGCGGCTTCGACTGCAAGCCGGTGGCTGGCGAACTGACCTACGGCCTTGAACGGCTCGCCATGTATATCCAAGGCGTCGACAACGTCTACGATCTCGATTTCAACGGGCGCGGCGTGAGCTACGGCGAAGTCTTCCTCGAAAACGAGCGGCAGATGTCGAAGTGGAATTTCGAGGTCGCCGACACTGATGCGCTGTTCGACCTGTTCGCCAAGGCGGAGGCCGAATGCCGCAATGCATTGGAAAATCAGGTTCCTATCGCCGCATATGAGCAAGCGATCGAGGCTAGCCACGTGTTCAACCTGTTGCAGGCGCGCGGCGTGATCAGCGTGCAGGAACGCGCCAGCTATATGGCCCGCGTCCGCGATCTCGCGCGGTCTTCATGCGAAGCCTATGCCGAAAAGATGGCCCCCGAATGGCAGGCGAAATACCCGGAGTGGAGCTTGTGAGCGATTTCCTCCTCGAACTCCGTTCCGAAGAAATTCCCGCGCGGATGCAGGCTGGTGCGCGCGCCGAACTGGAAAAGCTGTTCCAGCGGGAGATGGACGCATCTGGAATCGACCTCTCGGACGTCGCGGTGTGGTCGACACCCCGCCGCCTCTCCCTGATCGCCCGTGGCCTTCCCGAAGCCACCGCTGCCGTGTCCGAAGAGGCCAAGGGCCCGCCCGAGGGTGCGCCCGAGGCTGCCGTGGAGGGGTTCTGCCGCAAAAACGGGATCACGAAGGAGCAGCTCGAAGTCCGCGACGTGAAGGGCCGCGCGACGTATTTCGCCGTGATCGACAAGCCCGGCCGCGCCACCAGGGATCTTTTGGCCGAAGCCATTCCCGCAATCATCCGCGACTTTGCCTGGCCCAAGTCGATGCGCTGGGGTGCCGCCTCGCTCTCCACCGGCAGTTTGCGGTGGGTGCGCCCGCTCTCCGGCATCGTGGCGCTGTTGGGCGATGACGTCGTCGAGTGCGAGGTCCACGGCGTCACCAGCGGAGCGGTAACGCTCGGCCACCGATTCCACCATTCTGGCGACATCACCATCGGCAATGCCGGCGACTATGCGATGAAGCTGCGCGCCGCCCATGTCATCGTCGACCAGGAGGAGCGCGCTGCCCTGGTGCGCGAGGGCGCTGCGAAGGCGGCATCCGCTGCGGGCCTCTCGCTGGTCGAGGACGAGGGGCTGGTGATCGAGAACGCTGGCCTCACCGAATGGCCCTTTCCCTTGCTCGGCCGCTTCGACGAGGCGTTTCTGGACGTCCCACCCGAGGTCATCCAGCTTACGGCCCGCGTGAACCAGAAATATTTCGTGTGCGAGGATGAAGGCGGCAAGCTCGCCAATGCCTTCGTATGCACCGCCAACATCGAGGCGGAAGACGGCGGCGGGGCGATCGTCGACGGCAACCGCAAGGTCCTCGCTGCCCGCCTTTCCGACGCGCGCTTCTTCTGGGAGCAAGATCGCAAGATCCCGCTCGCCGAGCACGCGAAGAAGCTCGAGCGAATCACCTTTCACGAGCAACTCGGCACCGTGGCCGACAAGGTCGAGCGCGTGGCAAAACTGGCGAGGTGGCTGGTCGAAGAGGGCATCGTCAAGGACGCGGACCCAGAGATGGCCGAACAGGCGGCACGGCTCGCCAAGGCCGATCTCGTGACCGAGATGGTCGGGGAATTTCCCGAACTACAGGGCCTTATGGGCGGCTATTACGCCCGCGCCGAGGGTCTGCCCGATGAGATGGCCGATGCCATCCGCGATCATTACAAGCCGGTGGGGCAGGGCGATGAAGTGCCTACCGCGCCGGTCACGGTGGCTGTATCTATGGCTGACAAGCTGGATACGCTGCGCAGCTTCTTCGCCATTGATGAGAAACCCACTGGCTCGAAAGACCCGTTTGCTCTGCGCCGCGCAGCGCTGGGCGTAATCCGCATAATTCAGGAGAACGGGCTGCGCTTGGGCCTGGCCGACGGTGACTTGCTCGATTTCTTCGCCGACCGCCTCAAGGTCCAGCAGCGCGAAGCCGGCGTCCGCCACGATCTCATCGATGCGGTGTTCGCTCTCGGGAACGAAGACGACCTCGTACGGCTTCTCAATCGTGTGAAAGCATTACAGGACTTCGTGAAGACCGAAGACGGCGCCAACCTGCTCGCCGGGTACAAACGCGCGGCCAACATTCTGAAGAAGGAAGACTGGCAGGGCGGCGACAGCGAGATCGCCCGAACCGGCGAGGAAGATCCGCTCGCGCTGGTCGACGATCCCGACATGAAGGCGGTGGTCGATGCCCGCATGGCCGAAAAGCACAAGAATACCCTTTCCTACACGCCCGAACCTGCGGAAACTGACCTTATCGAGGCACTCGATTCGGCGGAGCCGGAAGCCAGCGCGGCGATACAGGCGGAAGATTTTTCCGCCGCCATGCGCGCGCTCGCAACCCTGCGTGCGCCGATCGACCGGTTTTTCGACGAGGTGACAGTGAACGACCCGGATCGGGACAAGCGCGCCGCCAGGCTCGACCTGCTTCTCCGCTTCCGCGATGCGGTCAACCGCGTCGCCGATTTCAGCCGGATCGAAGGGTAGCGCAACTTTTCATCAAGACACGGTCAACTGTGTCAACGTCATGTCAACCTGGGGGCAAAATGAGCAATACGGTCTTCACCTTCGGCGGTAACGCGCCGCATTCCGACCCGCGCCAGAAGGATAAGGCGGTCACCGGCGGCAAGGGCGCGAACCTGGCCGAAATGGCCAGCATCGGCCTGCCCGTGCCCCCGGGCTTCACCATCGCGACCGAGGAGTGCCTCCGCTATCTGAATGAAGGTGGGGATTTCTCCGACGATCTTCGGGCCGCCGTGGCCGAAGCGCTGACGCATATCGAGCGCACCGTGGGCAAGAAGCTGGGCGATGCTAGCGATCCGATGCTGGTCTCCGTGCGCTCCGGCGCGCGCATCTCCATGCCTGGCATGATGGACACCGTGCTGAACCTCGGCCTCAATGACGAGACGGTGCAGGGCCTGGCCAGCATCAGCGGCGATGAACGCTTCGCCTGGGACAGCTATCGTCGCTTCATCCAGATGTACGGCGATGTCGTCCTGGGCATCGATCACGGGCTATTCGAAGAAGCGCTGGAGATCGCCAAGGAAGACAACGGTTTCTACACCGATACCGAAATGTCGGCTGCCGATTGGCAGGCATTGGTCGGCGAGTACAAGCGCATCGTGTCCGAAGAACTGGGCCACGATTTCCCGCAGGACCCGCAGGAACAGCTGTGGGGCGCGATCCGCGCCGTGTTCGACAGCTGGGATTCCGAGCGGGCCAAGGTCTATCGCCGGCTGAACGACATACCCCACGATCTCGGCACCGCCGTCAACGTGCAGGCGATGGTGTTCGGCAACATGGGCGATACCAGCGCCACCGGCGTTGCCTTCACCCGCAATCCCTCGACGGGCGAGAAGGCCTATTACGGCGAATGGCTGGTCAACGCCCAGGGCGAGGACGTGGTGGCGGGCATCCGTACACCGCAGTACCTCACCAGAACCGCGCGCGAGGAAGCGGGCGCCGAAAAGCCGAGCATGGAAGAAGCCATGCCCGATGCCTACGCGCAGCTCGCCGATACATTCGAACTGCTCGAACGCCATTACAAGGACATGCAGGACATCGAGTTTACCGTGGAACGCGGCAAGCTGTGGATGCTGCAGACCCGTACCGGCAAGCGCACCGCCAAGGCGGCGCTCAAGCTGGCGGTCGACATGGTGGACGAAGGGCTGATCGACGAGAGGGCTGCGATCAAGCGGGTCGATCCCATGGCGCTCGACCAGCTGCTGCACCCCACGCTCGATCCCGATGCGCCGCGCGACGTGCTGACCACGGGCCTCCCCGCATCGCCGGGCGCCGCCTCCGGCAAGATCGTGCTGGATGCCGATACGGCCGAGCGTATGGCCGGGCAGGGCGAAAGCGTGATCCTGGTGCGCGTGGAAACGAGCCCGGAAGACATCCATGGCATGCACGCGGCAAAGGGTATTCTGACCGCGCGCGGCGGGATGACAAGTCACGCCGCCGTGGTCGCACGCGGAATGGGGCGTCCCTGCGTTTCGGGTGCGTCCGCCATTTCGATTCAGCGCGATGCGCGCACGCTTTCCATCGGCGCGCGCGAGTTGAAGGAAGGCGACATCATCACCATCGATGGCGCGAATGGCCAAGTGATGGCAGGCGAGGTCGCAACCATCGAGCCCGAGCTGGCGGGCGATTTCGGCACGCTCATGGAATGGGCCGACAAGCACCGCCGCATGAAAGTGCGGGCCAATGCCGAAACCGAGGCCGATTGCCGCATGGCGCGCCAGTTCGGGGCCGAGGGCGTGGGGCTTTGCCGTACGGAGCATATGTTCTTCGACGCCGGTCGCATTTCCGCCGTGCGCGAGATGATCCTGGCGGATGATGAAAAGGGCCGCCGGGGTGCGCTGGCCAAGCTGCTGCCCGAGCAGCGCTCCGATTTCGAGGCGATCTTCTCGGTGATGGCGGGCCTGCCGGTCACGATACGTCTGCTAGATCCGCCGCTTCACGAGTTCCTGCCGCACGACGATGGGGATTTCGAAGACCTTGCCAAGGCAACCGGCCGGAATGTGGATCAGCTGAAGCGGCGGGCGGCGGAACTGCACGAATTCAACCCCATGCTGGGTCACCGTGGATGCCGGCTCGGTATCACATATCCGGAGATCTACGAGATGCAGGCCCGCGCCATCCTGGAGGCGGCCTGCGCGATCGAAGGCGAGGCACCCGTGCCGGAGATCATGGTTCCCTTGGTCGGCACGCGGCGCGAGCTGGCGATAATCAAAAAGCTGATCGACGACACTGCCGACGCCGTGTTCGAAGAGAAGGGCAGGCGCCTCGATTATCTGGTCGGCACCATGATCGAACTTCCGCGCGCCGCCCTGATGGCGGGCGAGATCGCGGAGGAAGGCGAGTTCTTCAGCTTCGGCACCAACGACCTGACCCAGACCACGCTGGGCGTCAGCCGCGATGACGCGGGACGGTTCCTGACGACCTATGTCGAAAAAGGCATCTATGCGCGCGATCCCTTCGTGAGCCTGGACGTCGAGGGCGTGGGCCAGCTGGTCGAGATGGCGGCGGAGACGGGGCGGCAGACACGGCCCGATATCAAGCTGGGCATCTGCGGTGAGCATGGCGGCGATCCTGCCTCCATTGCCTTCTGCGAACAGGTCGGACTCGATTACGTCAGTGCCTCGCCCTACCGCGTTCCCATAGCGCGCCTGGCAGCGGCTCAGGCGAGTATTGTCTAGCTTTTCCAGCCAGTCATGGTGACAACCTCGAAGGATTCGGGAATTCTGCCGCTCTCGTCGGCGTGAGAGGCGAACGCCTGACGGGCAAGCTGGTACTGGCGGCGTGAAAGGGTCGGCGCGCGGTCCGCTAGCACGCTCCCCAGCCCCTGGTCCCGCAGGTCGGAAACCAGATTGGCGAGCCCGTCGTAACGCGCGGTGATGGTGTAACGGTCCACGACCTGGCGTGCGAACCCTGCCCGCTGCATGAGGGCGCTGGCCGCCCGGTCATCGACCTGTGGATGGATCCGCGCCGCCGGGCGTTCACCATCGGAGGTCATCATTGCGGAGCGCACGAGGGGGAGCGATCCGGCGCCCACCAGCGCCGCGATCAGCAGGCCGCCCGGGTTCAGTGCCAGGCGAAGCTGGATCAGCGCTCCGGGCAGATCGTTCACTGTGCCGAGATCGAGAAGGGATACGATCAGATCGAAGGTTCCGAGCGCAAGTGGTTGCTCCAGATCGATTTCAGTTGGAGCGGTGACATCGGCTCCGTTCGCCTCCAGCGCGGGCGACAAGGTGCCTGCCCTGTCCCCCAGCACCAGCGCGCTGCCAGGCTGGCAACGGAGAAAGCCGAGGCGTTCGAGTACATCGTGGCCGATCAATTCGGATAGCCAGGTGGTGCCACCCGCCAGCTGCCGAGAATGTGCGCGGCGCTCGGCGAGGCGCATGCGCTGCGGGGAAAAAATCGTCGGGACCTGCTTGCCATCCATCGCGCCCAAGTGGAGGACCGGTCCCGGTGGTGCAAGCTTGGCGGAGAGGGAAGGGCGATGCTGACGCGAATTGCCGAGGGCATGGGGCCGCTCATCGATTTCGTTTATCCCCCGCGGTGCCCTTCATGCGGCGATGCCATTGGAAAGCACGGGGGATTGTGCGGCACATGCTGGGACGGGCTGGCGATCCCAACAGAGCCCTGGTGCTCGACCTGTCAGCGCCCCTTCGGTGAGAACGGACCGAGCTCGAGCGACGCCCGGTGCGCGCCTTGCCTTTCGAAGCCTCCGCGACACGACGGGATTTTTGCGGCGACCCTCTACACACCGGTGTCGCGTAAGTTGATCCTCACGTTCAAGCACGGGCGCAGAATAGCCCTCGCAGCCATGATGGCGCGGCTGATCGCTGCAAGACTGCCGCAGGATGGGACGAGCCGCCTTCTTATTCCCGTGCCACTTCATCGCAGGCGCTTGTGGCATCGCGGATTTAACCAGGCCGCTCTGCTGGCGAGGGAACTGGGCAAGCTGGACCAGGGGCAGGTGCTGGTTGAGGGGCTTATCCGGAAGAAGCGCACGCCCAGCCTCGGAGGTCTGGGCGCAAAGGCCCGCCGACGGGCCTTGTCGGGTGCCATCGCCGTGCGCCCGGCTGCCGCGGCGATGATAAAGGGGGCCGATGTCCTGCTCGTCGACGACGTCCTGACCAGCGGCGCCACGAGCGAGGCCTGCGTCGCCGCTCTCTCGAAAGCCGGCGCGAAAAGCGTGCGCATCGCTTGCTTCGCGCGGGTTCTGGAGGAGGCTCTGGATGCCGTATCGGTGCAGAAAAGCGAAACGCCCGGGACCATTACAGTCCCGGGCGCAGCGTGACGATATGCACGGACCCCCCTTGCAGGTCTGCGGCGCCCCTATTGCCGCACGGGTCCTTCCCTCAATTTCGGTGCGCCAGGCGATCAGCTAGGCTGCTTCCCGATATGCCCCTGAACCCGGCGCTCTAGCGTCACCATCGATCCATGGTGCGGGCCGCATCGGCCTGCATCGCGATCATGCTCCCGTTTGCGCCTTCAGGCATAGCCCTGATCGGATCTTCGAGGCATTTTGCTGCGTCACAGTGGTTATCCTGCAACAACAGGCATAAGGCACCCGGCATGAGTGAACGATTCCGTCCCAAATTCGATTCCCAAGGCCTGCTCGCTGCGATCGTCGTAGATCATGACAGCGGAGACGTGCTCATGCTCGCGTTCATGGACGATCAGGCGCTGGCAGCCACGCGCGAGACCGGTTTTGCACATTTTCACTCCCGATCCCGCGGCAGGCTTTGGAAGAAGGGTGAGACTTCGGGAAACGTTCTGACGGTCCGCGAAATCCTGGTCGATTGCGATCAAGACGCTCTGATCCTGCGCTGCGATCCGGCGGGACCGGTGTGCCATACCGGCGCCGATGACTGTTTTTTTCGCAAGCTTGAGGGCGAGCATCTGGTTCCGCTTAGTTGACGTTTACGTAAACGGACACTAAATCGGAGGCATGGCCAAGCAAGCCTCTGTACCCGAAGAACCCGCAAACGGACGACGCGAAGGCGCCCTTCTGGAGCGGCCGGACAAGCACGCCCGCGAATCGTTTACTATCTCCGATCTGACGGCGGAGTTCGATTGCACTGCCCGCGCATTGCGGTTCTATGAGGACGAGGGGCTCATCGCCCCGCGCCGTGTTGGTCTCACCCGGCATTATTCCAAACGCGACCGCGCCAGGCTGGCCTGGATCATGCGCGCCAAGAACGTGGGCTTCTCGCTGACCGAAATCCGCGAGATGATCGACCTGTACGATCTCGACGACGGCCGCGTGAAGCAGCGCCGCGTCACCGTGGAGAAATGCCGAGCGCATGTGGCGAAGCTTAAGCGCCAGCGTGCCGATATCGACAGTTCCATCAAGGAATTGACCGAATTTATTGCCCATATCGAAAATCTCGACCCAGAGACCTGAGGATAATCATGCCTACTTATACTGCTCCTGCCCGAGACACCCGCTTCATCGTCAACGAGGTCCTGGACCTCGCCAGCTACGGCAATCTGCCGGGGTTCGAGAGCGCGACCAGCGACATCATCGATACCGTCATCGGTGAAGGCGGAAAGTTCTGCGCGGAGGTGCTGGCGCCCCTCAATCGCAGCGGCGACGAAGAAGGTTGTACGCGCCACGCCGACAGCTCCGTAACCACGCCAAAGGGGTTCAAGGAAGCTTACAAGGCATTTTGCGAGGCGGGCTGGGGGACGATATCGCAGCCAGCGGAATTCGGCGGGCAGGGCATGCCGCACGTCCTCGGCTTCGCTCTGGAGGAGTTCATTTCCAGCGCCAATCAGGCATTCGGCATGTATCCAGGCCTCACCAACGGAGCCGTATCGGCGTTGCTGGCCAAGGGTTCTGACGAGCAAAAGGCGAAGTACCTTCCCAAGATGATCAGCGGTGAATGGTCGGGCACCATGAACCTGACAGAGCCGCAGTGCGGCACCGATCTCGGCCTTATCCGCACCAAGGCGGAGCCGCAGGCCGATGGCAGTTACTCCATTACCGGTACCAAGATATTCATTTCGGCGGGCGAACACGACCTGACCGATAATATCATCCATCTGGTGCTGGCGAAGCTTCCGGGCGCGCCCGACTCCAGCAAGGGCATTTCGCTGTTCGTGGTGCCCAAGTTCCTTGTGAACGAGGATGGCTCCATCGGAGACCGCAATGGCGTGGCCTGCGGATCGATCGAGGAAAAGATGGGTATTCACGGCAACGCCACCTGCCTGCTCAACTACGATGGGGCCAAGGGCTGGCTCGTGGGTGAGGAGAACAAGGGCCTGGCCGCGATGTTCATCATGATGAACGCCGCGCGTCTGGGTGTGGGCGTCCAAGGGCTTAGCCAGGCGGAAGTCGCTTACCAGAACGCCGTCGCCTATGCGCTCGACAGGCGTCAGGGCAGGGCACTGACCGGGCCCGCTGACACCGATGCGAAGGCGGATCCGATCATCGTACACCCGGATGTGCGCCGCATGCTGATGGACGCCAAGGCCTTTACCGAAGGTATGCGCGCTCTGGCCCTCTGGGGTGCCTTGCTGGTGGACCTGAGCCACAGCGCCCAGAGCGAAGAGGAGCGCAAAGAGGCCGACCAGATGATCGGCCTGCTGACCCCGGTCATCAAGGGCTATGGGACCGACAAGGGTTATGCCATCGCCACCGACATGCAGCAGGTGTTCGGCGGGCATGGCTACATTCGCGAATGGGGCATGGAGCAGTTCGTCCGCGATGCACGGATCGCGCAGATCTATGAAGGCACCAATGGCGTGCAGGCAATGGATCTTTGCGGTCGCAAACTGGCGCAGGCCGGCGGTGCCGCCGTCCAGGCGTTCTTCAAGCTCGTGGGTGAGGAATGCGCGGCGGTGAAGGGCGACGAGGGGCTGGGTCCGATCGCGGAAAAGCTGGAAAAGGCGCTGGGCGAGCAGCAGGCCGCGACCATGTGGTTCATGCAGCACGCGATGAAAAACCCCAACGATCTGGGCGCCGGGGCGCATCACTACATGCACATCATGGGCATCGTGACGCTGGGCCTGATGTGGCTTCGGATGGCCAAGGTGGCGCAGGCCAAGCTGGCCGATGATGCAGAAGGCAAGGCGTTCTACGAGACCAAGCTGACCACCGCGCGCTATTATGCGGAACGCTACCTCCCCGATGCAGGCGCGCTGCGGCGCAAGCTGGAGGCGGGCAGCGAATCGATGATGGCGCTCGACCAGGCGGCATTCGCGACCGCGGCCTGAGAACAGGGCTGAGGCAGACAGTCGGTCTTTAAAGCCATCTGTAACTGACTGATTCGAATGGTTTAAGCAGGGCATCGGCGTCGGAAGTGGTCAACTTCCGGCGCCCTTGCTTTTTTGCCTTCGTTCACCACGGTCTAGGCCGGAGCTTTTGTGCGCTCCGCATTTTCATGCCTAACGAGCGCGATAGAGACCTCTTGTCAGCTCGCTGGCCCGACCAACTCATCGAGCAAAGACATCAGCGCGGCCCAGCTTTGCCGGTCGCCACTTGCGTCGCAAGCGACATTATCGGAATCGGCAGGAGCGTTGGGGTTGGTGAAGGCGTGCAAGACCCCGGCATAGCTATGGAAATGCCAATCCGCGCCAGCGCGATCCATTTCTTCCCAGAACGCCATCACATGCGCGCGCGGCACCAGCGGGTCCGCATCGCCATGGCATACAAGGAGACGCGCCTTCACTGCGCCCGGTCTGGCCGGAGCATGGGTCTGAAGAAGGCCGTGGAAGCTTGCCGCCAATACGAGGTCCGCTCCGTCGCGTGCCAGTTCCAGCACTGCATGCCCGCCGAGACAGAAACCGATCGCGGCCATCGGAACGTCCGGAACGGCGTCGGCCAGCGCCGTGAGCGCGGGACGGATCCGGGAGCGAAACGCCTCTGCATCGCCGCGCAGGGGCTGGGCTAGAGCGTGGGCCGCATCCATATCGGCGGGCTGTTCGCCATAGAAATCGGCGATCAGTGCGGCATAGCCGGCATCGCGCAGCGCCCGCGCCTTGGCTTCGACTGCTGGCGTAGGGTTCGCAATCGTCGGGAATACGGCCACGGCGGCGCGGGGCGATCCTACGGGTCTAAAAAGCTGCCCGGTAAGAGTCAGCCCGTCGTGGCTATAGAGGAGGGTATCTGGGTCCATGCCCCCTGTTTGCCGCCAAGCCGCGCGCGTGTCGAGCCGGCGGCGGTCCGGGCCGCGCTCCACAATCCACCAAGCTCCTCGTCGCGCGCGAACTGGTTGCATCGATGCCGCGCTTTCAACATGGCGGGGGGCAGCACGGGCGGGCTTTCGGGAAGGATACCCCCGCTCCACAGTGTGGGGATCACCCATTCACGCCCCAGCGTCTGTTCGACGCGTGCTTTGGCCGCTAGCTTGTCCACCAGTTTGGAATGGAGCGGGCTGCGGTCGAACAATTTGCGCTATTGCACCCATTCGGTGAAGCGGCGCGGATCATCGAGATGCGGTAGACGCCGGTGTCGCCAGAGATAGCTGAGGGTAATGCGCGCTATTGCGGCATTCGGGTCGGAATCGATCTGCGCGGCGGGCAGATCCGGCTGTAGAACATGCATTGCGCGCTAGACGCGCGAGACGGCGATTTGGGTCCAACGCCGCAGAATGTCCGGGGAGGCAGGCAATCTTTCACCTGCTCCCCCGGGACTTGAAATCTTTCGCCGGTAGTCTGCGTCAGCTTTCCGGCAGGAAGTCCGGAACCGAAAGATAGCGTTCGCCGGTGTCGTAATTGAAGCCCAGCACCCGCGTTCCCGCGTCCAGTTCGGGTAGCTTCTTGGCAATGGCTGCCAGCGTGGCGCCGCTGGAAATGCCCACCAGCAATCCTTCTTCGCTGGCGGAGCGGCGCGCCATTTCCTTCGCATCGTCAGGATCGACCTGGATCGCACCGTCGATCGAATTCATATGGAGGTTCTCCGGCACGAAACCCGCGCCGATGCCCTGAATGGGGTGAGGCCCCGGCTCACCACCCGAGATGACGGGGGATCCCGCCGGCTCCACCGCATAGGCTTTCATGTTGCTCCACTCCGACTTCAACACTTCGGCACAGCCTGTGATGTGCCCGCCGGTGCCGACGCCCGTGATCATCACATCGATGGGGGAATCGCGGAAATCCTCGAAGATTTCGCGCGCGGTGGTGCGGGCGTGAACCTCGAAATTGCTGGGATTGTCGAACTGGCTGGGCATCCACGCGCCATCGGTTTGGGACACCAACTCTCCGGCGCGCTCGATGGCGCCCTTCATGCCCTTTTCCTTAGGCGTCAGGTCGAAACTGGCACCGTAGGCCAGCATCAGGCGGCGCCGTTCCAGGCTCATGCTTTCCGGCATGACAAGAACCAGCTTGTAGCCCTTGACCGCGGCGACCATCGCAAGGCCGATCCCGGTGTTTCCACTGGTCGGCTCGATAATGGTGCCACCCGGCTTCAGCTTGCCGGCCTTTTCCGCATCTTCCACCATGGCGAGCGCGATACGGTCCTTGATCGACCCGCCCGGATTGGCGCGTTCCGATTTTATCCAGACCTCATGGTCGGGAAACAGGCGCGACAGGCGGATGTGCGGGGTTGCGCCAATCGTGGCGAGGATGGAGTCGGCTTTCATGGTATCTGCTCCTGAAGCTTTTCTTCGGGGTATTCATCTTCCAATGCTTCGGGCGGGTCGAAGGTCCGGGTGTTCCGCAAGACCGGGAACAGCCAGCCCCACAGCGCGACGGTGACCAGGGCACCCACACCGCCCACCGCGACCGCCGCCACGGGGCCGATCAGGCTGGCGAGCCAGCCGGAAAAGGCATCGCCCCCCTCGTTGGAGGCGCTGATGGTGAGGAGGCTGGCGGACGAGACCCGGCCACGTTTCTCGTCCGGCGTGTAGAGCTGGACGAGCGACTGGCGGATGTACACGCTGAACATGTCGGCAGCGCCGACGATGAACAGCATCGCCAGGCTGAGCGGCATCGACTTCGAAAAGGCGAACACGACGGTCGCCACGCCGAATATGCCAACGGCCGCCAGCATCTTGGGACCCACCCCGGTCTTCAGCGGGCGGAAACTGAACCATGTCGCACTGACGACGGCACCGATGGCGGGCGCCATGGCAAGCTGGGACAGGCCGGTTTCCCCGACCATCAGGATATCGCGAGCGTAAACGGGAAACAGCGCGGTCGCGCCGGCAAGAAAGACTGCGAACAAATCGAGCGTGATGGCGCCCAGCACCATCTTGTTGTGGATCACATAACGCCAACCGTCGATCACCTGTGCAATCGGCCGCTGCGCACCGGTGATGGTGCATCGCGGAACCTGCCCGATCAGGCTGAGCGCGATAATCGCCAGGATGAATAGCCCGGCCGCGATGGCATAGGGCAGGAACGGCACGATCGCGTGGGTATAACCGCCCACTGCCGGCCCCACGATCATCCCGCTCTGCCAGGATATGGATGACAGAGCGATCGCATTGGGAAGCAGGGCCTTTGGCACCAGATTGGGCGCTAGCGCTGATAGCGCGGGGCCGTTGAAGGCGCGCGCCACGCCCAGCGCGACCGCAACCGCGAACAGGCTGGTGAGCGTCAGCCGGTCCGAATATGTGAGAATGGCAAGCGCCACTGCGCAGGCGAACTGGAGACCGATGGTGAGCCGGCCCACCGTCTTGCGGTTGAACCGGTCAGCCGCGAGGCCGGAAAACGGCGTCAGCACGAACAGCGGCAGGAACTGCAACAGGCCGATCAGCGCCAGTTGGCCCGAAGCCGCCGCGACGCCGAGCCCGGAATTGCGCGCGATGTCATACGTCTGCCAGCCGATGACCAGCATCATCGCGTACTGGCCCAGCGTCATCGACAGGCGCGCGATCCAGTAACAGCGGAAGTTGTGGATCCTGAGCGGAGAACGATCGGGCGAGAGGGTGGTGTCGGCGGCGCTCACGCGCGCCGCAATGGCAGCAGCGCCCACGCTTGTGAAGCGGGGCGCCGCGCTATTTTTGCTTTGCGGTGGCGACCGGCGTCAGCGCGAGCGGCGCAGGCGCGGATTGGGTTGCAACGTATCGATCATCGCTAGGAAATCGTCGACACGGATGATCCGTTCGAACTGGAAGCCGGCACGGTTGTCGCGGCACCAGATGACATAGGCCTCGATCCGGCCGATCACCGGCAGGCGGATGATGACCCGGTCGCCTCGCGCCAGTTCCTTGGCATCGTCCACCATGAAGCCGTGGGCCGACAGGTTGGCGATGTGCAGCCGCAAGTCGCCCTTGCGAAAATGCTCCGCGATCACCGGATGATCGACCGGATGCCGCGCCAGGCGGCGTTGGTCGGTGACGCTGAGCTGTGCTCCTGCGGCCATGGAAGACGCTTCCCTACTGTGTCTGTCAGTGGGCAAAATGCGCGCAAAAGGCTGATTTTCAGTTAAGCGCGGGGGTCCGATTTCCCCGTGCCGAAAGCTACCGCCTGACCACGGCGTGTTTCTTGCGGCCCAGGCTCAGCCGAGCGTCGGCCCCCTCGGCTATGGTTACCACAAAAGCAGGATCGGTGATGACGGTCTCGTCGAATTTCACCGCGCCCTCCGCGACCTTGCGCTTCGCCTCGCCCCCGCTGGCCGTGAATCTCAGCTCGGTCAGCGCCGCGCCGATCCGCATACCATCTTCACCCACATGCAGGACCGGCAGGTCCTCGCCCAGGCCGCTGCCCGCGAAGGTGGCGGTCGCTGTCGCTTCGGCAGCGCGAGCCGCGGCCGCGCCCCGAACCAGCGCCGTTACGGCATTGGCGAGTGCGATCTTGGCGTCGTTGATCTCCGCGCCCTCCAACGCCTCCAGCCGCGAGATCTCATCCAGCGGCAGATCGGTGAACAAGCGCATGAAACGCCCGACATCCCGGTCGTCCACGTTGCGCCAGTATTGCCAGAAATCGTAATTCGGCAGTTGCGCCTCGTTCAGCCATATCGCGCCCGAAACGGATTTGCCCATCTTGGTGCCATCGGCCCGGGTGATCAGCGGCGTGGTCAGGCCGAAGACTTCCTGCCCGTCCATCCGCCGCGCCAGTTCCACGCCGTTGACGATGTTGCCCCATTGATCGCTGCCGCCCATCTGCAGCTTTACGCCCATCTCGCGATTGAGATGGCGGAAGTCGTACCCTTGCAGGATCATGTAGTTGAATTCTAGGAAGGTCATCGGCTGTTCGCGTTCGAGCCGCAGACGAACCGAATCGAAGGACAGCATGCGATTGACGGTAAAATGCGTGCCGACCCGCTGGAGCATCTCGATATAGCCGATGCTTCCCAGCCAATCGTGGTTGTTGACCATCACCGCATCGGTCGGCCCGTCGCCGAAGGTCAGCAGATTTTCGAATGCCGTGCGGATCGAGGCGATGTTCTGCTCGATCGCGTCGTCGGTCAGCATCTTGCGGACTTCGTCCTTGCCGGTCGGATCGCCGATCCGCGTGGTGCCGCCGCCCATCAGCACGATCGGCTTGTGCCCGGCCTGCTGGAGGCGCCGCAGCAACATGATCGAGACCAGATTGCCGACATGCAGCGAAGGGGCGGTGGCATCGAAGCCCACATAGGCTGGCACCACCTGTCGCGCGGCAAGGGCGTCCAGGCCCTTGGGGTCCGTGATTTGATGGACATAGCCGCGCTCTTCCATCACGCGCAGCAGTTCGGACTGATATTCGCTCATTGGGCTCCCCGGGGACAATGGTGCGCGCGCTAGCATGAGGGTCGCAAGGTGAAAACGCTGGAATTGACCGCCCATCCGGCGCGGCCGCCGTCGAGGATTTCGGGCATCACGGCAAGGGTGGTGTCGCTGGACGGCGAATGGCTACGGCTGCGCTGGCGTATCGAGGGCGCACAGGCGCTCGTTGCGCCGCCCTTTGCCGGGCGCGGGCGGGACGATGGGCTGTGGCGCACGACCTGTTTCGAACTCTTCGTGCGGGACGGGGAAGGGCCGGGCTATGCCGAATTCAACCTTTCCCCTTCGGAACGCTGGAACGCCTATCGCTTTGCCGATTACCGCGAGGGGCAGGAGGAGCTACCGTTGCCGCGAGAGCCGGACTGCACCCTGCGCCAGGGCAGCAGCTTCGCGATCTTCGATGCCGCCATTCCCGCGATACCGCTTTTCGGCGGGGAGCCGGCCATCGCTCTATCGGCGGTCATCGAGGAAGAGGGCGCGGCACTCAGCTATTGGGCGCTCGCCCATCCCGGCGCCGATCCCGATTTTCACGCCCCCGCTTGCTTCGCCGCCACGCTTGAGCCACCCAAGCGCGCATGAAATTCGGCATCGACCGGCTGCTCGCCGACCAGACCTTGCGAAAACCGCTCGAGGGCAGGCGAGTCGCGCTCGTCGCCCATCCGGCCAGCGTCACTCAGGATCTGACTCATAGTCTCGACGCGCTGATCGCGGCGGGCTTGAACGTCACCAGCGCCTTCGGCCCGCAGCACGGGCTGAAGGGGGACAAGCAGGACAACATGGTGGAGACGGAGGACGAGACCGATCCGGTCTACGGCATTCCGGTGTTCAGCCTTTATGGCGAGGTGCGACGCCCCAGCGGGCAGATGATGTCGAGCGCGGACGTGTTCCTGTTCGACCTTCAGGATCTGGGCTGCCGGATATACACCTTCGTGACCACGCTGCTTTATCTGCTCGAGGAAGCGGCCAGGCACGGCAAGGAGGTATGGGTGCTCGATCGGCCAAACCCGGCGGGGCGGCCTATCGAGGGAACGTTGCTTGTGCCGGGACAGGAAAGCTTCGTGGGCGCGGGACCCATGCCGATGCGCCACGGACTGACCATGGGCGAAATGGGTTACTGGTTCATCCGCCGCTTCGATATCGATGTGGCTTACCGGGTGATCGAGATGGAAGGCTGGCAGCCTGATGCCGCACCCGGTTACGGCTGGCCCGAGGACCGCATCTGGATCAATCCCAGCCCCAATGCCGCCAGCCTCAACATGGCGCGCGCCTATGCGGGGACGGTGATGATCGAAGGGGCCATGCTGTCCGAAGCGCGCGGCACCACCCGTCCGCTGGAGGTTCTGTTCGGCGCGCCCGATGTCGATGCCAAGGCCGTGTTGGCAGAGATGGAGCGGATTGCCCCGCAATGGCTTGCGGGCTGTGCCCTGCG
Organism: Qipengyuania sp.; assembly: GCF_042095715.1. GTDB lineage: Bacteria > Pseudomonadota > Alphaproteobacteria > Sphingomonadales > Sphingomonadaceae > Qipengyuania. The sequence continues at coordinate 3,478 of NZ_JBELMO010000021.1, read as the reverse complement.
CGAATGCTGGTTCACCCCGACGTTCCACAAACATGCGGGCGAACTGTGCAACGGCATCATGATCCATGCCGAAGGGCGGTTCTACGATCATCACGCCTTCCGACCCTGGCGGCTTCAGGCGCTGGCGTTCCGGGCCATCCGCTCGCTGTACCCCGACTACGAGATCTGGCGCGACTTCCCCTACGAATACGAGTTCGACCGGTTGGCGATCGACGTGATCAATGGCGGCCCCGCGCTGCGTGAATGGGTCGATGATCCGGCGAGAGACGCGGGCGATCTGGACACCATCGCCGCTGCCGACGAGGCCGCCTGGCGCGAGCAGGTCGAGGGCCTGTTGCTCTACCGCTGAGGAAGCGAAGGAAGGGACGAGGATGGACAGGCGCGATTTTCTGGCGATGTCGGGGCTGGCTGGCTTCGCGGCGGCTTTCCCGCTGAGGGCGCAGGACGGCACAAGGGGCGAACTGCCCAACCTCGCCGCTTCCGCCCGGCCTATCACAGCCGAGGAACGCCAGGCGCGGATCGCGCGCGCAGGGGCGTTGATGCGGGCGAATAACCTCGATGCCGTCCTGATCGAAGCGGGATCGAGCCTGGTCTATTTCACCGGCATCCAGTGGTGGCGTAGCGAGCGGCTGACGGGCGCGATCATGACGCGCGAGGGCGAGATCGCGGTCGTCACGCCTTTCTTCGAGGAGCCGTCTGTCCGCGAAACGCTCGCCGTGCCCGCACAGGTCCTGACATGGAACGAGGACAAGGACCCGCTGTCCGCGATCGGCACATGGCTGACCGCACGGGGGCTAGCCAAAGGGCGGATCGGGATCGAGGAAACGGTGCGCTATTTCGCGGTCGACCGGCTCGGTCGCGCGCTGCCCGATGCGGCCATCGTCAATGGCGATGCGGTGGTGCGCGGCTGCCGCATGATCAAGTCTCCAGCGGAGCTGGCGCTGATGCAGACCGCCAACGACATCACCCTGGCCGCCTATCGCCATGCATACCCGCGTATCGAGAAGGGCATGACCCCGGCGGACGTCGGCCGGCTGATCAACTCGGCCACCGTGGCCATGGGCGGCACCCCGGAGTTCGCCCTGGTCCTGCTGGGTGAAGCCAGCGCCTATCCCCATGGGTCGGGCAAGCCGCAGGAAGTTCGCGAGGGCGAGGTCATATTGCTCGACAGCGGATGCGCGGTGCACGGCTACCAGTCGGACATCTCACGCAGCTTCGTGTTCGGAGAACCCAGCGCGCGCCAGCGCACGGTCTGGAACGAGATGCGAAAAGGCCAGCAGATCGCCTTCGAAGCCGCGCAGATCGGTACGCCGGCGGGCAAGGTCGATGATGCGGTTCGCGCCTACTACGAAACGCTCGGCTACGGCCCGGGATACAAGCTGCCCGGCACATCGCACCGCACCGGACACGGCATCGGGCTGGACGGTCACGAACCGGTCAATCTGGTTCACGGCGAGCAAACCGAGCTGACGGCGGGCATGTGCTTTTCGGACGAGCCGGGCATCTACATCCCCGGCGCCTTCGGCATCAGGCTGGAGGATTGCTTTTACATGACCGCGGGCGGACCACGGTGGTTCAGCAGACCGCCCGGCTCCATCGACGAACCGATCGGATAAACCCCCCGAAACTTGCCGCGCGGGCTTGACCTTGCCCGTCAGGTGGCGGACCATCCGACCATACCGGTGTTTCAAAACCGGAATGGAGAGAAAGCCTGATGGCAACCCGTAATCCTGCGCCAGCCGCGCGCGCCGCCGTACCCATGCCGCGCGGCGCGTATGCGACGCTGACCATCCTTCTCGTCGTCTATATTTTCAACTTCATCGATCGCCAGATCGTCAACATCCTTGCCGAACCCATCGCCACCGATCTGGGCCTTTCGGATACGCAGATCGGGCTGATGACGGGACTGGCCTTCGCAATCTTCTATACCGTGCTGGGGATCCCGATCGCGCGTTACGCCGACCGGCGCTCCACCAGCCGCCCCCGCCTGATTGCAGGGGCGCTGGCGTTATGGTCCGCGATGACGGCGTTGTGCGGCATGGCGGCGAACTTCGTGCAGCTTTTGCTGGCGCGGATCGGCGTGGGCGTGGGGGAGGCGGGATGCACCCCGGCCGCGCATTCGCTGATCAGCGACATCGTGCCCAAGGAACGCCGCGCCTCCGCGCTGGCATTTTACGCGCTGGGCATTCCCGGTGGTACCCTGCTGGGAATGATCATCGGCGGATTGCTGGCCGATGCGATAGGCTGGCGCATGGCTTTCGTGGTCGTCGGCCTGCCAGGCGTGGCGCTGGCGCTGGTGGTGCTTTTCGTGCTGAAGGAACCGCGCCGCTCCGGCAGCGCGCCTGCCACCACCGCTCCGGCCGATCCGCTGGCAAGTACCAACGCCATGGCGGCCATCCGCGCGATCTTCGGCAGTAAGGCGCTGGTCCTGCTTCTGGCGGCCGCCGCCTCCGCCGCCTTTCTCAGCTATGGGAAGATCACCTGGGCGACGATCTTTTTCCAGCGCACCCACGGGCTGACGCCCGGTGAGACCGGCCTCTATTTCGGGATCGTAAATGGGCTTGCGGGCCTGTGCGGAACTTGGTTGGGTGGCCACATCGCGGATCGTTATGGTTCGGAGAACCGCCGCCACGTGCTGACCGCGCCCGCGATCGGCATGCTGCTGGTCGCTCCGCTCTCGATCCTGGCCTATTGGGTGCCGGAATGGTGGATGGCGGTGCTGCTGCTGGCGCCCCCTGTATTGCTGAGTTCGCTGTATTACGGGCCAACCTATTCCGCCGTGCAGGGCCTTGTCGCTCCGCAGAACCGGGCGATGGCATCGGCGGTTCTGCTGTTCTGCCAGAACCTGATCGGGCTGGGCCTCGGCCCCCTGTTGTTCGGCATGCTCTCCGATGCTGTCAAGCCGGCGGCGGGCGAGGACAGCGTGCGCTGGGTGCTTTATGCTGCCAGCCTGATGAGCCTTATTCCGGCGTTCTTCTTCTGGCGCTGCTCCTTGCGCCTGAACGAGGAGCTGGATCGTCAGACATAGACCGCGATCCACGCGATGGCGGCGGCGGCGGGCAGGAAGATGGCCTGCGCCAGCAAGGTGCCCGCAAACCGGCTGAGCGAGATCCACACGATGGTGCGGCGGAACAATGGTTCGGACACCTTCCCTTCCACCACGTCGTCCGTCATCACGGACAATTGCGGGTCGATCAGCGCGAACAGCAGGATGGTCGCGAAACCGTTGACCACGGCGGAGAGCTGGCTTGCGGTGACGCGGAACTCGGGCGCCAGGTAACCGGCATAGAGCGAAGCCAGCACGCCGACCGTCAGCAGCGCCTGCGCCAGCATGTTGGCGACGAGCACGCCCCAGCCCACGCCGAGCGGGCGGCGAAGCGCGGAGAGTTGACCCACGGAGGGTGGGGCGACCGAGCGGCGGATGGTGGAGAGGCCCGCCGGCGTCGCCGCGCGCAGGATCATCCGCCCGGTCGAACGG
>NZ_JBELMO010000020.1:0-44035 GCF_042095715.1 Qipengyuania sp. | reverse complement strand
GTGGTGTTCGCGCACGCCCTGCCCGCGAAACGCGCCACTGGGGCTATCAGGCGGTCTCTGCGGGCAAGGCCGTGCTGCAGTTCGACGCGGCCCCGCCGCCGCGCCCGCGCGATGCGCGGTTCGGCTGCGCTTCGACGCTGGCCTTTGAATTCAGTCACGGCCCCAGCAGGATCATCGTCAATTGCGGCGGTGCCGAACAGGCCGGCGGCGCGACTCCGGCGCGCATCGAGCAGGGCCTGCGCGCCACTGCGGCGCATTCCACGCTGGTGCTGGACGATGCGAATTCCACCGCCGTGCTGATCAATGGCCAGGTCGGCAAGGGGGTGGACGCGGTGGATGTTACCAGGGCGGCGGCGGGCCCGCGCCAAGCCACACGGCTCGAAGCGAGCCACGACGGCTACGCCTCGCGCTATGCGCTGGTTCACAGGCGCATACTCATGCTCTCGGCCGAGGGGAGTGAGCTTCGTGGTGAGGATCTGCTGGAGCCGTCCGGCAAACGGGGCAAGCGCGGCAAGGTCGGTTTCGCGATCCGCTTCCACCTTGGCGCGGGCGTGGAGGTCGGGCTGTCGGAAGACAGGCGCGGCGCCGGTCTGGCCCTGCCCGACGGGTCCTACTGGCAAATGCGGCTCGGTGGGGATATCGCCGACGCCGAACTCACCATAGAAGATAGCCTGTGGGTGGACGGCAGTGGCCGGCCCCATGGGACATCGCAGCTGGTGATCGAAGGACTGGCATCGCGCGGCGGGGGGCGTTTCCCCTGGCTGCTCAAACGCATGGGGTAAGACAAGACATGGGTAAGGTTCCGATCGGGCGGGCACTGCTTTCGGTGTCCGACAAGACCGGGCTGGCCGATCTCGGCAGCAAGCTCGCCAAAGCAGGGGTGGAATTGGTGTCCACTGGCGGTACCGCGCGCGCGCTTCGCGAGGCGGGGCTCGATGTTCTCGACGTATCGGACCTTACCGCCTTTCCCGAGATGATGGACGGACGGGTCAAGACGCTGCATCCCGTGGTGCACGGCGGCATCCTGGCGGTGCGAGACAATCCCGAACATGCCGAAGCGCTGGACACGCACGAGATCGGCGGGATCGATCTGGTGGTGGTCAACCTCTACCCGTTCGAGGAGACCGTCGCCCGCGGCGCCGATCGCGACACCATCATCGAGAACATCGACATCGGCGGGCCGAGCATGGTGCGTTCGGCGGCTAAAAACCACGCATTCGTGACCATCGTGACGGACCCTTCCGATTACGACGCTCTTTATGAAGAGCTGGCGCAGAACGACGGCGCGACAACGCTTGAGTTCCGCCGGCGCATGGCGGCGAAGGCTTTCGCTGCCACCGCCGCTTACGATTCGATGATCAGCCAGTGGTTCGCTTTCTCCGATCAGGGCGAGCGTTTCCCTGCACGCGCTGCGATGAGCCGCACCCTCGCCGGCACCCTGCGTTACGGCGAGAATCCGCACCAGAATGCCGCCCTGTACCTGCCCGCCGGGCCACACGCGGCGGGCCTCCCGCAGGCCGAGCAGGTTCAGGGCAAGGAACTGAGCTACAACAATTACAACGACGCCAATGCCGCGCTCGAACTGGTCGCGGAATTTCGCGGCGGGTCTCCCGCGATCGTTATCGTCAAGCATGCCAATCCCTGCGGCGTGGCGCAGGCGAGCACCCTGCTGGACGCATGGCAAAAGGCGCTGGAATGCGACAGCGTGTCCGCCTTCGGCGGGATCGTGGCCGCCAACGTGCCTCTGGATGGCCCCACGGCCGAGGCGATCTGCGAGATTTTCACCGAGGTGGTGGTGGCGCCGGGGGCGGACGACGCGGCACTGGCCGCCTTCGCCCGGAAAAAGAACCTGCGCCTGCTCCTTACCGATGGCCTGCCCGATCCGCGCCGCGCGGGCCAGACGATGGCGATCATCGCGGGCGGTATCCTGGTGCAGGACCGCGACAACGGCGCGATCACCGAAAGCGATCTCAAGGTTGTAACCCGGCGTCCGCCTACGGAGCAGGAACTCAAGGACTGCCTGTTCGCCTGGACGGTGGCCCGCCACGTCAAATCCAACGCTATCGTCTATGCCCGCGATGGCGTGACCGCCGGGATCGGCGCGGGGCAGATGAACCGACGCGATTCCAGCCGGATCGCGGCCATGAAGGCGGCCGAGGCGGCGGAGAAATACGGCTGGGACCAGCCGCGGACAGTGGGCAGCGCCGTCGCTTCCGATGCGTTCTTCCCCTTCGCGGACGGGCTGCTCGCCGCCGCGGAAGCGGGCGCGACGGCGGTGATTCAGCCGGGTGGTTCGATCCGCGACGAGGAGGTCGTCGCCGCCGCCGACGAGGCAGGGCTTGCGATGGTCTTTACCGGAATGCGCCACTTCCGGCATTAAGTTGCCGGGGGGTGCCCTTCCAAAACCGGCGATGGTTCGGTGAACGGGCGACCAGGGTCGCTGAACGGCAGGCAACCGTACTGTTAAGGGTGCGCTCAAGCCCCTATCGTTAGGTGCCAGGTTCACTTTCGACCAAATCCAGAGATTTCCCCATGACCAAGGACCTTTTTCGCAATCTCGGGCTCGGCTTTATGCTCGGTGCCATCGGCGTGGTTGTTGCCAACCCAGCCCTGAGCCAGGCCGTGGTCGCGCTGGTTTGATGCGCGGCACAAGCATCGTACTCGCTGCCGCGCTGGCATTTGCCGGTGCATCCTGCACCGCGCCCGCCGCTGCGGAGAGCATCGTCAACGCGCCCGCCGCCAAGCGCACAGCCAAGGAGGGTAGCGGGCTCAAGACCGCGATCTTCGCCGGCGGTTGCTTCTGGGGCGTGGAAGCGGTTTTCAGCCACATGAAGGGCGTGAAGAGCGCGGTCTCCGGTTATCACGGCGGCACGCAGAAATCGGCGAACTACAGGGTCGTATCTTCCGGCATGACCGACCATGCCGAAGCGGTAAGGGTCACCTACGATCCCAAGGTCGTGCGTTACGACCAGCTCTTGCAGGTGTTTTTCTCGGTCGTTGCCGATCCCACGCTGAAGAACCGCCAGGGCCCCGACACCGGCCCACAGTACCGCGCCGCTCTGGTGCCCATGTCGGCGGAGCAGAACGCTGTCGCCAAGGCCTATCTCGCGCAGATGAAGGCATCGGGCGTGTGGAAGGCACCGATCGTCACCGGGATCGAGCGTGCGCAGGCCTTTTATCCGGCCGAGGATTATCATCAGGATTTCGCACTGAAGAACCCCAATCACGGGTATATCAAGCGGTGGGATGCCCCCAAGGTCGCAGGCCTCAAGAAACTCTATCCCGGCTTTTATTCCGCCAGCTTCCAGCGCAACTGACTTGAACGCGGCAGACCGCGCGCCTAGCTTTTCTGCCATGGCGCAGCATCATCACCATCACGGATACGGGCCTGAACTCGTCAACTCCGCCAAGTCGACGCTGATGGCGGCGGAGGAGCAGTGGACCGGGATGCGCGAGGCGGTCTATCGCGAGCTTGCGCAGCACGATCGTCCGGCCAGCGCATACGACATCGCCGACAATCTCTCGAAGAGCCGCGGCAAGCGCGTGGCTCCCAACAGTGTTTATCGCATCCTCGACCTGTTTGTGCGGACGAACCTCGCCAACCGGATCGAAAGTGCGAACGCTTATCTGGTCAACACCCATCCCGGCTGCCGGCACGACTGCATTTTCCTGATCTGTGACGATTGCGGCAAGGCGACCCATCTCGACGACGATCGCGTGACCGGGGCGCTGCGCGAAGCCGGCCGGGACGCGGGGTTCGCGGATGTGCGTCCCGTGGTTGAAATGCGTGGATTGTGCGAGGATTGCGCCGCCTGATCGCCGACGAAGCGGGCTTTCGCATCGATGAAGCGTTCATCGACACACCACGAAAGCAGGTGTAGGACGGACCGATGACCAAACGCCCAGCGACCCCGTTGCTCGACACCGTCGATACCCCCCAAGATCTTCGCAAGCTCAAGCCAGGACAGCTTCGTCAGCTGGCCGACGAACTGCGCATGGAGATGATCGACGCGGTGGGGTCCACGGGCGGGCATCTCGGCTCCGGTCTCGGCGTGGTCGAACTGACGACCGCGATCCATTATGTGTTCGACACGCCGCGCGACAAGCTGGTGTGGGACGTCGGCCACCAGGCCTATCCCCACAAGATCCTGACCGGACGGCGCGACCGGATCCGCACACTGCGCCAGGGCGGCGGCCTTTCGGGGTTCACCAAGCGCAGCGAGAGCGAATACGATCCTTTCGGCGCCGCGCATTCCAGCACCTCGATCAGCGCCGCGCTGGGCTTTGCCATCGCCAACAAGCTGAAGGGCGAAGCGGGCAAGGGCATTGCCGTGATCGGCGATGGCGCGATGAGCGCGGGAATGGCCTACGAGGCGATGAACAACGCCGAACAGGCCGGAAATCGCCTGGTGGTGATCCTCAACGATAACGACATGTCTATCGCGCCGCCGGTGGGCGGCTTGTCGGCCTATCTGGCGCGCATGGTTTCCAGCAGCGAATATCTGGGCCTGCGGAGCATGGCCTCGCGCATCGCGAAAAAGCTGGGGCGCCGGGTCTGGGGCGGGTTGGAGAAAGCGGAAGAATATGCCCGCGGCATGGCGACCGGCGGCACCATGTTCGAAGAGCTCGGCTTCTATTACGTCGGCCCCATCGACGGCCACAATCTCGACCATCTGATTCCGGTGCTCGAAAACGTTCGGGACAGCGAACAGGGCCCGATACTGGTCCATGTGGTCACCAAGAAGGGCAAGGGCTACGAACCGGCCGAAAGCAGCGCCGACAAATACCATGGTGTGGCCAAATTCGATGTCGTGACCGGAAAGCAGAACAAGCCATCGGGTGGTCCGCCCGCCTATCAGAACGTGTTCGGAGAAACGCTGGCCAAGCTGGCGGACACGGACCCGCGCATCTGCGCCATCACCGCAGCCATGCCCAGCGGCACCGGGGTGGACAAGTTCGCGGTCGCCCACCCGGACCGTGCCTTCGACGTGGGCATCGCAGAACAGCACGCGGTGACATTCGCCGCCGGACTCGCGGCGCAAGGCATGCGCCCCTTCGCCGCGATCTATTCCACGTTTCTCCAGCGCGCCTACGACCAGGTGGTGCACGATGTCGCGATCCAGAACCTGCCGGTTCGCTTTGCGATCGACCGTGCCGGGCTGGTGGGCGCAGATGGTTGCACCCATGCGGGCAGCTTCGATGTGACCTATCTGACCTCGCTGCCCAACTTCACCGTCATGGCCGCCGCAGACGAGGCGGAACTGGTGCATATGACCTATACCGCTGCCGAGCATGACAGCGGGCCTATCGCGGTGCGTTATCCGCGCGGCGGCGGGATCGGGATCGAGATGCCCGAGACGCCCGAACTGCTCGAAATCGGCAAGGGCCGCGTCGTTCGCGAAGGAAGCAAGGTCGCGATCCTTTCGCTGGGTACGCGCCTCGCCGAGGCGCAAAAGGCCGCCGATCAGCTGGAAGCGAAGGGCCTATCGACGACGGTGGCCGACCTGCGCTTCGCCAAGCCGCTCGACACCGATCTGATCGACCGCCTGATGCGTACGCACGAGGTCGTCGTGACCATCGAGGAAGCCGCCATTGGCGGCGTCGGCGCGCATGTGCTGACGCATGCCAGCGACACCGGCTTGCTCGATAACGGCCTGAAAATCCGCACCATGCGCCTGCCCGACCTGTTCCAGGATCACGACGCGCCCGACAAGCAATACGACGAGGCAGGCCTCAACGCCCCGCATATCGTGGATACGGTGCTCGGCGCGCTGCGGCATAATTCGGCGGGCGTTGAGGAAGCGCGGGCGTAGGTCTGACTGCGTTCGAAAGCGCCCATCCTTATGGGTGTCTCGGCGTATCTGAGCGCTTTTGTCGATGCTTATCGCGAGGGATGCGGCTCGCGCCAAAGAGCTGACAGGCGCAGGCGCCATTGGGCGTTTTTCAGAGAGCGGCAGTGATGCTCGATCATAATCCCTTGCACGCATCGCCGTTTGTATTATCCACGGATCGAAGTAGCATCACTGTCAAGGATACGTGCGATGCCGGCACGAGTATTTGCCGAATCCCTGTTTTGGGCAATCGCGACATTTTCGATATGCTTCACGGCGAGCTTCTTCTCCGCCAAGCTCGGTGGTTACGAGATGGACTTGGCTAATGTTGTCGCGATTTGCGGTGGATTGGCGTGCGGCACGTTCTTAGGGCGGCTCATGAAGAGCTGGGTGCCACGGCAAACGTCTCAAGCCGCGCTCAAGCGTTAGTCGAGCGCGGTAAAATCTAGCCCGATATCCGCTGCGGGCGCGCTTTGCGTCAGGCGGCCGACGGAGACGTAGTTCACACCCGTTGCCGCCTTGGCCTTGATGGTGTCGAGGTTGATGCCGCCGCTCGCCTCCGTCGGGACGCGGCCCGCGACCAGCGCCACGGCCTCGCGCAGCGTGGCGGGCTCCATATTGTCGAGCAGCAGCCTCGTAGCACCTGCTGCCAGCGCGGGTTCGATCTGGTCCAGGCGGTCGACCTCGCAGATGATTTCCTTCACCCCAGCATCCACTGCGCGGCGCACCGCTTCGCCGACGCTGCCCGCCACCAGCACGTGGTTGTCCTTGATCATCGCCGCATCCCACAACCCCATGCGGTGGTTCGACCCGCCGCCCATGCGGACCGCGTATTTTTCCAGATGCCTGAGGCCCGGAATGGTCTTGCGCGTGTCAAGCAGCGTGCAGTCGGGATTGTCCATCGCCCGCACATAGGCGCGTACCAGCGTGGCGATGCCCGACAGATGCTGCACGGTGTTGAGCGCGGCGCGCTCTGCGGTGAGCATGGCGCGGGCATTGCCTTCCAGACGCATCAGGTCGGTGCCGGGATCGACCTCGGCCCCTTCCTCGACCAGTATCTCTATCGCCATGTCCGGATCGAGCGCGTGGAAGAAGGCCTCCGCCACCGGCAACCCTGCCACCACGATGGGATCGCGGCTGTCCATCACGCCGGCAAAGCGCGCATCGGCAGGGATCACGCTTTCGCTGGTCACGTCCCGCCCGCCGCCGGGAAGCCCCTCGCCCAGATCCTCCGCCAATGTGTCACGGACGAAACGGTCGAGGTCGAAGCCTGGAAACGAAAAGGTCATGGGATTCTCCTAACCCGGCCGCAGGAGGCCCGGCATGGGCGACCGCCCGGCCGCAGGCGCCGGGAGCGAAGCGGAATGGCAGCGCCGAGGATGTTCGCGCGGCGGCGCGAGCAAAAACAAACTAATGCACGAACCGCGCCACCACGTCGCGGTAGCTGCGCGAGACCTTCACCTCCTGCCCGCTGTCCAGCACCAGGAAGCATTCGCCATTGGTATGCGGCTTCACCTGGCGGACCTGGTCGAGGTTGACGATGGTCGAGCGGTGGACGCGCTGGAATTTGCGCGGATCCAGCCGGCGCTCCAGATCCTTCATCGTTTCACGCAGCACCAGCGAGTTGTCGCCGGTGGAGATGATCATGTAATCGCCGGCGGCCTCGATATGTTCGATATCGGTGACTTCCACGCGGAATATCTGGCCGCGATCCTTGATGTTGATCAGCTTTTCGAACCGGCCTGCGCTTTCCATGTCTTCCGCATCGGCGAATTCCTCGGCCGCTTCGGGGGCCACTTCGGCCAGCACGTTCATCAGCTTTTCGGCGTCCTCGCTGCTCTTCTTTTCCGCCAGTCGCCCGCGCACGCGCTCGATCGTGTCGGCGAGCTTGTCCTCGTCCACCGGTTTCATGAGATAGTTGACGGCATTGGCTTCGAAGGCGCGGATCGCGTGCTCTTCGAAAGCGGTGACGAAAACGAACAGGGGCGGTTCGACGTCCATCACGCCCGAAACCACGGAAAATCCGTCGAAGCCGGGCATCTGGATGTCGAGGAAGACGAGATCGGGCTTCTGCGTCTTGATGGCGCGGATCGCCTCCCGCCCGTTCTGGCAGGTTTCGATGATCTCCACGTCTTCGAACGGCTCCAGCCGCAATTGCAAACCCTGGATGGCAAGTTTCTCGTCATCGACGAGGATCGTTCTGATGGTCATAAATCCTATCCTGCCTGTTGGGGCTGACCCACGCCTTCAACGGCCTTGGGGGAAGAGGGTTGCGATGAAGAGTGCGAAATCGGCTGCGGGGCGCGTCTGCCCTCGGCCTCGGGTTCGCTTGCCCCTTCATATGGGAGTTCGATCAGGACGGTGAAACCCCCGCTGTCGGGGGACCGGATCTCGAAGCGATGTTCGTCGCCATAGGCCTGAGCCAGCCGGTCGCGGATATTGGCGAGGCCGACGCCGGTCGAGGTGTAGCGCCCGCGCCCAGGAATGGCGGCACCCAGCCCATCGGATCCGCCGGTGCGCACGCCCGGCCCGGTGTCGCTGACGGTCACCCGCAGGCGCGATCCGACCACCTGCGCCACCAGGCTGATCATTGCGCCCTCCTCCTGCGGGGTCACGCCGTATTTAATGGCGTTTTCCACGAGCGGTTGAAGGAGCATGGAGGGGATGCAGGCCCTTGCGGCGTATTCGTCCACCCGGAATTCCGTTTGCAGGCGGTCCTCGAACCGCATCCGCTCGATATCGAGATAGAGTTTCAGGGTCTCCACCTCCTGCGCCACCGTCACCTTGCCGCCCGGCTCGCTCACCAGCGTATGCCGCAGGAAGCTGGATAATCGGGTCAGCATCGCATTGGCGGGCACGGTCTGCTTCAGCAGCACCAGCGTGCTGATGGAATTGAGCGTGTTGAAGAGGAAATGCGGGTTGAGCTGATAGCGCAGCATGGCGAGCTGGGCGCTGGTCGCCTGCGCCTCCAGCCGTTCCAGCCGATCGGCCTGTTCCTCCACCTGAAGGAAATAATTGATCGCGTAATAGAGCGCCGACCATGCGCCCAGCACGGTCAGATCGTAGAAATAGATGCCCATGAACAGGCGCAGGAAGCCGCTTTCCCCGCCGCGCGGGCGGGCGAGGTCCAGCACCCAGCCGTCGATAAAGGCATGGACGCCCGCCGCTATCGCCAGGCTCAGCGCGGTGGTGCCCCAAGTGACAAGCGCGCGGCGGTTGATGAGCTGTCGGTAGATGACCGAAAGGATGAGGCTGAGCGAAAAGCCCGTCACCGCCTGGATCAGCAGGATGACTACGAAATCCCAGCTCTGGCCGTTGGCATAGGCGGTAATGGCGCGCAGCAGGAATGCGCCGCCCCATCCCGCCATCTGCAGGTTCCAGAAGGCACGGTCCTTGTTGGCGAAGAACGGCCTGGGTTCGATCGGCAGCACGGGCATGGCTGAGGCGCTTTCTAGACCAGAATGGCAGGCGGGCGCCAGCGGCTATGCGCGGGTGCCGTCAGTCCAGCGTTTCGCGCACGAAGTGGGTCCGCCAGTCGGCATGGCCCTCGGCGGCCATCAGCGGCGCGATCCTTTCAAGCTCCAGCGCGATCCAGTCGGCGCGCTCGTCCCAGCCTTCGTGATTCCGGTTGCGGAACAACCCACCATCGTGGCGCGGGCCCCAGCGGCGCATGAAGCGCAGCGCGGCGGCAGGGTCATAGCCTGCATTGGCGAGCAGCCATGGCATCAATCGATCTGCCTCGCGCTCGGTCGTGCGGACATTGCCGAGCGAGCGGCCCCGCTGGTCCAGCGTGCGGCGGTGGCGCAGCAGGTTGTGCGCCAGCTCGTGCGCGACTGCGGCGGCAAATTCGTCCGCCGGATAGTCAAATCCCACGAAATCGCGCCCCAGCATCACCCGCGTTCCCTCGGCAGACGCCCTTCCGCCGCGGTCGATCACCTCGAACCGAGTGGGGCAGGAGGGGGTGGGCGTGACGGTGACGGTGCGGGGCGCGGAATGGGTGCGCGCCAGCTCCAGCGTTACCGCACCCTGCGCGGCCGCCCGGTCCAGCGCGGCGGTTACGTCGATCAGCCGTTGCCAGCTGGGCCTTGCCCGCGGAAAGCGGCTTTCCAGCGGGGCACCGTTCAGCGCGATCAACGTATCGCCGGCGGCGATCCCGGCGCGTTCGGCAGGCGATCCGGGTGCTATCGCGCCCACCGCCAGATCGCCGGTCAGGCCCAGATCGCGCCTCACGGCGTCCGCATCCTCGAAACCTGCGGCGTCGAGAACCTGAAACCCCAGCTTGGCCACTGCGTCGGCGCACCAAGGCGCATTGCCGGTGGTGAGCCGCCATCCGGCGTCGAAAAGCTGCCGGTCGCGCTGCTGCAACAGCGCCAGCCCCTTTACCTCTCCAGCCACGTCGCCAGCCCCCTCGCCGGAACGTGCCGGAGCGGCGGACAGCATCATCGCCAGCGCGACGGCACCGCCCAGCGCGGCCGAGACCATGCGGCGTGGGCTCATGCCTCGTCGTCGACGGCCTGCTTCAGCGCGTCAAAGCCCACCGCACCCTGGAACACCTGGTCGCCTGCAACCCAGCTGGGCGTGCCCGAAAAGCCGAGCGTGCGCGCCAGTTCCATATTGCGCGCGAGTTCGGCGGTGACCTTGTCCGACGCCGCAACCCGATTGGCGCGGTCCATGTCGAGCCCGGCGACGGAGGCGGCCTTGGCGATGGTGGCGGGGCTGGGGCGTCCGGCAGCGAACATCGCGCGGTAGAACGCGGGGTATCTGCCCTGTTCGGCGGCGGCCAGCGCCATGCGCGCGGCCTGCTCGCTGCCGTCGAAAATCGGCCATTCGCGCACGACGATCTTCAGCTGAGGATCGCCCGCGATCAGCTTCTGCACGTCGGCCTCGCTCGTGCGGCAGAAGGTGCAGCCATAATCGGTGAACTTGACCAGCGTGCGGGTGCCGTCCGGATTGCCCAGCACCGCGCCGGGGAAAGGCGCGGTCACCGTGTCGCCCACCTGGGCCAGCCGCTCGCCCGCGCGCTGCGCCTCCAGTGCTTCGGCCATATCGGGCAGGATATCGGGATTGGCGACCAGCCAGGCGCGCGTACGCGCTTCGCCCAGGCCGCTCAGCGACCACAGACCCGCGCCCGCAAAGCCGAAGACCAGCGCGATCAGCGCCGTGAGCAGCGTATTTCTCATTTCCGTGTCAGCCCTGCCGTCTCTTGCGCGATTGGTCGGCCCGCTCGATCAGCTCGCGCGCCTGCAATTCGATGTCCTGCGCGCGCAGCCAGTCGGGCGTATATTCGGGCAGGCCCGCCTGCGCCGTCTTCGCGCTGCGCAGCGCCTGGATGTAGTCCCCGCTCATCACCTGCTGTTCCGCGCTGGCCAGATTGGCACGCGCCATGTCGCCGCGTGCGGCATAGACCGTGCCGAGCTGGCGCCAGGCGAAGGGGTTCAGCCGGTCGCGTGCAACCGCGGCGCGCAGAACGCGCTCGGCCTCCTCGAAATTGCCATCGTCCTCGGTCGCGATCAGCGCATGGCCATACAGCGTGGCGATCAGCGGGCTGGCATTGGTCAGCGCAGTGGCCTTGCGGAGCGCGGCCAGCGCCTCGTCCGGGCGCCCCGATTCGAGCAGAATTTGTCCTTCCATCTCAAGGAAATACGGGTCCTCGGGATCGGTCGCCAGCAGTGCCTCGGTCTCGGCCAGCGCCTTACTTACCAGCGCCTGCTTGTGATAGGCGTAGGCGCGCGCGTAATGCGCCGCCACGCTGGTGTCGGAGGGCGGATAATCGCGCAACACGGCCTGCGGTTCGCCCAGATAGCCGATCAGCTTGCCCTTCACCCGTTCGAAGCGGGCCTGCATCGCGGGGTCGTCGGGCTGGCCCCACGCCGGGTCCCGCTCGTAGGTGTCGCGCAGCACGCTCAGCCGGTCGCTGGTCAGCGGGTGGGTGCGAATATATTCCATGTCCGGCGCGCGGCTCACGCCGTGGCGTGTTTCCAGTTCGGCCAGCTTCTTGAAGAAGCCCAGCGATCCGCGCCCGGAAATTCCTGCGTCGGAGAGGAACTTGGCACCTGCCGCGTCGGCGCTGCCTTCTTCCACCCGGCTGTAGGCCAGGAAACTGCCCATGGCCACGCGCTGGCCCAGCATCATCGCCGCCATGCCGGCATCGCCCGCGCCGGCCAGGGCAGCGCCCACGCCCGCCAGCAGCGACAGCAGCGAGATATTGGTGGCCGCACGCGCACCTTCGGACTGACGCACGATGTGGCCGCCGGTGATGTGGCCCATTTCGTGCGCGATCACACCTTGAACCTGGGCGGCGGTGTCGGCTTCCTCGATCAGGCCGGAATGCAGATAGATCGCCTGCCCGCCCGCGACGAAGGCGTTGATGTTGGGATCGTTGAGCAGCACCAGATCGACATTGCCTTCGCGCAGGTCCGCCGCTTCCACGATGGGCGCGGCCAGATCCTGCAGGAAAAGCTCTGTCTCGGTATCGCGCAGCACGCTTTGCGCCAACGCGGGGCGGGCTGCGAACAGAAACAGCGCGAACAGGGCAAGGATGCGCGCGCTTGCGCGGAGCGGATGGGCCATCGCGGCCCTGTTAGCGCAGATGCGGGTGAACCGGAACTGAAAGCCCGCCGCAAAATTCGCGCGACGATCGTTCGCCCCGCCGAGTCAGGCGATCAAGCGGCGGGCAGCCCTTTCGACCAGCTTCACATCATCGGGCACCTCGCCGATCACCTCCAGCGTTCCGTCCGGCGTCCGGCGGACCATCACCAGCGCGAATTCAGCACCCTCGCCGGGCAGCGATTCGAGCGCCACGGCGTCGCGCTTGCGCAGCTTGGCCGCCAGCGCGGGGCGGATGCCATCGGCATTCTCTGCTGTCTTCCCGGCGGCTTCCTTGCGCGCGCGGCGTTCGGCCTGGACCACACCCTTCAGGCCGCCTTCGGCCTGGCCCAGCACGCTGGCGAGCGTACCGCGCGCCACGCCGGTGCGGTGCGCATAGCCCAGCACGGCGGCATATTCCGTCAGACGGGTCTTGTCGTAATCGGCGCCGAAGACCAGCTTCACGACCGGCGTCATCGGGGCGCGGTCCTGCCTGATCAGGCCGTTTTCCGCCAGCAAATCGTCGAAATCTTCCGGATTGGCCGCCGCTTCCAAGCTGAAGTCGTAAGCGCGGGCAACCGCTTGATACAGGGCCTTGCGCCCGCGATCCTCGCTGCTGCGCGCACTCTGCGCCAGCTCACGGGCCGATGCGAGGCAATCGTAAAGGCCGTCGCCGTCCGCGTCCTCGCGGTCTTCGTCGGAGGCCGCGAAACCGGTATCCGCGAATTCGTCGTCATCCTCTGCATCGTACTTCGAGAGACCCGCGTGAATGGGCTCCTTCGCGCCGATGTCTTCCGCCGGGCTCTTATTTGCCGCCTCAGCGTAACCGGGTGTCTCGTACTCGGCGGCTTCGTAATCGGTGTCGTCGTAACCGGCCGGATCATAGGGACTGCTGGCACCCGGCAGAGCGGCGGATCTTGGTACCGCCACGCCCGCTCGCTCGAAGGCCAGATGGGGCTCTTCGGGCTCGTATGCCTGCGGGATCACCGCGCGCAGCCGCTGTTCCAGCGTGGTCCGTTCGCCCTGCGCGGGCTCCTGCGGGTCGGGCAGCTTAACGCTGGCCTTGGTACGCTCGCCGCGCGATACCAGCGACGATAGCCCCATGCCGACGCTGTCATCGCCCAGCGGATCGATTACGCCGTTGTAATCGTCTTCCTCTTCCTCGCCGTCTTCCAGGCCCTGCGCGCCGTAATCGACGGCATAGATCGTCTTTTCATCGCCACCGAAGCCGGAAAAGCCCGCGCCCCATTCGGTGGTTTCGTAACCACTGTCCTCGTCGAGCTCGTCCTCTTCGGCGAAACCTTCCTCGGCAAATTCGGGGGTCAGTTCCAGAGGCGCGCGGTCTTCGAAAAGCCGGGTCTTGCTTGCCGGGTTCGCACCTCCGAATGAGGGCGTCGGCAGCTCGGCCGTTTCGTCGTCATTGCCATCGTCGGTCGCGAATTGCGACAGGTCGAGCATACGGTCCATGTCTTTTCCTTCGTAAGCCGGGATGGGGGCTTCCAGCGCCGCATCGATTTCGGACAGGATGGCCTCGGCGGTTGCCGCGTCGGCCAGTTCCTTCCAGTTGATGACGCCGAAAATGTAATTAATGGTCTCGCCGTCGTTCGACCACGGCAGCAGGATGCCGCGATAGAGCACGTCCTGTCCCGCCGCGTTCTGAAATTCGGCCTCGAATCCGATCGGGGCGCGGTTGGCCAAAATCTGCATGTAATGATCGGTGATGCGGCTGAGCAGCGATCGGCTGGGCACATCGGACAGGCGTTTTAGCGAGGCGTCTGTGCCGCATTCATGCGCCAGCGCTTCGCCGATGAAGCTGACCTGCGGATCCTCGATGCCGTCGTCGAAATGCAGCAGCACCCCGTGCGGGCCGAAATCTGCGAGCGATTCGGGGTTGAGCTGCGCAATGTCGGGAAAATCCGCCTCGCCCAACATTGCGGCCCAGTGGTTGTAGGCGCGCACCTGCATCCGGCGTTCGTCCTGTCCCACGGGGGACAGAGCGGAATCATCGGACGTATCGTCGTCCCCGGTGTCGAAATCCTCTTCGAACCCTTCGGGAAATTCGAAGTCGAACGGCTGGGCATCGCCGTGCGTGCCGAACGTCCCTCCGAACCTGTCCATGATCGCGAAAACCCCGAGTAACCCAGTGGCTTTGGCTATGGCAGGCGGTTGGTAAACATCCTGTAAATTATGAGCGGTGGCATCGCCCCGTTAATCGCACCGATGGCTTCGCGGGGAGCGGGCCGGTGATGCGGTGACGGGCAGATAGGTATTCTAGAGAAGGTAGCGCATCCTGATGACCAGTTTCTCGTCCGCGCCGGGCTCTACGTCAAACGCGGCGTCGCGGAACTTGGGCGGGCCGAATCGCACCTTGGCATCGCGCGAGAAGCCGAATCCCTCGGTCGGGATCATCATCGCCGCTCGGTCCGCCTTGCCGTTGTCGTTCTCGTCATGCAGCAGGGCCACCGCATAGCGACCGGGCGCCACGCCGCTGAAGGTCATCTTCACGGTTCCGGCGGCCTCGCGCACCAGATTCATGGAATCGGCAGGGTTCTCGCATTTGGGGAAATGGTCCGCCGCATTGGTCAGGCAGGCGCGCACCACGCCGTTGTCATTGCGCAGGTTCACCGCAACCACTGTAACGTCTGCCGTTACCGGCGCCATGGCGGGCGGAGCCGCGCCCATCAGCACGGCCGCCGCGCTCAGAGCGAGGAGGACAGGCCGCGATCGGTGCCGCACAGTCGATCCCAGAACCGGAAATAGAGGCCGTAGTTGCATCGGTACTCGTCATGATGGCGTTGGTGGTGGCTGGCGGTTATCAGCCAGTTCCCTAAGGCAGAATTAACCAAACGTCGCGGAAACATTTCCCAGCCCATGTGATTGGTCACCCCCATAACCGTCATGATCGCCAGTACCGCGCCCAGCAGAGCCGCGTGGATCGGGATCAGGAACACCAGCGCCGGGATCACCACCGCGCCCGTCAGCGCCTCCCACGGATGGAAGCTCATGGCCGCCCAGGCGGTGGGCGGGCGGCTGGCGTGATGGACCGCGTGGGCGATGCGGAACAAGCTCGGACGATGCATCAACCGGTGCGTCCAGTAGAACCAGCTGTCGTGCGCGAACAGGTACAACAGCAGCGAAATCGGCGCGTACCATAGTGGATAGGCGCCCCAGTCTGTGTAGATCCGCGTCCAGCCATGCGCCTGCCAGCCCCAGGCCACGATCCCTGCGGGAATGCCGTAAATAGTGGCGGACGCGAGCGACCAGCCGATCTCGCGCCGGATCTGAGGGCGCAGCTTCGCATATCGACCCGGCAGCCGCCGCCCGGTCAGCCAGGCGAAGAACCCGCTCGCCGCCAGATAGCGCAGCGCGACGATGACGGTCATCGCCAGGGCGGACAGCAGGATGGTGGCTAGCGCGGACATGCCCTGCCTATGCGGCAGCCGGGCCTATCGGTTCAAGCTTCCATTGCCTCAAGCCCTTGCACTTATCGCGATCAGACTTCGGAGCCCCACGGTGCGCAGTCGGGATCACCCGCCACCGTCAGGCGGCGCAGCGCGGTGCGGGCCAGCCGCTCGGCCTCGACCTTGCGGCGCGCGGCAGCTAGCGGGTGCAGTGGGGCGGGGCGCAGGATCTCCGCATCATAGGCATCCGCCACGATCACGCCGCAGCAATCGGGCCTGTACCCCTCGCCCTCCAGTGGGCTACGGTCCAGGTGCGGCGGCACGCCCCAGAAGAACCGGTCGCAATGGTCGAGATAATCGGGCCATTTACCATCGCCCAGCAAATCGCCGCGCTGAACCTTGATCTCAACGATCACGATGCGGCCCTTGGGATCGATTCCCATCAGGTCGGCGCGGCGCCCGTTGCGCAGCGGCATTTCGGGCAGGCACCAGATATCGTTGCGTGCGAAAAGGCGCATGATGCCGCGCGCCACATCGCGTGCTTCGCGGCATTCGCCAGCGGCTACCTGGCCGCAGCCGACCGGATTCGGGGCGGTTTCGATCATCGGGGTGAACTGGAACAGAATGGGAACTCGGTCAACCGACAATTGGTCGCGAACCGTCCCACACCTACTGGATCACCGGCGATGTTCGGCATGTTCCGTGGGCCGATCAAGGGGGATATCGACGATTTTTTCTTAGTGCGCGCGCTCGGTGAGGGACAGCAGACTGTCGCGCGCCGCGTCGAATTCGCGCCACAGGGTCAACGCCGCAGCGGTGGTCTCGCGTCCAGCCTCGTGCGCATTGATGATGGCGTTGATGCCGGTGTGCAGGATCGCCGCGCAGTCGTCGATGCCGCGCTCCACCAGCGCCACGCGGACCGGCCCGGCGGCGTGCACTAAAGCGGCAAAGTCTCGCGGCGCCAATGGCTTGGGATCGGGGCCGAGCTGCGCCAGATCGGCCACCGCCTCGCCCGCTTCGTGCAACAGCGCCCATCCGGCCGCAAGGTCTGCGACGGGGGGCGTGACGGGAGCGAGTGCGGCGGTGGGGGCGGCAAGAGTTGGCATGGATGAAGGCTTAGCAGGCGCGCGGTTTCCAATTACCTAACACTCTGCCGCGCAATCCCTCTGGCCACCAGCACCCCTCTTTGCTAAGCGCCCCTCCGCCGCCGCGCGGCATCGTGCGCACCCGTAGCTCAGCTGGATAGAGCGCTGCCCTCCGAAGGCAGAGGTCACAGGTTCGAATCCTGTCGGGTGCGCCAGCTTTTAAGCTTTTCGCAGACAAGACTGGTGCTGCAATCGCTTGGAGTATGCGGTATGTGCCAGCATGCCAGAACGAAGGGCGAATTTGATAGCGCGCGATGACCTGCAGGGGGCGGATCGAGGAGATCGGAAAAGCCCCGTTTGGGGAACTAAGCACGCGGACTAGTCGAGCTTCGGCAGGAACGGGACGCCGAAGCAACGTAGAGCGCCGAGGCCGGTGCCTTGATGACCTCAACCTGCACTGTCGTGTCGGCGGTATCCGCACCAGGTCAAGCGATGCGGCCTGCCCGGCGTAAAGTGGTAGGTTGCCGGCCAAAAGCGGCGTATGACAATCCTCCAGCCCGTGGTTGCGGATGTTCACACCATCGAGGGCTCGAGAGGTGTCCGCCTGGAGCTATGAGGACGATAACTTCGGCCCCGTCTACCAGATCGAGCAGGCAAAAGATTTTGAGGAGCCGGTGCTTCTGCCAAGCGTGCATCGATACGGCAGCGGCGTCGTCATCTTCACACGCAATGGTCACGCCGCACGCGAATTGGCCAGTCCCATTGTCGGCATGGTCGAGATAAAAGTGGCGACCCCACTGCCGGCCAGCTATCACAGTTTCGGCGGATGGAAGCGTTCAAGCTTCGGCTACAGTGACCAGTATGGTCTGGAAGGCCCACGGTTGTGGACTAAGCCCAACCAGGTCGCCCTACGCTGGCCCGATGGGGGCGGCGACAAATCGAAGGTCTACGGAATCTTCACGGTGGCGGTTGACCACGGCTTCTTCGTGACGCCATCGTTAGCCGATCCCAACCTCGATTACCGGTCTTAGCGTTCCAGCGACGCCGAACCAGGATCCCGAGGACATCACGATCTCGACCAAACATAGCGTTACCAATGTCCGCTAAATCGTTCCGGTGAAATGGCGCCCCGCTTCCGTCCGCCTTCAAAACTGCAACGCCACGGTTGGACGGACTCGTATTCTTGCGAAGGTGCCCAATGTCACGATCAGCGAGTGCAGCAGCTGGAACCATATGTCGTCGGTTATCGGGGGTCGGTAATGCGCCGAGACGCCGAGTCGTTCAGCTCGTTCTGGCGAGAGTGGCATAAGCACTCACGAAAGCTCGAGCCCTTTTGCCGACTACGCTCTCCGTATCGCCTGGGCGGTAAAGCGCCGATCCAAGGCCGAAACCGCCGGCGCCTGCCTCCCACCACGGGCCCAATCCGTCCGACGTGATTCCGCCGACCGGGAGAACGCGCATTTCGGCTGGAAGAACCGCACGCATCGCTCTCAGCACTGCGGGCGAAGCAGCCTCCGCCGGAAAGAGTTTCAAAGCTGTGGCGCCCGCCCCGATCGCTGTGAAAGCTTCGGTGGGGGTGGAAACCCCCGGCAGCGCCACGAGGCCTCGGGAGACTGCTGCCGCGATCACGTCTTTGTCGGTGTTGGGTGAGATGACGAGCTGTCCACCCGCTCCGGCGACCGCAGAGACGTCTTCTGCCCTCAGAACCGTGCCCGCGCCGACTACAGCGCGTGCTCCCGCGGCGGACGACAGGCGGGAAATGCTTTCGAACGGACGCGGCGAATTGAGTGGGACCTCGATGATGGAGAAGCCAGCTTCGATCAGAACCTCGCCGATCGCGACAACCTCTTCGGGCCTCACCCCGCGCAGGATGGCTATCAGGGGGCAGCGGTCCATCGCGTCGTCAAATCGCGAAATGAAATTCACGTGAGTTCATCCCTGATAGCGACAATGCCAGCGACGAAAGCGGATTGGCTATCTATCATCGTGGCGGTGCCGCCCTGCGCCGTAATGGCGCTGCAATAGAGCCTGCCGAGTTCGGGTCCGGCAAGTACGATAACAGGAAGATCGCCGATCTCCGTCATGCGATGGGCAACCTCGTTTCCGATCAACAAACCACTCGCAAACGCGGCGGAATTGCCAGTTTCGCTCGTCCCGAGAATATTCCCTGCGCGGATTGAGAAAAGGGTTGCCGCAAGATCACCATTTATTCCAGCGTTCACACCCTCAAGGTAGGCGACGCCGCATTCGATCTGTCCATCAAGTAGGGGGGCCAGGAGGCTGTGCCGACGCAGCAAACCGAAAAGTTCTCCCGTCATTGCAGTCGTAAATCGCTCTATTCGACCGCCTTCCATCCAAACCCATTTGCTATGCGTGCCTGGCTGGACCAACACGGCACGTGGCGCCGC
This sequence comes from Qipengyuania sp., assembly GCF_042095715.1. Classification (GTDB taxonomy): domain Bacteria; phylum Pseudomonadota; class Alphaproteobacteria; order Sphingomonadales; family Sphingomonadaceae; genus Qipengyuania. The sequence goes on along the minus strand of NZ_JBELMO010000020.1, from coordinate 24,725 downwards.
AAGCCCCGTTTTCACAGCTCCAAGCAACTGAACCTCCTCGCCCCGCATTACATCGTTCGCGGTGCGAACCCCCGGCACGATGGCCGTCCTTTCGTCTATCCACGAAAGCCCGCTTGCCAGATCTGCGATATTCGCCGGCGCGGAAACGTAAGGAATATGCCGCCAGCCAATATTTGCCCCCACCATGCCTGCCAAAAGCATCGGGAGATCACCGAAGTCGGTCCGCATTGCGGCCACGGTGCTTTCGAAATCCGTGACCGAGGTTACTCCCCGGTCGTCGCGTTCGGTGCGGCGGACAGTCCCCTCCTCGATGAGGTAAACGCGGCGATTGGTGGTTCCCCAATCGACCGCCAGGAATGGGCCCGCGAAGGTCACCACCAAACCGCATACAAGGCGATGAGTATTGCGATGACCACCACCCCCGCGATGTTGAAGCTTTTGGTGGTCGTGAAGGTCACGCCTTGCATAGTGATGCGATTGCTTCCTTCCTGCGCAGGGCGGACCAGCGAGACGATCACGGCAAGGAACAAGCTGATGAAGAACACGATCATCATCCGGTCAAGGAACGGCACCGCGTTCAACGCCGCAAGGCCACCCCAGTTGGCGGGATACCAGAACATCAGGCTGAGCAGGACCGATCCGATTGCGCCCACAAGCGCGCCGGCCTCCGTTGCCCCTTTCCAGAACATCCCGAGCAGGAATATCACGGTGATGCCCGGGGTGACGAAACCGGAGAACTCCTGGATATACTGAAAAGCTTGATCCAAGCTACCGAGCAGGGGACGAGCGGTAAGGATCGCCAGCAGGGTGGCGATCACCGCCGAAATGCGCCCCACGCGCACCAGCTTCCGTTCGGATGCCAGGCGGCCTTCATCGTCCTCGGCCCGCGTGTTAAGACCGCGTGCCTTGGCATAAATGTCGAGGGTGAAGATCGTCGCGATCGAATTGATCTTGGAGGCCATCGAGGCGATAATTGCCCCGACCAATGCCGCGAAGACGAGCCCCAGCAACCCAACGGGCAGCAATCCCATCATTGTAGGGTAGGCTTGATCCGGCTTGGCAAGCTCTGGAGCCAGCAGGACCGCCGCAATCCCAGGAAGCACAATAATGACCGGCATTAGCAGTTTGAGGAATGCGGCGAATACCATGCCTTTCTGCGCCTCAGGGAGACTCTTGGCGGCCAGCGCACGCTGAATTATGTACTGGTTGAAGCCCCAATAGCTAAGATTTGCAATCCACATCCCTCCGATCAGCACGCTGATGCCGGGCAGGTCCTTGTAAAAGGGGTTGTCGGGCGACAGTATCATGTCGAACTTCTCTGGAAGCTCCGTCGTCAGACGTGAAAACCCGCCAAGCACGCCGCGATCTCCGCCGATCTGTGCGAGCGTGAGATAGGAAATCACCAGCCCACCCATGACCAACAAAGTGACCTGTACGATATCCGTGAGAGCCACAGCCTTGAGGCCGCCACGCAGTTGATACACCAGCGCGAACACCCCGAGTGCGATCAAGGCAAGGTCTTGATCTACGCCGGCCACCTCGGTCACCGCGACGGACCCGAGCCAGAGGATCGAGGTAAGGTTCACGAAAATGTATAGCGCAAGCCAGAAGATGGCCATGACCGTACGGATGGTGGGTCCGAAGCGCTGTTCGAGGAACTGCGGCATCGTGTAAATTTCATTTCGGAGGAAAATCGGCAAAAACCACTTGCCGACGATCAGCAGTGTCAGTGCGGCCATCCATTCATATGATGCGATGGCAAGACCGATGGCGTATCCGGAGCCGGACATCCCCACGATCTGCTCGGCGGAAATGTTAGCGGCAATCAGAGATGCGCCGATAGCCCACCAAGGCAAAGCCTTCGACGCGAGGAAATAGTCGGAGGTGTCCTTCGCGTGTCCAGCTTTCTCGCGACTAACCCATTGAGCGAGAAAGAATATTCCGATCGCATAGGCAATGACTACGACGACATCAATGGTCGATAGGCTCGTCACGGCATTCCCCTCGGATCTGCGCTTGATGGCGCTTTGCATCGATTTATCTGATTAATGCGGCTTGTCTAGTTGCCGATTAGGAATATGATCGTTTTGGGACGGCGTCGGACCGGAAAGGTGCGCTACTTGCTTATCGAAGACATGACGAATCCCGCTTCCCGGCAGGCTCTAGGCCGAAACCTGACATACGGTCTGCTAGACAACCTGGGCCGCGCAATCGTCACCGGGCAGTTCGAGAAGCAACCGTTTCCGACTGAAGCCGAACTGGCAAAATATCATCAGGTCAGTCGCTCGGTGACACGGGAAGCAGTGAAGATGCTGACCGCCAAAGGGTTGCTCAGTGCTCGCCCGCGCCAGGGTACGATCGTCCAACCGACGGCCTCCTGGAACCTGTTCGATACAGATGTACTGCGCTGGCTGCTGGAACGACAATTCTCGGTCGAACTACTGAAGCACTTCAACCAGCTTCGGGTTGCCATAGAACCCGAAGCTGCGGCGTTGGCGGCGCGCTTCGGAGATGAAGAAGAACTGCAACGTATCTCGGATGGCCTCGACCGGATGGTCGCGGCGGAACAAGGGCTGGACGACACGCTTCAAGCCGACATCGCTTTTCACGTTGCGATCCTGCGTGCCTCTCGAAACCCCTTCTACGTTCAGTTTCGCGACGTGGTGGCCACGGCGCTGCGAACCTCCATCCGCTTCACCAACCGGGTGAAAGGCCGCAGCGCCAGCGTTTCGGATCATGCTGCGGTTCGCGATGCGATTATCGCCCGCAATGAGGATGCGGCTCGGGCAACCATGCGCAACCTGATCGGCGACGTTTTAGATCTGATCGACACCGCGAATCCCGAGTAGTCTTCCTGTCTCCTCTCGGATTAATCTCGGGCCAGGTTCTATTGTCAATTCAACCCATGAAGCGATTTGGCAGAAGTCCCCGACACCCAGGCTCGATTTCGAAGAGGGCTCCTCCGTATGGTTCTTCGACCCCCTCGCTAGCCGAGGTTACAAACATGCGATCGAGATCCGGCCCAGCGAACGCGCAGTTGGTGATCTGACTTGCGGGCAGCGCAATCGCGCGTTCACGCCGACCCGAACTGTCGAAGCGCGCCACGCACCCCGCGCCCCAGCAAGCGACCCAGAGGCCACCATCGGCATCGAATGTCATACCGTCGGGGTTGCCCCAATCTGACTCGAACTCAATATAGATTTGGCGTTCGCCCAAGGTCCCGTCATCGTTGATAGCGAAGCGAAAGATGGTCCGCGTGGCAGTATCCGTGTGAAGCAGAAAGGCGCCACCGCAGTCTATCGCAGGTCCGTTTGCTATCGTGTAGGGGCTGTCGACCTCGCAGACCGTTCCATCCGGGTCGATACGATAAAAGGCGCCGTTCGGAGTATCGCACGAAACCGGCATTGTACCCGCCCAAACGCGGCCGGTGCCATCGGCTTTGGCGTCGTTCAGGCGGTTGGCGGGCTTGCCGTGCTCAACCGTACATAAACGCTGGATATGATTCGACGGTAGGTCGAGAAAGACGGCATCTCGTCCAATTCCGGCCAGAAAGCCACCTTGTTCACGCTCGATGATCCAAGCGGTGTGATCGGGCTGGCCGAAGCTGTTTGTGTGGCCATCCTCGAAGGACAGACGATTGATCCTGCGATCAATGATATCCACCCAGTAGAGCGCGTTCTCCCGCACCGACCACAGGGGGCCCTCGCCGAGGCGATCGGTGCGGTCCCTTTGTACGACTCTCAATGGCTGTCTCGCGGAAGGCCGCGCGTCTGAGCGATGCGTTGATATGCCACTGCGAGCTCAATCACGGCGCCACCATCGAACTGTCCCGTGATATTGCGGTGGATTTCCTGCCATGGCGTCTGCGAGGCGGGCACGTAGGAAAGGTCGATTTCCAGCTCGGCGCGGCGTCGGGATAGCTCGTCGTCCGACACGAGCATGTCGGCGGTCCGCCGTCGCAGATCGATCCGGATCTTGTCGCCGGTCTGCAGCAAAGCAAGGCCGCCACCCACCGCGGCCTCCGGCGCGGCATTGAGGATGGACGGACTCCCGCTGGTCCCGGATTGCCGTCCATCTCCCAGGCACGGCAAGGCATGCACGCCCGCCATGATCTGAGCCGTGGGCGGACGCATGTTCACCACTTCAGCTCCACCTGGGTATCCGATGGGGCCGGCGCCGCGCATGACCAAGATCGAGGTTTCGCTCACTCCTAAAGATGGGTCGTCGATCCGCGCATGATAGTCCTCGGGCCCATCGAACACGATTGCGGTTCCTTCGAACGCTTCAGGGTCGTTGGGATTCGACAAATATCGATCGCGGAATTCGTCCGATATCACGCTCTTCTTCATCACCGCTCCGTCGAACAGATTGCCCATAAGAACAGTAAGCCCGGCGGCATCTTGTAACGGGTCGTCGAGTGGACGAATGACGTCGGCATTGCTTGCCGCGGCGCTGCCGACGTTCTCGGACAGCGTTCGACCATTTGCGCCGACCGTTTCCCCATCCAGCAAGCCCGCGCGCAGCATTTGGCCCATCACGGCAGGCACACCTCCGGCGCGATAGAAATCTTCCGCGAGGTACGTGCCTGCGGGTTGCAGATTGACGAGCAGAGGCACTTCACGACCATGCCGCTCCCAATCGTGGAGCGACAGGTCCACACCGATGTGGCGGGCAATCGCAATGAGGTGGATGGGCGCGTTCGTTGACCCCCCGATCGCGCTGTTGACCCGGACCGCGTTGAGAAAGGCTTCCCGCGTCATGATGTCGCTCGGTTTGCGGTCGGCCCGGACCATCTCCACGATTTGCACGCCGGTCAGATATGCATTTTCCTGCCGGTCACGGTATGGGGCAGGTATCGCCGCGGATCCGGGTAGCGACATGCCCAGGGCTTCGCAGAGCGAATTCATGGTCGTCGCGGTGCCCATCGTGTTGCACCATCCCGTCGACGGCGCAGACGATGCGACAAGTTCAATAAAACCCTTATAGTCGATCTGGCCGGCGGCGAGCATCTCTCGCGCTTTCCAAACAATCGTTCCCGATCCGGTGCGCTCGCCGTTGAACCATCCGTTCAGCATGGGGCCGACCGAAAGCGCGATGGCGGGAATATTGACCGTCGCCGCCGCCATCAGGCACGCTGGCGTCGTCTTGTCGCAACCGATCGTCAGGACCACACCGTCCATGGGGTATCCGTAAATCGTTTCGACGAGGCTTAGATACGCGAGGTCGCGATCAAGCCCGGCTGTCGGACGCTTGCCGGTTTCCTGGATGGGATGCGCAGGAAACTCGATGGCTATCCCGCCAGCGTCCCGAATGCCCTCGCGAACCCGCTTCGCCAGTTCGAGATGATGGCGGTTGCAAGGGACGAGGTCACTGCCTGTCTGGGCGATCCCGATGATGGGCCTCCCCGATTGCAGTTCGCCAAGGCTGATGCCGTAGTTGAGGTACCGCTCTACGTAGAGCGCGGTCATGTCCGGGTTTTTCGGATTGTCGAACCACGCCCGCGAGCGCAGCGGCGGTGCACCTTCCCTTGTTTCGCTCACTTATCCCGTCCCTCTTTTGATACCCCATCCACCAAGCAATCCGCGAAAAGGTCTGGCTTGATATCGTCGAGAGCCGGCAATAGGAAACATATATATATTATAAAAGAGCAGACAGTGGACAGGATCAAGATTGGCCTGGTGGGCATCGGCAAGATCGCCCGGGATCAGCATTTGCCCGCTTTGCGCGGAAGTTCGGTCTTCGCCCTCGGCGCAACCACGAGTCACGAAGGGACGGTGGATGGTGTTCGAGATTGGCCTTCTCTCGCTTCACTCCTTGATGGGGACGAGGACATTGGCGCAGTCTCGTTCTGTACGCCTCCGATGGGACGATACGAGCAGGCCCTGGCAGCCATCCAGGCCAGTCGACATGTTATGCTCGAAAAACCCCCGGCGTTGACGGTTACGCAGGCTACGGCGCTCGAGAAGGTTGCAGCGGCCCGGGGCGTGACGCTTTTCGCTGCATGGCATTCACGCGAGGCAGCTCATGTCGCGACCGCTCGCGCTTGGTTGGCAAACAAGGCGATCCGCGCGGTCCGGATTACTTGGCGCGAGGATATCCGCCGGTGGCACCCCGGTCAGGACTGGATACTGTCCGAAGGTGGCTTCGGAGTGTTCGATCCCGGGATCAATGCGCTCTCGATAGCGACGCAAATCCTGCCGGCTCCGCTCGTGTTGATCGCAGCCGAGCTAGCCATCCCTGAAAACCGTGCCTGCCCAATCGCGGCAAAGCTCGCGATGAGTTCCGGAGGTGCTCGAGTCGATGCCGATTTCGATTTCCTCCAAGAGGGACCGCAGATTTGGGACATAGAAATCGACACCGACGCGGGAACGCTCCGTCTGCAGGAAGGGGGACGTATTGTTCAGTTGCCCCATTCGGACCCGCTCGTCGGAAACAACGGGGAATATGTGGCGCTTTATGAAGCCTTCGGTGCTCTTATCCGAAGCGGGGAAAGTGACGTCGATCTCCAGCCTTTGCAGCTTGTCACCGATGCACTGGCGATCGGCGAACGAAGTTCAATCGAACCCTTCCAATTTTGAGCAACCGCTTCGTGAAAGATTGCGGGATGGCTTAAGACAGGCCCTATTTGAAGTGCATCTCACCCTGTCGAAGCCAACGTTCGTGGCCAGTTTGCAAACTGGCCAACTGGTTGCTCCGCACCAGCGTTCCAGTTCCGTCACTCTACGGTAATACGGCGTTTAGCGAGATCGATGCAAAAGGTCCCACCCAGACCGTGGTAATTCGGCCAGGAAGTCCCTGCGGACGGCGAGGTGGTCGCAGGGGTCGCATCGGTCATACTGGTGAGCGTGCGCAAGCCGTTCGCGAAGCGGGAGGTCACCGATCGGCAGTGACCTCGCGGGCACGATAGGGTTCTCTGGCGAATCAGGTTGAAAGTCACCGGGAATGGCATTGCCGGTATGGGCGGTTTGAACCGGTTCAATATGCGCGGGACGGTCTTCCCATTTCGGCGCATGGATATTGCCGGCGAGCACCCGTCGATCATCTCCCCTCGGCATCCCGCGCGTGTCGTTCGGTAGCCACAGCTTGATCCGCGCCCTGTGCTTTTCCCAGCACCAGAAGAAATCGGCCATCCAAGTTTGGGCTTTGCCCAAGGAAAGTGGCTCAGATCTCGAAGAAGCCGCTACTTCCGTCTGGGGGACCGCGCGTTAGATCCGCGGCTTGCTAAGCTCTCGGCACCTGGCGCCGGTAGCTCAGAGCCTCGGCGATATGAATCCTTCCCACCCGTTCGGCATCGGCGAGATCGGCAATGGTCCGGGCGACCCGCAACATTCGTGTGTATCCTCGTGCGGACAAACGCATGGCATGTGCCGCTTGCATCAGAAGCGCGCTGCCTGCTTCGTCCGGCTTGGCGCAGTCTTCCAGAGCCGGTCCATCTAGTTCGGCATTGGTACGCGCCCCGCTCTTTTGCGCGCGGGCCGTTTGTCGCGCGCGGGCCGCTGCAACACGCGCCGCAACCTCCGCGCTGCCCTCGGAAGCCGGGGGCAAGGCAAGATCGGCGGCGCTGACCGGGTCGACTTCTACGTGAAGATCGATGCGGTCCAGCATGGGCCCCGATACCTTGCTCTGGTAATCTGCGGCACAGCGCGGTGCGCGGCTGCAGGCAAGCGACGGGTCCCCCAAATGCCCGCATCGGCAGGGATTCATCGCGGCAACCAGCTGGACGCGGGCCGGGAATGTCACATGCGCGTTGGCACGGGCGACATCGACCTTGCCTGTCTCGAGCGGTTGCCGCAGCGAATCGAGAACCGCGCGCTGAAATTCCGGCAACTCGTCCAGAAACAGGACGCCGAGATGGGCCAAGCTGACCTCCCCCGGCTTGACCTTCAAACCGCCCCCCGTGAGGGCGGCCATGCTTGCGCTGTGGTGCGGCGCGCGAAACGGGCGCGCCCTGCTGATGCGGCCTTCCTCCAGAAGTCCGGCCACCGATTTTACCATGCTGACCTCCAGCGCTTCCGCAGGAGTGAGTTCGGGCAGGATACCGGGAAGGCAACTCGCCAAGAGGCTTTTGCCCGCACCTGGCGGACCGATCAGCAGCAGATTATGGCTGCCAGCCGCTGCGATTTCGAGCGCCCGCTTGGCGGTTTCCTGTCCCTTGACCTGTCTGAGGTCCGGACCGGGCGGGATCGCCTCCACCTCGCCGGGCGCCTGATCGGGCAGTGTCTGCGTGCCCTTGAGATGGTTGAGAAGACTCGCGAGGTCCGGCGCCGCGATGACAGGAACCCCGCTGGCCCAGCGCGCTTCCGCCCCTTGGCCCCTCGGACAAATGAGCCAAGCCCCTTCGCCGCTGGCGAAAATTGCCGCCAGCAACACACCCGGTGAAGGGACTATCCGTGCATCCAGGGCAAGCTCGCCGACAGCGATGAACTCGGTCAGATGCTCCGCATCCGTAACCCCCATGGCGGCGAGCAGGGCCAGCGCGATGGGCAGATCGTAATGGCTGCCTTCCTTGGGCAGGTCGGCGGGCGACAGATTGATGGTAATACGCTTGGGCGGCAGCGCCAGGCCCATGGCGGCGAGAGCGGCCTGAACCCTTTCCCGGCTTTCACCCACCGCCTTGTCGGGTAAACCGACGATGCTGAAGCGGGGCAGGCCGGCGGCAATTTGACACTGGACTTCGACGCCGCGCGCCTCCAGGCCGAGATAGGCGACCGTCCTTACCAGCGCGACCATTACCACCCCCTGAAGTCCCTCGGGCTTTTCCATGGCGGAGGGATTGGAAGCTGTCGAGAGCCTGCAGGAGTGCTTGACGAATCTCGCGGGGCAAAGTATGCGCGCGCCCTTGAATTGAGCGGTCGCCGGATCGGCGGCCCTTTTTATTGGTGCATTCTCAAACGCACCGCCAGCTATTGTAAGGACGATCCGATGAAGCGGACTTTCCAGCCTTCGAACCTCGTGCGCCAGCGGCGCCACGGCTTTTTCGCCCGCAAGGCTACCCCGGGTGGCCGCAAGGTGCTGCGCGCCCGCCGTCGCCGCGGCCGCAAGAACCTCTGCGCATAAGTTGCCGGGCGCGCGCATAGCGCGTGCCATTTCCATGCGCGATGGCGCGCTTCGGATAGTCAGCAGTATTTGCGGGCTCCCTGTGGGAGCCCGTTTGCATGTCTGACACAGAAATGCACCAGCCCCTGTCGGTGATGAGCAAGCGGGCCCAATTCCTGGCGGCAAACCGCGGCCTGCGGGTGGCCCGGCCCGGTTTCGTTCTTCTGGCCCTGCCGAATGGCGGGCACGGCAAACGATATGGCATCACGGTCACGAAAAAGATCGGAAACGCGGTGGTGCGCAACCGCATGAAGCGGCGCTTCCGCGCTCTGTTGCGCGATGCGCTTCCTGAATCGGGTCTGCCCGATCACGATCATGTGCTCATCGGGCGCGAAGGCGGTGTGGAGCGCGATTTTTCGCTCCTTTCCCAGGAACTGGTCGCGGCACTGTCGCGCGCGGCATCGGGCAAGGGTGATCCGCCTCGCCGCAGTGGCAGATATCGCTGAAGATGAAATACCCCTTCATCTGGATTGCGCGCTTCTGGCAGCTCGGCCCCAGTCGGCTCATCCCGTCGACTTGTCGCTTCTACCCCAGCTGCAGCCATTACGCGATAGAGGCGCTGCAAAAATACGGCGCCGTGAAGGGTGGATGGCTGGCACTGAAACGTATAGGGCGGTGCAACCCCTGGGGTGGCTGCGGGCATGATCCGGTCCCTTGATCGGCTCAGTGTCTTGACATAGCAACACACCTCTCCAGATATCGAAACGAAAGACCCGCCTTGAACCAGCGCAATGTCCTTTTAGCCGTGGTGCTGTCCGCCGTGCTCCTGCTCGGATGGGACGCGCTGGTCGGTTATCTCTATCCGAACGCGCGCCAGCCGGTCGCAGAGAGCAAGGTCGATACGCCCGCAGAACAGGCCGGCATTGCGGACGCACCCGTCGCGCATACCCGGACGGGTGGTCTGGACGCCGCAGGACGGGCGGTGGAGAAGGCCGATCTGGCCACGGCACTGAAGAGCGGCAACCGCGTACCCATCGATGCGCCCCGCCTGGCGGGGTCCATCAACCTGGAAACGGGTGCGATCGACGATCTCGTTCTCAAGGACTATGACGAGACTGTCGAGAAGGATAGTCCGCCGGTGCGGCTCTTCTCGCCCGAGGGAACGATCGCCCAGGAATTCGCGGAGTTCGGATTCCTCGCCAATGGAAACCGGTTGCCGGCTGGCGGATGGCAGGCCGATGGGGCGAAGCTGACGCCCGAGAGTCCCGTGACACTGACGCGGCAGGGGCCGGGTGGGCTGACATACCGGATCACGTTCTCGATCGACGATGAATTCCTGATTACCGCCGATCAGACAGTACAAAATCCCACCGCCAACGCGTCGGTGGTTCAGGCTTATGCGTTGATCAACCGCACCGATCGCACCGCCAGCGAGGATCTGTGGATCGCCCATTCCGGGCCCATGGGCGTCTTCGGCGGCACGGCGAATTACGACTACGATTATTCCGACCTAGTCGAAGACGGACCTGCCACGCCGCAGGGCAGGGTGGGCTGGACCGGCTTCACCGACATTTACTGGCTGGCCGCCCTTGCCCCCGTAGACGGGTCGGGCGCCAGCGCTGGCTATAGATCGCTCGGCAATTCCCTGTTCCGCGCTGACCTGATGTATAGCCCGGTCACGCTTGCCCCCGGCACACAAATGTCGCGTGAGACGAAGCTGTTCGCAGGGGCCAAGGAAAGCCCCTTGCTGGACCGGTACGCAGAGCAGGGCATTACGGGCCTTGGCTTTGCAATCGACTGGGGCTGGTTCCGCTGGTTCGAAAAGCCGTTGCTCTGGCTGCTGCGCGAACTCTTTCATCTCACGAGCAATTTTGGTGTCGCGATCATCTGTCTGACGGTGATCGTTCGCGCTGCGCTTTTTCCGATCGCGCAAAAGGGCTTTACCAGCATGGCTTCGATGAAAGCCATCCAGCCGAAAATGAAAGAGCTTCAGGCCAAGTATAAGGACGACAAGGTCAAGCAGCAGCAGGAAATGCAGAAGCTCTTCCAGCAGGAGGGCGTCAATCCGCTGGCCGGCTGTTTGCCTTTGCTGTTGCAGATGCCGATCCTGTTTGCGCTTTATAAGGTGTTCGTGCTCGGCATCGAAATGCGTCACGAACCCTTCGTACTCTGGATCAAGGATCTCAGCGCGCCGGATCCGGCCACCATCCTGAACCTCTTCGGTCTTTTGCCGTTCCAGCCGCCGGGCTTCCTTGCGATCGGTGTCCTCGCTCTCCTGCTCGGTTTCACCATGTGGCTGACCTTCAAACTGAACCCGGCTCCTGCCGACCCGATTCAGCAGCAGATGTTCTCTATAATGCCATGGGTGCTGATGTTCGTGATGGCGCCCTTCGCAGCGGGCCTGCTGCTGTACTGGACCACGAGCAATATCCTCACGCTGGCACAGCAGAAATATCTCTACTCCAAGCACCCCGGCATGCGTCAGGCGGTCGAGGCCGAGCGCGCGGCTGCCAAGGCGGCCACGCATTGACCGGCGATCCGGAGCCAGCAGAACTAGCCGAACTGGCGCGGCACGCCAGCAAGCTGTTCTCCGGTCGGGTGGAGTTTCTGCTCTCCGCCCCGGCGCTCAAGTTCCTGCCGGAACCGACGGTGCCGGAAATCGCGTTCTGCGGGCGTTCCAACGTCGGCAAAAGCTCTCTTCTCAATGCACTTACCGGGCGTCGGTCGATCGCGCGTGCTTCAGTCACGCCCGGCCGAACCCAGGAACTCAACTTCTTCGAGGTTGGCGCGCCCACGCAGTTCCGCCTGGTCGACATGCCCGGATACGGCTTTGCAAAGGCCCCGGTGAAGGTCGTCGAAAAATGGAAATCGCTGGTCCGCACCTATCTTCGCGGCCGGCCCGTGCTGGCGAGAACCTTGGTCCTGGTTGATTCCCGCCACGGCCTGAAGGACGTCGACCGCGAAATGATGAAGATGCTCGATGAGGCGGCGGTGGGTTATCGCGTGGTGCTGACTAAGGCAGACAAGCTGAAGGCAAGCGAGCTCGAAGCGACAATTGCCCGGACCGAGGAAGAGGCGCGCAAGCATGTCGCGGCCTTCCCGCAACTTCATGTAACCAGCGCCGAAAAAGGGCTGGGAATCCCCGAACTGCGGGCTGCGGTCCTTGCGGATGCAGCTATCTGACAACGGCAACCCGCCCGGTGCGATCTTCACCGGGCGGGCCCCTTGCTGCCCCCTCGCAGCAGCGCGGACCCCAAGCGGCCCGCGCGAGACGGATCAGGCGAAGCTGATCGTATTCTTGCGGCGCGTGCGCAAAGTGCCGCCGACCACTCCGAAGCCGAGGATCAACATGCTCCAGGTCGCAGGCTCCGGCACCGCGGCGATGAAGACCTGACGCTGGTTGCTGATCGGATTGATCGCTTCCAGCGTCCGGAGGCGATTACCCGCTGGGATGGTCGCCGTCGGCAGACTGTCGAGATACCCTTGCGCCAGCACGAGCGCGCTGGGGTTCGACGCGGTCCCATCCTTCACCGAACCATAGTTCGACGCGACCTGGAAGGCCCCTGCGCCCAGGGAGTAGGCAGACCCGCTCGCCTCGTTCACGATTTCCCATGCCGCCAACTGGATAGCTGCCGAAATGCGCTTCTTCTTGGTCAGGTTCGATTGGGCGTCGATATATCCGGCGGTGGATAGGAGGAGCCTGTAAAGATCAGCCTGCTTCGCCTGATCGAGAAGCGACAGCGACCCGATCTCGAATGTGGCGTTGGCGCTGCTGAGACGATTGAAAATATCGATGCAATAGGAATCGAAGGTCACTGCGGACATCGCGGAATTGTCATAACCCGTCAGCCGGTTCCGGCCCGCATAGACGTTGAGGCTGGTGGTCGTGGCCTTGCCGCCCAGACCGCCCGGCGTGTAAATGATCTTGGACGTCAGCCACCCGGGGTTTCCTGCTTGACCGGTAATGGTGACCGACGCTTCGGCTGCCGTCGTCAGCGATATGGCCGCGGTGAACAGTGCGGCGAAAACAGACTTGCGCATTATCAGGGACCCTTCATCCAACCCGAGTGGGCGACTCGCCCTGCTCATGTGTGAAAGGTCACAGCTTTCTGATTTTTCGACAATTGCGGAGCGTGGCCCGTCCCTTAATCGAACAGATCGCTAACGATGTGTTCACTTTTTCCGAGACTATTTGGCGAAGAGCATTGCAGGATCGCCGAACGCCTTGATCTCCAGGGCGTTTCCGCTGGGATCCCGAAAGAACATCGTCGCCTGTTCGCCGGGCTTTCCTTTAAATCGCACCGTAGGTTCGATGGTGAATTTGACCCCCTCTTCTCTCAGCCTTTCGGCCAGGGCCTCCCAATCCGCCATGGGCAGAACGACACCGAAATGAGGGACCGGAACATCGTGTCCGTCCACGGGATTGCTCGCGCGGTCCCCTGCGTCGGGTGCCAGATGCGTGACGATCTGATGGCCGAAGAAATCGAAGTCGATCCACTCCTCGCTGCTCCGGCCTTCGGGGCAGCCCATCGTCCCGCCATAGAACGCCCGCGCGGCGACCAGATCGTTGACGGGAAATGCGAGGTGGAAAGGGGGGCGATCCATGAAATGGTGGTATCATCAGTCACGGCAGACGCACAGAGTTTCCGGCATCTCCCTGGATAGCATCGACAGCATGGTGCAGACCCCCTACCAGCTCTGGCGAGCGGAGGTGGACGCATGAAGTTGATCATCGGTAACAAGAACTATTCGAGCTGGTCGTTGCGGGGGTGGCTGGCCGCCAAGCAATCGGGACTGGCGTTCGACGAGATCACGGTGCCGATGTATTCCGACGAATGGGAGGTCGCAAAGCGCGAGGAAGAGGGCATCCAGCCATCCAGCGGGAAGGTGCCGATCCTGTGGGACGAAGAGGTCGTGGTGTGGGACAGTCTCGCAATTCTGGAATATCTGTCGGACAAGGTCGGCCGCGAACGGTTCTGGCCGAAGGACGATGCGCCCCGCGCGATGGCCAGGGCGATGGTGGCGGAGATGCACAGTTCCTATCAGGCGCTGCGCGCAGAATGTCCCATGAACGTGCGCCGCCGTTTTGAGGGATTTGCCCCTTCGGATGCGGCCAAGGGGGATATCGTGCGCATTCTGGGCCTGTGGGCGGAAGCGCGTGCTCGGTTCGGGGGCGGCGGCCCTTTCCTTTACGGCACGTTCGGAGCAGCCGACATATTCTATGCGCCGGTGGTCAGCCGGTTCATAAGTTACCAGATACCGGTGCCCGGCTTCGCGCACGCTTATATGGGAGCGGTGTGGGAACACGAATGGCTGCGGCAATGGGTCGCCGCGTCGGAGAATGAAGAGTGGGTCATCGAACAATACGAGGCGCAGCACGCCTGATTTCGGCTCTGCTGCTGGCATTGTGCCCCGGTCCGCTGCTGGCCTGGGGCTTTTACGCGCATACGGTCACGGGCGAGATCGCGGCGGCCAATATCGCGCCGTCGACCCGCGCGGCTATCGCGCGTCTTTATGCGGCAGAACCGCTGCTGGGCACTCCCGATTGCCCGCTGGACAACCTCGAACAGGCGGCCGTCTGGCCCGACTGCATCCGGCGCGACTACAATCGGTGGGGCTATACCGCCGCCTGGCACTATCAGACCGAACCGATCACGGAGCCTTACGATGTTCGCAAGAATTGCTCCGGAGGCAATTGCGTCAGTGCGCAGATTGCACGCAATCAACGCCTGTTGGCCGATGAAAGCCTCCCCGCCAATGTCCGCCTGGAAGCCCTGAGCTTTCTCGTCCATTTCGTGGGCGACATCCACATGCCGCTCCATTCGGGCGACCTGGAGGATCGCGGCGGCAATGATCGCACCGTCGCTTATGGCATCGTGCCCGGCCTCAACCTGCACTGGATCTGGGACGGCCCCCTGGCGGAGCGCGCCATTTCAGAAGACCCACCGGTGGTGCGCCGCTATTCGCCTGCCGAACGCGAAGCCCTGGCCGGCGGCGAGATCGCGGACTGGGGGCGGGAAAGCTGGCAGTTGGCCAGGCAGGAGGCCTATCCGCTCGCCTTCGGCTGCGATCCCTGCGACGGGAGCGTTCCCAAGGACGGCACGCTGAGCCAGGAAGCCATCGCCGAAGGCGTGCCTTTTGCGCGGCGCAGGGTCGTGCAGGCTGGCCTGCGCATTGCGCGTCTGCTGGACGAGGCCATGCGCCCCGGTCCTTTGCCGGAGTGCGCTCGCTAGAAGCCGGAGCCGTCCTTGCGGTGGAATCCGCGTCCGTTCGAAAGGTGCATGTCGATAACGGGGTAATGGCAATCCCGGACCTTGTCCGCGAATTCGGGCGGATAGCCGGTCGCATTGGTGCGGGGGATGGCTTCGAGGTCGAGCTTGGGCATGGCGAACACTCCTGCTAGCGCATGATGGATGGCCGAAGTTGTCGATCTCGCCAAGCGGCTGATGGCCGCGCCCAGCGTTACCCCCGCTCGGGGTAGCGTGTTCGACGCGTTCGCCGAAGCTCTCACCGGGATCGGCTTTACGGTCGAGCGTTTCATGGATGGGACCGGCGACGATATTGTCGAGAATTGCCTGGCGGTAAGACGCGGGCCGCCGGGGTCGCGTCATTTCGCCTTCGCCGGCCATCTCGACGTAGTGCCCCCGGGTGATGGGTGGGCGAGCGGCGCTTTCGAACCCGAGGTGCGGGGCGGGCTGCTCTACGGGCGTGGTGCGGTGGACATGAAGGGCGCGATCGCCGCCATGATGGCGGCTGCGGGGGAGATCCCCCAGGAGGCCGGCACCGTGAGCTTCATCATCACGGGGGACGAGGAGGGGCCTGCGCTGCATGGTACCCGCGCATTGATCGAGCACATGGCGTCGCGCGGCCTGCAACCCGATCTTTGCCTCGTGGGCGAACCCACCAGCGTGAACCGGCTCGGCGACATGATGAAGATCGGGCGCCGCGGCTCGGTCAATATCTGGCTGAGCGTCGAAGGTTCGCAAGGCCATGTCGCCTACCCGCATCTTGCCGAAAATCCGATCCCGAAACTGGTCGCGATGCTGGCCGAGCTGGAAGCCTTGGTGCTCGATGAAGGCACCGACTGGTTTCAGCCCAGCAATCTGGAGATCACCGATCTCCATGTGGGCAATCCCGCCCACAATGTCATTCCGGCGCGGGCGGAGGCGCGCATATCCATTCGGTTCAATGATTTGCACAGCGGCGCTTCATTTTCGCAAAAGATTGGCGAGATAGCGGCGCGCCATGGCGGCATCGCCCGTCCGATCACCTCGGGCGAACCCTTTCTGACTCCTCCGGGCGCGTTTTCCGCAATGATCGCCGAGGCCGTACTGGCGGAAACCGGTATCGATCCCGAACCGTCCACCACCGGTGGCACTTCCGACGCGCGCTTCCTGCGCAGCGTGTGTCCGGTGATCGAATTCGGCCTGGTCAACGCAACGATGCACAAGTGCGACGAGGCTGTAGCAATCGACGACCTCTACACGCTAAGTAACATTTATCGTCGCATCGCCATAGCGGCGCTGGCGCAGCCTGGAGGTTAGACTTGCTCAAGCGTTGGTTCGCGATCCCCCTCTGGCAGCGCGTGATCGCTGCCCTGATTCTGGGCGTTATCACGGGGCTGCTTTGGGGCCCGGGAGCCCAGGCGATCAAGATCGTCGGCGATATCTTCATCGCCTTCATCAAGATGCTGGTCGTTCCGCTGATCTTCTTTAGCCTTGTCTCCGGCGTCGCGGCGATCGGCGACCTGCGCAAGCTTGGCGCGGTCGGCGGGCGCGCGATGCTTCTCTTCGTGGTGACGGGACAGATCGCGGTCTGGCTCGGCCTGCTGCTTGGTACGATCGTCCAGCCGGGAATCGGCGTGAACACCTCGGGTCTCGACCTGGGACCTACGCCCGCGCCTAACGATACGAGCTGGCGCGAGATGGTTCTGGGCATCGTGCCGCAAAGTCCCGTTCAGGTGATGGCCGACGTCAACGTGCTGCCGCTCATCGTGTTCAGCCTGCTTATCGGCGTGGGCATTCTGATGTCGGAAAAGGACGGATCGCCAGTCCAGAAGATATTCGATTCGGGTGCAGTCGTGATGCAGAACGTCACCATGGTGGTGATGGAACTCACACCCTTCGGCGTCTATGCGCTCATGGCTTGGGTCGCGGGGACGCTCGGCTTCGATGCGCTGACCGCATTGGCGAAGCTGGTCGGCCTCAATTACCTGGGATGCCTGCTGATCATCGGCCTTATGTATTCCGCCATGATCAAGTTTCTGGCCAAGCTGTCGCCGGTCGATTTCTTCCGCGGCATCGTGGATGCGATGGCTGTCAGCTATTCCACGGCCAGCTCCAATGCGACGCTGCCGGTGACGCTGCGCTGCGCGGAACGGAATCTGGGCGTTTCCAACTCGGTCGCCAGCTTCGTGATCGCGCTGGGTGCAACGATCAACATGAACGGCACCGCGATGTATCTGGGCCTTGCCACCCTGTTTGGCGCACAGGTCTTCGGAGTGGACCTGTCCTGGGCGCAGTATTTCCTGATTTCGATCCTGGCGACTTTGGGGGCTGTCGGTGCCGCCGGCATTCCGGGCGCGGGACTTATCATGATGGCTTTGGTTTTCGGGGCCGTGGGCGTTCCTCTGGAGACCATCGCCTTCGTGGCCGGCGTGGACCGCATCATGGATATGATGCGCACCACGACCAACGTCAGCGGCGATGCGGCGGTGGCGGTCACGGTCGCGAATATGACGGGCGAACTGGATCGGGCCGAATTGACCTCTGCGGATGACATCTAGGGTATTTTCTTTCGTCGCCTTGGCCGGCGGCTGCATCGGCCTCCTCGGCTGTGCTCAGGGCGGCGGCGGAGGCTCGGGCTGCGCGGGAACCGTGATCACGGTTCCGGCGGGAAGCAATGGGCAAGGAGCGACGGTGCCGCAGTTGATGGCACATGCTTCTGCCATGGGTCTCAACCAGCAAGACGCCGAGACGCTGATCTATCTCGAAGGTATTTCCCCGCAAGCCACCCTTGAACCGGGCCGCATCATCTGTCTCGACGGGAAGCCCGATTAACGGCCCTTCGGCTTTTCCAGCACCTTCTTCTTGAAACTGCACAGGTCGACCACCGTGCAGCGCCAACATTCGGGCGTTCTTGCCTTGCAGGTATAGCGGCCGTGCAGGATCAGCCAGTGATGGGCGCCCAAACGGAACGGGCCGGGCACGCGCTTTTCGAGCTTGGCTTCGACCTGTTCGGGCGTTTTACCCTTGGCAAGACCGGTTCGGTTGCCGACCCGCAGGATGTGCGTATCGACCGCGAAGGCCTCCTGGCCGAACCAGCAGTTGAGCACGACATTGGCAGTCTTGCGTCCCACGCCCGGCAGGCGGACGAGATCATCGCGCGTGTCCGGCACCTCGCTGCCGTATTCGTCGACCAGCAACTGGCTAAGCGCGATGACGTTCTTCGCCTTGGAATTGAACAGGCCGATCGTCTTGATGTGTTCCTTCAGGCCCTCCTCGCCCAGTGCGATCATCTGCTCCGGCGTCTCGACCTTTGCAAACAGCGCGCGGGTGGCCTTGTTGACCCCTACGTCGGTCGCCTGCGCCGACAGGGCTACCGCCACCACGAGCTGATAGGCGTTGCCGTATTCGAGCTCGGTTTCGGGCGACGGGTTGTCTTCCGCCAAACGACGGAAGAATTCGAAGATCTGATCCCTGGTCATGGTTTTGGATGGCTGGTCCGCTCGAGGGCTGCAAGCTTTTCAGCCACGGCTTCGTCGACCGCCTCGAGGCGATCGAGATGCGCGCGCATGTCCTCGATGCGCTGGTCGCAGCAAAGACCCTGCCGAGGGAGGTGGTCGGGTAGCGAGCGCGCGCCCTTATCCGGGCATTTCCGCCGCTGCATCAGAGTGACGGTCGTGATGAGGCGGTTGGCGAATGTGAGCCTGCCGTCCGGGTGGGCGCCGACGAAGAGCTGGTGATAGATCTGGCGGCAAGGGCTGTGCGAATGTCCCGCCATGCCGCTCTCAGAGTTCCAGGATATCCTGCATGGTATACCGTCCGGCCGGTTTGCCGACCAGCCACTCCGCCGCCTTCACGGCGCCGCGCGCGAAGATCGCGCGATCTTCCGCACTGTGAGACAGCGTTATTCGCTCCTGTTCGCCGGCGAATATCACACTGTGCTCTCCGGCAACCGTCCCTCCGCGCAGCGAAGCGAAGCCGATGTCGCCCTCCTTGCGGGCACCGGTATGCCCGTCGCGAGCGCGATCGGATGCGTCTTCGAGAGAGACGCCACGGCCGGCAGCGGCTGCCTCGCCCAGCAGCAAGGCGGTGCCACTCGGGGCATCGACCTTCATGCGGTGATGCATCTCGATGATCTCGATATCCCAGTCCGGACCAAGGCGGCTGGCCGCTTCCTTGACCAGGTGGGCGAGCAGCGTCACCCCAAGCGCCGTGTTCCCGGTCTGCAATACCGCCACGGCGTGCGCGGCATTGTCGATCGCCTGGTGGTGCCGCTCGGCAAGTCCGGTCGTGCCAATCACGATGGGTATACCCGCACCCACCGCGGCATGAAGATTGGCATCGAGAGCGGCGGGGGAGGAAAAATCTATCAGGACATCGCTGAGGTCGGCCATTCGGGCCGGGTCCCCGCCCTGATCCACGCCTCCCGAAAGGGTGTGCGTGCCTTCGGACAGCAGGTGGGCGATTGCCTGACCCATTCGCCCTTCGCTGCCGATGATTCCGATACTTGCCATTGCCCTCCCCGGTGCTGCCATGCTTCATGGCCTGCATGGCAGATTTGCGCAATATCGTGGTCCTCACCGGGGCGGGCGTATCCGCGGAAAGCGGGATCGATACCTTCCGTGGCGGCGGCGGGCTGTGGGAAAAACATCGGGTCGAGGACGTGGCGACGCCCGAAGCCTTTGCGCGCGATCCCGAACTGGTCTTGCGATTTTACGACATGCGGCGTGCGGCCATTCAGGAAAAGCAGCCCAACGCCTCGCACCATGCGCTGGCGCGCCTCGACCGCGAGTGGAAGGGGGGCTTGCTGATCGTCACGCAGAATGTCGACGATCTCCACGAAAGAGCCGGCGCCGAACGCGTGCTGCACATGCATGGCACCCATTTGAACGCGTGGTGCACCGCTTGCGATACCCGCTCGCCCTGGCGCGACACTCTTATCGACAGACCGCCCTGTCCCGAATGCGGCGAAACCGCGCTTCGGCCCGACGTGGTGTGGTTCGGGGAAATGCCCTACGACCTGGATAGAATTTACGATTCCCTGCGGGGCGCGGATATGTTCGTGTCGATCGGAACGTCGGGTGCCGTCTATCCCGCGGCAGGGTTCGTGCGCGATGCGGGCGCAATGGGCGTTCGGACTCTGGAGCTCAATCTGGAGCGGAGCCAGGGATCGGGCTGGTTCGACGAAAGCCGCCTCGGCCCGGCGACCGAGCTTGTCCCCAGATGGGTGGACGAGATCCTAGCCGCCTGATCCGCAGGCCCGGCAGGCAGGGTCTTTCCCTAGCCTGAAGGCTCGCATGGCCGGGGCCAGGCCATCCAGGGTGAAGATTTGCCCCCAGTGAGGGTTTCCCAGATCGCTGACGCCATTCAGAAGAGCCTTTATCGCGTGCAAGGCAGCGAAGGTGCCAACCCAACCCGCCATCGCACCCAGCATGCCATCCTCTGCGCAGCTATCGCAATCCTCGGCATCGAAAGCATCGCCCACGAAGCAGCGATAACATGGCTCGCCGCTCAGATGGCCTCTGAAGGCACCTACCTGACCTTGAAATCTGCCGACGGCCGCGCTCAACAACGGTATGCGATGCGCAACGCAGGCGTCCGAGATAATGAGGCGCGTCGCGAAGGTGTCCGTGCCGTCCAGCACCAGATCCGCGCCCGTAATGGCTTCCGATACGCTATCGCCATCGACTCGGATCGCCTTGGGCTGCGCATCCAGCAAGGGGTCGAAGGCACGCACCCAGGCTGCCGCCAGTTCGGCCTTGGACCGGCCGACATCGCCATTTTCGTAAATGGTCTGCCGGTGCAGATTGCTGGCTTCGACCGTGCCATCGTCCACCAGCGTCAGCCGCCCGATTCCGGTCCCGGCGAGATAGGGCAGGGCAGGGGTGCCGATGCCGCCCAATCCGATGACGACGATATGCTTTTCCAGCAGCGCAGCCTGCCCGGATCCGCCGATTTCGGGGATGATGATTTGCCGGGCGAAACGGTCGAGACGGTCTGGGGCGAGAGCCATCTCCCGCCCCTAGCGTTCATCGGCGCCGCTGCGAACCCTCAGTTGCGTACTAGCGGCTTGTCCGCATCGCCCAGTATGATGAATGCCGCCCAATAGAACGGGTGAGACGTGTTCGCATCGTCCATCAGCGATTCCTGCGCTCCCGCCAGGGATTTGCCCAGCGCCTCGCCGGGCGTGATGTCGATCATGCCCTTGATCAGTCGCTTGGTCGCGTCGAAATCGTCCGGAACGGGCCAGTGACTCGCGACCACCGTGCGCGCCCCTGCGCCAACGAAAGCGCGTACCAGCCCGTCGAGCGCATAATTGCCCCCCGTCGATACGCCTGCCTCTCGTGTGGCCGAAACGGTTGCCATTCCCGCGGTATCGCAAGCGGACAGGATCACCAGATCGGCGTCGAGCTTCAAATCGAAAATTTCGCGGAAGCTGAGCAACCCGTCGGAGCCTTCTCCGCCGAACGAGGTCAGAAGGGCCGGGCGTGCAGGGCAACTCGGTTTGGGTGCCGTCACCAGCCCGTGGGTTGCGAAGTGAAGCACCCGGTAGTCGTCGAGCGTGGGATCCGACAGCAAGGCGGTGTCGGAAAACTGAGCGCCCGTTTCGACGCGGCTATTCCTGGCTCCGAATTCCTCCTCCGCGAAATAGAGTTCGTCAGACTTGATCGGATTCTGCCAGGTCGCCAGCGGCCAGTCGCAACTGTCGGCGACGGCGCCTGTCGGCCGGGACTGCGGAACGGCGTTGGTACCCAGCCCGAGGTAAGGGTTGCGGGCTTCGGAGGGCGCAATGTCCCGTATGTCCGTGAATCCCCGGGGACTGACCGCGATCGAGACCTCGCGTCCGCGGCCGAGCCAGTTGACGCCGCGATAATCGTAGGGATCCGCGTCTCTCGCCTTTTGACGGTCAAGATAGGCCTCGACGCCTTCCTGCGCGGTCACCAGCACCTGGGGCGGCAATTGCAACATGGCGCCATCGGGTTCGAAGATGAGATGCGTGGTTTTCTCCAGAGCTTCATCGACCGGGCCAAAGAGTGCAAGATACAGCTTGCGCGCACGCTCGACATCGAAGGGGTAAGTTACCTGCTGACCGTTTTCTTCGACGACGATGCTGTCGCGCAGCAGGGCGACCTCGTCGCTCAATGCCGTTTCACCCATCTCGATGCGGAAACTGCGTGCGTCATCCGGGGCGATCCACAGGCCGTAAAGGTCCGACCCAACCACCATCAGCTTGTAATAAGCCTCACCGGGCTTGAGCTTGCTCTGGAGCGCGGCGAGATCGAGGCTTTGCGGCGTGAGCGCCTTGTAGCGCGGAAATTCGGCGAGTTTCGATATCAGGGCGGTCTGATCTGCCTTCAGTGCGGCAAGCGTCTGGCGATCATTCTCCAGTTGCAGGACTTCGCGATCACTCGGGGCGGGAAGGTCGCCCAAGCGCGAAATCTCGGCCTCGGTGCGGGCAATCTCGCGCGTACGGTTCAGCGAAAGGCGGAACAGCGAGGATGCCTCGTCATTGCCTTCCGACATCTGTCGGGCCAGCACGGCCTGCGTTTGCGCCACGCCCGGCCTCTGCAACACCTGCGAGGCGCGAAACATGGCTGCGCTTGCCTGCGGCGATCCATCTGCCGCCAGCATTTCGAAATAGGGCGCCAGAAGTTCGCGCAGGGCAGGGCCGGAATCCTGGACGGATTCACTGCGCTCTACGACCTGACCATATAGCGCGCCCGCTTCGGCGGGCATCCCGGTGCGGGTCAGAAACGCGGCCTTTCGGGCCTCCGTCGCTAGCAAAGCCGGCGAATCGGGGAAGGCTTCCGCAATGACTGCAATCGCGGAATCATAGGCCGCCGTTGCTTCGCCGGAGTTCCCCTGAAGCTCCGCGATAAGCGCGCGCTCGAGGCTGATTTCCGAGCGGAGCCAGCGGGCCGATGTCACCCGTCCGCCACGCACGGCCGCGATGCGCCTGTCCGCCTCGTCGAGAAGCCTGTCGGCTTCAGGCAGGCGGCTTTGCTGCAGGGCCGCGATACCCGCGATGGCGCGGGCCTGCGCGTCGAGAAGCTCAGCCCGCTCGGCAAGCGACAAACCCGGCTGGATCCCGCCCAGTCGTTGCAGCGCCACGTTCTCGCGGTTGATCTGGACCGAAAGCGGGGCGTTGATCACGCCCTGACGCAGCTGTGCCTCGTCGAACGCGCCGCCGACCGGTGCCACCGGTTTTTCGAGCGCGTTGAGCGCCCCGTTGGGGTTGCGATCGTTCAGAGCGTCGATGGCGCGATAGTTCCGCAAGAGCCGTTGTCCGATGCCGTCGCTCTGCGCCACGGATTGTTCGGCCTGGTCGAACAAACGTCGTGAGGCAGTGAAATTGCCCAGGTTCGACTGCTGCAACCCCTGGTTGGCCAGCGCTTCGGCAAGGACGGCGGCGTTATCCCTGTTACGATCTGCAATGCTTTCGAAAAATTGGCCCGACTCAGCAAAACGGCCGCTGTTGTTGCGGACATAAGCTTCGTCACGTGCACCCAGAGGATCCAGGGCGCCGGCCTGCACCCGCGCGAAGGCTGCGGCATCCCCCGCCTCCGTTTGCGCGACCTGCACCGTACCCGGCATGGCCCGGTCGTTGACGACCGACGCGAGCGCAAGACGGAGCGCCGGATCATAACCTGCGAGGCCCTCGACCAGATAGGTAACACCGTCACGTTCGACCGCGTAGCGCCGATAGGCCACCCCGCCATCCTCGCAGGACAGCGTTGCCGCCATTCCGACCCCTTCGATCCGGTCCTCGCCTGCCGCTCCACACGATATTTCCGCCGACGCGATTGCGCTTGGCAACTGGCCGATCTGCACCGGGCGTCGGACCGCCACCAGCGTTCCGATCGCGGAAGCCGCGTCGCGACAGGTCAGCCGGTAGCTTCGGTCGAACATGTTTTTCAGGCGTCGGTCGCCGGGAGAATTCTGCGCGGTGCACAGGACGCCCGCATCGCCGATGCGGAAGCTGTTGCGGATCGAAAGGGGGGTGTCTTGCGCAAGCGCCGCATCGCAGGATGCGAAAGCCATCGCGCCGAGGGCGCAATGGGCGAGGAAAGAGCGCATCATTGGTCACCTCCTTGATCGCTCGAGAGCATAGGGCCGAGCAGTGCGGGATTGCCGCTTCCTGACACCGGGTCTGCGATGTCGGTGGGCGGATTCAGCGGCGCGGTATTGATAAGGGCGGGCGGCGGGGTGATCGGCGCGGCGTCCTCTGCGTCCGTGTCGCGATCGTTCTCGCCTTGGTCCTCATCTACCTCGAGTGGCGGTTCTTCCAGCTTGTCGTCGGTCAAGGCGGTCACTTCGCTCGCGATAGTTGCTGTTGCCATATCCGCTTCGTCGTCCACGTCCGCTGGAGGCGGCGGAGGCGGCGGAGGCGGCGGAGGCGGCGGAGGCGGCGGAGGCGGCGGCGGCGGCGGCGGAGGAGGAGGGGGGGGAGGAGGAGGAGGAGGA
>NZ_JBELMO010000019.1:0-47716 GCF_042095715.1 Qipengyuania sp. | reverse complement strand
GCATTTTTCGCCTGCATCCAATGCTCGTTGCAGGCGGGCTCCTAGCTGCTTTTGTGGCTTTTTTCCAAAGTAGAACGGGGTACGATCATTTTGGCAATTACGCTCCTGCTACATTCATTTCCAGCATGGTACCGTTTCCCGCATTCTGGACGACCTCCTATGTCGCTTTCCCATGGAACGTACCGGTCTGGTCGCTATTTTTCGAATTGATCGCGAGTTTTATTGCTGGTGCGTTTTTGATCAATGCGAGACGGACGCCGCTGCTTGCCACGGCAACCGTGTCAGGACTGATTCTTGCAATCTCCAGCATTGAACAGAATGGGTTTCAGGTCGGTTATCAGCGCGACCCATTTCTTTTTTGGCTCGGCCTGCCAAGGGTAGTTTTTTCTTTCGCAGTGGGTGTGGTGGTATATCGTTTGCACCGTCAGATAGATATTTCAGCACACCGATACGGTTGGCTTTGCGCAGCAATTCTTTTCGCTACATTTGCGGCAATGGGCCATAAAGCGCCCGGTTCGTCCTGGTACGATCTCATTGTGGTTTTCATTATCTATCCCCTCCTGATTTTTTTCGCAGCCAGGGCAGATTCGGTCCTTCCCCGTTTTTGCGTTTTCCTGGGGGCTGTTTCCTATCCCCTTTATATTGTTCACGAGCCAATTCTTAAGATCATCGG
Organism: Qipengyuania sp.; assembly: GCF_042095715.1. Classification (GTDB taxonomy): domain Bacteria; phylum Pseudomonadota; class Alphaproteobacteria; order Sphingomonadales; family Sphingomonadaceae; genus Qipengyuania. The sequence continues at coordinate 47,043 of NZ_JBELMO010000019.1, read as the reverse complement.
TGGTGGCTTCAATGCATTAGGTTTATCAAGCGCTGGTCAAGGTGAAGCGCCCATGCTCCTCGAAGCCTTGATGCGGTTGGGCCTCACGGTTCTCGTATCGTTTATAATTTTGAAAGTCTTCGACGAGCCCGTTCGAGCGTATCTCAAGACGAGGACTAAAAGACGATCAGCCTCACGAGAGGAATTTCATGCTCGGTAAGGCTTTGATCCGCTAAATTCCTCTGTTTAGACCGTGCTAGCGAGCGCGCTGCGGTAAGATTGAGATCGGCCCTTTTGTGCCAAGCGCGCTCCGTATTTCGCGGTAGATCGGATCGGCGAAGCTTTTGGTGATCACTGCCCTCGCGTTCTTGCCGTGCCGGCACCAACGCCCCGCATCGCGTTGATTGTCACGCGCTTTTCCTTGTCCGAAATCATTCGCTGATGGACTGGGTTGTTGCCTAGCGCAGCTAGGTACCATAGCGTCCTGCCGCGCGATGAAAGATGTCTGGAAACCCACATGACGGATGCCGAACTGGCCGCGCGTCTCGCCCAGACACTGGGGCCGATACTCGAGCGGGTGCGAGAGGCTAAGCTTTTCGAGCCGGACGGGCTGGGCCGCGTGGGCGATCAGATCGCCGATCGGTATCTGATCAACGCCCTTCGTGAACATCGCCCGGATGATGGCATCATCTGTGAGGAGATGCGCGAACGGCCGCGCCGTCTGGAAAAATCACGCGTTTGGATCGTCGATCCGATCGACGGAACCCGTGAATTCGCCGAGGGGCGGGCCGACTGGGCAATCCACGTCGGTCTTGCGATCGATGGAGACGCTGCGATCGGCGCGGTCGGTATGCCGTGCCTCGATGGCGGCGTGGTCTTTCGCAGCGACCGTCCGGTCGAACTGGCTCCCAGGCACGCCGCGCCGCGGATCGTAGTGAGCCGCACGCGCCCGCCCGAAGAGGCGTCGAACATCGCCGCGCGGATTGGGGGCAGTATCGTCCCGATGGGCAGCGCGGGCGCGAAGGCGATGGCGGTGATCAGGGGAGAGGCGGATATCTATCTGCACTCTGGCGGCATGAGCGAGTGGGACAGCTGCGCACCTGTCGCGGTGGCCCAGGCGCATAGGCTGCATTGCTCCCACCTCGATGGTTCGCCTCTCCGTTACAATAGGGGCGATCTATCGATGTCCGATCTTCTGATCTGTCGCCCGGAATGGGCGAAACCCGTCCTCGACGCGTTTTGACGGGTCCCTCCTGCCCAATCCAACCAGGTCTCAGTCGGCCCAGTCCTCGACGCGTTCGACGATGATCGCGGGGGCCATGCCGCCAGCCGCGCACATCGTGACGAGGCCGTAGCGCTTGCCCTGCCGCTCCAGCTCATCGACGATCGTGCCGATCAGGATCGATCCCGTCGCGCCGATGGGGTGCCCGAGCGCGATCGAGCCGCCGTTTACATTGACCTTGTCCCAATCGAGTTCGAGATCGCGGACGAATTTCGCGGCGACCACAGCAAACGCCTCGTTGATCTCGTAGAGATCGATGTCGTCTTTCGAGAGACCGGCCTTTTCCAGCACCTTTCTGGCGGCAGGGACGGGTGCGTTGAGCATGAGCGTGGGGTCATCGCCCATATTGGCGGTGGCGACGATGCGGGCACGAGGTTTGAGCCCGTGCTTGCGGCCGTAATCCGCGCTGGTGAGCAACACGGCCGCCGCTCCGTCCACCACGCCGCTGGAATTGCCGGCATGGTGGAAATGCTCGATGTCAAGATCGGGATATTTCTCGTTCACCAGGCCGCGGAAGGTCGTTCCCTTTTCGTCGAGCGGCACATTCGCGATCTTGGTGAAGGCCGGCTCCAGCTTGGCCAGGCCTTCCATCGTCGTTTCGGGGCGGGGAAATTCCTCGCGCTCGAGAACGACCGTTCCGCTGTCGTCTTGGACGGGGACGAGCGACTTCTGGAACCGGTTCTCCTCGATTGCCTGTGCCGCGCGCTGCTGGCTGCGAAAGCCGACCTCATCCAGTTCCTCCCGCGTGAAGCCTTCCATCGTCGCGATGGCGTCGCCGCATACTCCCTGGTGGCTCTGGGGATGGCTGGCTTGCAGGCGTTCGTTGTGGCTGCCCATCATCGGGCCCTTGATGCCGGCCGCCATCTTGTCGCGCGCCATCTGTGCGGTGAGGCTCATCATCTCGGTTCCGCCTGAGATAACGCAATCCTCCATCCCGCTCATCACCTGAGCGGCCGCGAGCGCCACGGAGGTAATGCCTCCGCCGCAGAACCGGTCCAGCGTGGTGCCGCTGGCGGTGATATCGTAACCGGCGTCGAGCGCGGCCATCCGCCCGAGATCTCCCGCCTGGGGGCCGTCCTGAGTGCTCACCGACCAGATGATGTCGTCCACGGTCGACGTATCGAGATCGTTTCGGTCGCGGATCGCCGAAAGGACCGTCGCGGCGAGATGCTGCGGATGCATGTGCGCCAAGGCACCCTTGCCCTGCTTCCCGATTCCCCGCGGCGTTCGCACTGCATCGACGATATAGGCTTCAGGCATCACGGTTCCTCTCAGTTCTGATAATAGGTTGACGGGTACGTAAACCTTGCCCCACATACAGGCAAGACAGTTTCCATAAGCAACGGGAGCCAGCGAGGATGTCCGAGGAAATTCTGACCGAGGTGCGCGATGGCGTGCTGATCGTGACCATCAACCGTCCCGATGCGAAGAATGCCATGACCAAGGCGGCAGCAGAGGGGATCGCGGCGGCCATGGACCGCCTGGACGGCGAGGACGATTTGCGGGTCGGTTTGTTGAAGGGCGCGGGCGGCACCTTCTGTTCGGGAATGGATCTCAAGGGCTTCCTGCGGGGGGAAAGCCCGAGCATCGAAGGTCGCGGGTTTGGCGGCATTGTACAGAAGCCGCCGGTCAAGCCGCTGATCGCCGCAGTCGAAGGCTATGCCTTGGCAGGCGGGCTGGAGCTGATGATCGCCTGCGATCTCGTGGTGGCGAACAAGGATGCGAAATTCGGCATTCCCGAGGTGAAGCGCGGCCTCGTCGCGGCGGCGGGCGGGGTCATGATGCTGCCCGACCAGATCCCGGAACGGATCGCGATGGAGCTGGCATTGACCGGCGAGTTCATCGACGCGCACCGTGCCTATGAACTGGGTCTCATCAATCGTGTCGTGGATGGAGATGCGCTGGAAGGCGCGCTGGAACTTGCGGCCAAAATCGCCGAGAACGGCCCGCTGGCCGTGCGCGTGTCGAAACAGATCATCAAGGACTCGCGCGGCTGGCCGATGGACGAGCGCTACGACAAGCAGGCGCAGCTGATCGGACCGGTCTTCTTCAGCGAGGACGCGCGCGAAGGCGCGGCTGCCTTTGCGGAGAAGCGCAAGCCGAACTGGAAGGGGAAATAAGCATGGCCGTCATCGACGTACCCGAGCCCGAATACATGCAGGACGAGGAGATTGCGATCTTCTCCGACGCGGTCGGCAAGTTCTACGAGAAACATGCGCCCGAAAAGCGCGTCCTCAAATGGCGCGAGGACGGGCAGGTCGAGCGCGAATTCTGGAACGAAGCGGGCGAGGCGGGCCTGCTCGGTGCGTCCGTGCCGGAAGAATATGGCGGCCATGGCGGCGATTTCCGCCACGAGATGGTGGTGATCGACCAACAGGGCAAACATGGCGTCGAAGGCTTTTCCGCCAGCCTCCACAACACCGTGATCCTGCCCTACCTGGTCCGCCACGGCACCGAGGAACAGAAAAAGAAATATCTGCCCAAGCTGGTTTCGGGCGAGCTGGTCAGCGCCATCGCCATGACGGAACCGGGCGTCGGCTCCGACCTACAGAGCATCACAACCACGGCATTGAAGGATGGTAACGGCTACCGCATCAACGGGGCCAAGACCTATATCTCGAACGGCCAGATCGCCGATTTCATCATCGTCGTCGCCAAGACCGACCCGAAGGAGCGGGCCAAGGGCATCTCGTTGATGTTGCTGGAGACCGAGGGCGCGGAAGGGTTCCAGCGCGGCAAGAAGCTCGACAAGGTCGGGCTCGATGCGCAGGACACCAGCGAATTATTCTTCGACGATGTGTTCGTCCCGGCCGAGAACGTGCTGGGTGGAGAGGAAGGTAAGGGCTTCTACCAGTTGATGGGCGAATTGCCGCAGGAACGCCTTATTATCGCGATGGGCGGCATGACGGTGATCGAACGCGCGCTCGAAGAAACGGTCAAGTTCACCAAGGAGCGCAAGGCGTTCGGCCAGACTATCTGGGATTTCCAGAACACCCAGTTCACGCTCGCCGACCTGAAAGCGAAGGGGACGGCGGCGAAGATCTTCGTGAACGATTGCATCGCCAAGCATCTGAAGGGCGAACTGGACGTGCCGACAGCCTGCATGGCCAAATACTGGGTGACCGAATTGCAGGGCGAGGTGGTCGACAAGTGCCTGCAACTGCATGGCGGTGCCGGCTATATCAACGACTACCCGATCGCCCGCATGTTTCGCGACAGCCGCATCAGCCGCATATTCGGCGGATCGAACGAGATCATGAAGATGGTGATCGCGCGTTCGATGTAGCTATCCGGAATGCATAGGCCTTCACGGCAGCGGAAACGGGGATCTCGCTCGACCGGGTCGGACCTGAGGGCGCGAGGCCCCAGCTTTCACTGGGACGCCGGCCTGTTTGAAATGGTATGGAGGATCAGGCCCCCACCACCGTCTGCTCGATGGCACCGAAGATGGAATGGCCTTCCTTGTCCTTCATTTCGATCCGCACCGTATCGCCTGGGCTGAGGAACGGCGTGCTCGCCTCACCGTTGCCGATGGCCTCAATCATGCGGATTTCCGCGATGCAGCTGTAGCCTGCTCCGCCTTCGCTCACCGGCTTGCCCGGATCGCCGCCGGGCCCCCGGTTGGAGACGGTGCCGCTGCCGATGATGGTGCCGGCTGAAAGGCGACGGGTTCTGGCCGCATGAGCCACCAGCTGCGCAAGGCTGAATGTCGCATCCTGCCCGGCGTTCGGGCGACCGAAAGCCTGGCCGTTGAGATCGACCATCAGAGGCAGATGTACGAGGCTGCCGCTCCACGCATCGCCCAGCTCGTCCGGCGTCACCGCGACGGGGCTGAAGGCGCTGGCGGGCTTTGCCTGAAAGAAGCCGAAACCCTTGGCCAGTTCGTCGGGGATCAGGCCGCGTAGCGACACGTCGTTGACCAGCATCACCAGCTTGATGTGATCCGCCGCCTGTTCCTTCGAAACGCCCATCGGCACATCGTCGGTGACGACCGCGATTTCGCCCTCCATGTCGCAGCCCCAGGCTTCGTCGCCCAGCGGAATGTCCTCGCGCGGGCCGAGAAAACCGTCGCTGCCGCCCTGATACATCAGCGGATCGTGATAGAAGCTTTCTGGCATTTCCGCGCCGCGGGCTTTCCGCACCAGTTCCACGTGATTGATGTAAGCGCTGCCATCTGCCCACTGGAAGGCGCGGGGCAGGGGGCTCATCGCCTCGCGCTCGTGAAACCGCTCGCACGGCACCGTTTGATGTTCGACATCGGTGTAGAGCGCTGCCAGCTTGGGAGCCACCCGGTCCCAGTTGTCGAGCGCATATTGCAGTGTCGGCGCAATGTAGCCCGCCGCGCAGCAGCGGGTCAGATCCTTCGAGACCACCACGAGTTTACCGTCGCGCGTTCCGTCATTGAGGCTGGCGAGTTTCATGCTGTGTCGTTCCTCTCCGCTTAGTCTGGCGGGTTTTCCCGCATATGTCGTTTTGCTCGGTACCGGGGGTGCTTAACCGCGCTCCCCCCGCCGCCTGCGCGGCGAGTCGCATCGGCGAGCGGCACCGGGCGGCAAAATAGGAAATCGGTAGGGCTTACGGATCGATGTCCAAGAACATGGACCACTTGGACCACGGTACAGGGACAAAACTGAGCGACCGCCGAAATCCGCCGAGAACCTGGTCTGCAAAGCGGATTTCGGGCGGTTCATGGCTGCCCTTCTGCCACGCCGGAGCCATGTAGGAAAGGTCGCTGCGCGGCCCGTCCGTTCCGCCGCGATCAGAAAGCGGGTATCCCCGTGATGGCGCGTCCCAGGATCAGCGCATGGACATCATGCGTGCCTTCATAGGTATTCACCGTCTCCAGGTTCACCATGTGACGGATGACCTGGTATTCTTCCGATATCCCGTTGCCGCCATGCATGTCGCGCGCGGCGCGGGCGATGTTGAGCGCCTTGCCGACGTTGTTGCGCTTGACGATGCTGATCATCTCGGGCGCGAACCGGCCTTCGTCCATCAGCCGCCCGACTTGCAGCGAGGCCTGAAGGCCCAGCGCAATCTCGGTCATCATGTCCGCCAGCTTGAGCTGGTAAAGCTGCTTGGAAGCAAGCGGTACGCCGAATTGTTCGCGGTCCAGGCCATACTGGCGCGCGGCATGCATGCAGAATTCAGCAGCGCCCATCGCGCCCCAGCTGATGCCGTACCGCGCGCGGTTGAGGCAGCCGAAGGGACCTTTCAGGCCCTGCACATCGGGCAGGATCGCGTCGGCGGGCAGCTTGACATCGTCCATCACGATCATGCCTGTGGTGCTGGCGCGCAGGCTCAGCTTGCCCTTGATCTTGGGGGCGGACAAACCCTCCATACCCTTGTCCAGCACGAAGCCGCGGATCGCGCCGCCGTGTGCCTCGCTCTTGGCCCAGACAACGAAGACATCGGCAAAGGGGGAATTGCTGATCCAGGTCTTGGACCCGCTCAGGCGAAATCCGTCACCATCCTGCCGTGCCACGGTCTTCATTCCGGCAGGATCGGATCCGGCATCGGGCTCGGTCAGGCCGAAGCAACCGATCAGCTTGCCGCTGGCCAAGCCGGGGAGATACTTGCGGCGCTGCTCCTCGCTGCCATAGGCGAAGATGGGATACATCACGAGCGAGGACTGAACGCTTGCCATCGAGCGATAGCCGCTGTCGACCCGCTCGATCTCCCGCGCGATCAGGCCATAGGCGACGTAGCCCGCTCCGGCCCCGCCGTATTCCTCGGGAATGGTGGCACCAAGCAGACCAGCTTCGCCCATCATCGGGAAAAGCTCGGGCGCATCGGACTCCTCGCGGTAGGCGTCGATCACGCGTGGTTGCATCTCACCCTGCGCGAAGGCCCGCGCCGCATCGCGGATCATGCGTTCGTCTTCGGACAACTGATCGTCGAGCCGGAAGGGGTCCTCCCACCCGAAAGGTACCATCTGCGCCATCTCGTCTCCTCTTCGCCTCCGCCATGTCAGGCTGAGGGCGTACGGGCAAGAGCGAGACTTAGTTCACCAGCGGAAGGGCCTTGCGGCAGTCCTCTGCGCATTCCCTGCACATGGTCGCGCACAGGTTGCAGTGCGGATTGTCGTGCTTGCTGCATTCCTCGGCACATATCTCGCACGCCTTGATGCAGGCTTCGATCTGGGCGCGCAGAACGTCGATATTCTGTCCGGTGCGTCGCACGGCCAGACGGGCGGTCGCGGCACACACGTCCGCGCAGTCCGAACAGGTGCGCACGCACTGGCTCATGTCCATGCTTTCGGACGAACAGGCATCGGCGCAGCTCGTGCAGAACAGCGCGCACAACATTGCATGGCGCGCGGCCAGAACCAGTTCTTCCGTTTCGTTATCTACCTGTGGGTGCGTGGCGACCATTTTTTGAAGCGACATGAATTTCCTCTCGTGCGAATGTTCACCACACGAACGGACCCCGGCCCCAAACTGTTCCGACGCGTTCTATTGCGGGCGTAGCGCCTCGCTGACGCGTTCGAGGATTTCACCCGGAGGGCACGGCTTCGACAGGGCCCAGGCCTGGGGGAACCGCTCGCGAACCTCTTCCACCGTCACCTGGCCCGAATGGAAGATCACGGGAATGTCCTCCGCGATCAGCTTCTCGGCCAGGGCATAGGCGGTTGTTCCGCCGAACAGCTTGATATCGAGTATCGCGATATCGGGTTTTTCCGTCTGCGCCGAAAGGAGCGCCGAGGAAGGATCGTCGAACGGTCCGGCGACAGTGAAGCCGGCGCTCTCGATCGTCTCGCATAAGTCGTAGGCGATGATTGCTTCGTCTTCCGCGACAAGGATAACCGGGCTTTTCATGTCATCGACTCCCGTTCGTACGACGACCCAGGGAGATCATACGCAGGTAAACCGGATAAGTTCCAGCCCTAGGCGTTGTTCCCAAACCTCGCCGCGTAGCCGGCATCGTCGCCACTGGCGAGAAACTTCGCCTGTTCGACCCAGGCGTCCCTGCGAATACGGCCCTGAAAGCGGCCGAGCTGGCTGTCGACGCGGTCGATCTCCGCCTCGTCCCATTTGGCGATCTGCGCGAAGGAGTTAATCCCCAAGCCTTGAAGGATCGCGGCGAGTTTTGGACCTACACCCTTGATCTGGGTCAGGTCGTCGCTGTCGGCCTGCGGTTCCTGGGCATCGGTCATGGCGGCGGCCGCCGATCCAAATCTGGCCGCCTCTCCCGCGCCCGCCAGCCCAGTGGGTGCGCTGGCCATCGCTGCGGGGGCCGTCACCGGTGAGGGGTCTGGACGTGGTGCGGGTTCCACGCGATCCGTCCGCGGGGCCGCCGATGCGGGAGGCGCGTCGATAAGGGCCTGGTTGCGTGCTGCCGGAGCTGCCCCTTGATCGAGCACATCGCGCCGCTCGCCGGTAACGCGGGTCCGCCTCGCGGCGTGAAAGATGTACCAGAAAATCGCGACCGCCGTCACGACGACCAGCAAGATCAAAAGCCAGTTGGCCTCGATGAATTCCATGGGACCGTGTCTCCTCTCCGATCAGTCCTTAGCGGGAACCCCGGCGAGGGGGAAGCTTCGGGTCTTCAGTTGCCCTCTTCGCCTTCCGCCCGCAGGGGGCGGGCCAGCAGCCCCGTGACGACCTCTGCCGCGCGGGCGCCGCCCAGCAGCCGTTCGACGGCATCGACTATCGGCATGGCAATGCCATGGTCCCGCGCCAGCCTGGCGAGAACCGGGGCGGTGAAGGCGCCTTCGGCCACGGTGCGCCGGTCGGCCATCAGGTCTGCGGGATTGCCCCCTTCCCCCAGCGCCTTGCCAAGGGAGAAATTCCGGCTGGAGGTGGAGCTGCAGGTGAGCACGAGATCGCCGAGGCCGCAAAGCCCGGCCAGGGTTTCGGCCCGAGCGCCAAGAACTGCTCCGAACCGCAGCATTTCGGCATAGCCGCGCGCGATCAGGGCAGCCCGCGCGTTCTGGCCAAGCGCCAGCCCGTCCACCACGCCGCAAGCGATGGCTAGCACATTTTTGACCGCGCCCCCGATCTCCGCGCCGATGACGTCGTCGGAGTAATAGGGCCGGAATGCGGCCCTCGCGATGGCCGGTGCCAGTCGATCCCACTGCTCCTCTGCGCCGGAGCAGGCGAGGGTGACTGCTGTGGGCAATCCCGCCGCGACTTCATGCGCGAAAGTGGGGCCGGATAGCACCGCAACCTCGCTGCCCGGCGCAGCATCGCGAGCGACGTGATTGAGCAACAGGCCCGTAGCGGCGTCGATGCCCTTGGAGCACAGCACCAGATCGCGCGGATGAGCGGGCATGCCGCCAAGCACGCTGGCCATATGCTGGGCCGGAGTGACGACCAGCAGAATTTGCAGACCGGCCATCTCGCCAAGATCCGTCGTCGCGCGGATGGAGTTCGCAAGCTGCGCGGAAGGCAGGAAGACGGGATTGCGATGCTGCGTGTTGATGGCATCCACCACGTCGGGCTCTCGCGCCCACAGCCTGACCTCGCGCCCCTCGCTTGCGAGCATCTGCGCCAGGGCCGTACCCCAGGCGCCGCCTCCCAGAACTCCGATTCCGCTCATGCCTTCACGCCCGCGCCGCGCACCGGCTCCGCATCGGGATCGAGCGGCCAGCGCGGCCTGGCGGGGATATCGAGAGGATCGCCGGCGAAACCTTTCTGGCCCAGCCGTTCGCAGCCTGCCCATGCGATCATGGCGGCATTGTCCGTGCACAGGGGGACTGGCGGTGCCACGAAGCGCATGTCGTAACTGGCCGCCAAATCCGTCAACGCGCCGCGCACCGAAGCATTGGCCGCAACTCCCCCGGCCACGACAAGGGCAGGGCATCCGCCATGATCGCGCACAGCCATGCGCAACCGATCGGTTACGCAATCGATGGCGGCGCGCTGAAAGCTCGCCGCAATATCCGCATCGCCATATTTCCCGCTGTCCTTGGCCCGAAGGACGGCGCTCTTGAGCCCGGCAAAAGAGAAATGGGGCTCGCCGCTTCCAACCAGGGGCCTCGGCAATGGAACCGCCTGCGGATCCCCCTCCAGTGCCAGCTTCTCGACCGCGGGGCCGCCAGGGAATCCGAGGCCCAGGATCTTCGCGGTCTTGTCGAAGGCTTCGCCCAAAGCGTCGTCTATGGTCGTGGCGAGGCGGCGATATTGCCCCACGCCCTCCACGCGAAGGATCTGGCAATGGCCACCGGAAACAAGCAGCAGCAGATATGGGAATTCCAGTTCCGGATCGGCGAGGCGAGGGCTGAGAGCGTGGCCTTCGAGATGGTTTATGGCGATGAGCGGCGTATCGCTCGCCATGGCCAGAGCCTTCGCGCTGACCAGTCCCACCATCACTCCGCCGATGAGTCCCGGACCGGCCGTGGCCGCGATCGCATCGCAATCGGCGAGGGATACATCGGCCTCTTCCAGAACCGCTGCGATCATCGGTGCCAGCCGCTCCGCGTGGGCGCGTGCGGCGATTTCCGGGACAACGCCCCCGTAAGGCGCGTGGGCTTCGTCCTGGGAGGCGATCTTCTGCGCCACGATCCTGCGATCGTGCGTGACCAGCGCCGCCGCCGTTTCGTCGCAACTCGATTCGATGCCCAGTACCAATGCCATGCGGCTTTCCTCTAACGAGCCCGCCCGCTAGGGCAAGCGACCGCGATGGTCGATCAGCCCAGCCCCGACAGACCCTTTCGCCTCGGCACGAGGCGTTCCCCGCTCGCCATGGCGCAGGCGGAGGAAACGCGCCGCCGCCTTTGCGATGCACACGGCTGGGACGAGAGCTGGGTCGAACTGGTGCCCGTCATCGCGAGCGGCGACAAGATCCAGGACCGCCCGCTGGCCGAAATCGGCGGCAAGGCGTTGTGGACGCGCGAACTCGATATGTGGCTCGACGAAGGCCGCATCGATGCGGCGGTCCATTCGATGAAAGACGTTGAGACGCTGCGCCCGGACAGCTTGGCCATTGCCGCCATCTTGCCCCGTGCGGACAAGGCGGACGTGCTTCTTGGTGCGCTCTCCATCGACAGCTTGCCGCAAGGGGCCACCATCGGAACAAGCGCGCCGCGCCGTGCCGCTCAGCTGCTCCATGCCCGGCCGGATTGCAAAGTCGTCATGTTCCGGGGCAATGTCGCGACGCGAAGGGCCAAGCTGGCAGCTGGGGAGGTGGATGCGACTTTCCTTGCGGCCGCAGGCCTTGCGCGGCTGGGCGAAGGCGGCATCGGCACGCGGCTCGATCCCGAGGACTGGCTTCCCGCACCGGCTCAGGCGGCCATCGGCATCGAGTGCCGCGGCAGTGACGAGGCGGCGACGAGATTTTTAAAGGCCATCGACGACGCGCCAAGCCATGCCGAGGTAATGGCGGAACGCGCGCTGCTCGCGGCGCTGGGCGGCTCATGTCACAGCGCGGTTGCCTGCCTGACCGTGCGAGGAGAGGGGGGGCTTGTGCTTCATGCCGCCATCTTCTCGCCCGACGGGGCAGAACGGATCGCGGGGGAGCAGCGCTTCGCCGAGGGAGACCCCGCAGGTCCCACGGCGCTTGCGGAGGAATTGCTCGCGCGTGCGCCGCTTTCGGTTCGCGAAACCTTTCAGGCGTGATGCCGCGACCTCTGGCGATCCTCAGGCCACAGCCCGGCTGGGATTCGACGGCAGAGCTTGCCAGAAGTCGCGGTATCGCCGCAATCGGCCATCCGCTGTCCGCCTATGAACCGATTGCCTGGTCTTTGCCGGACGGTGCTTTCGACGCCATTCTGGCTGGTAGCGCGGCGGTTTTTCGCCACGGCGGCCCCGCACTCGCCCAATTGCGCGGGCTGCCCGTTCTGGCTGTGGGCAAGAGTACCGCCGATGCAGCCCGGGGAGCCGGCTTTCGAGTGGCTGCGACCGGGCGGGGCGGATTGCAGACCGTGCTGGAGACTGCGGGAAACGATTGGCCGCGCCTTTTGCGCCTGATGGGCGACGAGCGCGTCGATCTTGAACCGATGCCGGGACAGCAGATCGAAGAGCGGGTCGTGTACCGGGTCCGATCGGTCCCGCTGGAGACCGCTTTCGCCTCGGAAATTGGGCTTTTGCGTCCGGTGATCGCCTTGCACTCTGCCGCTACGGCCCGACATTTCCGATCGGAGTGCCAGCGACTGGGGATTGACTTGCCGCGTCTGGAATTGCTGGCTCTCGGCCCCCGCATCGCAGAAGCAGCGGGCGAGGGATGGTTGGCCGTCCACAGCGCCGAAACGCCAAGTGATGCGGCGCTGATTGGCAAAGCTGCGGCTTTGTGCAAGTAACTTGCTCCGACAGGGGAGCATTGCGCGCGCGGAGCGGCGCGTCGGATCGCAGAACGGGAGCTGATGAGCGAATATTCGAGCAGGCGGCGCGCGGGCACGACCGTGCGACCGGTATTGATGGCATTGGCCGCTTCTTTCCTACTGGGCGGCGCACTCGTTGGTTATGGGGTCTATAGCTACCTGGAGCGTGACAGCGCGGTCGAGCCGGCAGCCTCTGTGTCGCAGCCTGTGCTTTCGACCACCCCCGCTGAGACGAACAGCCCGGAGCCAACGCCAAGCGCGACTTCCAGCAGAGCCGTTCAGAAGGCTACGGAGGCGGTAGAGCGGGTCGCTGAACAACAAGGCGGTCTCGACCAGCGTATCGCCGCTGCGGAACAACGGATCGCGCGGCTGGACCTTCAGGCGCAGGCGGCTGCGGGCAACGCGGCACGGGCCGAGGGTCTCCTCATCGCTTTCTCCGCGCGCCGCGCGCTGGAGCGCGGAAACGAACTCGGCTTCCTGGCCGATCAGCTTCGGCTGCGGTTCGGCGATGCCATGCCGAATGCGGTTCAGACGGTGGTGGCCTTCGGACGCAATCCGATCACTCTCGATCGGCTCGTTGCCCGCCTCGATGGACTGGCGCCCGAACTTGCCCAGACGCAAAGCGAAGCGAGCTGGTCACGGCTGCGCAGCGAGATCGCCCAGCTTTTCGTGGTTCGCCGTGAAAGCACCCCGTCTCCTCAGCCCGAACGAAGGCTCGACCGTGCTCGACTCTTTCTTCAGAGCGGGCGCGTCGAAGCTGCCGTGGCAGAAGTCAGCAGCCTGCCCGGTGCGGCCAACGCGCAGAACTGGGTTCGCGATGCCAGGCGCTATGCCGCTGCGCAGAATGCGCTGGATCTGATCGAAACGGCGGCGGTGCTGGAGCCGCGCAAGCTGCGCGACGGCACGGGCCGCGCGATCGAGCAGGCAAGCCCGGCCGATCCGGTCCCGGCTATTTCCACTTCGGCGGCTATCGAAGGGTCAGGCGCGCAGTAGATCCGGCAGGTCGCCGGCCATACCCCTGGCCTCGTCCATGAACCATCGTTTCAGCGGAGGCATCCGCTCGACACCGGCCATGCCGAAGCGCCGGATCGCTGAGGCGGCCGGGCCGGACAGACCGAACAGCCGGGTCAACCCATCGGTAGCGAGGGCCACCATGAACGCGTCCAGCCCGCGCCAGCGCTCGTAACGGGCCAGCAGCTGCGCGTCTCCCGGCTCCAGGCCCAGCCGCGCGCCTGCGTCCAAGACCTCGACCAGCGCGCCCACATCGCGCAGCCCCAGGTTGAGACCCTGACCGGCGATGGGGTGTATGCCATGGGCCGCGTCGCCGACCAGGGCGAGCCTGTCGGCAGTGATGCGCGCGGTGTGATGAAAGCCAAGCGGGAAGGAGGAGCGTGGGCCAACTCCCGTTATTTTTCCGAACAGGTCGCCCATGCGCTTGTCCAGCTCGGCCAGAAAAGCCCGATCCGACAGTTTCAAAGTACCTGCGGCGTCTTTTTCGGAGACGGTCCAGACCAGGGCACTTCGATGCGTGCCGTCTTCGTCGTCGCGCATCGGCAGCAGCGCGAACGGGCCCGCCGGGTAGAATATCTCCCACGCCACATTCTGGTGGGGCTTTTCGTGCGAAATGCCTGCGATGATCGCGCGGTGGGAGTAGTCCCACTTGGCGACCGAGATGCCCGCATCCCCCCTGGTGGGCGAATTGCGCCCCTCCGCGCCTACCATCAGCGACCCTGTGAGCGCGGTACCGTCGGACAGCTTGGCCTCGACACCGAAATCGCTGCGTTCCCGGCTGGTCACTTCGGACTTCGCGTGCCAGTCAATCAGCGGTTCCCCCCGGGCCGCTTCGAACAAGGCCAGCCGCAGACGACGGTTTTCGAACATACGCCCCAGTGTTCCTTCGTGCGCTTCAGGCGTAAAATTGAGGTGGCCCGGGCGCAGCTGATCTGTGACGGCGATCGAGGAAATGGGGCAGGCGAAAGGCTCAAGGGCGGTGGCGATGCCGATATTGCGGAACAGGTTCCAGCTCGCGGTCGAAATGGCCGATGCGCGACCGTCGAATCCGTCCGCGGTCAGGTCCGCCGGATCGGCTCGATCGACGACATGGCTGGAAAACCCGCGTTTCGCCAGTGCGAGGGCGAGCGTCATCCCGACCAGCCCGCCGCCAAGTATCACCACGTCCCGCTCGTTCGCCATCACTGCTCTCATTGCACGCCTGTCGGCTGCGCTCTAGGACGGCGCGCATGATGCAGGCAAGGGCGATCGGACGATGGTGGGCGGTGCTTGCAATGCTTGCCCTGGCGGTGTGTGCATTGCCGCTGGCCGCACAGCCGACACCCCGTCCGAACAATATCGCCCTCGATCTGGTGGCGGATGGGCAGCCACAACCAGGCTCCACATGGACCTTGGCCCTGCGCTTCACCCCCAAGTCCCCCGAATGGCACGGATATTGGAGCAATCCGGGCGACGCGGGCGCGCCGATGCGGCTCGACTGGGTACTTCCCGACGGCTGGAGCGCGGGCGAGCCGAAATATCCGGTTCCACATCTTTTGGAGATTGCCGGTCTCGCCAATCATGTCTTCGAAGGGGAGTACGCCGTGCTTGTGCCGATCAAGGTGCCGGCTGACGCGCGTATCGCCGATCTTCCGTCGATCCGGCTGACCGCGGATTATCTGGCCTGCACCGACCGGATTTGCGTCCCCGAACATGCCGAAGTATCCATCGACCCGTCGGCAGCCCGTGACGAACCGCGCTTCGCCGACTGGCGATCCCGGCTCGCACCGGATCTCGACCGGCAGGCGACCGCTACAGCCGATGGAAGGGTGCTGCGCTTGGCGGTCCCGCTGCCGGCATCGCTAGCAATCTCGCAGCCGCATGTTTTCGTCGAAACACCCGAACTCGTTCAATATGCTGCGCCACAGGCCTTTTCGCGCAAAGGCGATCATCTGATCGCCACGCTCGAACTGGCCGATGGGGCCAAGATGCCCGAAAGCGTCACGGGGATTCTGGCGCTCGGCGATGGTGAGGGCATCCGGTTTACGGCGGTACGCGGACCTGTACCGACAGGCGGCACATTGCTGGCGCCCACTTCCGCTCCCGCGCCGGATTTCTGGATCACGCTGCTGGCCGCATTCCTCGGCGGGCTGATCCTCAACGTGATGCCATGCGTTTTCCCCATCCTCAGCCTCAAGGCTCTCGCTCTGGCGAAAGCGGGCGGTGATGAGGGTGGGGCACGACGCGATGCGCTGGCCTATACGAGTGGTACGGTGCTCGTGACTCTGGCGCTCGGTGCGCTTCTGCTGGTCCTGAGGGCTGGGGGCCAGCAGATCGGGTGGGCTTTCCAGTTGCAGGAACCCGGCGTGGTGGTGGCGCTTTTCGTGCTGGCGGTCGCGCTGACCGCCAATTTCCTGGGTCTGTTCGAGATACCCGGAATGGCTATCGCCGGGGGCGGCGCATCGCAAAGCGGTTCGTTCGGCACCGGTCTTCTCGCGGCCTTCGTCGCGACGCCATGCACCGGGCCGTTCATGGCCGCGGCTCTTGGCGCCGCGCTTTTGCTTCCCGCGGTAGAGGCATTGGCGTTGTTCGCCGCTCTGGGATTGGGCCTTGCCTTTCCGTTCCTGCTGCTGGGGTTCGTGCCCGCGTTGCGATCTCGCCTGCCTCGGCCGGGAAAATGGATGGAGACGTTCAGGCGCTGGATGGCGCTGCCCATGGGGCTTACCGCACTGGCGCTCGCCTGGCTGGTGTGGCGTCTTGGCGGCGTGTGGTTCGCGCTGGGCGCGGGCGGCACCGCTATCGCTTTCTCCTTTGCCCTGATGCAATTCTGGGGGGGCAGACGGGGCCATTTCGCCGGGCCAGTGGCTGCGACTGTTGCACTGGTACTGGCGGCGTCACTGCCCTTCCTCGTCCGAGCCCCGGGCCCGGGCGCCGTCCAGACCGATGCGCTGCTCGCCAGTTCGCCCTTCAGCGAAGACCGTCTTGCGGCGGCAAGGCGAGATGGGCCGGTATTCGTCTATTTCACCGCCGACTGGTGCCTGACCTGCAAGGTCAACGAGGGGGCGGCCATCGAGCGGGAAAGCACCCGTGACGCGTTCAAGTCAGCAGGGGTCACCGTGCTTCGCGGGGACTGGACCCGACGCGACCCGGAAATCACCCGCTTCCTCACGGCGCAGGGCGCGGCGGGCGTTCCTTTGTACCTGTGGTATCCCGGGCAGGGCGATCCTGTTCAGCAACTGCCCCAGGTGCTTACTCCCGGGCTCTTGGCGGAACTTGCGCGCGGCAGCGATCGATCAGCTCGCCGGGAAGCCGGCTAGCATTGAGGATCACGCTTCCTGCTCCGGGAACCGTCGCCTCTACTTGCCGCGCACCCGTCAGCCCCTCGAAATTGCGGCTCAGCGCCGGTTCGCTTCCCCGCCAGAGCCAGCTGCCGTCTTCCCGCGTGGCGTCGATCTTGAGCCTGCTGACATACCCATTTCCGATCAGAGCCAGTATCGCCTGAGCGCGCGGATCGGCTTCGGCAAAGCGCGTGTAGATTATATTGGGTACGCCTTTCTCCAAAGCGCATTCGAGCGAAAAGAGGGCGGGACTGCCCGGTTTTCCGTAAATCAGCCGGTTTGCTCCCTGCGCGCTTGGGACCCAAACCGCGCCTTCGGTGTCGGGCGAGTCGATCGGGGTAGACGGCGCGCTGCGTTCCCCCATGCCCACGCGCGCGACATAGCGGTCTGCGGCCGGCGGATTGCAAGCAACCAGACACAACAGGGGTGAGAGGGCCAATGCGACGCGGGACTTCATCGCGCCGCTCAGCGGTTCCGGATGAAGGCGCGGATATCGGAGGAAAGCTTGCTCCGGTCCTCGTCGCGCACATACATCATGTGGCCGGAATCATAATAGGCATACTCGATACGATCCTGCGGAATTCCCGTGCGGGTCAGCGCGTATTCCGCTGCGAAGAACGGCGTGGCGAAATCATACCAGCCCTGGCCAACGAAGATGCGTAGACCGCTGTTCTCACGCAGGGCGCGGCCAAGATAGGGGGTGACATTCAGATAGGCATTGGTGTCGCGCCCGCCCTGAAGGCGCCAATCCCAGTCACCCACCCCGCCAATGGTCACATAGTCCCGCTCGGTTTCGTAGCCGATGGTATCGCGGAAATAGGCATTGGCGGCAGCAGTGTAGCCACCGTCGATACCGTAGAAACTGGGATCGTTATCGGGATATTCGCCGGCGCTGTCGTAATCTATGCCAGTATAGCGGCTGTCGAGACGACCCACGGTCAGGCCGCGATCGCGCAGAAGTTCCTTGTAGAAGCGGCCTGCGGTTACGCGCAGATCGGCCCGGTCGAGATAGGCTTCGGAAAGGCCAGTGAACCGGGCCAGTTCGCGGCGGACTGCGGCGCGCTCGGCGTCTTGCGCGCGTTGGCCCTTCAAAAGAAATGCTGCGTAGGGGCCCAAGGCGAATTGCCGGGCCGCCTCGGCGAAAGCGGCGGGGGTTTGCCCCGTGCCTGCCTTGCCATGATATTGGGCAGTCACCGCCATGCTTGGCAAAGTGGTGATGTAGCCCAGTTCGGCCCCTTCCGTATCGGCGCCGGCAGCAAAATCGAGAACGGTAGAGATCAGGATCACGCCGTTGAGCGACACGTCGTTATAGCTGCCCTCCAGCTCGTTCACGACCGCAGCCGACCGGGTTGTGCCATAGCTTTCACCGCCCAGGAATTTCGGACTGTTCCAGCGCCCGTTTTCGCTCAACCACAGCCTTATCACCTTGGCGACCGATTTGGCATCCTGCGAAACACCCCAGTAATCCTTGGGATCGGTGTCGCCGATCACATGGCTGAAGCCGGTGCCGACCGGATCGATGAAGACCAGATCGGTCACATCCAGCAGCGAATCAGGGTTGTCGAGAATGGGGTAGGGCGGGGCGCCATCGTCGCGCGCGTCCGACGGAATCGCCACGCGCTTCGGTCCGAAGGCCCCCATTTGCAGCCATAGCGAGCCCGAGCCGGGCCCGCCATTGAACAGGAACGTCACGGGGCGATCGGGATCGCGCGGCTCGGCGATATAGGCGGTGGTGACGATTGCCGCCTTGGGATGGCCCTTGTCGTCCTTCAGCACCTGCTCGGCGACGCTGGCGGTGTATCGCAAGGTGCGTCCGCCAAAGGTGCCGGTGAAGTTTTTGCTGGCGCTGACAGGCTTGTATTCACTGGTCCTGGCAGGCTCCGCCCCGGCCCCGGATTTGTCCTGCGCCTGAGCCATCGTGACGGCCAGGGAAATGGCGAGGGCGGCGGAGACCCATGTCTTTGCTGTCATGCCGTCGCTCCTATAAGCGAGGGCAGGATTAGGCAATTGCCGTAGCGCCAGCGGCTGAGGCCAGCCGATTGCGAGCCGACGAGCGTCTTGCGGAGCGGCGCAGCCAGTTAGGGTTTGCCGCCCATTCGCTTGTAACGCGTCTTGCCGTAACGGGTCTTGCGCGTGCCGGGTTTTCCTTCGTTACTGCGACCGACCAGCGGCGCCTTCTTCGCATCATCCGGCAGGCCAAGCTCATCGTTCTCAAGCCGCCGGATCTCGTCGCGCAGGCGGCCTGCCTCCTCGAATTCCAGATTGGCTGCGGCATTGCGCATCCGTTTCTCCAGATCCTCGATGTAAGACCGCAGATTATGACCGACGAGGTTGTTCCGCTCGTCCTCTCCGGTGTCCACGGTCACGCCGTCGCCCGCTGCGGTGTGCGCGACTATGTCGGCGATCTGGCGGCGGATGGTCTTCGGCGTGATGCCGTGCTCTTCGTTATAGGCCCGCTGCTTTTCCCGGCGGCGCTCCGTTTCCGCCATCGCGCGCTCCATGCTGCCGGTAACGCGATCGGCATAGAGGATCACGCGCCCATCCACGTTGCGCGCGGCGCGACCGATGGTCTGGATCAGACTGGTCTCGGAACGAAGAAAGCCTTCCTTGTCGGCGTCGAGAATGCACACCAGTCCGCATTCCGGAATGTCCAGCCCTTCGCGCAGCAGGTTAATGCCGATCAACACGTCGTAAACGCCAAGGCGAAGGTCTCGAATGAGTTCGATGCGTTCCAGCGTCTCGACGTCCGAATGCATGTAGCGGACCTTCACACCCGCTTCGTGCATGAATTCGGTTAGGTCTTCCGCCATGCGCTTGGTCAGCGTGGTGACCAGGGTGCGGTAGCCCTTGGCCGCCGTCTTGCGGCATTCCTCGATACAGTCCTGGACCTGGTCTTCGACCGGACGAATGTCGACCGGGGGGTCGATAAGACCGGTCGGACGGATGACCTGCTCTGCAAAGACACCGCCGGTCTGCTCCATCTCCCACCCACCGGGCGTAGCGCTGACCGCAAAGGTCTGCGGCCGCATCGCATCCCATTCGTTGAAGCGAAGCGGACGGTTATCGATGCAGCTGGGCAGACGAAAGCCGTACTCGGCCAGCGTGATCTTGCGGCGGTGGTCGCCGCGCGCCATCGCCCCGATCTGCGGCACGGTCTGGTGGCTTTCATCCACGAACAGAAGCGCATTTTCGGGAAGATATTCGAACAATGTGGGGGGCGGTTCGCCCGGAAGGCGCCCGGTCAGGAAGCGGCTGTAGTTCTCGATACCGGCGCAGCTGCCCGTCGCGGCTATCATTTCGAGATCGAAATTGGTGCGCTGTTCCAGCCGCTGCGCCTCCAGAAGCCGGCCTTCCTCGTGCAATTCCTTAAGCCGCTCGGCCAGCTCGAACTTGATGGCCTCGGAGGCCTGCTTCATCGTCGGCCCCGGGGTCACATAGTGGCTGTTGGCGTAGACCCGGACCTTGTCGAGGCTGGCGCCCTTAGTGCCTGTCAGCGGATCGAACTCGCTGATCTCCTCGATCTCGTCGCCGAAGAAGCTGACGCGCCACGCCATGTCCTCGTAATGGCTGGGGAAGATCTCGAGGCTATCTCCGCGCACACGAAAATTGCCGCGCTGAAATGCGGCGTCGTTGCGCTTGTACTGG
Organism: Qipengyuania sp.; assembly: GCF_042095715.1. Classification (GTDB taxonomy): domain Bacteria; phylum Pseudomonadota; class Alphaproteobacteria; order Sphingomonadales; family Sphingomonadaceae; genus Qipengyuania. The sequence goes on along the minus strand of NZ_JBELMO010000019.1, from coordinate 26,549 downwards.
AGCGCGACAAGCTTGCGGATGATCTCGCGCTGATCCTGCACGTCACCCTGCTTGAGGTCGAAGATCATGGCCGAATAGGTTTCGACCGAGCCGATGCCATAAAGACAGCTGACCGAGGCGACGATGATTACATCGTCGCGCTCCAGCAGAGCCCGCGTGGCACTGTGCCGCATCCGGTCGATCGCCTCGTTCACCGAGCTTTCCTTCTCGATGTAGGTGTCCGATCGAGGGACGTAGGCCTCGGGCTGGTAGTAGTCGTAATAGCTGACGAAATATTCGACCGCGTTCTCGGGAAAGAAACTCTTGAATTCGCCATAGAGCTGCGCTGCGAGGATCTTGTTCGGCGCCAGGATCAGCGCGGGGCGCTGCAGTGCTTCGATGACCTTGGCCATGGTGAAGGTCTTGCCCGACCCGGTCACTCCCAGGAGAACCTGGGTCTGCTCACCCTCATGCGCGCTGTCTACCAGTTCGGCGATCGCGGTAGGCTGATCGCCGCTCGGTTCATATTCGCTCACCAGCTTGAACTTGCGGCCCGGCATCGATTTTTCCGGCCGAACCGGCTTGTGGGGGACGAATTTGTCCGATGTGTCGGGCTCTTCCAGCCCCCTGCGGATGACGAGTTCGGCCATAGCGGGCGATATGTGCGCAATCCCCCTCTTTGTGAAGACAGCGCGGTGCTGTACGTTGGGCCCACGAGCAAAGAGGGGGATTGCTATGTTACGTGCGATCGTGAGCTTGACCTTGGCGACGGCTATTCTTGCCGGCTGCGGCGACTCGAATGGAGCCGATACCAACGACGACGGCGAAATTACGTCCGAGGAAATGGCCAAGGAGGCGGTCAGCGGCGGCGACATCACCATGCGTGCGGGCAGGTGGGAACACAGAGTTCAATTCACTGAAATGGATATCCCCGGTGTGCCGGATGACATGCGCGACATGATGCGATCGCGCATGGAAAACGCCATCACTTCCGAGCAATGCCTGACGGAGGAGGAAGCCAGTCGGCCAAGCCCCGAATTCTTTGGCAGCGAAGATCAGAAAGACTGCCGGTACGACGAATTCGATCGAAGCGGCAATCGCATGACCTTGCGCATGACGTGCCAGGCGGGCGAGGGTGGCACGGTCAACGTCGCGATGGACGGCGATTTCGGTGAAGAGAGCTTCTCGCTCGATTTCGACAATGAGGTGACCGGCAATCCCATGGGCCGGATCATCATCAAGGGCAGCGTTTCCGGCAAACGCATCGGAGACTGCTGAGGGGACAGCATCCGCCGAACTGGGGGCCGCTTCCCGTATCCTAGGAACGCCAGTTCTCATCGCGCATTAATGCGATGAAGGATATGTGACAGTTCCATGGCAACCCACCCGTTAAATTTCGCATCCGGGCTTCAGGCGGGCACGGCAGAGCTGGCCCGCAGGATTGCATTGGCGCGAGAGGCGCAGCCCGAAGATGTGCAACCGCCCCGTCTGGGGCGATTCGTGGCCGAACTCAGCTGGCTGGCCGAACCTTTCATCCGCCCCTTCCGCCGGATCAAGGTCCAGCCCGCTGCCCATCCCGCCACGGTGATGTTGCTGCCCGGGTTTGGTGCGCACCCTTCCCGCATGCGATATCTGGCGAAGCATCTCGAAAGCGCGGGGCACAGGGTCAAGCGCTGGGGGCTCGGGTTCAATCTCGGCATCACGCCCGGAAAATTCGATGTGATGGAGCAGCGGCTCCTGGCGCTGCATGCCAGATATCAGGTGAAGATTACGCTGGTCGGCTGGAGCCTTGGCGGCGTTTTCGCACGCGAATTGGCAAAGCGGCATCCCGACAAAGTTCGGAGAGTGCTCACGCTCGGATCGCCGTTTTCCGGTCACCCGAAGGCCAACAATGGATGGCGCGCCTATCACCTGATTGCGGGCCATCATGTCGAAGACCCGCCAATCGACTGTACGATCAATACCAAGCCGCCGGTCGAGACGATTGCATTCTGGAGCCCGCGCGACGGCATCGTCTCACCTCGCTGCGCCAGTGGCCGAGCCGGCGAACGCGACCGCGCCGTGGCGCTTCGCTGTACCCACATGGGATTTATTCGTGCCAAAGGTTCCATCGAGACGATATTAAAGGAACTGGACAGGGCCTAAGTTCGTTGCAATGCAGCAGAAACGGCCATCATCACGTGGGCCGAATACAGGGGGTCCATGGCGGGCGGAACGTTTTTCGACGAAATGCACGACGCTGATGGTGGCGTCCGCAGCGCTTACAGGCAGTATGACGGCTGGCTGAAAGACCAGGACGTTGCCTTCCTCAAGCGAAAAAGCCGTGACGCCGAAGAGACTTTTCGCCGTATCGGCATCACCTTCAACGTTTACGGTCAGGACGAGGCCGAGGAACGGCTGATCCCCTTCGACATGGTGCCGCGGGTAATCACCGCCGGCGAGTGGCGCCGGCTGTCGCGCGGGATCGAACAGCGTGTGCGAGCGCTCAACGCATTCCTTCACGATCTTTATCACCGGCAGGAAATCATTCGCGCCGGGCGTGTTCCGCAGAGTCTGTTTCGCAACAACGAAGCCTGGCTGCCGCATATGGTGGGCATGACGCCTCCCGGCGGGATCTATACGCATATCGTCGGCATCGATCTGGTCAGGACCGGGCCGGACGAATTCTATGTTCTGGAAGACAATGCACGTACGCCGTCCGGGGTGAGCTACATGCTCGAAAACCGCGAGACCATGATGGCGATGTTCCCGGAACTGTTCATGCGGGTGGGCGTGCGGCAGGTGTCGAATTATCCGCGCCGCCTCGCGCGAAGCCTGGCGGCCTGCGCACCCGAAATGACGGAGGGCAAGCCGAACATCGCGGTGCTGACGCCGGGCATCTATAACTCCGCATTCTTCGAACACGCTTTTCTCGCCGAACAGATGGGCGCCGAGCTCGTCGAGGGGGGCGATCTGCGCGTGGTGGATGGCAGGGTCGCGATGCGCACCACGCGCGGGTACCGCCCGGTCGACGTGCTGTACCGCCGGGTGGACGACGAGTTTCTCGACCCTCTGACGTTCAATCCCGACAGTGTTCTGGGCGTGCCCGGCATCATGGACGTCTATCGGTCCGGGGGGATTACGATCGCCAATGCGCCGGGGACGGGGGTGGCCGACGACAAGGCGATCTACTCGTTCATGCCGGAGATCGTCGAGTTCTATACCGGCGAGAAGCCTCTGTTGCCCAATGTCGAAACCTGGCGCTGCGCCGACGAGGACAGCTGCAAATACGTCCTCGACAATCTTGCCCAACTGGTGGTGAAAGAAGTCCACGGTTCGGGTGGCTACGGCATGCTGATCGGCCCGGCGTCCTCCAAATCCGAGCTCGAGGCCTTTCGCAAGAAGATCGCGGCCAACCCGGGCAATTACATCGCACAGCCCACCTTGTCGCTTTCAACCTGCCCCATCTTTACCGAGAAGGGGCTGGCCCCGCGCCATGTGGACCTGCGCCCCTTCGTACTGGTTTCGCCAGACGCGATCGAGATCACACCCGGCGGCCTGACACGCGTTGCGATGAACGAGGGTTCACTGGTCGTGAATTCCAGCCAGGGCGGCGGAACCAAGGACACATGGGTGCTGAAAGACTGATGTGCGGGATTGCATCATGCTAGGCCGGACCGCCAACGCCCTGTTCTGGATGTCCCGCTATCTGGAGCGCGTGGACAACACCGCGCGCATGATCGACGCCGGACTGCGCATGGGGCTGACGCGCGATCTGGTGACGTCCGAGGAAGAATGGCGGTCCGTCATTGCGGCGGCCGGTCAACGTCAGGATTACGAGGCCGCGCACGCCAGCTACACCGGGGTCCAGGTGTGGAACTTCATGCTTCGCGACACGAATAACCCGATGAGCGTCCTCGCCACCTTCGGGTTGGTGAGGGAAAACGCCCGTCAGGCCCGCAATGTCGTGACCAGTGAGCTGTGGGAAGCGCTGAACGACAGCTGGATGCAGATCCGCGATCTGCTTTCGAAGCCGGTCTCGGAACAATGCGTGATCGATGTGCTGTCTTCGATCCGCCACGCGGGAATGCTGGCCCATGGGGCGATCATCGGTACCATGCCGCGCGATGAGGGATTTCACTTTGCCAGGGCTGGAACCTTCATAGAGCGGGCGGACAACATCGCCCGCCTTCTCGATATCAAATATTATCTGCTCCTTCCTTCGCTCAACTATGTCGGGTCCAGTCTCGATACCGGTCAATGGGACAGCATTCTGCGCGCCGTTTCAGGCGATCGCGCCTATCGCTGGCTGAATACGGCACACATCGATGCGCGCGGGATCGTGGAATTCCTCGTCTTCGACGAGCGTTTCCCGCGCAGCCTGTCCTATTGCCACCAGGCGCTTCGCGAGCATCTCGATGCACTGGCGCGGATGCACGGGACCGAGGGCGAAAGCCACCTCCTCATGCGCGAGGCCAATCTCGATCTCGACGATACTGGACTGGAGGGTGTGTTCGACCGCGGTCTTCATGAATTCCTGCTCGATTTTCTCGCAGCGAACGGCCGGATCGGCCTTGCCATCTCCGAAGATTACAGGTTCCTTTCCTGATGCGCCTCGCCATTCGACACAGCACCCGATACCGCTTCGAAAGACCGGTGGTTCACGCCCTTCAGCGCCTTCATCTCACGCCGAAGGAAACGCAGGGCCAGGAAATCCTCTCGTGGTCGATGTCGTTCGAGAACGCGACTAAGGAACTGGAATACGAGGATCAGCACTATAACACGACGACGCTCGTTTCGGTGGAACCCGGCACGCAGGAGGTGGTGATCTCATGCACCGGCCTGGTCGACACGCATGACCATGCCGGGGTGATCGGCCAGCATGCCGGCCATCTGCCGCTATGGAGCTTTCGCGGCCAGACCGATCGAACCCGGCCCGGCTCCAGCATGCGCGCGCTGGCCAAGGAACTCCGCTCGGAGGATCGCGAACCGCTGGCCATGCTCCATACTCTTTCGGAACGGGTCCTTTCGCGTATGCCCTATGCGAAAGGCACCACGATGGTCGGTACGACCGCGGAAGAGGCGCTGTCCCAACAGACCGGCGTCTGTCAGGACCACGCCCATGTTTTCATCGGCGTGGCGCGCATCATGGGCATCCCGGCGCGCTATGTCAGCGGTTACCTGATGATGGATGACCGCATCGATCAGGAGGCTACGCACGCCTGGGCCGAAGCGCATGTGGAGGGGCTCGGCTGGGTCGGGTTCGACATCTCGAACGGTATCAGCCCGGATCAGCGCTACGTCCGCGTTGCGACCGGACGCGACTACCGCGATGCCGCGCCTATCACCGGCATAAGCGTTGGAACCGCGAACGAAGACCTTGAAGTCGCCGTCGCGGTCGAGCAGCAATCGCAAGAACAATAGAACACCAAGCGGAGAGAAACGATGACCTATTGCGTCGGCATGATGCTGGACAAGGGGCTCGTCCTCATGAGCGATACGCGCACCAATTCCGGAGTCGATAATGTTTCGGTATTCCGGAAGATGTTCAGCTTTCAGGTGCCCGGAGAGCGGATCATCACTCTGATGACGGCAGGTAATCTCGCCACCACGCAATCGGTGGTGAGCCAGCTGGAGGAGCGCAGCAAGATCCCGGGGGAGCGACACAACTCCCTGCTCGAGGCACCAACCATGTTTCAGGTCGCCAGCGAAATTGGCAAGCTGCTGCGAACGACTATTGGCGCTCGGCAGGAAGCCAATGGCGCGCGGGGGCAGGGGCGGTTCACCGCCTCCATTATCGTGGGCGGCCAGATCAAGGGCATGGAGCCGCGGCTTTTCATGATCTATCCCGAGGGCAATTTCATCGAAGCGGGGCTGGATACGCCATTCTTCCAGATCGGGGAGACCAAGTATGGCCGTCCGATCATACTGCGCGGTTACGACCGGGAGATGAGCATGGAAGATGCGGTGAAGCTCCTGATGGTGTCTTTCGACTCCACGCTCAAGGCGAACCTGTCGGTCGGTCTTCCCCTGGATCTGATGGTAATCGAAAAGGATGGCTTCGCGGCTGCGCACCAGGAACGAATCGGCCATGACGACGCGTATTTTCAGGCGATCTCCAGCAGTTGGGGCGATGCACTCAAAAGTGCGTTTCACTCCCTCCCTGACTACAGCTTTTATCGAACTGACGGATAGATAACCCTTAGAATTGTGCTTTAGGAGCGCCTGCCACTGCGTTAGGCATTATTCCCTAGGTGAAATTGCTCGTTCTCTTTTGTTCCCGCAGCGCATAACCTCGCTCGACTTGGGAAGAAGAAACTAGAGAGGGTTCGGGTATGCGTACCCCACGTGTCCATGTCGTGGCGCCGACGAGCGAAGAACGTGCAGAGCAGGCGCGATTGTGTTACGAAATCGGTGCACACGCTGAAATTTACGGAAGTATGATCGAGCTTGTCGATCATGCCCCAGCCAATGGGATCATATTGGTTCGCGATGGTGCCGATGGACTGGGCGTCACCGATCTGATGCGGATGATGTCGGAGAGGGGGTTCTGGCTACCGGTTATCGCCTATGGGGAAAAGCCCGCCGCGTCGCAGGTTGTTCAAGCAATCAAGTCCGGAGTGGTGGATTACCTTTCTCTACCGCTGGGCGCCGAGCGCCTGAAAACAGCCCTGTCAACCATCGAGAGGGACGTGAATTCCTTTTCGCTGATGCAACGGCGCGCCGTTGCGGCGCGCAAGAAACTTGCTGCGTTGACCAGCCGGGAGCGGGAGGTTCTCGACCTGGTGTCGGCCGGAGCCAGCAACAAAATCATGGCGCGGGAACTGAGCATCAGTCCCCGCACGGTCGAGATTCACCGCGCGAACATGATGACCAAGCTGCACGCCAACCACCCCGCCGAAGCAGTCCGGCTCAGGCTGGAAGCGTCCATGGGGTACGGGTCCGAAGAATTTCCCATGATCGAAGAGTTCATCGCCGCCTGATGCCGGCGCCGAGCATTGGACTGGAGCTCTAGCGACAGAAGCTACCCCGGCCCAGTTCCACGTGCAGATGATTGTGATGGGCTGCGTTGTAGTCCGGACCCAGCACGGTGCCGAAGCGCTTGCAGGCGCTTGCATGGATGATACGGAAAAACTGGCGTTCGCTCGCAGTGCCGTTCCACGCTTTTTCAACGGTGATCACGCGACCGTCCGACAACAGGAATCCCCCGATATCGATCGCTTCGGCGCGTGAATGGGCGGAAAGCCTGCCCGTGCCCGCCACGTTGCGGCATGAATAGCTCCCCATGGTCTGGATCCGCGCCAGCCCGGCGCCCAAAATCTGGCGCGCCGCGCGATCGACGCCGTAGCGTGCCCAGCCAGCGAAGGCGTTGGCCAGCGGGCAGGCCACAGGTCCCAGGTTCGTAAGGTCGAAGCGTCCTTCGTCGCCCCTGATCGCCTCCAGCCTCACCGAGCCCACCGCCTGGCAACCCGGTGCGTAATAGCGATCCTCCAGCGGCCCGAACCGCGCCCCGCTTGCGCCAAGCTCGGCCAGGCATTGCCGGGTTTCCGGCTGCGACGCGATGACCGGCTGAGTCACCGCACCGGAGCTGCGGGGTGGTGCACTCGTTTTCCGCGCCGGAAGGGCGCTGCACCCTGCCAGGGTCAAAGCCGAAACGGCGGTGCAAATGGCGAGGGCGTTGATACGCATGGGGGGCAGCTTATCGCGCCACCCTTGCCCTGTCATGAGCGGGGCGTGATCAGACTGCGCCTTCCACCGCTTTCGCATCGCGCGCGGTTGCCAGGCTGACGATCCAGATGGCGAAAGACGCCGCCAGGAAGCCGGGAAGGATCTCGTAGAGGCCGCCGTTCATGCCGGGGAGCTGCTGGTCCCAGCCGAGCGCGATCCAGGCCGCGACCACGCCCGCTCCGGTAACGAGGCCTGCCACCGCGCCCGCGCCTGTCATGCGCGACCAGGTGAGCGAGCCCAGGATCAGCGGCCCGAACGCGGCGCCGAAGCCGGCCCAGGCGTGGGCAACCAGACCCAGCACCTCGCTATCCGGATCGCGCGCAATGAAGATTGCGGCAAAGGCCACGAGGGCGACGCAGACGCGCCCGACGTTCACCGCTTCACGCTCGCTGGCATTCTTGCGCAGGAACAGACGGTAGAAGTCCTCCGTCAGCGATGACGAGCTGACGAGGAGCTGCGAACTGATGGTCGACATGATCGCGGCGAGCAGCGCTGCGAACAGGAAGCCCGTGACCAGCGGGTTGAACAGCAGATCGGCGAGCAGGATGAAGATGGTTTCCGGATCTTCGAGGACCAGGCCGTTGCGCTCCACATAAGCGCGGCCGGCCAGGCCGACACCGAGGGTGCCGAGCAGGCACACCGCCATCCAGCTCATGCCGATTGCCCGCGCCGCCGGCACCGACTTGACGCTGCGCAGGGCCATGAAGCGCACGATGATATGAGGTTGCCCGAAATAGCCAAGACCCCAGGTCACCGCGCTCAGGAAGCCCAGCACCGTCAATCCCTGGGTCAGGCTCAGGAAGCCTTCGACCGGAACCTGAGTCAGGCTTTCTCCCGAGCTGCCGCCAGGGCCGAACATTACCACCAGCGGCATGACCACCAGTGCCCCCAGCATGATCAGTCCCTGGACGAAGTCGGTCAGGCTGACTGCCAGGAAACCGCCGACCATGGTATAGGCCAGCACCACCAGCGCCGTGATCCAGATCCCGGCCGCATAAGGCGTCATCCCCGTGCCTGCCGGAAGAAGGTCGGCAAAGGCGCTCTCGAACAGCTTGCCGCCCCCGACCAGCCCGCTGGCGGTGTAGACGGTGAAGAACAGCACGATGACAATCGCGCTGATGACCCGCAGTGCGGTGGCGCTTTCCGGGAAGCGATTGGCCAGAAACTCCGGGATGGTGAGCGCATTGCCGCGCGCCTCGCTCTGTTCGCGCAGGCGTGGGGCCACCACGATCCAGTTGACGAAAGCCCCCACGAACAGGCCGATGCCGATCCACGCCGCGCTAAGACCGGCGAGATAAAGCGCCCCCGGCAGGCCCAGCAGCAACCAGCCCGACATGTCCGAGGCGCCCGCGCTGAGTGCCGCGACGGCGGGATGCAGGTTCCGCCCGGCGAGCAGATAGCCTTCCGAAGTGTCCGTGGATTTCTTCCACGCGAACAAGCCGATGGCGATCATGCCGACGAAATAGAGGGCGAGGGTAATCAGCGTTCCGGTATGCATGGGCGGGCCGGTAACAGAACTGTCCCGCGCTGGCCACCGCCGCCCCAGCCATGGTTAACGGCCTTTACAGCTCACCCGTCGGCAGGCTTTACATCTCGGGACGTGTTAACCAGCGTGGATGGCACAAAGCCGTCGATGGCATGATGTTTGCGTGCTGAGGGGTTAATGGAAGGACTATTAACGGTGTTCCGCAAGATTGCCCGGCTGTTCGTCATCAAAACGAACTTCGAAGCCTATCTCATCATCTACGCGCTCGCTTTGGGCGCCACCGCACGCGGGGCCGCCTATCTCGAGCAATTTCCGGGCTGGGGGGGCAAGCTGCTGTTCCTTGCCACCACCGGCGCCGTATTCATGGCTGGTGCCAAGATCCTCGACTGCCTGAAGTACGAGAAGGCGGCGCGGCTTGCCAAGGCTGCCGAGGCGCCTGGACCTGCCTGACGGGCGTATTTGCCGAATCGGGCGCGATCGTTTCGGAGAGACATGGACCGCTTGGACCACGGTCCAGGGAAAGTTTTGTCACCTTGCGCGCAGTCGGTGTCGCCTTGGCGGGATTGGGCGTAACCTTGTGCAGTCCGGGCGTCGCCTTGCGCGGGCCAAGTGTAACTTAGGGCGGGAAAAGCGTAACTTTGCGAGGCCCGCAGTGTCATCTTGCTTAGCTGGTGTCCTGGGTCGACGATGGGAAAGAGCCTGGCGCAGGATGGCAGGCAAAATCCTACATTGGAAGGATTTAGTGATGGTTTCTTCTGGATGTCGAGAGGTGTTGGGAGTTCAATCGTCGAAGGCGATCAGGCTTGGAGCGATCGAGGTTTAATCCCCCGAGTAGGTTATCGAGGTGACGTAAACGGATGCGACCGGCTCACCGCTGGCATCCAGGGCCGGGTCGAAGCGCGCATAGCGCATAGCCATCTCGCATGCGTATTTGCCGAAGGCGGTTTCTCTCGAACTGCCGAGCGCACCGCACGAGCTTGGCCTTCCGAGCGGCCCCACGATAATCCGGATGTCGGCGCGGCCCCGCCAGGCCTCCTTCAACACCTCCCGGGGCAACCCTTCCTGCGTTTTGCGCGCCAGAGTCATCTGATCCCTCGGCTTCAAGCTGCGCGACAGGGAGCGTTGCGGGGCGGGATCCAGGCCAAGTCCTGTGAGCAGATCATCGACACAGACGCGCAAGGCATCCATCGGCTGGCTCAGCGGCCCCGTTTGAAGCAAAACCTCGCCCGAGCCGGTGCCGTCGATCCGCAGCCCCGACATGCTTTCCTCGCGTGAAGTCTGCTCCGGCTCCGCCAAATCGCTCGTAGCGCCGTCTTGGCGAACGGAAGGTTCAAGTCTTCCACTGAATCGTACCGCCTGCCATTTGTCGCTGGTCAAAAGCCTCCCATTGCGCGCTTCGCTGAAGGTACCGCCCGGCTCGATACGAAAGCGTATCTTTTCGGCAGTCGGAGAAACCGTTAGCCCTGCGACCGTCACTTCGAAGAAATTGCCCCATTGGTAGGCCCGAATGTCGAGAGATATCTCGTCCGACCCATTTGCGAAGGATCGCTGGAGCGCGCAGCTATCCTCCGCATAGTCGACATTCCACGCCGATGTTGGCTGAAAGGTCTGCGCCGTGTCCGGCTGCGCGAAAGCGGGCAGGGAGAAAAGCCCGTTCGCGGAAAGAGCGAGCGCCGCGCCAATTGGCATAATTCTGGCCATCGGGTCAGGCTAACGACCGGTCCTGATTCCAGCAAGTTTCAAACGCTCAATCCGAGCCCGACACCGGAAAACGCAACTGGCTCTGAGTCTACGGCGCGAGCACCGGCATCACATCCACAAGATCTACGTCGCGCATCTGGCGCAGATAGGCTTCGTAATACGCCTTGTGGGACGCGCCCACGATGGCGATCATTCGCGTTCCGGGGCGGCGGCCAAGTACTTCGCGGATGTTTGCGACCATGCGCAGGTTGCGTGTCTCCCAGTAGGCGACATAGCGCCTGCCGAAGCCTTCCTCCGATGGCTCGACGAGTGCGGGCCCCCAGTCGGATCGATAGGCCTCCTCGGCATAGGACGGATCGTTGAGCGCGCGGTAATAGGTCAGCATGGCGCCGCGCTTGCCCAGACCCTTCGCCAGTTCGTCGCTCTGTGCGATACGCGCCTTGGTGGCCGGATTGTCCCATGCCTTCGATATCGCAGCTCCGTAGCCCTCCTCGTCGTTCAGGTTCCCCATGTAAGTGGCTTGGTCGTCCACGCTCCAGACCCGCTCCAGCCCGGATTGCGCGGCGATGCGCGCGGCGATGAGGTCGCTTTCGTTTGCGCGGGTCATGCGCTTGTTCAGCATCGCAACCAGCGCATCCGTCAGAACACCGTCGGCCTTGCGCTCGGTGTCTGAAAGGCGCAGCCATTGCACCAGTGCCGACGACGGTTCACCGGCAGCAAGGAGAAGCGCCGCGAGGCGGCGGCGCATTCCGGGCGAAGGATCCGCGGGCCAATCTTCCAGCGTGGTTTCGACCGCGGCATTGGCGGCGGCGACATCCAGTCCGGTCGCTTCGTTCGCTTCCTTCGGATCGAAGCAATAGGACTCGACGGAAACGCTGTAGCGCGTGGGATATCGGCGCATGAAATCGCAAAGGACGCCCGAATTGTCTTCGGTCGCGACGGCGGTCGGCTTCCAGGCCACGAGGCGTGCGACCAGCGGCTCGACCATCTCCGGTCGGAATGCGTCCGGTAACTGCGAAAGATGCGGGGTGCCCAGCACCATCACTTCGTTAGGCTCGCCTGCCGGTCGATCAGTCATGGTTTCAGGCCGGAAAATGGCGGAATCCTCCGATTGCGCGGCCAAGGGCATGCCGACCGCGAGTGCTACCGTGGCGAGGGCCAGCTTGTTGAAAAGAATCAGGCTTCGCATCGGCACTCTCCGGCGAGATCGATTTGCACGGGCGGTGTTAGCGGGCGGACGGGAATCCACCAGCGCGAATCCGCCGCTGTTAGACCAAGCGCAAATGGGTATCGTCGAAGTGCGAAGACGTGCGAGCCGCCTCCCTTTTCGCCTTTTGGTATTCACCTTCACGGGGAGGTGGGGGTTTCTGTTGCTAGGCACCCCCGGGCCCCCGGTTTCCGATTCTGTTACCCGGTTCGGTCCGAACCGTGCTCGTAGCTTTGTAAGATCAGGCCGCTAGGCCGTCAGATTACGCAGCGAGAGCAAGTGCTTCGTTGTCGTTGGCACTTGTGAGTTTTGAGCCTTGAACGGGTTACTCAGCCCGAGCAAAAACACCGTCTTTCAACACACGTCGATCCTAGTTCGGCCCCGTCAGGACCCCCGCACCCAAATGCATGGGCGCGGGGATTGTGGTGGAGCCGCCGGGTACTGCCCCCGGGTCCGTTGTGCCTATTGCACGGCGCAATTTATCGCCATATCCGGTCGAAACCGGCACGCCCTATATAGGGGCTTCTGGCTTAATGGGAAGTGTCGGAAACGATCGCGCCGTCCCGCGCCTTGAGCTCGGCCAGGATCCTCTTCAGCACGTCCAGCTGGGGATCGGTGGGGATGTCCTTCTCCTGACTGGTATCTTCCGCATCGGCGGCCTTGCGCTGCATTTCTTCCAGTACCCGGTTGACGCCGCGAAGCAGCAGGAACAGCGCGAAGGCCAGAATCAGGAAATTGACCACCTGCGTCAGGAAATCGCCATAGCCGATCATGGCAACGCCCGCTTCCTTGAGCTGCGCGTAATTGCCGGGCTCGCCCTCGTATCCCGCGGGGATGTCGCTCAGGCGGATGAACCAGTTGCTGAAATCCACGTCGCCGAAAATCCAGCCGATCAGCGGCATGATGACACTTTCGGTCAGCGATGTAGTGATCTTGCCGAAGGCCGCGCCGATAACCACGCCCACCGCAAGGTCCAGCACATTGCCGCGCGCGATGAATTTCTTGAACTCTCCGAACATTGCCGATCCCACCGTGATGATTGCCGCAGGCTTTCGCACGGTTCATGGCAGCGGGGACGCTCTGTCTCAAGCCGGTTTCGCTTGAACGCGCCGCGCACCGTGCTATCTGTATAAGACAGTAGTTTTCTCATGGGAGCCGTCTCAATGACTCGCCTTGCCGCCATCCGTACCATGATTGCCTTTGCCGCCGCCGCCGCGCTGTCGGCCTGCGGCATCAATTCGGTCCCGACCGCCGAGGAAGCCGCCAAGGCCAAGTGGGCCGATGTGGAGGCTGCGTTCCAGGAACGGGCCAATCTGATTCCCAACCTGCAGGAGATCGTCATGTCTTCCGCGGAGCAGGAGCGGGCGACGCTCAATCAGGTTATCGAGGCTCGCGCGTCGGCCACCCGGCCAGAGATCCAGGTCAGCGGGGATGATCTTAGCAACCCCCAGGCGATGCAGAATTACCAGGCTGCCCAGAACAATCTGGGTGGGGCGCTCAGCCGTCTGCTCGTGTCGGTCGAGCGCTATCCCGAGCTGCGCAGCCAGGAGAATTTCGGCCGCTTCATGACTCAGATCGAAGGTCAGGAGAACCGCATCCGCGTTGCCATTCGCGACTATAACGAGGCGGTGCGCCAGTATAACACCACCATCCGCACCTTCCCCGACGCGATCGGTGCCAAGGTGATCCACGGTGCCGAACCTCTGGTGCCCTATCAGGCGGCAACGCCCGGTGCCGAAGTCGCGCCGACGCTCGACATGCGGGCGAATACCGGAGCGGCCGCTCCCGCTCCGGGTGCCAATGACAACGCCGCCGAAGCCCCTGCCGCGGTAAATCAGTAAGCGGCGGGCGCGCGAGATGCGCGATTTGCTCCGCCTGATGCTGCTTGTGATGGCGGCGCTGGGTCTTGCCCAGCCCGCCTGGGCACAGCCCGCCTTTCCCGAGCGCGGCACCGCGCCGATCGTCGATAAGGCCAATATCATCGACGATGCGACCGAGGCTGAGCTGACCCAAAAGCTCGAACAGTTCGAACAGACGACGGGGCGGCAATTCGTTATCGCCACCGTTCCCACGCTCGATGGTTACGACATTGCGGATTATGGCTATCAGCTTGGGCGCGAATGGGCACTCGGTGATGCCGAGCGCAATGATGGCGTCATTCTGCTGGTCGCGCCCAACGAGAAGAAGGTGCGGATCGAGGTCGGATATGGCCTCGAGGGCGTACTGCCCGACGGTCTTGCTTTCGAATATGTCGAGGAAATGAAGCCCTATTTCCGTGAGGGCGATTTTACCGGGGGCATTGCGCGCGGTGCGGATCTCATCACGACCCAGCTCGCCCTGCCGCCTGAGGAAGCAGCCAGGATCGCGCAGGAACGTTCGCAGCAGCGCGAAAGCGAGGGCGGGTTTCCCATCGGCGCGCTCTTCTGGATCGTCTTCCTGATCCTGTTCTTCGTTCTGCCGATGCTCAAGGGCGGCCGCCGACGCAGGCGCGGGCGTCACAGCCCCTGGGGGAACACCGCCCGTGACATCATGCTGTGGGAAGCGGGCAAGGCGATCGCCCGCGGGCTGACCGATGATGGAGGCGGCTGGGGCGGCGGTGGCGGCTTCGGCGGCGGTGGCTTCGGGGGCGGCGGCGGCAGCTTCGGCGGCGGCGGCGCGAGCGGGGGCTGGTGATGGGTTACCTCGACGAGGCGGGGCACAGGATCGTTTCCGATGCGGTAGCCGAAGCCGAACTCCAGACCTCCGGCGAAATCGTGACAGTGCTGGCCGACCGGTCGGACGGATACACTGATGTGATTCTCCTCTGGGCCATCGGCATCGCCTTTACCGCGATGAGCATAGGCGCGCTGATCCCCGGGGCCATCTTCGACACGATCGATGGACTGATGGGCGGCTGGAGCCATGAATGGACGCCGGGTGAAATGATGGCCTGGACCAGCGGCCTGGGCTTGGCCTTCTTTCTGGTCGTCTGGCTGATTTTTTCCTTCGATCCGGTCCGTTTCCGCGTGATCCCTGGCCCGATCAAGCTGTCTCGCGTGCGCGATGCCGCGGTACGACATTTCAAGGTGGGGGCCGATCGCCGCACTCACGGGCGGACCGGTATCCTGATCTACGTATCGATGCGCGAACATCGCGCGGAGATCGTGGCGGACGAGGCGATCGCGACCAAGGTGGATGCCGAAGTGTGGGGCGACGCGATGGCCGACATGCTCGTAGAGATCAGGCAAGGCCGGCTGGCCGAAGGGCTTGCCGCCGGAGTTCGGGATGTGGGTGCCGTGCTTTCCGAGCATTTCCCGCGTGCCGAGGATGACCGGAACGAGCTGCCCGACAGGCTTATCGAGGTATGAGTGTTCCCGACGCGGACGCGCCGGAAGAGATCGTCTGGCAGGGCAAGTATGTAACTGCCAAGACCCGTGGCCGCTGGGAATTCGTGAGCCGTGCGCGGAACATCCGCGCCGCGGTGATCCTTCCCCTGGTGGATGGCGACGTCCTTCTGGTGGAGCAATATCGCGTGCCGTTGGGACGCCGCTGTATCGAGCTTCCCGCCGGCCTGATCGGCGATGAGGATGGCGGGGAAGGTGAGGACGATCTCACTGCGGCGGGGCGTGAGCTGGAAGAAGAGACTGGCTACCGTGCCGGCAAGCTGGAGGATCTCGGCGAATTCTGGTCGAGCCCCGGCATGGTCAGCGAAAGCTTCACTCTGGTGCGCGCTACCGAACTGACCAAGGTCGGCCCGGGTGGCGGTACGGAAAGTGAAAATATCACCGTCCACCGCGTTCCGCGGACGCAGATCCCGGAATTCGTGGCTGCGCGCCGCGCCGAGGGTTGCGGCATCGATGTTCGCGTGCTGATGCTTCTGGCCGGAGATTTCCTCCCGGGAGAGTGATGCATGGCAGGACGGGTGGCGGGCAAACTGGCCCTGGTAACCGGCGCGGCCCAGGGCTTGGGCGCGGCGCAGGCGCAGATGCTGGCGCGCGAGGGCGCCAAGGTTCTGTGCACTGATATCAACGAAGCGGGTGCGAAGGACGTCGCCGCGTCAATCGACGATAGCTGCGGCAGCGGCACCGCCTTTGCGATGAAGCTCGACGTCACGAGTCCGGAGGAATGGGATGCCGCGATCGACATGGCGCGCGAGAGCATGGGCGGGCTTTCGATCCTGGTGAACAACGCCGGGGTCGGTGTGCGCGGCAATATCGAGACCTGCACCTACGAGGATTGGAAGCGCGGCTTCGCGATCAACGTCGATAGCGTGTTTCTGGGATGCCAGAAAGCCTTGCAGCTGATGAAGGACAACCAGCCGGGCTCCATCGTCAATATTTCCAGCATTGCCGGCCTGATAGCGAGCGACACCATGCCGGGCTACAACGCCAGCAAGGCGGCGGTGTGGATGCTTTCCAAATCGGTGGCGCTGTATTGCGCCAAGATGGGCTGGAACATCCGCTGCAACAGCGTGCATCCGACTTTCATCGACACCCCCATCCTCGACGGAATCGTGGCGAATTCGGGGCGGGACAAGAGCGTGGTGATGGACAAGCTTGCGCGACAGATCCCGCTCAAACGCGTGGGAGAACCGGACGATATCGCGAACGGGGTGCTCTATCTTGCCAGCGACGAGAGCAAATTCATGACCGGGGCGGAGCTGAAGCTCGACGGCGGTATATCGGCCATGTGAATTTTCGGCCGCCCTGGGCGGACGAAAGGTGACGAGGGGGCCTCGTACGAAGCCCCCTCAGTCGGCGATCAGCCCGATCGCCAGGTAGATAAGTGCGGCGGTGCCGAAGCTGACGAGCGCGCCGACCACAAAGGCAATTCTCACGGTCGTGGTATCTATGCCGGCGTAGTCCGCAATGCCCGCTGCCACGCCCATGATCTTGCCATCATGCTTGTTTAGACGGAACCGGCGGCTGGGGATGCCGCCTACCGGGCGGATGTCATGATTGCTCATGCGATCACTCCGCTCGGTGACGCCGGGACGATGGCGTAGGCGAAGAAGACTGCCGAGACAGCCAAGGACGACACCAGAGCAAAGAGCTTGCTGGAAGTGGTGGACGACATGATAGAATTTCCTTGTTTCAAGAGAGGGTTGGTAGCGCTCAGGCTATGAAGCCGGCGGGGGTGGCGGGGACGATCGCGGTGGCCAGGCACAGCACCGAAAGGGTGAAGGCGGCGGCGGCGGCTAGGACGTTGTCGAGATTGAAAGCAGACATGTTTTTGTTTCCCTTCCTGTGTCCCGGACCATTCCGGGGACACACAAGGGATTGCATGAGCTGTGCCAAATCTATGAAGTCTTTAAATTTCAGAATATTACGATTTACGGTGCCTTTCAGCGTCGTTTACGTTTACGCAAGGTTGGGATTTTTTCCCATTTGTTGGGAGGCGTCCTTTCGACTGGCCCGACCAAAGCCCTCCAGCTAGGGCTAAGTCTCCTCATGGCGCTCGCTCGGATCACACTCACCGACTTCAGAAATCATCGGGACACGACGTTCGACGGCGCGGGGGGATTCAATCTGCTCGTTGGTCCGAACGGGGCGGGCAAGACGAATGTGCTGGAGGCGATTTCCTTGCTTTCGCCGGGACGCGGATTGCGCCGCGCACAACTGGGCGAATTGGCGGGGCGCGAGGGCACGGGGGGATTTGCGGTCGGCGCCACGCTCGCGGCGGAGGGGGCTGCACGCATCGGGACGGCGGCCGATCCTGCCAAGCCCAACCGCCGCCGCGTCCGCATCAACGGAGCCGACACCTCCGCCTCCGCCTTGGCCGAATGGTTGGCGGTAGGTTGGCTGACACCCGCGATGGACGGACTGTTTACCGCATCGGCTGGCGAGCGTCGTCGGTATCTTGACCGCCTGGCACTGGGGCTGGAGCCACGGCACGCATCGAAGGTGGCACGCTACGAAGCTGCGCTGCGAGAACGAAACCGCCTGCTGTCGGATCAGGCACCGCCGGATCCCCAATGGATGGATGCCATCGAAACACAGATGGCGCAGGCGGGTGGCGATCTGGCAGAGGGGCGGTCCGCGCTAGTCGATGTGCTGATGGGGGAGATCGTCCGTCACGGAGAGGAGAGCTTCCCGCGTCCGGCGCTTACCTATCGGCCCGGAGGACCCACGGGTCACGAAGAGCTTTCGCAAGCCCTGCATGAAGGGCGGGCCAGGGATCGGGCTGCCGGCCGCACGCTGACTGGTCCGCATCGCGACGATCTGGAGGTTTTCTATGCCGCCAAGCAGCGAGCAGCGGCGCAAAGTTCGACTGGCGAGCAAAAGGCGCTGTTGATTGCCATTACCCTGGCCCACGCCGCGCTTTCGGCGCGCGGGAGACCGGCTGTCCTGCTGCTCGACGAAGTAGCCGCGCACCTTGATCCCGATCGCCGCGCTGCCTTGTTCGAACGGTTGGAGGGGGCGGGGATTCAGGTGTGGGTTACGGGTACGGAACGCGCGCCATTCTCGTCCATCGCCGATCGTGCAGCGATCTGGGATGTACGGGCGGGCACCGCCTCACGGCTCTGACGGAGCCGGCCCCAGGGCTTCGACGACCGCGCTCTTGGTCGCCTCAGCCAGCAGGCCCAGGCCTTCCCTGGTCGGGTGCAGCCGGTCGCTCTGGAACAGTTCCGGGCGCTGGTAGATGGTTTCCAGCCAGAACGGCACCAGCGACACGCCCTCACGCTCAGCCAGATCGCCGTAAATGGAATCGAAGGAGCGCTGGTATTCGGCCCCGTAGTTTGGCGGCGCGCGCATGCCCATGAGCAGGACCGGGATGCCGCGGCTTTGCAACTCGTCGAGCATCGCGGTTAGATTGGCCCGCGTTTCTTCCGGGTCCAGCCCGCGCAGCATGTCGTTGGCGCCAAGTTCCAGTATGACGAGCTCGGGCGGTTGCGGCTGAGCATCGAGCGTGAATGCGAGCCTTTGCAGCCCCGCGGCGCTGGTATCTCCGGAAACCCCGGCATTGGCGATTTCGGCATTGATCCCGCCTTGGCGCAACTGCGCCTGGAGCTGTGCGGGATAGCTTGCCTCCTTGCCCACGCCGTAGCCCGCGAAGAGGCTGTCTCCGAAGGCCAGAATATGGCGTGGAGGTCCGGAAACGGTGGCTTCCGTACCGGACTGTCCGCTTGCCGGTTCCGATGGGGGCGGCGCGGTTTCATCCGCCGACTGACTGCATGCGGCCACCGCCAGCAGCGCTGGAATCGACAAAAGGGTCATTCGCATGGGTTCAAGTTCCTTGTTGCCACCCGATGCCTATGCCATCTCGCCTGTGTGACAAACCCCATTCCCGCGATCACCGCCCGCAACCTTACACTCACCCTCGGATCCGCCGCCGCGCCGGTTACGATTCTGAAGGGCATCGATCTCGATGTCCGGAGAGGGGAAACGCTCGCGCTGCTGGGACCGTCGGGCTCCGGAAAAAGCTCCCTGATGGCGCTTCTCACCGGGCTCGAACGCTTGAGCGGGGGCACGCTCACCGTTGCGGGGGCGGACTTCGCTTCGCTGAGCGAGGACGAACTGGCCAAGGCGCGGCGCGGGCGGATCGGCATCGTCTTGCAGGCCTTTCACCTTCTGCCGACCATGACTGCGCTTGAGAACGTGGCCACCCCGATGGAGCTTTCCGGGGAGGCGGATGCCCGCGACCGCGCCAGCGCCGAGCTCGAGGCGGTCGGTCTTGGCCATCGCCTCGATCATTACCCGCAGCAGCTTTCGGGCGGAGAGCAACAGCGCGTCGCCATCGCGCGCGCCACCGCCCCGCGACCCGCGCTTCTGTTCGCCGATGAACCCACCGGCAATCTGGATGCCGCCACCGGTCAGTCCATCGTCGAATTGCTGTTCGCCCGGCGCAGCGAAACGGGTGCCACGCTGCTGGTCATCACGCACGATCCGGATCTGGCGGCGCGCTGCGACCGGATCGTGACCCTCGCCGACGGGCGCATCGCCAGCGATACCGCCACGTGAGCTGGAGTACGGCATGGCGCATCGCGCGGCGGGATCTGTCGGCGCGCTTCAAGGGACTTCGGCTGCTGCTGGTCTGCCTGTTCCTGGGGGCAGGCGCCCTGACCGCGATCGGATCGCTTACTGCGGCGATTGAACGCGAATTGCAGGATCGCGGTCAGGAATTGCTTGGGGGAGACATCCAGCTTTCCGTCTGGCAGCGCGGGCTGCGCGCCGAGGAGAGGGACGCGCTGACTTCGCTTGGCACGGTGTCCGAAGGCGTGCGCCTTCAGGCGATGGCGGTCGCGGGCCAACAAACCGTGCCGGTCGAACTGAAGGCAGTCGACCGGGTCTATCCGCTCTACGGCGCGCTAACGCTGAAAGATGGGCGCCGTGTCGGGCCCCCGCCCGATGGGCAGGCTTGGCTGACGCAGGATGCCGCCGACAGGCTGGCACTGACGCCGTCGATGCGGTTCACGATCGGCACGCGCACGCTGACCGTGGGCGGCATCATCGCCCAAGAGCCTGATCGGCTGGGCGAGGGCTTCCAGTTCGGCCCCACCGTTATCGTCGATGGCGCGCTGGCTGCCGATGCAGGCTTGCTGGCCCCGGGGTCGATGTACCGCAGCAAGATCCGGGTGAAACTGCCGGAGGGGGCCGACGCAACCACCGCCGGCGAAGGTTTTCTCGATCGCTTTCCCACGGACGGGTTCGATTTGCGCACGCGCGATCAGGCTTCGCCCGGAGCGGATCGCTTCGTCAGCAGGATGGGCGATTTCCTCACCCTCGTGGGTTTGGCCGCGCTGGTGATCGCGGGGATCGGGATTGGCGGCGGGGTTTCGAGCTATCTCGACGCGCGACGCCCCAGCATCGCGACGCTCAAGGTGCTTGGCGCCACCAGTGGCGGCATCGCACGGATCTACGCGCTGGAAATCGGTGCGGCCGCGCTGATCGGCAGTGGGGCGGGCATGGCGGCCGGTGTCGCCGTGACGCCTCTGTTGGCGGGTGCGTTGGACGGCTTGCTGCCGGTAGCCGGCGGGCTCGTGATTGCCCCGGGTGCGCTTGCGCTGGCGCTTGGTTATTCGCTTCTTGTTGCGCTGGTGTTCGCGGCCCCTCCGCTGCTGCGCGCAAGGCGGTTTCCCGCGATGGCCCTCATGCGATCGCGGATCAGTCCGCTGGGGCGCGATCCCGCTGCCATCGCTGTCGTGATCGCGGGCCTTGCGGCAATCGCGGCGCTGGCCTTGCTGACTGCGAAGGATATCCTGCTCACGGGCAGCTTCCTGGCGGGAGCAGGAGCGGTGTTTCTTTTGCTCGCCGCGGCGGGCGGCGCCTTGCGCCGCGTAGCGGCACGCCTGCCGAGACCGGGCAACCCCATAGCCCGCGCCGCGCTGGCCAATCTGCACCGACCGGGCTCTGCCACCGGAATGCTGATCACCGCGCTTGGCTTCGGGCTGGCCGCATTCGTGCTGCTGGCCGCCGTGCAGACGGCAATAGACGGCACGATAGCGCGCCGCGTCCCTGCCCAGGCGCCCGACTATTTCGTGCGCGACATACCGAAGGACCGCTCCGCGGAGTTTATCCGTCTTGCCGATGCAAGCGCCCCGGGTGCAAAGGTGGAATTGGTCCCCATGCTGCGCGGGTCGGTAATCGCGTACGGACCGCCCGATGCCATGACACGGGTAGCGGAGATGGAAGAGAGGCCGGAGGGGGCATGGGCGCTGTCCGGCGAGCGTGGCCTGACCTACGCGACGACCCTGCCCCAGGGTAACACCGTCACGGCGGGTCGCTGGTGGTCGCCGGATACCACCTCGCGCGAGGTCTCCGTCGATGAGGAATTCGCCGACGCTGTCGGCCTGAAGGTCGGCGATGCGATAACCTTCGGCATTCTTGGTGCCGAAGTCACGGCAGAGGTCACGAGCCTGCGCCGCATCGATTGGCAATCGATGGGCTTCAACTTCGCTTTCATCCTGTCTCCGCCAGCGCTCGAAAATGCTCCGCACAATCTGGCCGCAACCATCGAACTGGCCGGCAATTCGCCCACGGCGCCGCTGTTACAGGGCATGGTGAGGACCTTCCCGTCGAGTTCCGTGATCGAGGTAAAGGGCGTGATGGCTCAAGCGCGGACCTTGCTTGAGCAGGTCGGGCTGGCGACGCTGGCCGCGGCGGGCGTAACCGTTCTGGCGGGCATTGCCGTGCTGCTTGGGGCGATTGCCGCGGCCCGCGCCCAACGCAGCTTCGACACCGTGATGTTGCGCGTGTTGGGGGCTAGCCGGGGCCAGGTGCTGGAGCTTCTACTGTTTGAATACGCCTTGCTCGCCACCGTACTTGCCGTCGTGGCACTGGTGCTGGGCGGCGCTGCGGCGTGGCTTGTGATCGTGCAGTTGTTCGAATTCGAATGGCTGCCCGACTGGCCGACTGTGCTGATGACGCTGGGTGCCGGCCTGGCGGCGGTGCTGATATTTGCCGTCCTGGCGTCCCTTCCCCTGCTGCGGGAAAAGCCTGCGCGGGCTTTGCGAGCCCTGTAGGCCAACCTGCCTATCGTCAGAGCATTGCCAAACAGAACGCACAAAAAAAGGGAGCCCGGAGGCCCCCTTTTCGTTACACTATCTGTCCCCGCTCAGAACTTGAAGCGAACCACGCCGCCATAGGTGCGCGGCTGGTTCGGGTAGCCCGAGATCGATCCGCTCTGTGCGGTGCTCGGGAAGATGGTGACGATGTATTCGTCATTGAGCAGGTTGCGGACATAGGCGCCGATCTCGAGCCCGTTATCCATCGCGAAGGTCATCGACCCGTTCACCAGATTGACCTCGCGCGAGTAGTTGCGCGCAACCTGACGACCCACGGCGTTGCTGCCGAAGCCCGGCACACCATTCAGGATCTGCGTGTTGCTCTCGTGATTGTAGTCCAGGCGTGTGATCAGGCTATTGCCGCTGGCGCCGAATTCGTGGGTGTAGGTGGCGGAAGTGGCGATCACGAATTCGGGGACGTTGCCGGGGCGTTCGCCGCTGACATCGCCCACGGGCGAGTTGACGAAACTGTCGTAGACAGAATCGAGATAGGTCATCGCATAGGTGAAGACCAGATTGCGCACCGGGCTGATCGTCGCGTCGAATTCGAAGCCCTTGGCAGATTGCTGCCCGGCATTTGCCAGCTGGAAGCCGGTTCCAGTGAACAGGAATGCCTGGAAACCCTTTATGGTCTGATCGAACAGCGCGAGGTTGAAGCCCAGGCCATCGAACTGACCCTTGATTCCGATTTCATAGACCTCCGCATCCTCGGGGCCCGCAAAGCGCGACCCGGTGGTGAGGTTCGTGATGGGAAGCCCGGCGTCCAGAACCGGCGAAGAGGGGGCGAGGAAGTTGCTTCCGCCCACGACTGCGCCGACGCCAGCGGGCAGGGCGGCAGGCACGAAGTCCCCGAAAAGCGGCCGGGAGTCGCGCGACAGGTTGACCGAGCTCGCCTTGAAACCGGTCGAATAGCTTGCATAGACATTGAGCTCGGGAGCGACGTCGTAGGCGACGCGGGCCACGTAGGAAACGTTGTCATCCCGCGTCTGTCCATCCTCGACCGCATTCGGCACATCCAGGAAGGGGGGAAGAAACTGCAATGCCGCAAGGCCGAGCAGAGGATTGCACGTTCCCGCCGGCGCGCCTGCTGCACAGGGGCGCGTCGCTAACGTCCGCAGCACCGCCTGGTTCGCCGCCGGCAATGCCTGGAACTGAGCGCGTGTGCGCACCAGACCCCCGGTTGCCTGCGTGATGAAGGCATCGGCCAGGTTGATGTTGGCCAGCGGATCGAGCGCGTCGCCGGACAGGGCGAAATCCTTGCGGTCGTCCGTGTAGTTGGCGCCCACGGTGAACACGAGCCCGTCGATGGGTTCGAAATCGAGGGTGCCAAAGATCGAGTACGACTCATTCGACATGCTGTAATTTTCGACCGTCGTCGGACCGGCCCGGAAAATGCTCCCGGTCGGAAGGCCGAGCCCCGCTTCGAGACCTGCAAGCGTGCCAGGGCGGCCCTGGCCTGCGAGGAGATCGAAGAAAGCCCTCGCGTCGTCGCCGTTGCGCAGTCCGCTGGCCTGCTCGATGTCCTCGTTGAAGTAGAAACCGCCGAGCAGGAAGTTCAGCGGCCCGTCGAAGTCCGAAGCGAGACGAAGTTCCTGCGTGAAAGTGTTGACCGCCTGATCACGCGTTTCGCTGACCACGTCCGCACTGGAGAAATCGACATCCTGGTCGAAGAAGTTCTGCAACTCGCGATAGGCGGTGATGGAGGTGAGCGTCAGATCGCCCACGTTCCATTCGACCTGTGCCGAGCCGCCATAGTTGTCGACCTTGTTGATCGGGACCTGATTCAGATAAGTGTCGTAGCTGAATAGATTATTGGGATCGATCGCACCGCCGACAGCGAAGATGAGGGGGGCGGTAGGTCCGGCCAGGACGTTGCCGACAACGCAGCATGCCTCGTCGATGTTGGAATAGTCGCCAATGAGGCGGATCGAAAGGTCGGGCGTCGGCTCGATCAGCAACTGGCCGCGCACGTTCCAGCGGTTGCGGGTGCCCAGATCCTCGTCGAGATTGACGATCCGCGCATAACCGTCGCGGCGGTTGTAGCCACCGGCCAGCGAAAAGGCGATCGCATCGCTGATGGGGCCGGTAACGTCGCCGCGCACGACCACCGAATCGTAATTGCCGTAGCTGGCTTCGATGTTGCCGCCGAAGGTGAATTGCGGCTCACGTGTGACGACGGATACGACGCCAGCAGACGCGTTCTTGCCGAACAGGGTCGACTGTGGTCCGCGCAGAACTTCGATCCGCTGCACGTTCGCGAGGTCATCCAGCGCACCCGCCGAGCGAGAGCGGAACACGCCATCGATGAAAACGCCTACCGAAGGCTCGATCCCGAAGTTGTTGTCGCCGTTGCCGAAGCCGCGAATGGAGAATGTGGTGTTGGAGGAGCTTTGCAACTGCTGCACCCGCAGCGACGGTGCCACCGTCTGCAGATCGATCAGGTCGCGAATCTGCGCACGCTCCAGCGTTTCGGCCGTGGTCACGGACACCGAGATCGGCGTTTCCTGAAGAGTCTGTTCGCGCTTGGTCGCGGTGACGACGATCCGGTTGCCCGAACTGAGGTCCTCGGCATCTTCATAGTTGTCGCCGTCGCTATCCACCTGGTCCTGAACCTCGGGCGGAGCGGCGGTGGTCTGCGCATGAAGCGCGGCAGGGGCGAAGGCAGTGGTCGCGAGCAGAAGCGCGCGCACGGCAAAAGCGTCAAAACGCATGATATAAAACCTCTCTCAAACTCTCGATACCCTGTCCGGCGGACAAGGGGCACCTCACGATTGCGCATATCCGCCATAGGTCGGTCTCTCAATGCCCTCTCTTCATTGCGTTCATGTGTCGAACCCAGCGTTGCATTCGAGTCACACACTGTGGCCACCCTGGCCGCTGGGCGCGCCGTCCGCTAGGGGCGCGCGCGACAAGGCGGCCGGACGGGTTTCGGGCGCCATTCTCCGTACATCACTGAAAGCGCCATAATGTCCCGCCCCCTGCGAAATCTCGCCATCATTGCCCACGTAGATCACGGCAAGACGACTCTCGTCGATCAGCTCTTCCGTCAATCCGGAACTTTCCGCGAAAATCAAAGGGTTGAAGAGCGCGCCATGGACTCCGGCGATCTCGAGAAGGAACGCGGGATCACCATTCTGGCCAAATGCACCAGCGTCGAATGGGAGCACGAGGGCGATACCACCCGGATCAACATCGTCGACACGCCCGGTCACGCCGACTTCGGCGCCGAGGTGGAGCGCATCCTGTCGATGGTCGATGGCGTGATCCTGCTGGTCGATGCCGCGGAAGGGCCGATGCCGCAGACCAAATTCGTCACCGGCAAGGCGCTGGCGCTGGGCCTTCGCCCGATCGTGGTGGTCAACAAGATCGACCGTTCCGACGCGCGCCCGCAGGAAGTGCTCGACGAAGTGTTCGACCTGTTCGCCTCGCTGGACGCCAACGACGAACAGCTCGAGTTCCCCAGCCTGTGGGCCTCGGGCCGCGATGGCTATGCCAGCGACGACGAGACGGCGCGCTCGGGCGACCTGACCCCGCTGTTCAAGCTGATCGTCGATCACGTTCCGCCGCCGGGCCTGGACGCGGATGCGCCCTTTTCCTTCCTCGCCACGCTGCTCGATCGCGATCCGTTCATGGGCCGCGTGCTGACCGGGCGCGTGCAGTCCGGGCGGGTCAAGGTGAACGATCCGATCCGCGCCATGGACGCCAAGGGCAATGTGATGGAAGTCGGCCGCGCCACCAAGTTGCTGAGCTTCCGCGGGCTGGAGCGCGTTCCGGTGGACAGCGCCGAGGCGGGCGACATCATCGCGCTCGCGGGCCTCGAAAAGGCGACCGTTTCCAACACCATCGCCGATCCGGCAGTGACCGAACCGATCGCCGCGCAGCCGATCGATCCGCCGACGCTGGCGATGCGTTTCGCCGTCAACGACAGCCCCCTGGCGGGCCGCGAGGGCGACAAGGTGACCAGCCGCATGATCCGCGATCGCCTG
>NZ_JBELMO010000018.1:0-48342 GCF_042095715.1 Qipengyuania sp. | reverse complement strand
GTTCGACACCATCGAACATGCCAGCTTCATCGACGAGGAGGGCATCCGCCTCGCCAAGGAACGCGGCACGTATCTTTCGATGGATATCTTCAACACCGAATACACGCTCAGCCAAGGCAAGGCGAATGGCGTGCTGGAAGAGAACCTCGCCAAGGAACGGCTCGTGTCCCAGGCGCAGCGCGACAATTTCGGCAAGGCGCACCGCGCGGGCGTGAAGATGGTGTTCGGCTCCGACGCGGGCGTGATGCCGCACGAAACCGTGGGCGGCCAGTTCGCAGTCATGGTGCGCTTCGGCATGACGCCGATCGAGGCGATCCGCGCGGCAACCGTGAACGCCGCCGATGCACTGGGCCAGACGGGCGACGTCGGCACGATCGCACCCGGTGCATGGGCCGATATCGTGGCCGTGAACGGCGACCCGCTGCGCGATCCCGAGGTGGTCCAATCGGTGCAGGCGGTGGTAAAGGGCGGCGTCCGGGTGGAATGATCCGCCCGCCGGGGAGTTAGAGCCATGGCCGGTCTTCTGATCCTCGCCTTCCTGATCCTGGTCGCCATGGTGGTGGCGGTGCCGCTGGCAAGCCGGTTCGGGCTCGGCTCCGTGCTCGGCTATCTCCTTGCCGGGGTGGCCATCGGGCCGCTGCTGAGGGCGCTGCGCGTCGATGTGGAGGCGTTGCAGGGCTTCGCCGAATTCGGCGTGGTGATGATGCTGTTCATCGTTGGGCTGGAGCTGGAGCCCAAGAAGCTGTGGGCCATGCGCGGGCGCTTGCTCGGCCTCGGCGGCGGGCAGATCCTGCTCGGCATCGCGGCCATTTCCGGAATCGCTTACATCTACGGTCTTCCCTGGCAGACCTCATTGGTCATCGGGATGATCCTGACGGTCAGTTCGACTGCCATCGTCGTGCAGTCGCTGACCGAGAAGGGGCTGCTGCGCAGCGAGGGAGGGCAGGCGAGCTTTTCGGTCCTGCTGATGCAGGACGTCGCGGTGATACCCATGCTGGCGGCGATCCCCCTGCTGGCCGTGGCCGGAGTGGCAGGAAGCACTGGCAGCACCGAAGTTGAGGCCGCGCACGGGGGCCTCAACCTGCTGGCCGATGCGCCCGCCTGGCTGGCGGCCATCGCCACGCTCGCCGCCGTCGGCGCGGTCGTTCTGGCGGGCGCCTATCTCGTGCGGCCCGCGTTCCGATTCATCGCGATGGCCAACCTGCGCGAGATGTTCACCGCCGTGGCGCTGGTCTTCGTGATCGGGATCGCGCTGCTAATGACGCTGGTCGGCCTGTCGCCCGCGCTGGGCGCGTTCCTGGCGGGCGTGGTGCTGGCCAACAGCGAATACCGGCACGAGCTGGAAAGTGACATTGCGCCGTTCAAGGGCCTGCTGCTGGGGCTGTTTTTCATCACCGTCGGGGCGGGAATCGATCTCGCCGTCGTCGTCCTGCGCTGGCAGGAGGTGGTGTTCTGGTCGCTGGTGATCGTGGCAGTGAAGATCGCGGTGGTCTTGTTGATCGCGCGGATGGCGGGGATCCGCCGCCAGATGGGCTGGCTCTTCGCGCTCAGCCTGGCGCAGGCGGGGGAATTTGCCTTCGTCCTCATCTCCTACGCGCGCGGCAACGGCGTGATACCGCCGGACCTTGCCGAACTGCTTCTGCTGCAGACCGCGCTGACGATGCTGATCACGCCATTCCTCTTCATCCTCTACGACAAGATCATCGCCCCCGCCTATTGCGGATCGCCGGAGCGCGAAGCCGACAGCATCGACGAGGAGAACCCGATCATCATCGCGGGCCGGGGCAGGGTGGGGGGCATCGTCGATCGCATGCTCGATGTAGCGGGCCATCGCGCGACGGTGATCGATTACGACAGCGAGCATATAGAGCAGCTCAAGAAATTCGGCGCCAAGAGCTATTTCGGCGACGCGACCAGGCCCGATCTGCTGGCAAGCGCAGGGATCGCCCGCGCCAGGCTGCTGATCGTGGCGCTGGACGATCGCGAGCAGATCGATCGGCTGGTGCGGTATGCGGTCGGCAATTTTCCGGACCTTCACGTCATCGCGCGGGCGAAGGATCGGGACCACGTCTATCATCTGTGGGCGATGGGCTGCCGCGACATCATTCGCGAAACCTATGATGCCGCCTTGCGCATGGGCCGATCCGCCTTCGAGGCGCTGGGGGTCGATCACCAGGATGCCCTTGCGATGGCCGAAGCTTTCGAAGAACGCGATCGCACTTCGATGCAGGAAGTGGCCGACCTCTATCGTCTGGACATTCCGCCTTGGGAGAACGAGCCGCTGCTCGAAAAGATCAAGGAGCTACGCACCGAATGGGATCCCAAGCTGCGCGAAATGATGGACGATATCGTCGCAAAGGGGCGCTGATATGCGGCCACGGACCATCGTGGTCGCCGTTGTCCCCATTTCGTCGTAAAAACCTGTCACCGGCCGCAAATTGCCGGAACCGCAAGCGCCACGGCGCGGTTGGTTCGGTGAGGAGATTGGCACATGGAATATGAGATCGACGACGATCCGCAGGGCCTGCCCGATCGCAATGAAGGCGATCGCGATGGCGGCATCCACGAAGACCGCATGATCTTCCGTTTCGGCGCGCCCGAAAGGCGTGAGAACGAGATCGACGATGCGAGCGATGAGGATTCGCCCATCGATCAGTTCGGCGAGGCCGCCTGAGAACATTGGCCACGATCGGTTATTGGCGGACAGGGTGGGATTCGAACCCACGGTGAGCGTGAACCCACGGCGGTTTTCAAGACCGCTGCCTTAAACCACTCGGCCACCTGTCCGTTGGGTGCAGCTAGCCCGCAATTTTCCCCGTGTCACCCGTTTCGATTGCACCAACATCGGCGTTCCGTGCGAAACCGGCGATCAAAAAGCTTGCCGTCACCACCGTCGAAAGCGACAATGCAGTCATGAAATTTTTCGCTTTTTTGACGGCGGCCCTGCTCGCCACGTTATCCCTGCCTGCGACGGCACAGGACATGTCATTCAACGCCTATCTGCAGGTTCTTCAGGCCCGCGCCCGCGCCGAGGGGGTCAGCGAGTCAACGATCTCACGGATGACGGCGGGTCTCACGCCCAGCGCGCGCGTGATCGAGCTGGATCAGGGTCAGCCTGGCAGTTCCAGCGGACGCGGTTTTCCGCCGCTTGCCCCTTACATCGCCACCCATGTCGACAACGCCCGCATCTCCGGCGGGCGGCGCGCGCTGGCGTCCAACGCCTCGACCATCAGGCGTGTGGAAACGGAATATGGCGTCCCAGGCGAGATACTGGTTGCGATCTGGGGCCACGAGACGGCCTATGGCAATGTGATGGGCGGTTTCGATCTGGCGCAGGCGCTGGCGACGCTGGCCTGGGAAGGTCGGCGGCGCGAGCTTTTCGCGACCGAGTTCGTCGATCTGCTCAAGATCGCCGACCGCGGTTTCTCTCGGTCTGAACTGAAAGGGAGCTGGGCGGGCGCCTTCGGCAATCCGCAATTCCTGCCGAGCATTTATCTGCGGCTCGCCGTTGACGGCAATGGCGACGGACGCGCTGACATCATGAACAGCGAATCGGACACGCTGGCCTCCATCGCCAATTACTTCCGCGACGCCGGATGGCGCAGCGGCCAGCCATGGGGCGTGCGCGCATCCGTGCCGGCCGGGTTCGATACCGATCGCTACGCCAGCGAATTGAACGCGCCCGTGTGCCCGCGCGTTCACATGCGGCACAGCCAGTTCAAGACGGTGCGCGAATGGCGCGCACTGGGTGTGCAGCCGCAGACGGCGCTCGGCGACGATGTGATGGCGTCGCTTTTCCAGCCCGACGGCTCTGGGCGCCCCGCATGGCTGCTTACCGGCAACTATCGCGTGATCCTGGAATACAACTGCTCGAACTACTACGCGATGAGCGTGGGCCTGCTGGCTGATGAAATCCGGTAGGAACAGGGCAGTCGATAACGGATCGGGGACCTCGCCACCGCGCCGCCGAGTGCGTAAGGGGCACGCATGACGTTCCGTCTCGCCCTAGGCCTTACCGCCCTGCTGACCGGACTTTCCGCCTCGGCTGCAACCCCGTCGGCCGTCCCCACTCCGCCCAACGAGGAAGATGCCCCGATCGCATTGCTGGTCGATCTGTCGAGCGGGCAGACGCTGTTTGCGCGCGAAGAGAATCGGCGCTTCATGCCGGCGTCGATCACCAAGGTCATGACAACGTTCCTCGCCTTTGAATGGCTGTCGCAGGGCAAGCTGTTTCGCGAACAGGTGACCGGCATGCGCCCCGACACCTTTCGCGATTGGCATGCCGTGGGATCGACCATGTATCTTGCCGAGAATGCTCCGGTTACGATCGACCAGTTACTTCACGGCATAACGACTGTATCGGCCAACGATGGCGCCGTGGTGCTGGCCGAAGCAGCGGCGGGTTCCGTACCGGCCTGGCTGGCAGCGATGAACCGGAAGGCGCAAGAGATCGGAATGGCGGACAGCCATTACGGGACGCCCAACGGGTGGATGGACGGGGGCCACACCTTCGTGACCGCGCGCGATCTGGCGACGCTGGCATCGGCGATGATCACGCGCCACCCGGAATACTACCGCCATTTCGTCGGTGTCCGCCGGCTGACATACAACGGAATACAGCAGGTCAATCACGACCCCATCAGCGGCAAGGTTCCTGGCGCGGATGGGATCAAGACCGGCTTCACCAACCAGGCAGGCTACGGCTTTCTGGGCAGCGCGGAGCGCGATGGGCGGCGCCTGGTGATGGTCGTGGCAGCGTCCCCCACTGGGCGTCAGCGCAATCAGGCTGCTACCGCCTTCATCGAATGGGGCTTCCAGGCTTTTGACAGCCATCCCCTTTTCAAGAAAGACGAGACCATAGGCAATGCCGAGGTACAGAACGGGGGCCTGTCCAATGTGGGGCTGGTCACGCGTTCGCCGATCAGGGTCGCGCTT
This sequence comes from Qipengyuania sp., assembly GCF_042095715.1. Lineage (GTDB taxonomy): Bacteria > Pseudomonadota > Alphaproteobacteria > Sphingomonadales > Sphingomonadaceae > Qipengyuania. The sequence continues at coordinate 43,407 of NZ_JBELMO010000018.1, read as the reverse complement.
CGGAAGGGTGGCGGGGGCCGGCCCGAGCTGAAAATCCGTTACGAGGGCCCTTTGCAGGCGCCCATCGCAAAGGGCGAGCATGTCGCGGATCTCGTTATCTCGATCGACGGACGGCAGGTCAGTTCCCTGCCTCTGGTGGCAGACAGGGCAGTGGCGGTGGCCACGCCGATCCAGCGCGTTTTTAACGGCATCCGAAGCTGGATCACATGACGAAGAAAGGCCGCTTCATCGTCTTCGAAGGGGGGGAGGGCACGGGAAAATCAACCCAGACCCGCCTCCTGGGCGAGGCCCTGACGGAGCGCGGCCTCGACGTGCTGCTGACCCGCGAACCGGGCGGCACCCCGGGTGCCGAAGCCATCCGGACACTTCTGCTACACCCGCCGGGCGAAGGTTGGGGTGTCCAGGCCGAGGCGCTCCTGTTCGCTGCCGCACGATCCGATCATGTTCATAAACTGATCCTTCCCGCTCTGGATCGGGGACAGTGGGTGATTGCCGATCGTTTCCTCGATTCAAGCCGCGCCTATCAGGGCATGGCAGGGGGTCTTGGCGATTCTGCGGTGCAGGGTCTTCACAAGGTGGGCAGCGGCGGTCTCCTCCCCGATCTGACCATTCTCCTGCGCGCTCCGGGAGAGAGCGTCGCCAAGCGACTTGCCTTACGCGACGGCCAGAACAGCGACGCGATCGGGGGCCGTAATTCCGAATATCATGAGGCGGTGGGGCGCGCCTTCGACAGCTTTGCGCAGCAATCGCCCGAGCGTTTCGCCTTGGTCGAAGGGGATGCCGATCCGCAAACCGTGCATCGCCGCGTGCTGGACGCGATTGAGACTGTTCTGGGCGATCCTGGCTGATGCTGAGCGGACACGAACAAGCGTGGTCAGCGTGGCACAGGGCGATGGAGGGCGAGCGGATGCATCACGCATGGCTCCTCACGGGGACCTCCGGACTGGGGAAAGCGCGTTTTGCCTGCGCCGCCGCTCGCGAACTGGTTGGTGCCGCCGGCGAAGCCGAAAGCCATCCCGATATCCTCACCATCACCTATGGATCGAAGGACGACAAGGAAGAGCGCAAACGTCAGGACGGCAAGGCGTTCGAGCGGGCACGTAGCATTCGCATCGCGCAAATCCGCGCCCTGCAACAGCGCCTCACCACACGGCCCACTCTAGGTGCGCGACGAGCAGTGATCATCGATCCGGCCGATGACATGGAGCGAAATGCAGCCAATGCCTTGCTGAAGAGCCTGGAAGAACCGCCTGTGGGAACGGTATTTCTGCTGATCAGCCACAGCCCGGCCCGACTCTTGCCGACCATTCGCTCACGGTGTCGGACCCTGCGTTTTCCGGCCCTTTCTTCGTCCGAACTCGACACGATCCTTTCCGCCGAGGCGCCGCAAGCCCATGTTGACGACCGGCAGGCTGCAATCGCCGCGGCGTCCGGCTCTCCAGGTGCTGCTCTCGCGTTCCTGGAGATGGGGCTGGCCAAGCCCGCCAAGGCGATGCGCAAGCTGCGTGATGAGGGCGATCGCAGTTTCGCGACTCGCGGAGAGCTGGCAGGTATGATCGGCAATCGTCCCGACCGCGAGCGCGTGCGGGCGATCCTGGACCTTGCCCGCGCCATCATGCTGGAAAATGTCGAGGATCTATCTAGGGCAAGGGCCGGTGCGCGCATCGCAGCGCATGCCGGCCTGATCGAGCTGACCAACGAATTCGTGACCTACAATTTCGATCCTGGCTTGCTGGCCATGGAAATCGGCAACTTGCTCGCAAGCGCAGCGGAAGCTAGCGAACCCGCCGATGGCTGACCCTTTCTATCTCACCACCGCGATCAACTACCCCAATGGCAAGCCGCATATCGGCCATGCTTACGAGGCTATTGCCGCCGATGTGATCGCCCGATTTCAACGTCTGCAGGGCAGGGAGGTCCGGTTCCAGACCGGGACCGACGAGCATGGCCTGAAAATGGCCCGCAAGGCGGAAGAGCAGGGACGCACGCCGCGTAAGCTGGCCGACGAGATGTCGGGCTATTTCCGCAGCATGGATGAAGCCCTGGGCATCAGCTACGATCGCTTCATCAGAACCGTCGAGCCGGATCATCATCGGGCGAGCCAGGCGATCTGGGAAGCCATGGAACGTGCAGGCGATCTCTATCTTGACCGCTACGATGGCTGGTACTCGGTCCGCGACGAGGCGTATTACGACGAAAGCGAGCTGGTGGCAGGTGAGGGCGATACCAAGCTCTCCCCCCAGGGAACCCCGGTGGAATGGACGGTCGAGGAAAGCTGGTTCTTCCGTCTGTCGCGGTATCAGGACCGCCTCGTCGAGCTCCTGAACACACCGGGTTTCTGCGAGCCTGAGCGCAGTCGCAACGAGATGCTGGCATTCGTTTCCGGTGGGCTCAAAGATCTTTCGGTCAGCCGCACCAGCTTCGATTGGGGCGTGAAGGTGCCGGGCAGCGAGGGCCATGTGATGTATGTGTGGGTCGATGCGCTCACCAATTACATCACCGGCCTTGGCTACCCGGATGATACGGAAGAATGGCGCAAGTTCTGGCCGGCCAATCTCCATCTTGTCGGCAAGGATATCGTTCGCTTCCACACCGTCTACTGGCCCGCTTTCCTGATGAGTGCCGGACTGGAAGTGCCGCAGAAAGTCTTTGCCCACGGGTTCATCCTCAATCGGGGTCAGAAGGAATCGAAATCGCTCGGTAACGTGACCGACCCTGTCGAACTTGCCGACCGTTTCGGCGTGGCGAACCTGCGCTATTTCCTCATGCGCGAAGTCGCCTTCGGCCAGGATGGCAGCTATTCGGCCGAAGCGATCATCACGCGGTGCAACGCGGAACTCGCCAACAGCTTCGGCAATCTGGTTCAGCGCACGCTCTCCATGATTGCCAAGAACATGTCGGGCGAGCTCGGTGAACTCATTCCCGATGCGCCCGATACGGCGCTTCTCGATCTGGTCAGGAGTTCGTGCGCGACTGATCTCCCGCGCGAATTCGGCGTTCTCGCGTTCAGCCAGGGGATCGAAGCCTGGATGCAGGCGGTTTGGGCATGTAATCGCTATGTCGACGAGCAGGCGCCATGGACCCTTCGCAAGACCGACGGCGAACGGATGAAAACCGTTCTCCAGACGCTTTTCGTGGCGATCCGCGATCTGGCAATCGCGATCCAACCTGTCATCCCGGATAAGGCCGGCGCGGTTCTCGACATGCTGGGCGTCGATGCGGACCGGCGGACTTATGCTCACCTCGCGGAGGAGGGATGGTATTCCGATCTCCTGGCCAGCGGATTTCGCGTCGAACCGCCAGCGCCGCAGTTTCCGCGCCTGGAAATGCCGCAAGCCGAGGATGCCTGATGCTGATCGATAGTCACTGCCATCTGGAGTATGAGGGGCTGGTCGAGGATCAGCAGGCCACGCTCGATCGCGCCCGCGCGGCAGGGGTGGGAACATTCCTCAATATTTCGACCAAGCGAAGCGAATGGGGCCAAGTCGTCGCCACGGCCGAGCGCGAAGAGGACGTCTATGCTAGCGTGGGCATCCACCCGCACCACGCGGATGACCATCTGGATCTTACCGAGGAAGATCTGGCGGAGGCTGCGCAAAATCCCCGCGTTGTCGGTCTGGGCGAGACCGGGCTAGACTATTTCTACGAGCATTCGGACCGGAAGGCGCAGGCGGCCCTGTTTCGCCGTCACATCGGGGTGTCGCGCGAGCTGCAACTTCCCGTCATCATCCATACGCGCGATGCGGAAGACGATACGATCGCCATACTGGACGACGAGATGGGGAAGGGCCGCTTCCCCGCGCTGATCCACTGCTTCACCGCTTCCGCCGATTTCGGAACGCGCGTGCTGGACCTGGGTCTGACCATCTCTATCTCCGGCATAGTGACCTTCAAGAACGCCAAGGATCTGGCCAATTTCGCCGCAACGATACCCGACGACAGGCTTCTGGTCGAAACGGACAGCCCGTTCCTCGCCCCGGTGCCGCATCGCGGGAAGGCATGCGAACCGGCATTCGTGGTTGATACCGCGCGCTTCCTGGCAGAACTGCGAGGGCAGAGCGTCGAAGAGCTCGCCACCAAGACCAGCGCCAATTTCCAGAGGCTTTTCAGCCGGGTTGCTGCGTGAAGCTGTTGATGCTCGGCTCCGGCACGTCGACGGGCGTGCCGCGCGTGGGGGGCGATTGGGGCGCCTGCGACCCCGCTGAACCCAGGAACCGCCGCACGCGGGTCTCGATCATGATCGAGAACGCAGCTGGACAAAGGATTCTGGTCGATACCTCTCCCGACCTGCGCGCCCAGTTGCTGCGCCATGATATCGGGCGGGTGGACGCGGTCCTGTGGACGCACGACCACGCGGACCATTGCCATGGCATCGATGACCTTCGCGTCATGCGTTACGATCGCAGCAACCCGCTACCGGGTTTTGCCAGCGAAGGAACAGTGGCGCGTCTGCGGCGACGGTTCGACTACATCTTCGAAGGTCAGCACGGCTATCCGACGCTGGTCGAACTCAAGCCGCTGGGCATGAAATTGCTGGTGGGTTTCCAGATCGACTGGGTCGAGATGCCGCACGGTCCGGCCAAAAGCACTGCGTTCCGCTTCGAGTGCGATGGCAAGTCCGTGGTCTATGCAACGGATTTCAGTGAGATTACCGACAGGATGGTCAGCTGCTTCCGCGGCGCGGATCTTTTGGTGTGCGATTGCCTTCGCCGCAAGGATCATCCCACGCACGCGCATCTGGCCATGTCGCTGGATTTGCAGAAGCGCACGAAGGCCAAGAAGCTTATCCTGACCCATCTCGACAAGAGCATGGATTATCAGACGCTGTGCCGCGAAGTTCCGTCCGGTGTAGAGGTCGGCTACGACGGATTGGTGTGGCACGGATGACCGAACACGATTGGGTCCAGCTGATTAGCGTCGTCGGATTTCTGGTACTTGCCGGGTCGGCATTGGCCTCGCACCGGTTGTCGCTGCGGAAGGGACTGGTCATGGCGCTGGCTTGGGGTTCCATATTCCTCGCGGCGTTTTTGGTCTTCGACCTGATCCGAGGTTGACCTCTCCATATTTTACATAATATATATTATCGTTCTAACGGTTGGCGCTCCACCGGAACCCGAGCCAGATGGTGCGGCCCACCCCCAGGTCTATTGAACCGCCCTGATTTCGCGTGACGATATCCACGTCCGTGAGATTTTCGATGCGCGCAACTAACGAGGTGTTTGGAAGCACTGGGATAGCAGCATAAGCGCTGATCGTAGTGAACCCCGGGAGTTCATCGACGCCGAGATCGTCTTCGAACTGATCGCCTATATGGCGAACCGTCACGCTCAACTCGCCGTCATCAAAGATCGCGTGAGAGGCGGAAAAGCTGCCCGAAACACGCGGCGTCTGGGCCGGTCGCCGCCCATCCAGGAAGGCTGCTGGTCCCGATGCGTCCACCGTGGCATCGACCAGCGCAAGGGATCCCCGCAATTCCCATCGATCGATCTCGAGCGACCCGTCCACCTCCAAGCCCCGCGCCGCAATGGCATCGACGTTGCGCCTCTGCCGCAAGTTTTCCGCGATGGTCACATTGGCAATCGCATCGCGCACCCGGTTCGCAAAGGCCGTGACTGACACCCGTCCATGGTCCATTGGCCGCCAGTCGGTCCCGATCTCGAATCCCTCGAGACGTTCTGTGGAAAGCTCCGCATTCGCCTGGGTTACAACGGGAAAAACCGTGAATGGCCGATACAGCTCATTAAGGGTCGGCAGGCGAAGCCCAGTGTAGCCCGCAGCCCGGACTCCAAGGGTGTCGGCAAGCCGAACACGGCCGCCAATGCGATAGGATGCGATCCATTCCGTTCGGTCTGCATAACGGACATCGCTGTTCACCGCGCCGTTACTCGAAAGCTCGCGAAAGAACCCGTCCGAGATCGACACCCGGTCGGCGCGTAGCCCGGCGGTCAGAGTGAGATCGCCGCTGCGCCAATCATCCTCCACAAAAACGCCGAGGTCGCTATTGCGTCCCCCGGCTGCGCGGCGTGCGGTGACGGCGCCGCTGAATGCGCTCAGCGCCAACTCAGACAGCTGCCCGCTGGAGCGCCTGTAATCCGCACCGATCCTCAGCGTATGATGGTCACCGATCGGCGGCCGCACTTCGATCTTGCCCCCCAACCCGGTGGAAGGGGTATTCCGCTGATCCAGGACAGGAACGAACCTGGTCGAACTGATGACAACATTGGAAAAATTGCGCATCTGGACGTAGCCCAGCACGTCCACGGCCCAGCTTCCCGTGCCGACGACCCTCAGGCTGGCATCGGTCCCGGACGAGGTGCTGTCGGCGCCCTCGAAACGAAGGGTGCGTGCATCGTCATACGTCAGGATGCGAGCTTGCAACTCCAGCCCATCGGCCAACGGCGCGACGCCGCGGCCGAACAAAGACCAGCTGTCATAGGCCGCACGCGCTGTCGCCTCCACGCGCTGGCTCGGGGGGGTGGTGAAAACCCCCCTTCCCCGATCCCAGCGCCCGGAAATGGTGGCAAAACCCGATCCCAGCCTGGGGGCCAGGGTAAGAGTGGCCTCGGTATCCTCGCGATCCGAAGCGAGCAAACCGAGTGAGACCGGATCAAGTTGATCAAATTGCGCACTCGATAACTCGATCGTGCCCGCGAGTGCACCCGCTCCGAACGGACCGCTTCCCCCTCCCCGCGTGACCCGAACCTGCGATAGCCGCTCCGGCGCGATGGCACTGAACGGAATATAGCCGAAAAACGGATCGCTAATGGGGACCCCGTCGAGCAGCACCAGCGCGCGGCTCGTCGCGTTGCCGCCCAATGCGCGCAGTGTGGCCCCTTGGGCGGACGGATTGGAGGTCCGGCTGTCCGACCGCCTGAATTGCTGAAAACCGGCGATGTCCGACAGTGCATCCTCGATCCGACCCGAGGCAGTCGAGACCAGCGTATCGCGATTGATGACGATCGAATCATACGCCTCGACGGATGGCGCCTCGCGCAGTCCCTGCCCGGTCACGATGATCGTATCCGCCTCGACCGCCGAAGGATCGCTCTCCTGAGCCACGGCAGTATCGGCCAGTGCGCCCGTGCAAACCAGCCAGCATATCGAGAAGATTGAGCGCGACCCCATGTTGCGCCTCGCATAAGGACGAACACTATGGCGGGCAATGCCCACGGCGGCCTTGCGCCCGACCACGCGCTCATCAAATACGGGTGCGATGGAAAACCGTACCGATCAACTCGCACGTCTGCTTTCGATCATGGCCCAGCTGCGCGATCCCGCGCATGGCTGCGAGTGGGACCTGGCCCAGAACTTTGCGAGCATTGCACCCTACACAATTGAAGAAGCGTACGAAGTCGCCGATGCTATTGCTCGCGAGGATTTGGGCGATCTGCGCGGTGAATTGGGCGATCTGCTGCTTCAGGTGGTGTTCCATGCCCGCTTGGCTGAAGAAGCGGGAGCTTTCCGTTTCGAAGACGTAGCACGCGCGATTTCTGACAAGATGGAAGCGCGGCATCCCCATATCTTCGGCGATCAGTCAGGCGCGATGGACGAAGCGCGTTGGGAAGATCTGAAGGCGGCAGAGCGGTCGCAAGGGGGCTTCGAAAGCGCGATGGATGGGGTCGCACTGGCGCTGCCGGCGCTGAAAAGGGCACACAAACTCCAGAAGAGGGCCGCCCGCGACGGGTTCGACTGGCCCGATCGCGAAGGGCCGAAGGCCAAGGTGATCGAGGAAATCGCCGAATTGGAAGAGGCGCAGGATGAGCAGATTGCCGAAGAAGCGGGCGATCTGCTGTTCGCCGCGGTGAACCTCGTTCGCAGCTATGGCGTGGATGCGGAGGAGGCGCTGCGCGCCGCGAACGCAAAGTTCGAGCGGCGCTATCGCGCTATGGAAGACCGCGCCGACGGGGGTTTTGCCTGCCTCGACCTTCAGGCCCAGGAGGAGCTCTGGCAGGCGGTCAAGGCGAGCGAGTGAGGGTCAGGCCGGGCTCAAGGTTTCGAACTGGCCGAGTTCCTTGGCGTTCAGACGCACCCTGATGGTGCGCACGCTGTCGTCTCCATCGACGGGGCGATCGGACAGCACTTCACCATGCGCATGCAACCAAGCTAGGCGGCGGCCGTCGGCCGCGGGAATTTCCACCTCTATGGTTTGGGCGGAACTGGTCAGCATGGCGCCCAAATGCGTTTCGAGATCCTCGACACCATCCCCGGTCAGGGCCGAAACCGCAACCACGTCCCGCGAATCGGACGCGAAAGGGGCGAGTTCGTCCATCTGCTCGGCGGTCAGGGCGTCCCACTTGTTCCAGACTTCGAGGATGGGAATGTCCCCCTCCCCGTCCTCGTTTCCAGCGACGCCCAGATCCTCGAGAACCGCCATGACCTGGGCCTTTTGCGCTTCGGCCGCCTCACTCGACATGTCTCTGACATGGCAGATCACATCGGCAGCCGTGACTTCCTCCAGCGTGGCGCGGAAGGCCGCCACAAGCTGGGTCGGCAGGTCCGAAATGAAACCGACCGTATCAGAAAGAATGGCCTTCGTCACACCAGGTAGCTCAATGCCGCGCATGGTGGGATCGAGCGTTGCGAAGAGCAGGTCTTCCGCCATGACGTTCGCTCCGGTGAGCCGGTTGAAAAGCGTCGACTTTCCGGCGTTCGTATAGCCGACGAGCGCGATCACCGGCCAGGGCGCACGCTCGCGCCGCTCGCGATGGAGCGTACGTGTGCGGCGGACCTGCTCCAGTTCGCGGCGCAGGCGGCCCATCCGCTGTCGGATCATCCGACGATCCGCCTCGATCTGTGTTTCGCCCGGCCCGCCGAGGAAACCGAAGCCACCGCGCTGGCGCTCCAGGTGGGTCCAACTCCTCACGAGACGACTCTGCTGGTAATCGAGATGGGCCAGTTCGACCTGCAGCCGCCCTTCGGCAGTGGCCGCGCGTTCGCCGAAGATCTCCAGTATCAGTCCGGTGCGGTCGATGACCTTGCGCTTTAGCTTATCTTCGAGATTGCGCTGCTGGATCGGAGAGAGCGCGCCATCGACGGTGACGAGATCGATCGCATTCTGCTCGCAGGCAATCGCGATGTTTTCCACCTGGCCGGACCCGAACAGCGTGTTCGGCTTCACGTCGCGCACCGGGATGACGATCGAATCGGCGATCACCAAGCCTATCGCCAAGGCCAGGCCCCGGGCTTCATCCAGACGTTCGTCGGCGGCCAGATCGTAGCGTTCGCCCCGGATGTCGGGGCAAACGACCAGGGTGCGTGCGCCGCGCGTTACCTCGCCGGCGGTTTCTTCACCGAAATTCAGCTGTCGTCTTCCTCGAATTCTTCGCTGAGGTCGACCGCCACGGCAGGCTGGATGGTCGAAACGGCGTGCTTGTAGGCCAGCTGCACATAGCCTTCGCGCTCCAGCAGCATGCAGAACAGGTCGTATGCGGCAATCTTTCCCTGCAGCATCACGCCGTTGACGAGGAACATGGTCACCTGAGCCTCGACCTCGCTCACCCGGCCGAGGAACACGTCCTGCAAAAGGCGTTGCTTGCTAGTCTGCGGCTGGCTGGAAAATTGGTCGGCATCCATGGGCGTGCCGGGCATGATCGTGGAGATCGCGTGCTTGTAGACCAGCTGCGATTGCCCGTCGCGGCGAAGCAGGATCGAGAAATTGTCGAACCAGGTGACGATGCCCTGCAACTTCACCCCTTTTACGAGAAACATCGTGACCGGGGTCTTCGTCTTGCGCAGCAGATTAAGAAACGCATCCTGCAGGCTCTGCTGCTTTCCGGATCCGGATTTCGCGGGGGCGGCAGTTGCCTTCTTTTCGTCGCTAGCTTCCGCTTCGGGCTTTGGCGCGCGCGGCCGGGCACTCAAAGTTCGTTCGCTGGGCATGATCTCACAGTCCTCTTGTTGGCGAAGGCCATTACCGGCCCTTGCAATCTGGAGCCCCGCGTGATGACGACCACACAGAACATCCGAATTCAGCCCGTATTATGGGCATAAAGCTTCGCTTCGCCAACCGTCTTTTCGCAACTGCGTTCCCTATCGCGCGACAAACTCAATTGTCCTTCCCGCTCCCCTTGCGATCGACCATGCCCAGCAGCTTCAGCTTTCGATGCAGGGCGGAGCGCTCCATCCCAATGAAGCTGGCGGTCTTGGAGATGTTTCCGGAGAACCGCCTTATCTGAACCGACAGGTATTCGCGCTCGAAGTTCTCGCGCGCCTCGCGCAACGGAGCACCCATAAGCGAGGTCAGCGCCGCACCATCGCCGCCCTTCCCATCCGTCACCTCGCCGGCGAGCATCTCGGTCTCGATCGTCTCCAGCCTGTCGCGCGGGGTAAGGATAATCGCGCGTTCGACCACATTGCGCAGTTGGCGGACATTTCCGGGCCAGTCATAGGCCTGCAGAGCGGCCAGCGCATCGTCGCTGATCTGCGGCGCCGGCAGGCCCTGCTCCGCAGCGTAGCGGGTGAAGAAATGCTCCGCCAGAACGGGTATATCCGCCCGGCGCTCGGCCAGTGAGGGTATGGTCACCGGGACCACGTTCAGGCGATAGAACAAGTCTTCGCGAAAACGCTTTTCCTCCATTTCGGCCGCGAGATCGCGCGCGGTCGAAGAAACCACCCGCACGTCGACGCCAATCTGACGTGTTCCGCCGACCCGCACGAAGCTCTGTTCTGTGAGCACCCTCAGGATACGCGCCTGAGTGGAAAGCGGCATGTCGGCCACCTCGTCGAGATAGAGCGTGCCGCCGTCGGCCAGTTCGAGAAGCCCCGCCCGCAGTAGCCGCCCATCCTGCTCTTCCCCGAACAGTTCGTGTTCGAAGCGTTCGGGCGTGATCCGGGCGGAATTGACGGTGACGAAGGGATTGTCCGCTCGCGGGCTCCAGGCGTGCAGCAGCCGCGCCGCGACCTCCTTACCCGCACCGCCTGGCCCGGTGATGAGCACGCGGCTGCCCGTCCCGGCGACTCTCTTCAGCGTGGCGCGCACGGTGTTGATCGCCGCCGAATTGCCGGTGAATTCCTCCCCTTGGGGCACCGCGCTTTTCAGCCGACTGTTTTCGCGGCGAAGCCGCTCGGTTTCGGTCGCGCGTTCCACCAGGTGAAGCAGTTTTTCGGCTTCGAACGGCTTTTCGATGAAGTCCATGGCGCCGCGGCTGACGGCGGAGACGGCGGTATCGATATTGCCATGGCCGGAAAAGATGATGACTGGCAGATCGGGCTCGCGCTGCTTGATCGCGTCTAGAACCTCCAACCCATCCATCGGACTGCCGTGCAGCCACACGTCCAGCAGCACCAGGCTGGGCCGCTTGCGATCGATCTCCTGCAGGGCGCCTTCGCTGTCCCCAGAGGTCCGGCACGAGTAACCTTCGTCGCTCAGCACGCCCGCGACCAGGTCGCGGATATCGCGTTCGTCATCAACAACGAGTATTTCCAAACTCATTTCAGCTCCCGAGTCATGCCTACACGCGCTCCGCATCGGCGGACGTAGGCTGCTGTGTGATCGTTCGTTGTGGTGCGCGCGCAAAGCGAAGAACAACGCGGGTTCCCCCTTCGTCGCGCGCGGCAAAGGTCATGTCGCCGCCATGTTCCTCGACGATCTTGTTCACGATCGCGAGGCCCAGCCCCGTGCCCTTCTCGCGCGTGGTCATATAGGGTTCCACGATGCGTTCCCGGTCCTTGGGCAGCCCAATGCCGTTATCTTCCACCTTGATGGTGCACATGTCGGCATCGCATTCCAGCGTCACGGAGATCCGGCCTCGATAATCCAGCGGTGCGTCGCGCATCCGCGCGTCGATCGCCTCGGCCGCGTTCTTGAGGACGTTGGTCATCGCTTGGCCTAGCTGGTGGCGATCGCAGTGAAGCGCGATCTTGCCCTCGGTATCGCCCGCCAGCGCATAATCGATCTGAGGGTTGGCGACTTCCTGGAGGAATAGCGATTGCCGCACCAGGTCGAGCGCATCTTCCGCCCGGAATACCGGCTTGGGCAGGCGCGCGAAGGAGGAAAACTCGTCAACCATGGTACGTAGGTCGCCCACCTGCCGCACGATGGTGTTCGTGAGTTCGTCGAACAGTTCTCCATCCTCCTTAATCTGCTTGCGATAGCGACGCTTCAGACGCTCGGTCGCGAGCTGGATCGGAGTGAGCGGGTTCTTGATCTCGTGCGCGATGCGACGCGCCACGTCCGACCATGCCGCCTGTCGCTGGTCGAGCAGCTGGCGCGTTATATCCTCGAAGGTGACGACGTGGCCCTCCCGCTCGGGTGCGATCTTCACTGCCAGCGTGGCCAACTCCCCCCCGCCCTTGGCATGGCTCACCACGCCCTGCTTGAGCCCCGCCTCCACCATGGCGGCAATCTGCGGGGCGATGGCATCGATATGGAGCGGGTGGGGCCGCTCGCGGTCCGGCCCGATCAGCATTCGTTCCGCCGGCGCGTTCATCAGCAAGATATGACCTCCGCGATCCAGCGACAGCACACCCGCACTCACGGATTCAATCACCGCTTCGATAAAGCCGCGCCGCTCCTCAAGCTGGCGGTTCGCCCCCACCAGCGCATCGGTTTGTTTTTCGAGCTGCGCGGTCATTCGGTTAAAGGCTCGGTTTAGCAGGCCGATTTCGTCACCGCCTGTGCGGCCCTCTACCCGCAGCGCGAAATTCCCTGCGCCGACCTTGCGCGCGGCAAGGACAAGGTCGGTCAGCGGTTCGACCTGCTGGTCCGCGAAGCGCAGGGCGAACCACACCGCAAACCCGACCAAGGCGAGGCTGACGAAGAACAGCGCCAAGTTGAACCGCAATTGCAGAGCGCGTGCGCGCTGTGTCACCACGTCGTAGGTGGAGGCGATCGCCTTTGCCGCCTCCCAGCTGCGGAAGGACCCCGCTTCCGATCCGCGGGCGTCGTAAAGATAGATCCCGGCTTCGCGATCGATGGGGGACACGGCCTCGATGCGCTGCGGGTTACCTTCGACGACGACCAATTGTCCGGACGCGAGCTGCGGCATGGCTCGCTGCACGAAGGCGGCAGGATCGTTATCCTCGCTGAGGCCATAGACGAAGGCGGTCCGCAAGGTGCCATCGTCCTGCGCCTGGAGGATCGCGCTTTCCGTGATGTCGCGATTTTCGGCCTGATAGCGGAACAGCGTCGGCCAGTTGTCGCTGACGATGGAGACACGTTCGAGATAATATTTGAGATCACTCGCCATCGCGATGGTGTGGTTGGCGACGTCTTCCTGGTTCTGAGTGTAATAGCTTTCCGCCATCTGATTGGCGTTGCTCATCAACCCGCGCGATTCGTTTGAAAACCAGAAATCCACGCCGGACTGGAAGAGCACCGCGGCAAATCCGGCGACAAGAAGCGTAGGGACGGCCGCGATGAGGGAGAACAGGAAGACCAGGCGGACATGGAGCCTGGCGGTACTGCCCGCCGCGCGACGCAGTGCCAGCCGTCGCCCCAGCAACATCAGCAGTGCGATGGCCGGGAGCAACGATCCTACGAGCAACGTGGCCACCAGACGGGTAGGCAAAAGCTCCGATCCCTCCGGCACGGCGGAGAAGCTCAGATAGGCACCGATTGCCATGCCAACCAGGGCGATGCCGCACAGCACCTCCACCCAGAAAAAAACATTCGAACGGCGCGACGTCACGATCGCGCGCCGCAACCAGCGCGGCGACTGGACCATTCCTGTTCGAGCTCTGGACGCCATCGTTGCGTTAATACGACACTACTGTGTCTTTTTCGCAAGGGGAATTGACCACATTCGACCGCTTGGTCCACTCATTTCATCTCGGAATGGCCACCTTCTAGGTCCTTCAGACGTTTTCGGAGGGTGTTTCGATTTATTCCGAGATACCGCGCGGCGGCGAGTTGATTGCCGCCTGTCTGCCGGAGGGCATGGTCGAACAGCGGCCGTTCGAGCGCGGCCAGCGCTTCGTGATAGACAGTTCCCTCCGCCGGGCTGACGTCGTCGATCCAGTCCGAAAGAGCCCCGGCAATCCCGCCTTTTACCGTCGGGTAGTGTCCTTCCACATCGCGACCGATCAGTGTCTCGCGGATCGTTGCGGAATCGATCGCCTCGTCACGCGAAAGAACGGCTAGTCGGAGAATGGCATTGCGCAGTTCGCGCACATTCCCCCGCCACTGCCTGGCGGATAGAAGATCGACCGCGCTGTCGGTAATCGAGCGGGCGGGCAGGCCTTCCTCGACAGCCTGGCCCAGGAAATGGCGGGCCAGCGCGCCGATGTCCTCGCGCCGTTCGCGCAAGGGGGGCAGATGGATCGGGATGACGTTCAGGCGATAAAACAGGTCTTCGCGAAACTGCCCCTGGGCGATCATGGGCTCCAGCGCGCGATTGGTCGCCGCCACGATGCGAACGTCGACGGCAAGCTCGTTACGCCCGCCGATGCGACGTATGCGCCCCGATTGCAGCGCTCGCAGGAGACGGGTCTGCGCCTCGGGCGGCATATCGCCGATCTCGTCTAGGAACAGCGTTCCGCCGTGCGCCTGCTCGAACTTGCCAATCGCCTGACCGACCGCACCTGTGAAGGCGCCCTTTTCATGACCGAACAGCTCGCTTTCGATCAGGTCGCGCGGGATCGCCGCCGCGTTCACGGCCACGAACGGACCGCTGCGGCGATGTCCGAGCTGATGGATCGCCTCGGCCACCAGCTCTTTGCCGGTGCCGGATTCGCCAGTCACCAAAACGGTCAGATCGTTACGTAGGACGCGGGTGATCATGCGGTAGACGCCCTGCATGGCGGGGCTGCGACCGATGAACGGCAGGCTGGTTTCATCTTCCGCCGCATTGCCGCCCCTGGGGCGGCGGGGCGCAACCGCCTGGCCGACCGCGCGGACCAGCTCGTCGAGATCGAAGGGCTTGGGAAAATATTCGAATGCCTCGTTCTCGCTCGCGCGGACTGCGGTATCCAGGGTGTTCTGCGCGGACAGCACGATCACCGGCATGTCTGGCGCGCGCTCGCGGACGGCGCCCATGCTGGTGAGACCGTCCCCATCCTCCAGCATGACATCGGTCAGCATCGCGTCGAACTGGCGTTCCGCCAGCAAGATATCGCGCCGCGCCACGGCAGTGCAATGCGTAACCTCGTGCCCCTCTTCGCGCAGAGCTTCGCTGATAACGGCGGCGATAGAGCGATCGTCCTCGACCAGAAGGATCTGCGCGCTCATGCCGATGTCTCCGCAATGGCGAGGTTGATGCGGAAATGGGTGAGCCCGGCTCGCTCGTCGCGCTCATGCGCAATTCGCCCGCCCATGTCGCGCACCAGTTTGCGCACCAGCGCCAGCCCCAGACCCTGGCCCTTGGACTTACTGCTGACGAAGGGCTCGAAGATGTGATCGCGCAATGCCGGATCGACGCCGGGGCCGGCATCGGTCACAACTACCTCGACCGGAAGGCGGGTCGCCTTGCCGAAACGGATCACGTTGAAGACCAACCCACTGACGAAGCGGGTCTTAACCTCCACGCGCGGCGCCGCGCAGCCATTCACGGCATCGCAGGCGTTAGCGATCAAATTGATGAGCACCTGCTCGAGCGCGGCGGGGTCCGCAGAGACAGGCGGCAGCGAGGGATCGAATTCCTCAACCAGCTCGACCGCGTTGCCGCACCCGACCCGGACGGTCGCCATCGCGTTGCGGATGCAGGCGTGGAGGTTGCAGGCCTGCGGCTCGACCACGGCCGAACTCCCGAGCTGCTGCATGCGGTCGATGAGCCCTGCGATGCGGTCCACCTCCGTTGCGATGATCTTGGCGAGCGGCCGGTTGCGCTGGTCCAACCGGCGGGCCAGCAACTGGCTGGCGCCGCGTATCGCAGCCAGCGGGTTCTTGATTTCATGCGCCAGAACGCCCGGGGCGCGCAGCTCAGGCCTGACATCCTCGTCGGCCTCATGCCCGGGCCCCGCATCGCTGAGCGTCAGGGCGTGCCAACCGGGGTGGCTGTGCAAGGGCGAGCTGGTGAGGTTCACGCGGCGCTCTCCGGCAGGTCCGGCCATCAGGATATCACGCGCCACCAGCGGCGCGTCGGCCCGCTGGACCCCCTCGGTCACCCTCGGGTCGCTCAGCCCCAGCAGTTCGATCGCGTTCTGCCCCACCATGCGAGAGGCGCTGCGTCCCAGAAGGTCTTCGGCCGCCGGATTGACCTGCGCGATACGCCCCCCGGCATCGATCACGATGAGGGCGAAGATAAGGCCGTTAATCTGGGTGGCCGCATCGGGACCCTCTGTGGGATCGCTCACGCCGCCTGCCGCAGCAGGAACGGCTCGTAGAACCGCTCAAGCTCCGAAAGAACTTCGGAAGCGTCGGCTATGAAGTTGACTTTGTTACGGAATTCGGCCGATCCCGGCAGCCCCTTGGTGTACCAACCCAAGTGCTTGCGTGCGATCTTCACGCCCACGTCCTCGCCGTAATGATCCAGCATGTCGCGATAATGGCCGGTGAGCGCACCATATTGTTCCGCAATACCGGGCTCCGTGCGGCGCTCGCCGGTTTTCCACCAGTGCATTACCTGCCCGAGCAGCCAAGGACGGCCGTAAGCCCCGCGCCCGATCATCACCCCGTCCGCGCCCGACTGCTCCAGCGCCCTGGCCGCGTCCTCCACGCCGCAGATGTCGCCGTTGACGATCACGGGGATTGAAACCTCGTCCTTGACCTTGCGGACGAAGGCCCAGTCCGCGCTGCCCGAATACATCTGGTTGCGGGTGCGACCATGGACAGTGATCATCTGCACGCCCAGATCCTGCGCGATGCGCGCCAGTTCGGGTGCGTTGAGGCTTTGGTGATCCCAGCCCATCCGCATCTTGACGGTGACGGGCACTTTCACCGCCTTGACGGTCGCTTCCATCAGCCGCACCGCCAGCGGCACTTCGCGCATCAGCGCGCTGCCCGCCAGCGTGCCCACGACCTTGCGAACCGGGCACCCGAAATTGATATCAATGATCGCGGCGCCATTGCCTTCCTGCAATTTGGCCGCCTCTGCCATAGAGACCGGATCGCATCCGACAAGTTGCATCGACACCGGCTCTTCCGCCGGGTCCCAGGCCGCCTTCTGCACCGACACACGCGTTTCGCGGATTGCGGCTTCGCTGGCGATCATCTCGGTCACGTTGAGCCCTGAGCCATAGCGGCGCACGAGCCGACGGAACGGCAAATCCGTCACGCCCGTCATCGGCGCGAGAACCACCGGCGTCGCGATTGAAACGGATCCGACGCGTATGGGAGCCATGGGGGGCGGAAAAGGAAGAGGGTTCATAGCCGGTCGATATGCCTAAAATTTGGGCACGCATTAGTGCATTGCAGCAATCCGGGCAAGCGGCTAGCCCGGCGCGGCGATGCTTCTAGCCCCGCCCTTCCCACCCTTCGCCGCGATCGTGGTCGCCGCCGGCACAGGCAGCAGAACCGGACTTGGCGTGCCCAAGCAGTTCGCATGCTGGCGCGGAAAGCCCTTGGTCCGTCATTCCGTAGAGGCGCTGCGGCAGGCCGGAGCCAGCCCGGTCGTAGTGGTGATTCCGGTCGATGGGGAGGTTCAAGCCAAATCCGCGCTCTTGGGGATCGAGCAGCTGCGTCTGGTCGCGGGCGCCGCGACCCGGCAAGCGTCCGTAAAGGCCGGGCTGGAAGCGCTGGCCGATGACGCGCCGCCCCATGTCCTGATCCACGATGCCGCCCGCCCCGACCTGCCCCCGGCGGTAATCGCGCGACTTCGCGATGCGTTGGCCACGACGCCCGGCGCCATCCCCGTTCTCCCCGTGGTCGACAGCCTCGTTGTAGAGGCCGAGGGCTTCATGGCCGAGCGTGCCAAGCGCGAGACTCTGCGCCGTGTCCAGACCCCGCAGGCTTTTCGCTTTGCCGATATACTCGCCGCGCATCGCGGCTGGCAGGGCGCCAGCGATGCGGGCGACGATGCGCAGGTGCTGAAGGCTGCCGGCGGCGATATCGTCTTGGTGGCGGGTGACAGCCGCCTTGCCAAGCTCACCTTTGCCGAGGATTTCGGAGAAGAAACCCGGCCTCCACCCGCTTTGGCCCCCGGCCCGGCACCCGCCACCGTCCGAGTCGGCTTTGGCTACGACGTTCACCGCCTCGCCGCAGGCGAAGAGCTGTGGCTGGGCGGCGTACTGATCCCGCATGACAGGGGACTGGCCGGGCACAGCGACGCCGATGTGCTGCTTCACGCGCTGGTCGATGCGATCCTAGGCGCTCTGGGCCAGGGCGATATCGGCACGCATTTCCCCCCGTCCGATCCGCAATGGCGCGGCGCCGCTTCCTCTTTGTTCGTGGACCATGCGATCAAGCTGGCCCGCGCGCAGGGCTTCACGCTTGCTCATACGGATTGCACGATCATCTGCGAAGCCCCCAAGATCGGACCGCATCGCCCCGCCATGCGCGAAAGGATCGCACGATTGCTGGGCGTTGACATGGCGCGGGTCTCGGTGAAGGCCACCACCACCGAGGGTCTGGGTTTTGCCGGGCGCGGCGAGGGAATCGCGGCGCACGCCGTAGTTACACTGGCACCGGCCTGACAAGGAGACCGTTTTGAACCTTCGCCCCCTTCTGGCCGCCCCCCTTCTGGCCGCGACCTGCGTCCCCGCCCATGCTCAGATGGAGGGCCTCGACCGTCAGCAGATGGAGGTGGCTGTCACCTATGTGCTGCCAATCGCGTTCGAAAGTTTCGCCACCACCTGCCGCGCCCGGCTTGCGCCGGATGGCTTCCTGGCGCGGAACGAGGGCCGGCTTCAGCAACGCTTCATGTCCGCAGCCGATGGGACATGGCCTAAGGCTCGCGAGGTGGTGGTCGGCCTTGGCGAGAGGAAAGCGGCAGAGGCTGGCCAGGCAGATGCATTCCGCGCGATGAAAATGCTTCCGGATGAAAGCCTGCGCCCCTTCGTCGATGGCATGATATCCGCCTCCATCGCGAAGGAGATCAAACCGGCCAGCTGCGCGGATATCGAAGAGGGACTGCGCCTGTTCGACCCGCTCCCGGTTACGAACCTGGCCAAGATCGCGGGTTTTCTGTTCGAGATTATGGAACGCGACAAGCCCGCCGAACGTCAACCGGGCAAGACCGGCAAGACGCAGTAGTTCCCGGAGCCAGATTAGATGTCAGACAGCCTCCTTCCCCCCGATATTGTCGATCTCGCTCGCAGGGTCGTTGAAGAGAACGCTGCGCAGGGAAGGAAGATCGCCCTGGCGGAGAGCTGCACCGGCGGGCTGGTGGCGGCCGCGCTCACCGAGATTCCTGGTTCGTCCGCAGTGCTGGATCGAGGATTCGTGACCTATTCCAATGAAGCCAAGATCGAATCGCTGGGTGTGGCGAGCGATCTCATCGAAACCTTCGGCGCGGTCTCGATCGCCTGTGCCTGGGGCATGGCCAAGGGCGCGCTGGACAAGTGTGATGCCGATGTGGCGGTGGCCGTCAGCGGGATCGCCGGGCCGGGCGGCGGCACCGACCTGAAACCCGTAGGCACGGTGGTTTTCGCCCGCGCGCTGCGCGACGACGACAGCGAGCCGGATGGCGAAATGAAGCTTTTCGACGGCGGATCGCGCTCCGCCATCCGCAAGCAGGCAGCGCTATGGGCGCTGGAATTGCTGTTACCGGATCAGTCTGCTGTCGCGGCGGGAGACGAGTAGAGTTCATCTGCGCGCCGCTCGAATGCTTCCACCATGCGGCGGAAGGCGCGATCGAAATACTGGCCGGCCAGCGCCTCGAACACCGGATTGCGGAACGTGAAATCGACGCAGAAGTCGATCGCGCACCCTCCATCCTCGCGCGGCTTGAAGGTCCAGCTGTTGTCCAGATCCTTCAGCGGCCCGTCGATGTAATGCACATGGATGCTGGTCGGGCGTTGTTTGATAACGCGTGAAGTGAATTTCTCGCGAATCGCCTTGAAGCCCACCAGCATGTCCGCGATCATTTCCGTCTCGCTGTCCGACTTGACGCGCGTCGCCACCACCCAAGGCAGAAACTCGCCATAGCGGCCGACATCGGCCACCAGGTCGAACATCTGTTCGGCGCTGTAGCGGGAAATGGTCTGTTCGCGAATTCCGGGCATGGACGCTGCGGCTTTGGTGCTTACTTTGCGGCTTCAACGGGCCGCTTGGCCAGCTTTGCCTCGCGGGCAGCCTTCATCTGGGCGAAATCGTCGCCCGCGTGATAGCTTGAGCGGGTCAGCGGGCTCGATGCGACCTGAAGGAAACCCTTGGCCCGGGCGATGGCGCCATAAGCGGCAAAGGCCTTGGGCGTGACGAAATCCTCCACCTTCGCATGGCGCGGGGTGGGCTGGAGATATTGGCCCATGGTGATGAAATCGATGTCGGCGCTGCGCATGTCGTCCATAACCTGATGGACCTCCAGACGTTGTTCTCCCAGCCCCAGCATAATCCCGGATTTCGTGAAGATCACGGGATCGTGGCGCTTCACCTCCTCCAGCAAGCGGAGCGAGGAATAGTAGCGCGCGCCGGGGCGGATCGTGGGATAAAGCCGGGGGACGGTTTCCAAGTTGTGGTTGTAGACGTCCGGCCCCGCCTCGCAGATCGCTTCCACTGCGGGGCGCATCTTGTTGCGGAAATCGGGCGTCAGTATTTCGATAGTGGTGTTCGGCGTTTCGCGGCGCAGCGCCTGGATCACCTTCACGAACTGCCCCGCCCCGCCGTCGGGAAGGTCATCGCGATCCACGCTGGTGATGACGATATGCTCCAGCCCCATCTTGCCCGCAGCGATGGCGACGTTTTCCGGCTCCATCGGATCGACCATCCGCGGCATGCCCGTCTTCACATTGCAGAAGGCGCAGGCGCGCGTGCAGACATCGCCCAGGATCATCACCGTGGCGTGTTTCTTGGTCCAGCATTCCCCGATATTGGGGCAGGCCGCTTCCTCACACACAGTATTGAGCTTCAGATCGCGCATCAGGCGGCGCGTTTCGTGATAGCCTTCGCTGACGGGCGCCTTTACCCGGATCCAGTCGGGCTTGCGCTGACGCGCAGGACGTTCGCCAATAGGTTCGGGAGCGCTCGAAAGATCGTTCATGCGGGTCCACTTAGGTTCCGGACTTGCCATAGGCAATGCCGCGCGGCATTTGCGCGCTCATGGAAAAATCATACGAAGGGCTGCTTGAAGGATACGCCCGCTTTCGCAGCGGTGCCTGGCACAACCAGCATGACCGGTGGGAGGAACTGCGCGAAGGCCAGTCCCCGCAGACCATGGTCATCGCCTGTTCGGACAGTCGGGTGGACCCGGCGCAGATCTTCGATGTCGATCCCGGCGAAATCTTTGTGGTCCGCAATGTCGCGGCCATGGTTCCTCCATTCGAGACCACGCCCGGCCAGCACGGCGTTTCGGCCGCGCTCGAATTCGCGGTCCAGTTCCTCAAGGTGAAGCATGTCATGGTGATGGGCCACGGCATGTGCGGCGGGTGCCAGGCGGCGCTTACCCAGTCGATGCACGGCGCCGAGCCCGGCGAAGGCGGCTTCGTGGCGCAGTGGATCGGCCTGCTCGACGAGGTGCGTGAGCCGATCGCGCGCGAGCTCGGCACTACCGGGCGCGAAGCCGAACGGGCGATGGAACATGCCGCCGTCAAGGTGAGCCTAGCCAACCTCAGGACCTTCCCCTGCGTTGCAGAAAAGGAGCGGCGCGGATCGCTCAAGCTTCACGGCGCGTTCTTCGCGATTTCGGATGGGATCCTGCATGTTCTCGACGAGGATTCCGGAGAGTTCAACACATTCGGATAAGCGATCAAGCGGGTGATCGACATGGTTTGCGCCGTTGCCAAGTGCCCTTCCCACCCCCATTGAGCCCGCATGCCCGACGAACAGAAGAACATCGCCCTCCTAATTGACGCGGACAACACCAGTCCCGCCGGGATCGATCCCGTGCTTACGGTGATGGCCGAGCTTGGCCAGGTAAACATCAGAAGAGCCTACGGGAACTTTGCCAAGCAGGGTCTGTCCAAATGGGACAAGATTACCAACAAATACGGCATTCGCCCCCAGCAGCAGTTCGATCTCACCACCGGCAAGAATGCCACTGACATGGCCATGACGATCGACGCCATCGACCTTTTGTATCAGGGAAAAGTGGATGGCTTCGGGATCATGAGCAGCGACAGCGACTTCACCCCACTGGTCACGCGGCTGCGGCAGGACGGGCTGCTGGTTTACGGCTTCGGGTCGAGCAAAAAGACCCCCGAAGCCTTCAAGTCCGCGTGCACCCGCTTTATCGACATCGACGCGCTGATAGCTGCGGCCAAGGATGATAATGGCGGCGCAGCTCCTTCAAGACAAAAGGAAAAACCGCCGGTCGATACCGATCTGGTCGAGCTGATCGGTTCGGCCTGGAAGGCCGCCAAGCGCGACGACGAAGGCTGGGCGGAAATGAGCGAGGTCGGCCAGATCGCCGGAAACCGATCCAGTTTCGACGTCCGCAATTTCGGCTTCAAGCGCCTGTCGGACATGTTCAAGCAGCTCGACGAATTCCGCATCGAGCGGCGTGACGACAATCACTATTACGTAAAACGCCTGCGATAACGAAAGGGGCGCCGGACAAGCTGCCCGACGCCCCAATCTCTTCAATGGTGTAAGGTTTTAGGAGGCCTGCTGTGTGGCATAAAGCGCCCACAGATTGGCAATCGCCTGGCGCGCGCCCTGTACCCGCTGGAAGGTCGTCTCGGCCTCGCCGTACTTGCCCTGATCGATCTGAGCGATCCCCATGCGGGTCAGCACGGTAGGCGCGTTCGCACCGGCCAGCGGAAGCGCCTTGGCATACATGGCTTCCGCCTCTGCGCCACGCCCATAGCTGAGCAGTGCATCCGCCGCGGCCATGACCGTTACCAGTTTCGCGCCCGATGAATTTGCATCGCTAATCAGGCTCGGCAGATCCTTCTTATCGGCGGCGATACGGGTAGCGGCCTGCTTGCGCCATTCTTGAACAATGGCTGTGTCGGGGCTGATAGTGCCCGCGGCGGTGCCGGCATCGAGCAGGCTTGCAACCTCCTGAGGAAGCTTACGGGCATCCGCGGCCTCAGCGTATTCAAGATACATGTTGCCCGTTCGCAGCGTGTCAGTCCGGCGCGCCAGGCGAAGAATATCGAGCATGGCGGGCTTGTCGAACTGGTTCGAGTTGATGGCAATGGCAATCGCATCGCCCCAGCTCGTCTGGTTCGGAAACTCCTTGGCATACATGAGCGACCACTTGAGAGCTTCGTCGTTGAGCTTGTTCTGATAGGCGATCGACACGGCACGCTTGACCCAATCCTCTTGAATCGGCTGCCCAGCAGCACGACGAGCCGCCACCAGATCCCCGAGGTGCTTCAGGCCCCCCGCATAATCCCCTTCACGGAAATAGGATTCAGTGATGATCGTTGGCGCATCCTTGTTCTCGAAACCGGCGTCCATCGCCGCTTGCACATAATTTCGAGCACCCGCGAAATCCTCCAGATTATACGATAGCTGGCCGGCGACGAAATTCACCTGTCCCGCGCTTTCAGGCGGCAACTTGCCGCTGTCGAGCATCATCTTGGCGCCCCGCAACTGGAGCTGCATGTCCTTGGTCGCGGTGCCCACGTTCAACGCCGCCTGACCTGCTGCAAGCTTTTCGTCCGGAGAAGCGGTCACCGCTAGCAAGGGCGACAAAGCAGCCTGTTGCGCCGCCACGTCAGGCGTTTCAGCCTTCCTCGTAGCCTCAAAGGCCTGATAGGCCGCGATGAATTCCTTGGAATATTCCGCCTTTGGCGCCTTTTCCTTCTTCTGGGCGGCAGCCGGCGCAGTCGGCACCGCCACCGCAAAGGCCCCCATGCCCAGGAAAGCAGTGGCAGCAGCGGCGTTCGAAAGCAGGCGGCGGCTTGCGGATTGACGATATGGCATAAAACTCTCTCCGTGATCTTCAAACATGGGCAGGCAAGGCTGCCCGCTTGCTGGCTGACGCGATTGCCCCGAACAGCCATGCATTGCAAACGTGGATACGTTTCGGGGGTTGAATGCCGATTGAACGTCCTGCGTTCCGCCCGTTCAGGTCGAATGACGCGGGAAATGTGGAAAAAGGCTTGGCAGTCCGCCCCGCCCCCGCCCTTCAGGTGGCCTTCGGGCCGCATATGGCCTAGAGAGCTGAGGTATCCGGGGCCAAAGCCCGCAACAATCGAAAACACCGAAATTGAGCGACGAAACCGACCTGATAGATCCGCCCGTACCGGGTGGTGAGGAATACGCCCGCATCGACATCGTCGATGAGATGAAGACCAGCTATCTCGATTACGCGATGAGCGTGATCGTCAGCCGCGCTTTACCGGATGTGCGCGACGGATTGAAACCCGTTCATCGCCGTATTCTTTTCGCCAGTCAGGAGGGTGGCTTCGTCGCCGGTCGCCCCTATCGCAAGAGCGCAAAGATCGTCGGTGACGTGATGGGTAACTACCACCCGCACGGCGACTCCGCCATTTACGACGCTCTGGCACGGATGACCCAAGACTGGTCCATGCGGCTTCCGCTGGTCGATGGTCAGGGCAATTTCGGCAGCATCGATCCGGATCCGCCGGCCAGCATGCGCTATACCGAAGCCCGGCTGGCCCGCGTCGCCAACAGCCTGCTGGACGACCTCGACAAGGATACGGTCGACTTCGCCGACAACTACGACGGCAGCCGGCGGGAGCCGACCGTCTTGCCAGCCCGCTTCCCCAACCTGCTGGTAAACGGCGCCGGGGGGATCGCGGTGGGCATGGCCACCAATATCCCGCCGCACAATCTGGGCGAGGTTATCGACGGCTGCCTTGCCTTCATCGAAAATCCCGCGATCACCAGCGAAGAGCTTTTCGCCATCATCCCGGGGCCCGATTTTCCCACCGCGCCGATCATTCTCGGCAACCATGGCGCCCATTCGGCATACACCACCGGACGCGGCTCCGTCCTGCAGCGCGCCCGCCATGCGATCGAAGATGGCCGTGGCGATCGCCAGTCAATTGTCCTGACATCCATACCCTTCCAGGTGGGCAAATCGGGCCTCGTAGAGAAGATAGCCGAAGCGGCGAAGGACAAGCGGATCGAAGGCGTTGCCGATATCCGCGACGAAAGCTCGCGCGAGGGAATGCGCGTCGTCGTCGATCTCAAGCGCGATGCCACTCCGGAAGTGGTACTCAATCAGATCTGGCGGC
Organism: Qipengyuania sp.; assembly: GCF_042095715.1. Lineage (GTDB taxonomy): Bacteria > Pseudomonadota > Alphaproteobacteria > Sphingomonadales > Sphingomonadaceae > Qipengyuania. The sequence goes on along the minus strand of NZ_JBELMO010000018.1, from coordinate 18,285 downwards.
ACACGCCCGCTCAGGCGAGCTTTCCGGCGAACATGCTGGCCATACGGGGCGGCCGACCGGAAACCCTGACACTGCGCGACATCGTCCAGGCGTTCATCCATTTCCGCGAGGATGTGATCTCGCGGCGGACGAAGTACGAGCTCAACAAAGCCCGTGAACGCGCGCATATCTTGCTGGGCCTTGTCGTGGCGGTATCGAACCTGGATGAGGTGGTCGCGATGATCCGCCAGGCACCGAACCCGGCAGAGGCCCGGTCGAGGCTCCTCGCCAAGGAGTGGCCGATTGGCGACATCGCACAATACATTGCGCTGGTGGAAGCGATCGAGCCGAGCTCCGACGAGCATGGCGGAACCTATCGCCTGTCCGAGCGGCAGGTGAAGGCCATTCTCGACCTGAGGTTGCACCGCCTCACCGCGCTGGGTCGCGACGAGATCGGCGACGAGCTGAAAGAGCTCGCAACGGCGATCGAGGAATATCTCTCTATTCTGGCTGACCGCGTGAAGCTCTACGGCGTGATGCGCGAGGAACTGGAGGAGATAAAAACCCTCTATGCTACTCCGCGCGTCAGCGAAATCGCGCCGGCGTGGGATGGGCTCGATGACGAAGACCTGATCGAGCGTGACGAAATGGTCGTCACCGTTACCCATGATGGTTATATCAAGCGCACGCCGCTTTCGACATTCCGGGCGCAGGCGCGCGGCGGCAAAGGCCGCAGCGGCATGGCGACCAAAGACGAGGACGCCGTCGTCGAACTCTTCGTAACTTCCACGCACAACCCGGTGCTTTTCTTTACCAATGAGGGCCGGGTCTATCGCAAGAAGGTGTGGAAATTGCCCGAAGGCAGCCCACAGACAAAGGGCCGTCCAATGGTGAATCTGCTGCCGCTGGGCAATGAGGAACGCGTGACCAACGTGCTTCCCCTGCCGGAGGACGAGGGCGAATGGGACAAGCTGAACATCGTCTTCGCGACCGAACAGGGAATGGTGCGCCGGAATTCGATGGATGCCTTCACCAACGTCCCTTCCAATGGCAAATATGCCATGGGGTTCGTAGAGGGCAGCGGCGACCGGCTGATCGGCGTCGAGCTTCTCAAGGAGGAAGACGAGATTTTCCTCGCCTCCAACACCGGAAAGGCCATCCGTTTCGCCGCGACCGATGCGCGCGAGACGAAGAGCCGCACCGGCATTGGCGTGCGCGGAATGACCTTGAAGGACGGCGCGAAAGTCGTTTCGATGGCCGTGCTGGATAAGCTGGACGCGAATAGCGAGAAGCGTGAGGCCTATCTGCGTGCCGCGCGTTGGAAGAACAACGAGGCCACGCACACCTTGGACGAAGACACGGTCGCGGAAATGGAGGCGAACGAGGAGTTCATCCTCACCATCACGGCCAATGGCTACGGCAAGATATCGTCGGCCTATGAGTACCGCACGATCGGGCGCGGGGGTCAGGGTCTCACCAACATCGGCGAACCCAGCAGCAAGCCGGACCGCAACGGACCCGTGGTTGCGAGCTTCCCTGTAACGCACAATTCGCAGCTGATGCTGGTTACCGATCAGGCCAAACTCATACGCCTGCCGATCGAATTTCGCCACCTGCTCCCCGATGGGTTCGACGCTTTGAAGGGATTCTCTATCTCAGGACGGGGGTCTTCGGGCGTTCGCATCTTCAATGTCGCCAAGGGTGAGCACATCGTCGGCGCAGCTCTGATCGACGAGACCGCCGAGCCCGAGAACGAAGCCGAAGAAGCCGTCGCGGAGGAAATCACCGAACGTGGGGGCAGCATGAACCCGACGGTGCCTCACACCGCCGCGCACTCCGATGACAATCTGGAGGATGAACCGGACAGCGACTGATCCGATTGCACCAACGGGTCTGGATCAGTGTGTTCGCCGATCCCGTCGCAGCTGCTGGACGACCCCCGTCGCTATGAGGAACTGGCCACTGTAGTAGAGCGGCCAGACCAGCCACCAGGAGACGTCCTCGGGTATCCGATCCGCTTCGCCTGCGAAGATCAGAAGATCGCTGAAAACGAACAGAACGGCACCTATTCCGACTTTGTACCGCGGAAAACGGCTCAGCCAGGCCGCTGCCGCCATCAGACCCACAGCGAGCGCGTAACCAACCGCCAGCGGCCACTGCGGATCGGGCAGACTGAGGAGTGCCGCGATGATCGGCGTCGCCAGCGCCAGCACGATAGCGGTCGCCCATTGGCTGCCGCTTCTGCGTGCACGAGGATTGCGAAGAAACAAGATGATCGCGACCAGATGCGCCGCGCCGAAAAACGCCCCGCCCGCCACCAGATCGAGCTCAAGGGCCATATCTCCCAGCGCGCCCAGAATCAGGACGAGGGTTATCAGCCAACCGTCGGCCCCCTTACCTCGTCTGGCGGCGTAGATCGCGAGCGAGGCTACGCCAGCCCCCTTCCAGGCAATCAGGTAGGTGCCCGGGACCGGATTGTCCCGAAAGAAGAAATAGCTGATGGATGCGACGAGGCTTGCCAGCAACCAGGGGCGATGATCGATAAGGGCGCGCCGCGGCATCTCGGCAGCTAAGGCTTGATGGCACCCCATTGCAAGGGGTACGGACCGCGCATCCATGACCCACGATATACATATCATCGGCGGCGGGCTCGCCGGCAGCGAAGCAGCTTGGCAGCTCGCGCGGCGCGGGTTCCGCGTCCGCCTCTCCGAAATGCGCGGCGGCGGCGACACCACCCCAGCGCACCAGGGTGACGGCCTTGCCGAACTTGTCTGTTCGAACAGTTTTCGCTCCGACGATCACGAGAATAACGCCGTCGGCCTTCTGCATCATGAGATGCGGTTGCTCGACAGTCTCGTCATGCGGGCCGGCAAGGAAGCCCGCGTGCCCGCCGGAAGCGCCATGGCAGTCGACCGTGACGTTTTTTCGGCGGCCGTGGAGAGGGAACTTCACTCTCTCTCCAATCTCGAGATCGTCCGCGAGAGAATCGATGAATTGCCCCAGGCGGGGCACACCATCGTCGCAACAGGGCCGCTCACCGCGCAGAGCCTCGCAGAAAGCATTGTGTCGTTCACGGGTGAGGACCGCCTCGCCTTTTTCGACGCCATCGCTCCTATCGTTCATCGCGACAGCATCGACATGGACATCTGCTGGATGGCGGCGCGATGGGACAAGGGCGGCAAGGATTACATCAACTGCCCGATGACGAAGGAACAATACCTCGCTTTTCATCAGGGCCTGATGGATGGCGAGAAAACCGAATTCCGCGAATGGGAGGAAAACACGCCCTATTTCGAAGGCTGCATGCCGATCGAGGTGATGGCGTCGCGCGGCGTAGATACCTTGCGGTTCGGGCCCATGAAGCCGGTAGGACTCGACAATCCGCATTGGGCGACGGAAGAACACCCCGCAGGGCGCTGGCCGCATGCCGTGGTCCAACTGCGGCAGGACAATACGCTCGGCACGCTATGGAATATGGTCGGCTTCCAGACCAAGCTCAAATATGCCGAGCAGGTCCGGCTTTTCCGGACAATCCCGGGGCTGGAGAAGGCGGAGTTCGCCCGCCTTGGTGGTTTGCACCGCAATACGTTCCTCAATTCCCCGCGGGTGCTCGACCGGCAACTGCGCCTCAAATCCGCAACGCATATACGATTTGCCGGGCAGGTGACCGGGTGCGAAGGCTATGTCGAAAGCGCTGCGGTAGGGCTGATGGCGGGCCTGATAGCGGCGGACGAGCTGGGCGGACGCGAGTGGACCGCCCCGCCCCGCACCACCGCGATGGGCGCGCTGCTCTCTCACATCACCGGGGATGCGGATGCCGAGACATTCCAGCCCATGAACGTGAATTTCGGGCTCTTCCCGCCGCTGCCCGAAGTTAAGAAGAAAGCGCGAAAGCTGGCTTATACATCCAGAGCAAAAGAGGATTTTTCCGATTGGTGGATGTCTGCGCTGGAACCGGCCTGACAGCGATCCTTCAGAATATTCCTTGCGCAAGGCCCTCGGCGAGACTTTCTCCCAGTTCCTTGCAAGTTGCCAGCACCCCCTCGGGAACGGTCTTTTGCGCCAGGATCGCCTCTGGAGTTTGCGCGGAAAAATTTATGAGCTGGGGTTCTGCGACGCGCTTGAGACGCCAGCCCTTCGCAATCCGATCGAGCTGTGCCTGCGCGCCGGTGCCATCGCTGCCTGCGGCGATGATGGTGGCGTAGGCGCGGCCCTCTATGCGCCCGAGCAAAGGGTAATAGAGGCGGTCGAACATCTCTTTCATCGCGCCGCTCATGGCCGCGAGATTTTCCGGGCAACAAAAGAGGTAGCCTTTCGCAGATAGGAATTGGTTCTCGGTCGCTTCCTCGCAGGACAACAGGCAGGCGCGCTCCCCAGCCCCATCCGCGGCGGCTTGGGCCATCGCCCCGCTGGCGCCCGTTCTGCTGTGCCATAGGATGAGTAGCGGCGAAGCCATGTCCTCATGCGACGGATTGTGCTGTCGATTGTCAAGCGCCAAAGCCTTCTGCCCACCCCTGGCTCATGCTAATCCGGATATATGTTGAGTTCCCCCGCTTCTCTTTCCGTATTCGGCGTCGAGCGGTCCCTGTCCGGTCGCCGCTGGCGCTGGCGAGGAGGCAATATGGCACTGGGCGCGGGAGCGGCCAGCCTGGACCACGACATTCTCGAGCAGCTCATCCTCGCCCGCGGAGTTGCTGCGGAGGATGTGGACAAGCACCGCCATCCCACGCTGCGCGATTTCTTGCCCGATCCCAGCCTTTTCAATGATATGGACGTAGCGGCAGAGCGGCTTGCCCAAGCTGTTGTCGCCGGGGAAAAGACAACCATTTACGGCGATTACGACGTCGACGGTGCGACGAGCGCCGCGGTCCTGATCCGCCTTCTGCGGATGCTGGGGCACGAAGCCGATTACTACATCCCCGATCGGTTGCTGGAGGGTTACGGCCCTTTGGGAGAGGCTCTGGTTGCCTTGGGCCAGCGCGGAAGCAGCCTTGTGGTCACCGTCGATTGCGGCGCGATGGCGCATGATGCGCTGTCGCAAGCGCATGAAGCCGGGATCGACGTAATCGTCGTCGATCATCACAAATGCAGCGCCGAATTGCCCAGAGTAGTGGCGATGGTGAATCCCAATCGTCTCGACGAAAGCGACGACGGGGCCGCGCATGGCCATCTCGCCGCGGTTGGCGTGGCGTTCCTCCTGGCAATCGCCACGGTGCGAACCCTTCGTCGGAAAGGTTTTTTCAATTCGCGACCGGAGCCCGATCTCATGGGTCTTCTCGATCTGGTCGCGCTGGGCACGGTGGCGGACGTTGCGGCTCTGAAGGGATTGAACCGCGCCTTCGTGTCTCAGGGGCTCAAGATCATGGGCCGACGGGGGAACATCGGCATGGCCGCGCTGATCGATGCGAGTAGATTGAGCCGCGCGCCCATCGCCAGCGATCTTGGCTTCGCGCTCGGCCCGCGAATCAATGCCGGCGGGCGCGTAGGCGAAGCGACCCTGGGCGTTCGTCTTCTCACCACGCGCGACCCCGAAGAGGCCCGCGCCATCGCCGCCAAGCTCGACGTGCTCAACGAGGAAAGGCGCGCGATCGAGGCCGCCGTGCAGGAGGCTGCCGAGGAACAGCTGGCGGCGCAGGGCAATCGCAGCGTGCTGCTGCTGAGCGGCGAAGGCTGGCACCCCGGGGTGATCGGTATCGTGGCCGGTCGGATCAAGGAAAAGACCGGGAAGCCAGCGGTGGTCGTCGCCATGGACGGACCGACGGGCAAGGGCTCTGGGCGCTCCATCTCCGGAGTGGATCTGGGAGCGGCGATCCTGGCGGCGCGCGACAAGGGGCTTTTGGTTGCCGGTGGAGGGCACGCGATGGCGGCTGGTTTGACCGTGGCTGCCGAGAGCCTGGACGCGTTCCACGCATTTCTCGATGAGACACTTTCGGCCGCGATTTCCCGTTCGGCGGAAGGACGCGAAATGTTGCTGGATCTCGCCATTGCGCCGGGTGGCATGACCACCGAACTTGTCGACCATCTCGAGGGGGCGGGCCCATTCGGCGTCGGCTGGCCTGGGCCCAAGGTGGCGGTCGGCCCGGTGCGGCTAATCAAGGCCGATGTGGTCGGCAGCGATCACGTCAGGATCATTGGCCACGGCGAAGACGGGCGCAGCTTCAAGGCGATAGCCTTTCGGTCGGCGGCAACGGAAATGGGGCAGCAATTACTCCATGCCGCACAGGGCCGCCGCCTGTGGCTTGCAGGCCGGGCGAAGCTCGACGATTGGGGCAATGTCCCCCGGGTCGAGCTGCTGCTGGAAGACGCCGCCTGGGCTGATTGAGGCTTATCGGTACGGGGGCGCTTGACGGCGGCAGCGTAGCCGCCTAGGGGGCGCGCCTTGCCACGGCCCGGCAACGGGATGGCCCCTTCGTCTAGCGGTTAGGACGCGGCCCTTTCACGGCTGAAACACGGGTTCGATTCCCGTAGGGGTCACCATTGGCATGATCGGCCCGTGCCGGCAAAAGCCGAGACGTGGCCCCTTCGTCTAGCGGTCAGGACGCGGCCCTCTCACGGCTGAAACACGGGTTCGATTCCCGTAGGGGTCACCAGCTTGCCGAAGGATGGTGGCGCGATCCCGAAACAGGCGCTAGGCGCTCGCCAGAATGTTGCGAGGCAAACCCTTTCCCCTGAGCGCGGCGGTTCTGGCCCTGATCGTTTGCGTGATTCTGGGCGTTGCCGGCCTTCCCATAGGCCTGGCGGCGCTGACCCTGGTGATCTGGGTCGGATCGCTCTGGATCGTCGGCGTTGCCCCGCCCAAGCGCACCTCAGCACCCGCTGCCCGTGCTTTCGATACCCACCAGATGGGCGAACTGTTCGAACTTTCGGAAAATCCGGTGCTGATAACCCGCCGTGATCGCGTAGTGGTGGCCAACGCTTCCGCACGCCGATTGTTCGGCGCTCACCTGCTCGACCAGGACATCCGTATGTCGCTCCGCGATCCGGAGGCCGTGAAGCTGGTGGAAAGCGGCGAGACCGGCGGGGTCACCATCAGCGGTCTCACCCGCCGCAAGGATATCTGGCGGGTCAATCGCAAGGCGCTGCCCGGCGAACTGGGGATCATCGAATTCATCAATCGCACCGCCGAGGCGGATATCAGCCGCGCTCACACCGACTTCGTGGCGAATGCGAGCCACGAATTGCGCACGCCGCTGTCTTCCATCATCGGATATGTCGAGACCTTGCGCGAGGAATCGGACCATCTCGAGAAGGAGACAGCGGACAAGTTCCTATCGACCATCCAGCGCGAAGCGCGGCGGCTCCAGTCGCTGGTCGGAGATCTCATGTCGCTTTCCCGTATCGAGGCGGAAAAGCACGATCTTCCGGTAGAAGAAATCGAACTGTCGATCCTCACGGAACGCGCGGCGCGCGACGCGGCTGGGACCGACCATGCCAGGCAGCTGGCTCTGGCGATCGACCCAGGCATCCAGGTGCGGGGCGACAGCCAGCAGCTGGAGCAACTGGTACGCAATCTCGTCGACAATGCGTTGAAATACGGCGGCGGCACCGCCCCGGTCTCGGTCGGTCTGAAACGATCGGGAGAGGACCGCGCCACCCTCAGCGTAGTGGACAAAGGCGATGGCATAGCGCCCGAGCATCTGCCTCACCTGACGCGTCGTTTCTATCGTACCGACCCCGGTCGAAGCCGCGCGTCCGGGGGAACGGGCCTCGGGCTGGCGATCGTCAAACATATCGTCGAAAGGCACCGTGGGCGCCTGTCCATCGACAGCGTCGTGGGAACGGGAACCACTGTCACTGTGGCCCTGCCTCTAACCTGAAGAGAGATTCGTGAGCGCTGGGATGCCGATTGTCGCAAATGAGTCATATTCAGTCGCTCTTGGGGCAGGCAAACGGATGTGAGTCTCATGATCAAGAAAACCTTCACCGCCCTGCTCTGCGCGAGCACCCTCGCGCTCGCCTCCTGCGGAGGGAACGCGTCGCGCGATTCGATTCGCGCCGTGGGATCCTCCACGGTCTACCCCTTCGCCAAGGCGGTGGCAGAAGAGCTGGTGAAATCCGATCCGAACGTCAGCGCACCGCTGATCGAATCGACGGGCAGCGGCGCGGGCATCAAGCTGTTCTGTGCGGGGCTTGGCTCCGACACCCCCGATATCGCAAACGCATCGCGGCGGATGAAGAAATCCGAATTCCAGTCGTGTCAGAATGCGGGCGTGACCGACATTCTGGAAATTCAGGTCGGCCTTGACGGCATCGCTATCGCTTCCGCCAAGGGCGGGATCGACATGAACCTCACCCCGGCGCTGCTTTATCGGGCGCTGGCCGCGCGGCCCTATGGCAAGGAACAGACCGCGCAGAACTGGTCCGACGTGGACCCGTCTCTGCCCAACGAACCCATCCTGGTATACGGACCGCCCTCGACATCCGGCACGCGCGACGCGCTCGAGGAGCTGATCCTGATGGCAGGCTGCGATGCTGATCCCGCAATGTCGGCTCTCAAGGAAAGCGACCCACAGGAGCATGACCGGGTCTGCACCGAAATCCGTTCCGACGGCAATTACGTGGACCAAGGCGAGCAGGACAATCTGATCGTCCAGAAGATCGAGAACAATCCGCGCGCGGTGGGTATCTTCGGATATTCCTATCTCGAGGAGAATGCGGAGCGCCTGAACGCGCTTTCGGTCAACGGCGTCAAGCCGACCTACGAGGAAATTTCGTCCTTCCGCTACCCCGGTGCCCGCCCGCTGTACCTCTATGTAAAGAAGGCTCATCTCGACGCTATACCCAGCCTGCGCGGTTTTCTCGAAGAATGGGCGCAGATGTGGGATCGCGACGGACCGCTGGCGAAGATGGGCCTTGTCGCTTCGCCGCCGGATGCGATGGCGCGCAACGTCGCGACCATCGATAATCTGACCACCCTCGATGGCTCGCAACTCGACTAAGACGTGTCCGTCAGTCTTCTCCTCCTGATCGCGGTCGGCCTCGGGCTGGCCGGCTGGCTCGCGGCGCGTGCTCGTGCGTGGGGCTTCAGCAAGGATGGAAACGTGCGTCTGGCGGCGCTGCCCAGCTATCATGGCTGGTATGTCGCCCTGTGGATCGTCTTGCCGATGCTCGTTTTCGTGGCCCTCTGGTCCGCGATCGCGCCCGAGTTGGTGATGCAATCGGTGCTCGCCGATCCGGCGGCGCAGGGGTTGCCCAGCTTCGGCTTCACCAGGGAGCGCATTCTGGAGGAGGCACGCAGCGTCGCCAGCGGAAACGCCCTCGCCGTCTTCGATCCCCGGGCTGCCCCCCTCGTGGACGCCTTCCGTCACGCCATCGGCCGCTATCAGGTGATCGGCTACACGCTCGCCTTCCTGATCGCCTTCGCCGGCGGCGCTTACGCCTGGCTGCGTATCAAGCCAGATTTCACCGCGCGCAAGCGGGTGGAGCGGATGGTGATGCTGATCCTGATCGCGGCCTCGCTCGTGGCTATCCTGATCACCCTCGGGATTTTCGCCAGCCTTGTTTTCGAGACGGTCCGCTTTTTCGGCATGGTTGACCCGGTCAGCTTCCTGCTGGGCACCTTCTGGGCGCCCGACTCGATGAGCGATCCGGCTTTTGTCGATGGATCGCGATACGGCGCGATCCCCCTCTTTTGGGGCACGCTCTATATCGGTGCGATCATCGCCATGATCGTGGCCATTCCGCTCGGCCTGCTTAGTGCTGTCTACATGACGCAATATTCCAGCGCACGCGCGCGGGCCTTGATAAAGCCCGCGCTCGAGATACTGGCGGGTGTCCCCACCGTGGTCTACGGTTATTTCGCCGCGCTGACCGTGGCGCCCGCCGTGCGGGACGCGGCCGTGGCCATCGGCATTTCCAACGCCTCCAGCGAGAGTGCGCTGGCGGCCGGCGTGGTGATGGGGGTGATGATCATCCCCTTCGTCTCGTCGATGGCCGACGACAGCATAGCCGCCGTACCCCAGTCGATGCGCGATGGAAGCCTCGCGCTGGGGGCGACGACATCGGAGACGATCCGCCGCGTTCTGATGCCTGCCGCCCTGCCCGGTATCGTGGCCGGCGTGATGCTGGCGATCAGCCGCGCCATCGGCGAAACGATGATCGTGGTGATGGCCGCATCCACCGCTGCCCGGCTCTCCGCCGATCCCCTGCAGGCCATGACTACCGTGACGGTCCAAATCGTGGCCCTTCTGACGGGCGAGGGCAGTTTCGACCATCCGGCGACCCTCAGCGCCTTCGCGCTGGGTTTCGTGCTGTTCCTGGTGACGCTGGCGCTCAATTTCATCGCCCTGCGCGTGGTCAAGAGGTTCCGCGAAGCTTATGAATGAGATCGCAAATCCAGCGCTCGCAGCAGACCCCGAGACGGGGCACGTTTCCAAGCAGGACGACGCATTCCGCCGTCGCCTGACGCGCCGCTATCGAGCGGAAAAACGCTTCAAAATGGCGGGGTTGGCGGCGGTGGTGTTCTCGCTGGTCGTCCTCGCTTTCCTGCTCGGCACGATGCTCATCAACGGTATCGGCGGATTCAAGCGGGTCGAGGTCACGGTTCCGATCGATCTGTCCCGCGCCGCGTTAACGGCCCCGCCCGCCGACCTGACGCGCGCCAGGGCGATCCAGAACCTGGAGTATCAAGGCGTGAGGGAAATCGTCCAGTCCGCGGTCGTGGGCGCCCTACCGCCCGCCGCTGCCGCACAGGTCGATGGCGATGCTTGGCGCACAATCGCCGAAGAGATCATCGACGATCCGTCACTGATAGGCGAGCGGCAGGACTTCGGGCTCCCCGCGACGCCTGACCTTGCTGCGGGCTATTCGGGTGAGGGCTCGGCGGAGATGCGTGCGCTCGCGGCGGAAATGCGCGCGAACGGCACCATCTCGAAAAACTGGGACCTTGGTTTTCTGACGAGGTCGGACGCCACCAATCCCCAGCAGGTCGGCATATGGAGCGCGCTCAAGGGAACCATCCTTACCATCATCGTAACCCTCGCCCTCGCCTTCCCGATCGGTGTTCTGGCGGCTCTGTATCTGGAAGAATACGCGCCCAAGAACCGCTGGACCGACATTATCGAGGTATCAATCAACAACCTTGCGGCCGTACCGTCGATCATTTTCGGTCTGCTCGGCCTTGCCGTGTTCCTTGGGCTCTTTCCGCATCTGCGATCTGCGCCCGTTATCGGAGGCCTCACTCTTGCGATTATGACCATGCCGGTCATCGTCATTTCGGGCCGCAATGCGATCAAGGCCGTACCCCCGTCGATCCGTGACGGCGCACTCGCCATCGGGGCTTCGCCGGTACAGGTTGTCTTCCATCACGTCCTGCCCCTTGCGCTCCCCGGCATTTTAACCGGCACGATCATCGGCATGGCCCGCGCCGTAGGGGAGACAGCTCCCCTGCTAATGATCGGAATGCGCGCCTTCATCGCCGCCCCGCCCCAGGGGTTCACATCGCCCGCCACGGTCTTGCCGGTTCAGATTTTCCTCTGGTCCGACGAAGTGGATCGAGGGTTCATCGAACGCACGAGTGCCGCTATCGTGGTGCTGCTGCTGTTCCTCCTCGCGATGAATGGCTTTGCCATCTATCTGCGCAACAAGTTCGAGAAGAAGTGGTGACAGTCTACCATCCCGATACCGAGCAATCCGACAGCACGGAGGTGAAGCTGCGCGCTCGCGATGTGGATGTCTACTATGGGCCGAAGAAAGCCATCGATCAGGTTTCGCTAGATGTGCCGACCCGTTACGTCACGGCGCTGATCGGCCCCTCAGGCTGTGGAAAATCGACCTTCCTGCGTACGCTCAACCGGATGAACGATACCATCCCGTCGGCGCGCGTCGAAGGTTGTATCGAGCTGGACGGGGAAGATATCTACAGATCGGGCATGGACGTGGTCCAGTTGCGAGCCCGCGTCGGGATGGTGTTCCAGAAGCCCAACCCCTTTCCAAAATCGATCTACGAGAACATCGCATACGGCCCGCGCATCCATGGCCTCACCCAGACCCGCGACGAGATGGATGCTATCGTCGAGAAATCACTCACCCGCGCGGGCCTGTGGAATGAGGTGAAGGACCGCCTTACCGAAAGCGGCACCGCGCTCTCGGGTGGCCAGCAGCAGAGGCTGTGTATTGCGCGCGCCATCGCTGTAGACCCCGAAGTTATTTTGATGGACGAGCCGTGTTCCGCTCTTGACCCCATCGCCACAGCCAGGATCGAGGAACTGATCGACGAATTGCGGGGTAGCTACGCCATCGCCATCGTCACCCATTCGATGCAGCAGGCGGCGCGGGTCAGCCAGCGCACCGCGTTCTTCCACCTCGGCAAGCTGGTGGAATACGGAAAAACGCGGGAAATCTTCACTAATCCGATAGAAGAACGTACCAAAGACTATATTACTGGACGCTATGGCTGATCGCATGGAACACACGGTTAAGGCTTTCGACGAGGACATCACCCGTCTTCGCGGACTGATTGCCGAAATGGGTGGTCTGGCGGAAAACGCCGTGCAGGACGCGATGGAAGCGCTGGTGCGCGGCGACGATGCGCTGGCTGAGCAGACGATGCTCGGGGACAAGAAAATCGACGCGCTGGAAGACGAGGTCGACAAGCTCGCGGTGCGCATCATCGCGCTCCGGGCGCCGCTGGCCGACGATCTGCGAGAAGTAATCGCGGCACTGAAGATCGCAGGCGTGGTCGAGCGTATTGGAGATTATGCCAAGAACATTGCGCGCGCCAGCAGGCGGATCGACGCGCAACGCAAGCATTTCGAGCCGCTGACCCTGCTGCCTGCGATGGCTGAAATCGCGACGGAAATGGTCCACGACGTACTCACCGCCTACGCTGCACGCGACGCGCAGCTGGCGCTGGACGTCATCGCCACGGATGAGAAGGTAGATGCCTTCTACAATTCGATCTTCCGCAATCTCGTCAGCCATATGACGGAAAATCCGTCCACCATTACCAGCGCGGCCCAACTGCTGTTCGTCGCCCGCAATCTCGAACGGGTGGGAGATCACGCCACCAATGTCGCGGAAATGGTGCATTTTGCGGCCACCGGGGTGTATCCTTCGGAAGACGAACGCGTCCAGGAAAGCTGACACAAAAGCGTAGCCTGCCCGTCATATCGACAGCGCGGACATCATCGTCCAAAAGAGGGCATGTACGTGGCGGCTGCCAAACTGATACTGGTTGAAGACGATCCGGCTCTCCTGGAGCTGCTCGATTATCGTTTTCGCAACGAAGGCTATGACGTCCGGTCCACCCCGGACGGCGACGAAGCGCTGATGCTTGCGGCCGAGGATACGCCCGATCTCGTCATCCTGGACTGGATGATCGAGGGGACGAGCGGGATCGAGGTCTGCCGCCGGCTGCGACGGGACAAGGCCACCGCCCATGTGCCGATCATCATGCTGACTGCGCGCGAGGCAGAGGAGGACCGCATTCGCGGACTCGACACTGGCGCGGACGATTATGTCACCAAGCCGTTCTCTCCGCGCGAGTTGATGGCGCGGGTGGCGGCGGTCATGCGGCGCATCCGCCCTGCCCTGGCCGGAGAGACCGTGGAGGTCGGCGATATCGTGCTCGATCCCGTGGCTCACAAGGTCACCAGGCGCGGACAGATGCTCCAGCTTGGTCCCACGGAGTATCGCCTGCTCAAGTTCTTCATGGAGAGCCCGGGTCGCGTGTTCAGCCGCAGCCAGCTGCTGGACGGTGTGTGGGGCACAGGGAGCGAGATTGAGCTTCGCACAGTCGATGTCCATATCCGCCGCTTGCGCAAGGCCATAGAAATGCAGGGGACCAAGGATCCCGTTCGGACCGTTCGGTCCGCAGGCTACGCGTTCGAAAGCTGATTGCTCGACCGATCGATTATCGGCATACGCCGTTCCAGCGCGCGGTCATGTCGAGATGGAAGTGATCGCGGTGCGCCGCGTTGTAGTCCGGAGACAGCACGATAGAGAATGCGGCGCAGGCCCCATCGCGGGCCCGGCGCAGGAATGCTGATTTCTCGTCGTCCCCCTCCCAGTCGCCCAACACGCTGATCCGGGTCCCGTCGGCAAGCACGAAGCCCGCAATATCGATGGCATTTCCGGTCGCATGCTGGCTCCATGCCCCTTCCGACCGTCCATAGAGCCGGCGGCAGGAATAAGCGCCAAGATGCTCTATTTCAGCAATATCGCTTCCAAAAACGTCCTGCGCCACCGGGTCGAGCGTGTCGCTTTTCCATAGCGAAAGCGCGGCGGCGACCGGGCAGGTCGTGGGCGGGGTGTCGGGCGCCAGGGGATAGTCGCCGAGCCGGGTCCGGTCCGGCCGGGCGCATTCGCCCTGCCCTTGGGGCTCAAGCGCCTCGAACGCGACTTGCGATCGATCAAGCACGGCCCGGCACAGCTCCGTATCGTCGCGCATTTCCCCGAATTTCGTGGGCGTCGCCCAGCCCGGCTTGTCTCTCAGGTCCAGCGGCGCCCAGGGATTGTCGCCGGGATGCTCATTCAGCCAAGTCCTGCCGATCAGGAGTGCCGCGAGCAGCAGCAGCAGGGCCATCGCCCGGCGGTCGCCCTTGAAACGCCCCAGGCGGCGGGAGAACAGAGATTTCCTTCGGGGCATTCGCTAGTGAAAGTCGCGGGACCGGGGAATGATCCGTACATCGCGCGGATGGCCGCGCGAATTGGGATCGTGCCATCCGCATTCGCGGTTTCCAGCGCGCGGTTCCTGCCACGGTTCCACCGGCGGGCGATAGGGATCGTCGGCCCCTTCGCGCAGATCGTCTCTCGGATTGAGCTTGCTGGGCAGCGGGTTGTTGCAATGGTCGGCCCGCGCGATCGGGGCCTGCAACATCTCTTCCGACAGGCGGTAGAGTTCGTGGCTGGCGTCGGTCATGTGCTGGGCGATGACGTGGATGACCTCGTCGTCATATTCCACCCGGCCGCGAACCTCCATCAGCCGACTGCCCATCACCACGCGGCGCTGCTTCTCCTTGAGATCGGGCCATACCACCAGGTTGATCACCCCGGTCTCGTCCTCCAGCGTGATGAAGCACACCCCCTTGGCGCTGCCGGGGCGCTGACGGATCAGCACTACGCCCGCAACATGGACCATACTGCGGAACTTGCGCGCCCTGAGGTCGCAGGCGCGCACGAAACCGCGTTCGGCGAGGCTGGCGCGCAGGAAGGCCATCGGATGCGCTTTCAGGCTGAGACGGGTGGTCTGGTAATCGGCGACGACCTCTTCGGACAGCGGCATGTGGGGCAGCAGGACGCGTCTCTTCTCCGCCCCCTCCTCCCGCTCGCGCGCATGGGCGAACAGCGGCAGCTCGCCGGCAGCGACCAGGCTGCGCGCGTCCCACAGCGCCTGACGCCGCGACAGATCGAGCGATCCGAAGGCATCCGCGCCGGCAAGCCGCTCCACATGCGCCGGGCCGATGCGGGCACGATCGCGCAGCGCCGTGACGTCAGCATAGGGGCCATTGGCCTCGCGTTCGGCAATCAGCCGTGCCGCCACGGCTTCCGGCAGGCCGTCGATCTGGCGCAGGCCCAGGCGCAGCGTCCAATGCCGGTCGAAGCGCCCCCGATCCTCCCCCGCCCCGTTCGAGGAATGATCGTTCGCCCCCTCCAGCGTACAGTCCCACTGGGAATGATTGACGTCGGCGGGCAGCACCGTGACGCCATGCTCCCTCGCATCGCGCACGATCTGCGCCGGGGCATAGAAGCCCATCGGCTGCGAATTGAGCAGGGCGCAGGCGAAGGCGGCGGGATGGTGGCATTTCAGCCAGCTCGACACGTAAACCAGATGCGCGAAGCTGGCGGCATGACTTTCGGGAAAGCCGTACTCGCCGAAACCGCGGATCTGGTTGAAGCAGCGCTGTGCAAATTCGCGGTCGTAACCGCGTGTAACCATGCGTTCGACCATCATGTCCTGCAATTCGTCCACCATACCCCGGCTGCGGAAGGTGGCCATGGCCTTGCGCAGGCGGTTGGCCTCGGCCGAATTGAAGCGCGCCGCGTCGAGCGCGATCTTCATCGCCTGTTCCTGGAAAATCGGCACCCCCAGCGTCCGCTCCAGGATGCTGGAAAGCTCGTCGGGCGGGCCATGCGCGGGGCTGGGAGCGGGGATCACCACCGGCTCCGCCCCGCGGCGGCGCTTGAGATAGGGATGGACCATGTCGCCCTGGATCGGGCCGGGCCGCACGATCGCGACCTGGATGACCAGATCGTAAAACTGCGTCGGGCGCAGGCGCGGCAGCATGTTCATCTGGGCGCGGCTTTCCACCTGGAACACGCCCAGGGAATCGCCCCTGCGCAGCATGGCATAAGTTTCCGGGTCCTCGCGCGGGACGGTGGCGAGCGTCAGATGGCGGTCATGGTGATCTTCCAGCAGGTTCAGGCACTTGCGGATGCAGGTCAGCATGCCCAGCGCCAGCACGTCCACCTTCAGAATGCCCAGCGCCTCGATATCGTCCTTGTCCCACTCGATGAAGCTGCGATCGGGCATGGCGCCATTGCCCACCGGCACGGTTTCGGTGAGCGCGCTTTCGGTGAGAATGAACCCGCCGACGTGCTGGCTCAAATGCCTTGGCATGCCAATCATTTGCTGAGTAAGTTTAAGAACCCGCCTCAGGTGGGGATCGCGCACGTCCATGCCGGTTTCAGCGGCGTGGCGGTCGCTGATCTCCTTGCCCCACCCACCCCATACGGTGCGCGCCAACGCGCCGGTGACATCCTCGGTCAGCCCCATGGCCTTACCCACCTCGCGGATCGCCATGCGCGGGCGATAGTGGATGACCGTGGCGCACAGACCTGCGCGATGGCGACCATAGCGGCGGTAGATATGCTGGATCACCTCCTCGCGCCGCTCGTGCTCGAAATCCACGTCGATATCGGGCGGTTCCTTGCGCTCTTCGGAGATGAAGCGATCGAACAGCAACTGGTGCTTGGCGGGATCGACGCTGGTGATGCCCAGACAATAGCACACGGCGGAATTGGCCGCGCTGCCCCGCCCCTGACACAGGATCGGCGGATCGACGCCATAGCGGGCGAAATCGACGATTTCCTTGATGGTCAGGAAATAGCGCGCGAGATCCAGCCTGGCGATCAGCGCCAGTTCACGCTCCAGCGTATCGACGATCGTTTCGGGAACCTGGCTGCGCGCCCCCTTGACTGCATAGCGCCCCTCCGCCCCCCACCAGGTCTGAACCTCCAGATATTCCTGTGGCGTCATGCCGTCGGGATAGGCCTCCTCGGGGTATTCATATTGCAGCTCGTCGAGCGAAAAACGGCAGGAATCGGCCAGTTCGCGCCCCGCCTTGATGGCATGAGGCCAAGGCCGGAACAGGTGGACCATCACCTCGGGCGGTTTCAGATAGCGTTCGCCATTGGGGTGCAGCAGATGCCCGGCAGCGGCCACGGTGGTCTTGTGCCGGATCGCGGTCATCACGTCCTGCAAGGGACGCCGGTCGGGCGCGTGGTAATGGACGTCGTTGGTGGCGAGGATCGTCATTCCGTTCGCCTGTGCCAGCGCATCGAGCCGCGATATCCGGGCCATGTCGTCCCCCAGGTAGAGAAAGCTGGCTGCAATGTGGCGCAGCGTGGGCAGCAGGGCGGCCAGATGCGCCAGAAGATCCGGGAAAGGCAGGACTTCCTCCTTGCCATCCACGGCGATGGAGACCTGTCGATCCAGATCGCGTGGAGGAAGCAGGATTAACTGCACCCCCTCGGCATGAGCGGCCAGCATGGCGAGATTGATCTCGCACACCCCCTTCTCCTGCCATTCGCCTTCCAGCGTACCCATCCGGCCGGCGCTGATCAGGCGGCAGAGCCGGCCATAGGCGGCACGGTCCGTGGGATAGGCGAGGAAGGCCAGACCTTCGACCGTTTCTATCCTACATCCGATAACAGGCCTTAATTTAAGCGTTTTCGCCTCGGTATGCACGCGCACCACCCCCGCCATGGTATTGGCGTCGGCAATTCCGATGGCATCATATCCCAGTGCCCGCGCGGTCAGCACCAGATCCACCGCGTCCGACGCACCACGCAGGAAGCTGAAGCAGCTGACCAGCCCCAGCTCTACGAAAGGCGCGCGCGGCGGTGCTTCCAGCGCGGCATCTTCCGGATCGATGGTCCGGCGTGGATTGAGAAAATCGTTTTCGGGCATGGTTCATTTCTTCCCCAACGAATTATGGGGACCACGCCGCCCAGCGGCGGGGTGGCAGGGTGGCGGGGCACGAACCGCAAGCGCAGCGTCGGCAGCACGGGTCCTCTAGCCCGCGGATGGCTGCTGGTGGTTACCAATAACATGAATATTGCAACGGTTCTGGGCGACACACCAGA